>NZ_JBEYVM010000021.1:0-128129 GCF_040643995.1 Streptomyces sp. NPDC047049 | reverse complement strand
CGCGGCGTCTGGTGCGTGCGCTCGCAAGGCGGAGGGTCGTCCTCGTAGTGGGTCTACGTGGACGATCCCGACAACGCAGCGAGCGTGCGTGCCAGACGCCGCGAGCCAGGCGGGACTTTGCGGACACGGCCTAGGCGGAGGCCCGCAGGCGGAAAGTCTGACCTGCCAGGAAGTCGAAATTCACCGCGCGAAGATGGTCTCCACATTCGTTCATCGACGAACGACCTCATCCGCGCTCGCCGAACTCCGGCGCTCATCTCAGATGCCGGTGCCGGGGATCCCTCCTTGCTGACGTCGATGGCTACCGGCAGCGGATCGAGGTCATCCGCCAGGCCCGGCCCGCAGAAATCTGCACGGTCATGTACGTGCAGCCCGTCGATTTCCTCGATGGCCGCCCGTACCCGAGCAGCCAGATGGAGGGCACCGTCGAGCAGGGCACGGCCGTGCTGAGCCAGAGGGTGGGCCACGGAGAGCATGGCGGCCTTCACCGACAGGGAGCTGCCGCAGGTGGAGAAGAAGGTGTGGGAGGCGTGCACGGCGTCGGCCATCAGCCTCTCGGCACGCTCCAGGACCTGGTTACGGGTGCGCCGGTCGTCCAGGCTGCCGGAGGCGAGCACGTCCCCGTAGAAGACGGCGTCGCCCAGCACCTCCCGGACACGGGGATCGGCGCCTCGAGCCTGCTTGTGGCCAGGGGGAGTGAACGAGAGCTGTTTCGAGGCCTGGTACTCGGTCAGCGCTTCCAGTACCGGAGCACGACTGTGGTCAGGTGCCATGCGAGACCGGTTCCCGGCGCTATGGCGCACCATGCCTCCTCGGCCCTCGTCCGTGTGTACGAGTACGTCGCGCCGTGTCGGCCCCGTGGCGCTCTCCTGTCCCTGCCCCCGGAGGAGTAACGCCTGACCACGGGCTCGGCCGGACGAGCGCCGGGCCTGCTCGTCGCCACTGTTCATCCTTCGGCGATCCTCCGGTCCGACGAGCGCGAAGCGGCGTACGCGGGACTCGTAGCAGACCTGCGGGTGGCCGCCGCCGCATTGGACTGAAGCAGGCAGCCCGCCACTTCCGTTCAGCGCTCCTTGAGGAACGTGCGGTTCCAGCCGAGTCACTACCAGACGAAATGACGCAGCAGGGAGACGTTTCGTCGCATGCTGCTGGGCATCTCACTGCCGAAGTGGTCGCTCGATCGGGTCAGGGTACGAGTCGGCGCGAGCTGCGTTGCACAGCGTGGGGGCCGAAGCCCGCCCGGGCTGCACGCATCGAGAGACAGCTGCCTGCCCATGTTCAAAACGGGGGAGCTGACATGTCGGACTCATTACGCGGACGGCAGATTGCGCCTGCTTTCGACGGGCACTCGGCAAGAAAGCTCGGCAGGATCGGTTGGGGTGACCTTGTGGTGCCCCTCGGGCGAGCTGCATTCCGACGAGGTGGAGTGGTCATGGCTGGTAAGGACGAAGAGAACCGTGCCGCGAAGCGGGCTGCCGATCCCGGGGATGAGATCCCCGGTAAGCCGACGCCACAGTCGCCGCCGGTGGACGAGCCCACCGAGGTGCGCGGTCCGCTGCCGTCCAAGCCGGACCAGGAGGGGCCGGAGACCGTGGGCCCCACCGGCCAGGCCACTGGTGCGGACCGAGCCGCGATGGCGCAGGCCGGCCCGTTCCTGACCACCGCCCAGGGCCACCGGCTGCACGACACCAACCACTCCCTCAAGGCGGGCCCCCGTGGACCGGTGCTGCTGCAAGACCACCACCTGCGGGAGAAGATCACCCACTTCGACCACGAACGGATCCCCGAGCGGGTGGTCCACGCCCGCGGTGCGGCCGCGCACGGAGTCTTCCGCGCCTACGGCACCGCGGCGAAGATCACCAAAGCGGCGTTCCTTGCCGCGGACGTCGAAACGCCGGTGTTCGTGCGGTTCTCCACGGTGCTGGGATCGAGGGGATCGGCCGACACGGTCCGCGACACCCGCGGCTTCGCCACGAAGTTCTACACGGCCGAGGGCATCTTCGACCTGGTCGGCAACAACATTCCGGTGTTCTTCATCCAGGACGCCATCAAGTTCCCGGACGTCATCCACGCCGGCAAACCCCACCCCGACCGGGAGACCCCGCAGGCGCAGAGTGCGCACGACACCTTCTGGGACTTCGTCACCCTGCACACCGAGGCCACCCACCACACGCTGTGGAACATGTCCGACCGCGGTATCCCGCGCTCGTTCCGGATGATGGAGGGCTTCGGCGTCCACACCTTCCGGCTGGTCAACGCCGAGGGCGGCACCACCTTGGTGAAGTTCCACTGGAAGCCGCGCCTGGGCGTCCACTCCCTGGTCTGGGAGGAAGCCCAGATCACAGGCGGCATGGACCCCGACTTCCACCGCCGCGACCTTGCCGACGCCATTGAAGCAGGCGCTTTCCCTCAGTGGGAGCTCGCCGTCCAGACCTTCCCGGACACCCCCGAGCAGGCCTTCGAAGGCATCGATCTGCTCGATCCGACCAACATCGTTCCCGAGGAGATGGCACCCGTCCAGCCGATCGGACTGCTCACCCTCAACGCGAACCCGACGAACTTCTTCGCGGAAACGGAACAGGTGGCTTTCCACCCCGGCCACCTCGTGCCAGGGATCGACGTGACGGACGACCCGCTGCTGGCCGGTCGCTTGTTCTCCTACCTCGACACCCAGATCACCCGGCTCGCCGGCCCCAACTTCGCCCAGATCCCCATCAACCGCACCCACGCCCCCGTCAACGACATGACACGGGACGGCTTCCACCAGGACGCGGTACACAGCGGCGTGGCGCCCTATCGTCCCAACTCCCTCGACGGCGGCTGCCCCTTCCTCGCCGGAGCGGACACCGGTGCCTACATCGAGGTGCCCGTGGAACTCCCGGCCGCGAAGAAGGTCCGGGAAGCACCCGCGAGCTTCGACGACCACTTCAGCCAGCCCCGCCGCTTCTGGCTCAGCATGACCCCCGTTGAACGCGAGCACATCATCGCCGCCTACTCCTTCGAGCTGGGCAAGTGCTACGAGCAAGCCATCAAGCAGCGGGCTCTGCAGGTCCTCGCCAACATCGACCCCGAACTCTGCGAGGGCGTCGCCGCGGGCCTCGGGCTGCCGGCCCCCGAGGCCGACCGCCCCCTCGCCTCCGTCGACCCCAGCCCGGCGCTGTCCCAGATCGGCCGGACCTGGCCGCTGGACGGCCGCCTCATCGGCATCATCGCGGACGAGAATGGTGACCTCGCCGGCGTGCGCGCGCTCCGTTCGGCCGTGCTCGATGCCGACATGGTCCCCCTTGTGATCGCCCCGGCCGGCGGCAAGCTCGACAGCGATAGCGATCCGATCACCGTCCAGCGCACCTTCGCCACCGCCCGCTCCATCGAGTTCGACGCCCTCATCCTTGCCGGAACCCCAGGGCCCGGAAAGGACGCCTATGGTGCGCGCGACGCCAAGGCCGGCGAGCCCGCCGCGGCGGAGCGGGCCGAGACCGATCCCCGGATCCTGCTGATGCTCTCCGAGGCATACCGCCACGGCAAGGCAATCGGCGGCTGGGCCGGCGCCGAGCGGGTTTTCCACGCCGCGGGAGTGCCGACGGCCGCCCCCGGCGTGGCCCTCGGAAGCGATGGCAGTGCAACCCTGAACCAGATCACCCAGCTTCTCGGCCGGCACCGCGTATGGGAGCGGTTCCCCACGCAGGGCTAGAGGAGACGCTTCGTCGATCGTGGATCAGCGTGCGGTGGCGGGCGCCGCAGGCGGCTCGATTTCCGGCACGGTCGGGTTCCCCAGCGTGCTTGTCCAGCGACGGAGCGATGAACAGCAGCCGGTCGGGTGGCCGCTCACCCGTGTCTCGCAGTCGCCGGGCGGTCGCGAGGGCCATCCCGCCGCCGTACACCGAACGGATGGAGCGGGGCTCAGTCGGCTGCCAAGAAGAGCTGAGGCGTGGCCTCTTTGAGCCGTGTCTTGATCCATTTGGTCTGTGTGAGGTTTTCCCCGTGCAGGGTGGAGACGTCGGCCAGCAGGTCGTGGTCCCCCAGTGCGTGGGCGACCTGACCGAGCATGATCCAGTGGATGCTCACGGTCTGG
The DNA here is from genome assembly GCF_040643995.1 of Streptomyces sp. NPDC047049. Lineage (NCBI taxonomy): Bacteria > Bacillati > Actinomycetota > Actinomycetes > Kitasatosporales > Streptomycetaceae > Streptomyces > Streptomyces sp. NPDC047049. Next base: position 124,057 of record NZ_JBEYVM010000021.1, on the reverse strand, counting down.
GCCTGTACGTACAACTGGCGGAGGTCGCGCAGCAGCAGTCCGGAGCCCGGGCGTCGGCCGAGAAGTTCCAAGGAGTTGTGCCGCAGCGTCTCCCGCCCGGTCGAAGGGGCTTCCGGGCGTGCCGGCGGGTGGAGGCTCGTCCGCAGACGCTCGGCCCAGGCGCGGACCCGATCGGCGTGCTGATCGCACTGGCCGGCAAGGGTGTGCCAGCGTAGTACTCCTCGGCGAACAGCCGGCCGCTGGTGTAGAACGCCACGGCCAGCGGTCCGTGCGCGGCCAGTACCTCCTCGGACCGGCCGGCCACCGCGCTCATGGCCGTCTCCCAGTCCACGGGCTGTAGGGCACCGTCGACCCGCATCAGCGGCTGGGTGAGCCGGTCGGGGGAGTGGTTGGCCTGCCAGCCGTACAAGCCCTTCGGCCCCAGTCGGCCGTGGTTGACCCGATCGCCTTCCCGGCCGCGTACACCGACGATCCGGCCCTCCGCGACCGCGATGTCCAGACCGCAGCCGTTCGAGCAGAGCACACATGCCGAGGGAACCCAACGTTCCACCTGCCCCCCGGCACCGTGAGGTATTGATCCTGTCGACGGGGCCACCGGCCCCCAGCGCCGAACGGCGTGCGCTCACCCCACACATCCGCGATCCGGTCACCCATCGCGCGTTCCCATCCGCCTGCCATTGCTTCTCGCCCACCAGTGCCTGAAGCCCGAGTGCCTCCAACGCTTCACCGATGCTCCTCAGAGCCCTGTCTCTGGTCCTACGCTGAATGACGGGTCGTAACACTCCGCGGTCGCCGTCAGCTCACACTCCCACGGCGCCTGAGCCTGAGCTGCCGATTCGGCCGTTGGGATCGTGGAAAAGAGCGGGCGCGCACCGATGAGTACCGCCATGATCATCAGTCGTAGGCCATGGTGGGTGCGCCGCAGCCAAAGGGAGCTGAAGCGTCCACCCACCCGACCGCCGAAAACCGGACACGAGACACCGAGGAACCACAGATGCGTACCCTGATCAGCACGGCCTTCATCTCGCTCGACGGTGTCGTGGAGGCCCCGGGCGGCGAGCCCGGCTACCGGAACTCCGGCTGGACCTTCAAGGACATCGAGTTCCTCCCCGAGGCGTTCGACATCAAGGGCCGCGAGCAGCAGGAAGCCGCGGCGATGCTGATGGGCCGCACCAGCTACCAGGCGTTCAGCCCGGTGTGGCCGGACATGGCGGACTTCGCCGACTACAAGGCGATGCCGAAGTACGTCGTCTCCACCACCCTCACTGAGGATGACTTGGTGACGAACTGGGGCGAGACGACGATCCTGCGCTCACTCGACGAGGTCGCCGCCCTGAAGGAGACCGAGGGCGGCCCGATCATCGTGCACGGCAGCGCCGCCCTGAACCAAAGCCTCTCGGACGCCGGCCTGATCGACCGCTACCACCTGCTCGTCTTCCCGCTCCTGCTGGGCGCGGGCAAGCGCCTGTTCAGCGCCACCGACAAGGACACCCAGAAGCTGAAGCTGGTCGAGCACGAGGCGTACGCCAACGGTCTGCAGAAGAACGTGTTCGACGTCGTCCGCTGACACGACTCCCGCGATCGCGTCGACCACCTCACGATGAGCATGCCACCGGCCACCACGCTTCGGCGTCCGTCCGGCAACAACGGCTCAATGGGCGGGGCCCGCCTCGTCATCAGTGCGATCTCCGGGGCCCGTCGTCGGGTATGCGAGGCCCGGCTCGCCCTGGACATACTGGCGTCGGGGTCCGGACCCCGCACCTGTGAGGGCGAGCCATGGCAGCAATGCACTTGATCACTTTCGGTCACAGCGCCGCGGGAAGCGAAGAGCTACTCGCCCTCCTGCACGGGGCGGATGTCCGGTCCGTGGTCGACGTACGCATCGGACCGGGAAGCCGGCACAACCCGGACGTGTTTCGGGCTCGGCTGGCGCAGTGGATGCCGCAGGCCGGTATCGCCTACCGGTGGGAGCCGGCGCTGGGGGGCCACCGGAAAGTCCCGGCCGAATCCCCGGACGTCATCTGGCGCAACGCCTCGTTCAGAGGCTACGCGGCCCATACCCGCGAGCCCGTATTCGTCACAGCGATGGATAAGTTGCTCGACGATGCGCAAACCGTGCGCACCGCGGTCATGTGCGGTGAGGCTGTGTGGTGGCGGTGTCATCGACGCCTGATCGCGGACTTCGCCGTGGTCGCACGGAACGTCCCGGTTCTGCACCTGATGCACGACGGACGGCTCGTCCCCCACTCGCCAACACCCGGGCTACGCCTGCGCTCTGACGGCCTCCTCGTCTACGACGGCACCGGGTAGGACCTGCACGGGCAGCAGGGCCCTCGGATGGGAGACCCGCACATGCTGAAGGCCCTCGCAGCCATCCTTCGCGCCATCGGCGGCGCCATCGCCACCGTGGCCACCTTCACCGTCCGTGCGGCCGCGCGGCTCTTCGGCAGAGCTTCCGACAGCGCCCTCACGGGCACCATTGATCCGTCGTGTACCGCCGGGGCCACCGGCTCCGGGGAACCGAGTGGCGTCGGCCCTGCGCCCGCATCGCCGGGGGCGATGCGTCGGGGGTCGTGGATCTGCGGCAGCACCGGCGGGTCCGGGACGGCGCACACCTTCGACGTTGAGCCGCTGCGTCTTCGGGAGCATGGAATGCGGCGTCCGAAGCATCCGAAAAGACATGGAGTGTGTGATCTACCAGGAGCAGACGGGTACGTGCGAGGAGATCGATTGCCGGCAGGCGGACGGGGGGTGCCAGGTCATCCTGGACCGTCTGGCTGCGCTGAAGCCGGACGAGTTCGCCTGGATCCGCATGGGCGAACCCCGCTACGAAGAACTGCAACGGTTGGGCGATTACCTGATGCTGCATCCTCTGGCCATCGAGGACGCGGTCCAAGCCCACCAGCGGCCGAAGCAGGAACGCTACGGCGACGTGCTGGCGGTCGCTGTAAAGACCCTGTGGTTCGTCGAGCAGACTGCGGAGGTGGAAACCGGGGAGGTGATGATCTTCCTCGGCTCGTCCTTCGCGCTGACCGTACGCCACGGCGCGAACGATCCCACCGTGGAGGCTGCCCGCCGCCTCGCAGAGCAGCCGGATATGACACGGCTCGGACCGGTCAGCGTCCTGCATGCGGTGACCGATGTGGTCGTGGACGCCTATGCACAGTCCGCTGTCCAGGTGCGGAGGGACCTGACGGACCTGGAGGAGTGCGTGTTCTCACCCGTCCGCGAGGACCTGACCGAGCAGATCTACTCCCTCAAACGTGAGGTAGTGGAGTTCCGCGACGCCATCCAGCCCCTGGTCCCGGTCATGCAACCCTTCACCACGGCGCGAGAGGGGTGGCCACGGCAGGTCCTGCCGTACTTCCGTGACGTCGCTGACCATCTCGCCCGCGCCGACACCGAAGTCCGTGCCCTGGACGACCTGCTCGTCTCCGTCCTCGACGCCCATCTCGCAAAGGTCGGTACCTGGCAGAACGACGATATGCGCCGCATCAGCGCCTGGGCGGCCATCTTCGCCATACCGACCATGGTCGCCGGGATCTACGGTATGAACTTCGACCACATGCCCGAACTGGAGTGGCCCTACGGCTACCCGTGCGCGCTCGCCGTGATGGCCCTCGGAGCAGGACTGCTGTACCGGGCGTTCCGCCGTAATGGCTGGCTGTGACAGCCCACGGCGGCAGGGCGCCTCTCCGCCGCCCTGCCGGTGGAGGGGAGCGGTGCCTGGGTATCGCGTATCGCGCATAGCCCCTCGTCTGCGCCTGCGGGGTGCACCTGAGGGGTGGCAGAGCGAAGTGCCTGCCGAGCCGCGGACCATCCCCCCGCGCCGGCCGACCCGCGTGAGCTCACCATGCCTGGCAGCGGCACTGGTCCCGAGCTGGTGGAACGGCTCCCCCGACTGCTCCGGAACCAGGCCGTGCGGAGGATGGTGCCGGGTCCTAGGCTGCGACCATGACCGAGATCAGCACCCCCACGCCCCGCGACGCCTTCGAGCTGCTGCTGTCCGGTAACCGGCGCTTCGTCGCCGGCACCCCCGAACACCCCAACCAGGACGCCACCCGTCGCGCCGCGATCGCCCCGTCCCAGCAGCCCTTCGCCGTGCTGTTCGGGTGCTCCGACTCCCGGCTGGCCGCCGAGATCATCTTCGACCGCGGTCTGGGAGACCTGTTCGTGGTACGCACTGCGGGTCACGTCATGGGTGCGGAAGTGCTGGGCAGCATCGAGTACGGCGTGGATGTGCTGGACTGCCCGCTGGTCGTGGTCCTCGGCCACGATTCGTGCGGCGCGGTGGGCGCAGCGTGTGCCGCCCTGGAGAACGGCATGCGACCGGCCGGATACGTTCGGGACGTCGTGGAGCGGGTGACCCCCAGCGTGCTGGCAGCACGGGCTGCCGGACGGGTTGAGCCCGAGGAGATTCTGGCCGAGCACATCAGGCACACCGTCGACTTGCTGCTGGACCGCTCCCGGGTACTCGCCGAGAAGGTCGCCGCCGGACAGGTCGCTGTGGTGGGCCTGTGCTACCGCCTGGCCGACGGCCGTGCAGAGCTCGTCGCCTCTCGCGGCCTCGACGAGGCAGCCCCTGCAGCGTCCTGACCGCCCCCCCCGTGGGCTGGTGCGGGGCTGCGAGGTGTGCCGGGGCGGGGGACGGTCGGCACCGACGACTCGCGGCACGAGCTGCGTCCGTTCTGCCGACCGGGAGGCGCTGAGCCGTATCCGCGACGAATCCGCCCGGCCGCCGTCTCCGAGAGTGGTAAAGGCAGAGCGTCGGTGCTGGTCACATGGGGGCCGCGGCTCCACGGCGCGGCGGAGCCAGTTGGCGATCGCTACCACGACGACTCGCTGGCCCACCCGCCTCTCCCTCGGCGGGCCCTGGCTCAGCCCTGTCGGCAGCGTGCTGTGGCAACCGCTTTCGCGACCGTGGACGCAGTCCGAGGGCAGGCGTGGGCCACCTGAGGCCACGCAAGGCCGGCTGCCAGGCCGCCGTTTCTCAGGTGAGGCCACCGTCGGCGCGGATGTTCTGGCCGGTGACCCAGCGGTTGTCCGCGCGGACGAGCAGGGCCACGAGGTCGGCCACATCATCGGGCCGCCCGATCCGGCCGAGCGCGGTCATGGCAGCGGCACCGTCCAGCGCGTCCGGGTGGGCGCCCGCCCGGAGGAGGTCCGTGTCGGTCGGCCCGAGCGAGAGGGTGTTGGCCGTGATGCCCCGGTGTCCGAGTTCGCGGGATGCGACACGGGTGAGCTGTTCGACGACGGCTTTGCTGGCTGCGTAGAGGGCCTCGCCCGGGCTGGGCCAATGCGTGCCGACCGTGGAGAGGGTGATGACCCGCCCGCCGTCGCGCATGCGGGTCGCGGCGTGCTGAAGGGCCAAGAACGTACCTCTCCCGTTCACGGCCATCACGCGCTCCCACTCGTCGAGCGTGGTTTCTGCGATGGGTGCGCTGGTGAACACCCCGGCATTGACCACCAGGATGTCCAGGCCGCCCGCCCCGGCCGCACGGAATGCCCTGCCGGCCGCGGCGAACACCTCGGCGACCTGATCCGGTGCGGCCAGATCGAGCTGGAGGGCGTAGGCCCTGCCGTTCAGCTCAGCGATCTCGGCGATCAATGTGTCGGCCGCCTCGGACTGTGTGTGGTAGGTGAAGACCACTGTGGCGCCGTCTGCGGCCAACCGGCGGGCGATCGCGCGGCCGATGCCGCGCGATCCACCGGTGACCAGGGCACCGCACCCGGCCAGCGGTCGAGTGGACGTATCAGGTGAGCCCGTCAAGGAAGTCATGGCCGCACGATGACATCGATTGCGGTCCCGATCGCTCCGCAATCGCCGTAAGAGGGATATTCACCGTCGCCGTTCCCGCATGGCTACTGACACCTCGAGCCGACGAGCCCGGCTTGCCGTCCGTGCCGCTCTCATGAGAATCGCGCGACAAGCTCCGCCGCTCGAAGCCCGCCGACGACTCGACTGAACCGGCGCACCGACTCGAACGTGTCAACGAACCTGCGAGCGGCACCAATTGGGACCTGTTCGACAACCGATAGCGTCGTGGGGCACGCCGCCTCCGGTGTGCCCCCGGACCGGACAAGGAGGACCTGCTATGCGTGTTTCCGTGATCGGCTGCGGTCACCTCGGCATCCCGCACGCCGCGGCGATGGCCGAGCTGGGCCACGAGGTCATCGGCGTGGACGTCGACCAGGACAAGGTCGATCGGCTCAACGCCGGCCAGTGCCCCATCTACGAGACCGGCCTGCCGGAACTGCTCGCGCGCCATACCCGTAGCGGGCTCCTGCGCTTCACCACCGACATCCGTGAAGCCGCCCGCTTCGCCGAGCTGCACTTCATCGGCGTCGGTACGCCGATCGACGCCGACGGCCGCTCCTACGACACCGCACAGGTCTTCGGCGCGATTCGTCAGCTCGCCCCCCACCTCACCCAGGCGTGCACCATCGTCGGCAAGAGCACGGTCACCGTCGGGACCACCAACCAGGTCGCCGCCCTCGCGCAGCGCCTCGCCCCGGCCGGAGAGAGCGTGGAGGTCGTGTGGAACCCCGAGTTCCTGCGCGAGGGCCACGCCGTGGACGACACCCTGCGCCCCGATCGCCTCATCGCCGGCGTCACCACCGCGGAGGGCGAGAAGGCGATCCGCGCCGTGTACGCCAGGATTATCGACGCCGGTGTGCCGATCTTCGTCACCGACCCGCAGACCGCCGAGTTGGCCAAGGGCGCCGCGAACACGTACCTCGGCATGAAGATCAGCTACATCAACGCCGTCGCCGACATGTGCGAGGCCGCAGGCGGCGATGTCGCCCAGATCGTGGACATTCTCGGCATCGACCCTCGCATCGGCAGCGGCGGGATGCAGCCGGGCATCGGCTACGGCGGCGGGTGCCTGCCCAAGGACGTGCGTGCCTTCACCGCCTCTGCGAGGGCTCTCGGCGCCGACAACGCAGCCGCCCTCCTGTGCGCCGCGGAGGTGATCAACGAACAGCGCACCGATGTCGCCCTCGGCCTCATCACCCGCGCCCTGGGCGAGCGCCCCATCAAAGGCACCCGGACCACTGTGTGGGGCGCCGCGTTCAAGCCCGGCACCAACGACGTACGCGAGTCCCCGGCCCTTGCCCTCTGCCAGGCCCTTCAGCAGGCCGGCGCCATCGTCACCGTGCACGACCCGCAGGCCGTGCCCACGGCGATGGTCCGCAACCCGGAACTGGACTACACCGACGACCTGGCCGCGTCCCTCGACGGCGCCGAGCTCGTCGTGCTGGCCACCGAATGGCCGGAGTACCAGCAGGCCGACGCCCAGGCTCTGGCGGGCCGCCCGGCCAACCCCCTGCTCGTCGACTGCCGCACCACCCTCGACCCCGAGACCTGGCGCTCGGCCGGCTGGACCATCCACCAGCTCGGGCGCCCCGGGAAGTAGAACCGGCACACCTTGACCAGCGACGGCCTTCTCCTCCGCCGTGCCCCAGTGCCGGGCGTTACTGGCCTACGAGCTCGCCGGGCGATACGAGGAGACAACCGCCGCAGTTTGTCGCCGGGCGGCCCGCCCCCTGCCAGAGGGAGGGCCGCCCGGCCAGGGCGATGTCGGCCGTGGTGAGCAGCTCACCAGGAGCGTTGATCGGGCGCTGGTCAGCCGCTGCCCGTGCTGATGCGCCGGCCCGATCCGGCGCGTAGCGGTACTGCTGGTAGCGCGCCTCGGCCGGCATCGGATCCTTCTGGGCGGCTGTGGTCAGGCAGCCTGTGTGAGTTCGGCGCGGCCGAACAGGAGCCCGTATCCGGCGGGGAGCTGGGCGAGGATGCGGGTGAGGAGGTCGTGGCCGGCGAGTTGGCCGACGGTGGTGAGCACGGTGCCGGTGTCCCAGCGTGTGGTGGCGCGGCTGCCGCCGGTGCGCGCTGCGAGGTCCCTGACGAACTCCCGGCCGGTGAGTTGGTGGGTGTCGGGGATCTGCGAGGCGAACACCATGGCGGCCTCGACGGGCAGGCGGGCCGCGAGATCGACGCGCTCCTCGCCGGTGAGCTGCCGGCCCAGTGCGGCCAGGACGGCGTGCACGACTTCTCCGGCTCGCTCGCGGGTGGGGTAGGCGCCTTCGTACCGGACGCGCTCCAGCATCTGGTCATACGTCATGCCCGGTGCTGGGAGAACCGGTCCAGGCTGCAGGGACATGGGGAAAATGTCGCCTTTCTCGTCAAAGGGTTGTGGTGGAACGTACGTAATGCGGTCTGGTCATGCTGACTGGGGACGGCCGAAGAGGAGGTCGTATCCGGGTGGGAGCTGGAGCAGCACGCGCTGCATGAGCTCTTCGCCCGACGCGTCCGCCACGACACTGAGGACGGCCCCGACGTCCCACGTCGCGGTCTCCGCGGTGGCGCCCTCGATCCAGGCCGCGGTGGCCTGGACGAACCGTTCGGCGGAGAGCGGTTCAGCGGCCTGCAGCGGGTTGAGCAGGATGAGGGCGTAGGCCTCCGGTAGCCGGGCGGCCAGCTCGGCACGCTCGTGTCCCACCAGGTGCGCACCGAGCAGTGCCAGGACGACGCGGGCCGCCCGGTCCGCTTCCTGTGACGTCTCGTACTCGCCGCGTTCCTGGACAGCTGCCAGGAACGCCTCCCACCGCAGGGTCATCGTCGAGGCCTCCAACAATGTGCGCGGAGGGCGGGGCCGGGAGGAGGAAGAGGCCTGCCCCGCCCGTGTGATCCGCTCAGCCGCTGATCTGCTTGTGCGCGGTCTCCCCGCCGATGCGGATCTTGCGGGGCTTGGCGCGCTCGGCGATCGGGATGCGCAGGGTCAGGACACCTGCGTCGTAATCGGCCTTGATGTGCTCGGTGTCGAGGGTGTCGGCCAGCATGAGCTGGCGGGAGAAGACGCCCAGCGGACGCTCGGAGAGCTCCATCTGCACGGTGTCGGCCTTGGTGACCGGGCGGCGCTCAGCCTTGACGGTCAGCATGTTCCGCTCGACGTCGATGTCGATGGCGTCCGTGGACACCCCGGGCAGGTCGAGGGCGATCACGTACTCCTCGCCCTCGCGGTAGGCGTCCATCGGCATCGGGGACGGCCGTGACCAAGTGCCGGACGTGCCCATCAGCTGCTGGGTGAGCCGATCGAGTTCGCGGAACGGGTCAGTGCGCATCAACATCGCGAAACACCTCCAGAAACTTCGGGCAGAAACTGCCAATGCGCTTCACCTGACACCGTTGTAGCATGTCATCCAATCGACGACAAGCCGGAGTGTCGTCCATCAGGTGACAAGATCGGAGGATCACGGTGCCCAGGCCCGATCAGCCCACGCCGCCCCCAAGCCAGCACTCCGCCCCCGTGCCCTTCCTCGCCGCCGCAGCGGCGCTGAACACCATCAACGAAGCCATGTACGCCGCCCACACCGCGCAGGCCGACGAACCGCACACCCCCGCCGCAGCGCCCCAGCAGGCCCTGGCTTCACTGATGCTGCTTCGGGAGGTCCGCGAACAGCTCGCCTTCTGGGAGACGGGTCTGATCGAAGCGGCCCGGGAAGCGGGCGCCAGTTGGGCGGACCTGGCCCCACCGCTCGGCGTCGCCAGCCGCCAGGCCGCCGAGCGCCGTTACCTCCGCCTGCGGCCCGACCCCGCCAACACGACCGGCGAAGCGCGCGTCAAAGCCACCCGCGACCGCCGCGCCGCAAACCGCACCGTCGCCGCCTGGGCCCGCGACAACGCCGCCGACCTGCGTCAACTCGCAGGGCAGGTCACCGCCCTCGCCCACCTGCCCGCCCGCGCCCACGCGCCCGTGGAGCACCTCAGCCAGGCCCTCGCCGACAACGACGCCGCCAATCTCCTCGCCCCACTGGCGGCCGCCGCGCCGCACCTCCAGGCCCACCACCCCGACCTCGCCACCCGTATCGAGACCCTCACCCGGCACGCCGATCAACTACGCCACCAAAGTGACCATCAGCGCCGCACCACCTGAGCCGCCGAGCCTCTGCTCTCACCGTGGTGCATCCGCCGAGTCCCACCGGCGGGCGTTTGGGGTCACCCATCGCTGAGGCAGGCCTCGAGGTCGCCTACCTTCTCGTGGATCTGCGTCCTCATCGGCCCTGCGCTGCCACCCACCCTGATCCGGGAGGCGGACACAGGGCCCACCGCTGGTGTGGAACGCCATGGCAGCGGTCCGTGTGCGGCGAGTAGCTCTGCGTGACGACTGCGCGGTGACTCTTCGATCACGGGGCATGGAAGGCACTCGCTGTGAGCTGGAAGGCTGTGGAGTGGCAGTATGCAACTCCATGAAGATCGCAGCAGGTCAGTTCACCTGTGTCCCGGCTGACGTGGCCGCCAACGTCCGGCAGATGAGCGTTCTCGCGGGCCAGGCCCGCGCTCAGGGTGCAGAGCTCATGGTGTTTCCCGAGCTGGCCTTGACCGGGTACGAGCTTGAGGCCGTACTCGCTGATCCTGGTCTCTGGGCGACGGCGGAAGATCCGCGCCTGGACGTGATCCGGAAGAGCGGCATTGCCACCGTCGTCAATTGCGTAGCACCCACCGACGGGCCACGGCCTGCGATTGAGACGCTGGTCTTCGGGACCGACGGCGAGCTGCTCACCAGCTACCGGAAGCAGCACCTGTTCGAGCATGAGCAGGCGGTCTTCGCCGCCGGGCAGCACGATGGGCGATTCGAGTTCGGAGGTGTGCGCTTCGCGCTCGCCACGTGCTACGACAACCACTTTCCCGACCTGACCGTGCGGGGGTCCACTGACGGGTGCCAGGTGCACCTGGCCAGCTCGCTGTACGGCACTGGAGCTGGAGTTGATGAACTCGCGGCGATCTATCCGGGCATCGCCAAAGACTTGAACATGTACGTCGTGCTGGCCAATCATGTCGGACCGGCGGGTCAGTGGACCGGCTGCGGCCGTTCTTCCCTCTGGGCTCCGGGCGGCGGCCTTATAGCGGAGGCCGGCACGGAGACGGCCATGGTCGTCACGACCGACGTCGGGTGAGCCTCGTTCAGCTCACGCCCGGAACAAGATGAGGACCGCGCCGGCGGTGACGGTACCCGGGTAGACCTATCCACGCTTGTCATGGCGGGCAGCGACGGCCCGAGACCGTTTCAGCTTGTTGATCGCCCGCTCCACGGTGTGGGGCGCGGGGCCGTACTCGTACAACAGGGAGCGAAGTTGCCGGCGGGCGGTCTGGTGTCGGTTCAGATGGAGTCCTGTCGGGCGTGGGCTGCCGGTTTCCCTAAGGAAGCGGTGTTCCGCCGGTGGCATTGAGGATCTCCGCTGTGATGTAGCTGGCCTGCGGTGAGGCGAGGAAGACGTAGGCGGGAGCCATTTCCGCTGGTTGGGCCGGCCGCCCCAGGGGTGATTGCTTGCCGAAGGTGGTGGTGTCCGGGAGCGTCGCCGGGATCAGGGGAGTCCACACCGGCCCGGGGGCGACCGCGTTGACGCGGATGCCGTCGGAGGCCAGCATCTGCGCGAGCCCCTGGGTGAAGGTGACGATGGCGCCCTTGGTCATGGCGTAGTCGAGCAGGTGCGGGCTGGGCTTGTACGCCTGCACCGACGCGGAATTGATGATCGATCCGCCGTGCGGAATGTGCCGCACAGCCAACTTCGAAAGCCAGAACATGCCGTAGAGATTGGTGCGGACCACGCGGTCGAACTGTTCGGTGGTGATGGCGCTGATGCCGTCGGGCTGCGACATCTGGTAGGCGGCGTTGTTGACGAGGATGTCGATCCTGCCGAACTCCGTCACCGCGCGTTCGATGAGGCGTTCGCACTGCTCTTCCTCGCGGATGTCGCAGGGAACCGCCACGGGGGCACGTCCGGCTTCCTCGATGTGGCGGGCGGTCTCAGCGGCTTCCTTGCCTTCTTCCGGGAGGTAGGTGAACAAGACGTCCGCGCCCTCGCGTGCGAAGGCCAGGCAGACAGCTCGCCCGATGCCGGAGTCCCCGCCGGTCACCACGGCCTTGCGCCCTTCCAGGAGGCCGCTGCCCCGATAGGAGTCCTCCCCGTGGTCAGGCGGTGGGTCCATGGGCCCCGTCCAGCCGGGGTGCGCCTGGTCTTGCTGCTCGAACTCCGGCTGAGGGTGCTTGGTGACCGGGTTCTGCTCGGCTTTGTTGTCGCCTGCCACTTCAGGTCTCCTTCATTGCGTGAGGAATGTGAGATGGCCCCGGCCCGGAGGCGGGTGGGCGGGGCTCTGTCGGAGCACTTCGGCCCCTGTGGCCTCCTCCACGACACCCATCGGCCCATGGCCGAGAATGTCACCGGGATCGAGGTAGGGGCCGACACCTCATGGAGATGCAGGTCGGACCCGCAGATTCCGGTCGAGGTGATGCGGACGATGATGTCGGTCGGGTCCACGATCTTGGGGTCGGGGACCGTGTCGGTGCGAACGTCGCGCTTGCCGTGCCATGTCAAAGCCTCATGACGCCTCCTTCGAGTCGTGATGACTCGCCAGACCGTTTTTGCCTAGTTTGCCCCTAATCGACGGCGGTGGGCGCGGGAGTACACCGACGGCAATGGAGGGGTCGGTCGCCCTCTCGCGCTGGGGCGCCGCCGGCCGTGTCTTTGTGTGCTCAGGGAGCAAGGAGGGGGTCGTCATGCACCTGAGCTCCCGGGAGCTGTTGGTGTGCGGCGATCAGAGCTGCGTCCACGTCGGAGGTGCCAGTGGAGAGGCACAGGGCGCAGGCGACCTCGGTCATGCGTCCGCGCGGCTCTGCGTTGCCGCATTCTGCGAGTACAGCCTGCAGGGCCTCGTATTCGTCTACGAGCTTGCGCAGCACTGCGGGGTGGGCCATCAGCATGCCGGGCTCCTCAGCTTTGGACTCCACCGTTCTCAGTGGCACTCCCGCCGGTACCCGGTGCACGGACACTCATGTGCCGTGGTCACGCGGAAGTGAGGTGGCGGCCGCTCCCTGAGCCCTGCTGGGGGTCGATCATGTGCCGCTTGGGCCGTCCCGGTGGGTGCCCGCAGTGACGCAGCGGCACGAGAACGGTTGCCGCGGCACTCAGCGGCTGCCGTAAGGGATCCTGGGCCCCGGCCGCCCGCCACGCGTAGAACCGGCGCCCGCGTCGTGTCGCTGCGGAGGGGGCCTGGGCCTCCCCTCTCGTGTGCCGCGCTGGAGGCACCGCTGCCCCGAGGGTGATGGCTAGCCGTCTGCTGCGAGGTGTGGAGGGGGAGGGGCGGTGCTGGTGGTGAAGAGCCACAGTGTGCCGCTCAGTTCAAGCACACGGCGCACCGCGGGGCTGGCCGCCCGCAGGGATACGGTCTTGCCGTGCCGCAGTGCCAGCTGACGTACGGCGAGGAGGACCTTCACGCTGGAGCACGCCCAGAAGGAGACCTTGCTGAGGTCGATCCCGATTCCGTGATCAGAGGCCCCCAAAATGTGGGTGAGAGCCCTTTCGAGTGCCTCCTCGCAGCCATAGTCGATCTCACCCCGCAGCACCACCACGGTCTCCTCTGCGTCGGAGACGCTGGAAACACTCATCAGGCATGGCGGACCCACCGCCCCACCGACTGGGTTCTCGTGTGGCGTGGATAGCTGCTGCGCCCCCGGGGCGCGCTCTGTCACAACCGTCACTACGCGAGCGTCCACCCCGCTTGCCCTCCTCGGAGACCTGCCGATGCCGGAACACACGTAACGTGTTGCACGAAATATATGTCATGTATTTGGCGTCAGCCAAGGGGCCCTCATAGGATTGCCGCATGGGAGTGCCTGCCCCTCACAACGGATGGACGTTCATCACCAATCACGCCCGCGTGCTGGCAGCCATCGCCGACGACCCCAACGCCCGCATCCGCGACATCGCCGCCCACTGCCGGCTCACCGAGCGCGCCGTCCAGCGGATCATCGCCGATCTTGAGCAGGGTGGTTACTTGTCGCACACACGCGAAGGGCGCGCGAACACTTACCGCATCGAGCCCGGAAAGGTGTTGCGGCACCCGGCTGAAGCCGGCCTCCCCGTCGCCTCTCTCCTCTCCCTGCTCGTCCAGGACGAAGCCCTCCGCAGCGAGCAGCCGACCCCGCGCGCCGACGCGTAGCGCCGAACAGCGCGTCGCGGCGGCCAACGGCACAGTTGCCAATGACACCGTGACTACGCCAGGCGAAGTATCGCGCCGTCGGCTGACGTTCACCGATGTGGTGGGCAGCCCCTCAGGGCTGCACCGCCTCATCTCGCCTGGGATCCCATGTATTCCGTACGCCGACCGGCAGCCCTGGCCTGCCCGCGCTGATCCTCGTCGCTGTTGCGGGCCGCGCCCCATGGTGAGAACTGAGGCCTGCGGCTGGCCCAGGCAGTGGATCGGTTGTACGCGGGGCCCAGCAGCAAGGTTAGGCCCCGCGCATGTTCCGTGCTGGTCAGTGCTTCAGGGCGTCCTTGCCCTTCTCCTTCGCATCTCGAAGATCGCCCTTGGCTTCCTTCGACTCACCCTCGGCGGCGATACGTTCGTTACCGGCCGCATGCCCCACTTCCTTCTCGACCTTGCCAACGGTCTGCTCAGTCTTGGCCTTGGCCTTTTCGCTGGCGCTCATGACGCGGTCCTCTCCTCTCTGTTAGCAGCGACCGGGTGCCCATGAATGCGTTCACAAAACAAAGCGAAGATCTGGAGGTTGGGGAAGTGGCCAGGAGTGGACGCTGTGATGGAGGTTCGTTCCCGTTCAATTGAGGGGCAGGGGCAGAGCCAGTCGCCCCCGGCTGCGTGTGAGGCACGGGTAGCGCGCAACCCGCACCGGCGAGGCGAGGCGAACGTCGCCCTCGGGGAACCCGGACGTGTGGATACCCGCGTGGCCGCCGCAACGTTAACCCAGATGGAGGCCACCGCCCTCGTCGACGGCGACAAGGTTCCCCCCCCCATCCAGCCGGCCCAGGGGCTGTTGCCGGCCTTGTGCCCGCCGGGTGTACCTGGGCAGGAGGCGGGCCCAGGGCCGCCGGCCGGTGAGGGCAGGCCGGGACGACGGGCGCAGCACGCGTCGCACCCACCGCGATCGTGCTGTCTTCTGGGCTGGGCGTGCGGGTGCCACGCCCACCCATGGCGCAGGTGGGGCATTTGTAGCCACAGGGGTGTTAATGCGGCCTCCGTCCGGGAACCCGTGAGCCATCAGCCGGAGAAACCGGCTGCCGGAGCGAGAGGCGGTGTGCCGTGGGGCATGGCGGCGATGTGATTGCGGAGCTGACGACCGATCACCGTGAGGTCAAGGAGCTCTTCGCGCAGTTCGATGACGCTCCTCCTGGTGGGGAGGACCGCAAGCGGCTGATGGATGCGTTGACGATCGAGCTGGTGCGGCACTCCGTGGCGGAGGAGGCGTACCTCTACCCGGCGGTGCGCGAGCACTTGGAGGGGGGCGATGCGCTGGCGGACAAGGAACTGGCCGATCACGCCCGCGTCGAGCAGCTGCTCAACGACCTCGAGCAGCGCGAGGCGACGGATGAGGACTTCGACCATCTGGTGCGGGAGCTGCGCTCCGAGGTGACCGCGCACGTGGATGACGAGGAGAACAACCTCTTCACCCGGCTCCGCAACGGTGTCCACCCCTACGTGCTGGAGGAGCTGGGCGACAAGGTCCGCCAGGCGAAGAAGAGCGCGCCCACCCGACCGCATCCCGCTGCCCCGAGCACGCCGCCGGCCAACAAGCTGCTCGCTCCGGGGCTGGGCCTGGTGGACCGGGTGCGCGACTACGTCAGCGGCCGCGGCCGGTAACCCACCCCGAGCTCTTCGGTCGCCGCCGCAGGGATCGCATCGGCCAGTCGCAGCTCTAGACGCGCTCGGCGTCGAGTTCGTCGCCTTGCAGGTGGCGCACGAGCGCGGGGCGGTGGAGGTCGGCGACAGGGCCGAGGAGGTCGGGGTGGCGCAGCAGCGTCGCCGCCCGGCGATCACGGTCGTCGGGCCGGGTCAGCCGGCGGAAGTCGAGACTCACCCCGGCGGCATGCTCACCGCAGGTGAGGGCGGCCACCGCCTCGTCGGCGAGTTCCGGCGTGGTGAGCAGGCACGCAGCCCAGCTCGCCACGACCTCGTCGACCCAGGTGCGCCAAGGCTCCTCGAACGCCTCCGGGCCGGACGCGTCGACGCCGGTGATCCAGTCCAGCCGGCCCGAGCCGCCGGGGCCGACGAAAGCGACTGCTGCGGCGTCCGCCGCCGTGGGGTAGCGCAGCCATGCAGCGGCCGTGGTTGCCTGGTGGGCCTGGGCCTCTGCGAGGGCCACGTCGAGGGCACCGCCCGTGGTGGGGTAGGAGCGCAGCAGCCACTGCGCGGTGGATGCTATGACCGGTGAGATATCGGCGGACAACGACATGGCGTCCTTTCTCTTGCGCCACAGGGTCACCGCGGGTCGCGGACCGTCGCGCTGTGCAGTGGGGGCCTTACCCCGGGCGCCCGGAAGCCTAGACGCGCGGACCATCGGACGAAATGACGCAGCTCACGCAGAATGCTTCGATATGCCCTTTCGCTCTTTTAGGGTCTGGGGTCGACGGAGCCCTTCAGCAGCACGCGGTCGCCGGCGGAGGCCGACGGTCCCCGTCCGCCCGCGGTCCTCGGCCGGGAGCCTCTCGCGGTCTGCGGCGATCGGGCGGGAGATGCGCGTGCGGGAGATGCTGATCTCGTGGTCGGTGGGCGCCGGGCGGCCCGGGCCAAGGTGGTGGGGCGGAAGGCCGGTGCCTCCGAGCGCTGCCGCGCAGATGCGGCCGCGCTGCTGACCGTACGGGGCGCGGGACGCCCGATGAGTGATGAGAACGTGGAGCTGAGCCGGCACCGGGCGGCCGCCCGGCTCGACAAGAAAGCGGGCGCGGCTGCCGTCCGTCCGCCGTGACCCCACGGACAAGGACACACCGGAGTCGACTGGGGGAGGCGTTCCTGTCTCGGATATGCCCGGAGCGGTAGGTGAGCTCCTCGACGGATGGCTCGTGGCTGCCCTTGGTCTCCAGCCGCTCCCGGACGCGGGCCAGGCCACAATGCGGTTGCGGCTGCATGGGTGATTGGTTTGGCACTGCGTCCGTGGACCCAGCCGCGCGCTTCACCATCGGATCGGCTCCGAGGTTCCGCCGACGCACGCCGGCGCGGCGCCTTGAACGTCGAGCGGGCCTGTATGGCACCCCCCAGGCACCGCAGAAGCTGGACTAGCGGCGGGCCGTGTGGGGGACACCCGGCGGCCCACCAGCGCCTAGGAGTTCTTCTTGCGGCGCGGGAGCAGGAAGTAGTCGCCCGTGGTGTCCTGCTCCGACTCGATGACAAGCTTGTACTTGCCGCTTTCCTCGGCATTCAGGTCGATTGGGTCGGCGTAGAGGAAGCGGTCGCCCTTGCCGATCTCCCTGCCGTCCGGGCTCCGCAGACTCCATTTCGGCTGCAGTCCCTTGTCGGGCTTGAGGTCGAAGGCGATACGGTCCCCGGCCTCAGCATCGATCGTGAACTCGTCCCGGCCGCCCGGCTGCTCGATACTCCCCTTGATCTCATTGTTGAGGCCGATGTTCCGCTTGCCGACGGGCGCGTCCCAGAGTTTGAAGGAATACGTCTGCGGCAGTGACGACAGGGCTCCCTGGGCGACGCGCAGGGTGTAGTGCCCGGGCTTCTCCAGCTCCACCGGCTTGGCCGAAGCGCAGCCGGCTGTCGACTCGCTGGAGAAGTTCGGAACCCTCTCCCCGTTGGCATGGCGCAGCGATAGAGCGGGCCCGAACGTGTCGTCGCACTCCAACTGCTGCACGTACAGGCGCAGCCCCTTCTGCGCGGAGAAGGTGTACTCGTCGGCAGTGCTCCCCGTGACGAGTTCGCCGGCGCCCTTGCCGGGCCTGCCCTTCGCGATCATGTCGCCCACGTCGACCGTGAACTTCTGGACCTCGTTCTTCTCACCTGTCGCCGGCCAGAGCTTGTACACCAGCCAGGCTGTGGCAATCAGCGCGATCGACATGAGCGTAACGAGCGCGATGGAAGAGGGCGATCCCAGCAGCCCGCGCCGTACTCCGGTGCTCGGCCCCGCGAGCCTCTCCACCTCACTGAAACCCGCGGCACGGCCTGTGATCTCCACGCCTGTTACGTCACCGTTGACCAGGACCTGTAGCGTCAACACGTCCTGAGCATTGAGCAACGGGCGTCCGAGCTCCACCGTGTCCGCGGCCACCCGCACGTCCGCGGTCACCGACGACGGCGTCCCGTGCACGCTACTCCAGACGATCTCGACGCCACCCGGGAACTTGGCCTTCAGATCGTCTTGGTAGTCCTCGTGCCTGACGGGCACGTTGCCCGCGTTGATGATCTCCAGGACCATCAACCGCGGCTGGTTGAGGACGCGACCGTCGTAGTGGATACCCAGGTTTTCGATGCCGTTGATGTTCTGGCCCAGATGGCTGTCCGCGACGAGTCTGTAGCCGATCCGGGTCCGCTGGTGACGCCGGTGGCTGAGGAAGGCGAGGACCAGCCCCAGGATACCGACGACAGCGCCAAGGACGCCGAGGAACATCTCCACCGGGGCGGCCTCAGTCCCGGTCTCGCCTGTCGCGTTGCGCCTCGAGGATCCAGCCGAGGAGCCCCGCGATCAGCAGTGCCTGCCCGATGGGCGGAAACACGCTGCTCGCGGCCATCAGCCGGGTGAAGCCGCCCTCGTCGACCTGGTGCTGCTCCCACTCTCCTGGCGGCGCAGACAAGTCAATGTTGCCGAGGCCCGTGTCCACCGTTGTGAACATCACCCCGTGTAGCAGCAGAATCACGAGGCCGGCCGCGATCAGGATGGCGGGTCTGCGATGCCTGCGCACCGCCTCAACGAAACGATCCACGGTCCCTCCACACTCAAACTGTTCGATGAGAAACGGTGCTCGGCAGCGTCACTGCTTCCCCGTGGCGCCATCATGTCGTAGAACTCCCTCTGCTGCAGGGCGAGTTGGCCAAAGCGATTGTTCATCGCAAGCAATCGGTGACCTCGCAGACGGCATCGGCCGACCTCCAACGACGTCCTCGTCCATGGCCTGATGGGCGCGCCCCTCGTCGTTCCCGAACGACCTGCGAAGCATCACCCGGCACAGCACCAGCGCACCGTATTCGCACGGCGGCCGTCGGAGCAGGTGGCGGGTCAGTGCGGTTACGTTGCGAGTGAGTTGCTGCGTGGTCATCGACGTCGCCGTGCGCACCGTAGTCGTGCCCGCTCCTGCCGTCGGTGGGCTCCCAGAGGTTGGCGGTTCGGTCCGGGGGAGCCGGGTCTTTGGTCTGGTGGGCGTCGAAGCCGGTGCGGCGAGGAATTGGTCCAGGAGTGCGGGGCCCGGCTTGTTTGCCAGGACGGTCGCGAAGGTGGACGCGCCGACGGAATATTGCTCGCGCCGGGGGTGGTCGGCTGCGTGGACGATGGCGCGGGCGGCGACTTCCGGCTGGTAGATGGGCGGCACCGGCTGCGGGTGGCGGGGCAGGCGGTACCACAGCCAGGAAAACTGAGGGGTGTTGACGGCCGGCAACTTCACCAGGGTGACGTTGACGCCGCTGCCCTCGTGGAGGAGTTCTGTGCGCAGGGCTGAGAGGCGGGCGGTCGCACGCCGATGCCGACGCTGGCTCCCGTGATGACGACTGTCCGGGGCGTGAGCTGGCAGCTTCCTTCGGCTAGCGGGCGGCACGGGTTGGCGGGGGTGGGATGCGTGGGGCGGCGGCCGGGTGGCCCAGTGTTGAGGGAGATCACGGCACAGCTGCGGGGGCGGCGCCGGTGCTCTTCACCCGGGTGCACCGCGTCCATCGCCCGACTGCCGACTGCCGACTGCCGACTGCCGACTGCCGACTGTCGACTGCCGACTGTCGACTGCCCGCTGGCGCGGAGGAGCGCGGAGGCCGAGCCAGGGCCCGCCTCGACTTGCCGGCCGGCACGTCCCCGATAGTTGCTAGGTGTCGGGGGCCGGAGGCAGTAGTGGTCCTGGAGGGCCTCACCGCCGTGTTGCGCGTTGTGCGGCTGGGGCTCACGCCCGGGCCGCTGCAGGGCGGGGCTGGCGCGCGTGGTGGGCGGGCAGACCCGTCCCGGGCCGTTGAGGATCGGTTTGCAAGCTGTGGGCGGCGGGGGGACGCTGGAAGAAGGGTGATCGCGGAGCTGCCGCGGTCGCTCGAAACGGCATGGACTGATACGTGTTCCGCGCTGGGAGCTGCCCGGGAAGTGGTGAGTGCGTCATGAGCAAGCAGGATGAAGCCATGGTGCGGGCGCTGCTCGACCAGCACGGCCGGACCTACGCCGCCCAGGCGGGGATCAGGCTGCGGAACACCCCGGCACCGCTGTACCAGCTCCTCGTGCTCTCCTTGCTGCTGTCTGCCCGTATCCGGGCGGACATCGCGGTCGAAGCCGCCCGCGCACTGTTCTCCGCCGGGATGCGCGATGCCCGACGGATGTCGGAGGCCACCTGGCAGCAGCGCGTCGACGCGCTCGGCGAGGGCGGCTACCGCCGCTACGACGAGCGGACCGCCACCCAACTCGGCGACGGAGCCGCACTTCTGCTGGACCGGTACAAGGGCGACCTGCGCCGGCTGCGCGAGAGTACGGACCCGAAGAAGCTGCTGCGGGACATCCCCGGCATCGGCCCCACCGGGGCGGACATCTTCCTCCGGGAGGCACAGGCCGTGTGGCCGGAGCTCGCCCCTCGCCTCGACCGCAAGGTGCTGGACGGGGCGCAGCGCCTCGGACTCCCCACCTCCGCCAAGAAACTGGCGTCCCTCGTGGACGACGCCGACCTGCCACAACTCGCCGCGGCGCTGGTCCGAGTCGCCCTCGACAAACGGAAGGCCGAGCAGGTGCGCTCCGCGGCAACATCCTGACGGCCGGGCCAGGCCGGGCCTTCAAAGGAACGCCGTGACCCGACGCCGGTCCCATGCCACCGACGCCCGTCTTATGTCACCGACGCCGGTCCTATGTCACCTGAGCAGCGACGAGTCCAGTTGGCTCAGTAGTTCTCCCGGCCCTTCGTAGACCTGCTGCGCTCCCGCCTCCAGTAGCTCGTGGCGGCAGTAGCCGCCGCTGAGAACTCCGATGCACGGCACCCCGGCGCGGGCTCCGGCCTTCATGTCCCAGACCGTGTCTCCCACGAACACCGCTCGACCGGGCTCGGTGCCGACCTCCGCGAGTGCCTGTTCCACGAGGTCAGGGGCGGGTTTGCTGGACTCCACGTCGTCCGCGCCGGTGACCGCGGTGAGCGCGTCCTCGGCGTCCAGCGCGGTCCGCATGGCGCTCAGCTCCGCTCCGCCCGCAGAGCTGGCGAGCACCACCTCCCAGCCGCGTCCGGCGCAGGCCCTCAGGAGGTCGGCGGCGCCTTCCAGGGGTGCCAGCCTGGTCCAGTACTCGGCGAAGAGCGCCTTGTGCGCCGCGCTGACCGCAGCATCGCGGTCGTGGTCCCGGCCGGGCCCGAGCAGATGGCCGATGAGGTGGTCGGCTCCCATCCCGACGGTGCGGTGGATGGCAGCCATCGGCACCCGGTGACCAGCCTGGCGGAAAGCCTCCCACCAGGTGACGGCGTGCAGATAGGTACTGTCGACGAGGGTCCCGTCCATATCGAACAGGGCAGCTCTCCGGTCCGCGTGCATGAAGCCCGCCTCCTTCGGGGCGCCGAGAGGCTGCTCCCGGCCGAGCGCGAGATCGATCGTGGTGGTACCGCCGGTCGCGTCGCCGGGACACGATGTCGTCGCCTGTCCATACGTGCCCTGAGGACGTCCGCTAATCCGTCCAGGGGCGGATGCCCGGCATAGGGGGAAGCAACCGTCGGCATCACGCGGAGAGCGTTGCTGGCCATGGGTGTGGGTCCCGCGTCGGCAGCGTGACCAGCCCGAAGGCCAGCTTTCCCATTCCACGCCGGACGTGCCATGGACCGGGCTTCCTCCATTCCCGACGCTTCAGGGCCCCTGTCTCCATGGCACAACTGATCGGCGGTGATCGCATACCAACAACTGTGGCTGAGCGAAGTACGCGAGTAGCGCAGACGGTGGGACGGGAGCACAGACGAATCCTGTGCCGATGGCGAAGCCGAATCATCGTTCCGGTTCAGAAGATTTCCTTGGCGGTTGAGCCGACGATGCGGGCCTGCACATTTGCGTTCCATCATGCGCAGGGCGGCTCCCGCGGGATCGCGGTGGATATGCGCGCAAGCGTCCTCGACGACGGTGAGGCCGATGTGGCGAATATGTGCGTGGGGTCACATCTGGCGTGCGTTTCGACAGCGGGCCCAGGTGGGCGGGCCGAACCAACAAAGCAGGAACCAGGCAACGAGCGCCACGACGACCCAGGGGGCGGCGCTGTTGTGCATCGCGACGCGCAGAATGAGGAGCAGCACCGAGGCGACGGTGGCCAGCAGCAGCAAGGCTCCTGCGATGGCCATCCATGAGGCCCAGAGGACCGTCTCAGGTTTGATCCTGCGTCCGGTGACCAGTCGGTGCAGGGTGACGGGGCCGATGAGCGCGCCGGTGGTGGCTGCTCCCAGGACGACCGTGACCACGTAAATGGTCTTGTCCGTCTGGCTGAGCGTGGTGAAGCGAGGCGTAAAGACGACGGTGAGCAGGAACCCGAAGAGGATTGGCACGCCGGTCTGAATGACGCGGACTTCCTGCAGCAATTCGTTCCACCGTCGGTCGTCCCGCTCCTCCACCGACTCGTGGCGCCCCTCGGGTATCTGCTGTCCGCCTGCCGATTCCATATGCCCTCCCGGGATTTACGCGAGCCAGCTGTTGGGGCAACTGCCGGAGCACCTGCGTACGGTAGAAGTCGAAGAAGCCGCGCTGGTCAGGGCCGATCTGGCTGATGTGCACGGCATCGAATCCCGCATCCGCGTAGGCGTTGATCGCGCTGAGGTGCGTTTCCACCTCGTTCACGCACGGAACGTTGTCCGCGACACGGTCCAGAGCGACGAGTTGCATCCCCTGCTCGAAGTGCAGGGGAGTGGGGAGAACCTGTGGCGGTTCACCGGGGAGCTGCTGACAAAGCCGTCGCCGACCCGGCCGGCCAGTTCTGTGGCGGCGGGGCCGGACCCCGAGACATCGATGGGCCTACTCCGCGGTCGACGCACCACATGCGGGCCATGCCCGCCCACGCCCCGGCCCCGGACCCGGGGACCGGGGCCGGCACTGCCGGAGGAGGCCGTGGCCCTCGACCGGCTCCCGGGGTACTCTCGGCTGCGCGCTGCGCCGCCAAGGACCGGCCCGGATGCGCCGGCTAGCGCGATCACGTCCACACCGCCGCGGGGGCCGGCCGAGTGTGGACCGCATCGCCTGACTGGCTTCCACGGAGAGCGCCCGCAGCTGCGTTTGGGCAGGCTGAGAACATGCCCGAGCCCCTGCCCCTCATCGTCGTGCATCCGCCAAATCCCTCTGGGGGCCGTTGCGTGCGCGTCGCTGAAGTGGACCTCGGTGTCGCTTACGGAGTGGTGGATCTGCTGGAGTTCCTGCGCCGGGCCGGCCTGGACCCTGAGGAAGTACGGCTGAACGACCCGGCTATCAAATGGCGCGGAGGCGGCCCCCACGTCTGGGGCACCGAAGCCATCTGACCGCGTGCCGTCGGACGGTGGCGTCTCGCCGTCGCGGCTGTGGCAGTCGGCCTCCGGGGTCGGGCTGGGGCCATGGGAAGCATCCTCCTCTCTGTATCTGTCCGCTCTGTATCTGTCCGCCTGCCAGCAGGCGGAGGACGCCCGGTGCTCCTCGGCGGCGCGGCGCTGGGTGTGGCCTACAGCCGCGCTGATCTCCAGCGGCTTCTGCGGCAGGCCGGCATCGACGACGAACTCATCGGCCTCGATGACGAAACGCTGATCGACTTCCAGGGCGGCGGGCCGGACGTGTGGGACTGAAATCAGGCGGCCCGAGCCGCGGCGGTCTTGCGGATCTCCTCCCGCCGCGCTGACAGCGGGGACTACGCCATTTGCCCCTCCGCAAGACGCGGGGTCGCGGAACCCGTGAGGTCATGGGGAGACCGCTCCGGCCGGAGCTGATCACGCACGCCCACGAGGAGAGCAGATGGCAGCCTGCGATGTCTGCGGCAACGACTACGCGATGGCCTTTGAGGTCCGCGTGGTCGGCGGCGCCGCCTACACCTTCGACAGCCTCGAATGCGCGGCGCACAAGCTCGCTCCCCTTTGCGACCACTGTGGCTGCCGCATCCTGGGTCACGGCCACCAGACCGACGGAAAGTTCTACTGCTGCGCCCATTGCGCCCGCGCCAAGGGCCACACCGCGCTCACCGACAACGCATAAATGACCACGGTCTCGTCCCCGCGGTCGATGTTCGCGCGTGCCGCCCACGAGCAGTAGTTTATCCCCGCGGGCGCGACGCAAGCCCGGGGGGTGTGCTGCTCCGAGGACGCAGCCGTGAAGCCACGGCGCACCGGTACGGAGTCAGTGACCGCACGGAGTCCGCTGCGATTGCGGCGGACACTGGCTGTCGGCGCGCTGGTGCTCCTCGTCGCACTGAGCTGCGGCCAGCGAGCGCAGTTCGTGGAGCGGTGCGTCACCCGGAGTGCGCTGCAGGTCAGGACCGTGGCTTCGGTGTGCCTCGGCGTCCCGGGTGCCGGTCGGCCGGCGCGAGCGCCCCTTGGTGCCGGTGGGACCCCGGCGGTGGTGATGTTCGACCCGCAGTGGCCGTCGCCCGCGGGGCAGAGGAGCCTGCGGCGGTCGCGGGTGCGCCGGCCACCGCGCACACCAGGGCGTGGAGCCTGCGGCGGGCGAGGGGTTCCAGATCGGCCGAGTCCAGGTGGTGCGTGCTGTGCTGGACGAGCCGGACGATCTTCGTCTCGACTGCCGCTCGGGCACCGGTGACGACGAGCGCGTGCCGTACCGCGGTGAGGTCTTCGGGGCTCAGGCTGGGGCTGCCGACACAATCGTCCAGGACAGCCAGGGAGGCCGCGTCGCCGTTGGCCGCGGCGCGCGCCCGGGCCACGGCGACGAGAGAGGTGAGCTTGCCCTGCCGGATGTCGTCGCCCGAGGGCTTTCCCGTACGGCCGGGGTCACCGAAGGCGCCGTGGAGGTCGTCGCGGAGTTGGAAGGCGATTCCGGCACTCCGGCCGGCCGCCCGCAGCGCCCGGGTGGAGGTTTCGTCGGCGCCGGCCAGGGCGGCGCCGAGCGCAAGGGGCCGCTCCACCGAATACAAGGCGCTCTTGAGGCGGGCAATACGGATCGCGTCGGACAAGGATGCCGACCCGGTGGCCTGAGCGTGGAGGTCGAGGTATTGGCCTGCGGCCATCTCGGTCCGCATGGCGGCCCACGTCTCCCGGATGCGGCGGCCGGTCCGCGCCGGCAGTTCGAGCTCGGCGAGGGTGTCGTCCGCCCAGGCCAGCGCGAGGTCGCCGCCGAGCAGGGCAGCAGCGACGCCCAGCGCCTCGCCCGCTCCCGGCCGACGGGCCGCGGCGTACTGGGTGGCGATGTCAGCCTGCAGGGTAGGTCTGCCGCGGCGCAGCCGCGAGGCATCCAACAAGTCGTCGTGCACGAGCGCGCAGGTCTGGAGGAGTTCGAGTGCGGCAGCGATACGCAGCGCGCCGTGGGCCTGCTCAGGGTCTTGGCCTCCCCCGCAGGCACGCATGGCCCACCACAGGAACTGCGACCGCATCCGTTTGCCGCCGTCGAGCGTGAACCGCGCGACGCGCTCGGCGACGTCACACCCGAAGACCCCGTCCAGACCACGGGCCGAACGCGTTCTCTCGCGCAGGACGTCAGCGAGCACGGAGCCGACGGCAGCCGGCACGTCCCGGTCAACGGATGCTGCTCCCCGCCACGCCGCCGGACGGTGGCTTCTCGGCCCCCGGGCGCGAGCGGAGTCCGAAGGGCCCGGCTGCTGATGGCCCCGGGGAGAAGCCGGCAGATGCTCAAAGCGGGCGGGACTCCCCGCCCCCGTCTCCGTCTCGTGCATTCCCCCTCCTCTCCGCGAGAGCACTCTCGCCAACGATCGACCAGCAACGCACCACAGTTCACTCAGTCGATCACGGTGAGCACTCTCCGGCACGCGGGGCGCCGGACAGCACACCGCACCGCGCTGCGCCAGCTCTGTGGACGGGGCTTGTTACTCGGGTTCGAGGAGGCGTTGGGTGGGGCGTTGTCGGCCCTGTGCCGCGGGGTGCCCCGGGGGAGAGGGGAGTGGGACACAGGGCCGCCAGCCAGTGAGGGGGGCCGGGACAACGGATACGGAACGGATCGCACCCACCCTGATGATCCGGCTTCCGGCCCGCAGGATGGGGGCGCCACGCCCGCCTGTCAGGCGGTTGGGGCAAATCCGGGCACGCCCGTGTCGCGCGCGTGAAGTCCGGGAACTGGTGGTGCGTCAGCCGGAGGATCCGGCTGACGGAGGAGAGGCGGCGCGCTGTGGAGCATGACGGCGATGTGATCGCAGAGCTGACCGCTGATCACCGTGAGGTCGAGGAGTACTTCGCGCGGTTCGACCAGGCGCCCCCGGGCAGCGAGGAACGCAAGCGGCTCGTGGACGCTCTGACGATCGAGCTGGTGCGGCACTCCGTCGCCCAGGAGCACTACCTCTACCCCGCGGTGCGCAAGTACCTCGACGGCGGCCACGCCCTGGCGGACAAGGAACTCGCCGACCACGCCCGCATCGAGCACCTGCTCAACGCACTCCAGCAGCGCCAGGCCCTGGACGAGGACTTCGAACACCTGGTGCGCAGGCTGCGCACCGAGGTGACGGCGCACGTCGATGACGAGGAGAACGACCTGTACCTCCAGATGCGCAGCAACGTCGACGCCGACGTTCTGCAGGAGCTGGGCGACAAGATCCGCCGCTCGAAGAAGACCGCCCCCATCCGCCCCCACCCCGCTGCCCCGGATGAACCGCCGGCCGGCAAGGCGCTCGCGCCGGGCCTGGGGCTGGTGGACCGGGTGCGTGACCACCTCACCAGCCGCCGCCATACCTGAGCGCAGGGGGCCACTGGCCGTGTGCCGCGTCGGCCGTTGTCGTCGGCCCTGTGCCGCCAGCCGCCCTGAACCGGGAGGCGGACACAGGGCCGCCGGCCGGTGAGAGAACGGCCGGGACGATGGGCACAGCACGCACCGCACCCGCCGTGATCCTCCCGTCTCCGGGGCCGAAGGTACGGGTGCCACGCCCAGCGCTCGGCAAGCGGGGCAATTCCGCACGCATCGGTGTGGTGGTTCGCCGGACCGGGAACCGGTGTTCCGACGTCAGCCGGAGCGGCCGGCTGCCGACGCGAGAGGCGGTGTGCCGTGGGGCATGGCGGCGATGTGATTGCGGAGCTGACCACCGACCACCGTGAGGTCGAGGAACTCTTCGAGCAGTTCCAAGACGCTCCCCCCGGAGGCGAGGACCGCAAGCGGCTGGTGGATGCGCTGACGATCGAGCTGGTGCGGCACTCCGTCGCCGAGGAGCAGTACCTCTACCCCGCGGTGCGCGAGCACTTGGAAGGCGGCGAAGCGCTGGCGGACAAGGAACTGGCCGATCACGCCCGCGTCGAACAGCTCCTCAACGAACTCCAGCAGCGCGACGCCGACGATCTCGACTTCGACCGGCTGGTGGTGAAGCTGCGCACCGAGGTCACCGCCCACGTCGACGACGAAGAGAACAACCTCTTCACCCGTCTGCGCGACGGCGTGCACCCCTACGTCCTGGAGGAGCTGGGCAACAAGGTCCGCCAGGCGAAGAAGAGTGCTCCCACCCGCCCCCATCCCGGTGCGCCGAGCACACCGCCGGCCAACAAGCTGCTGGCGCCCGGGCTGGGCCTGGTGGACCGGGTGCGTGACTACGTCAGCGGCCGCGGCCGGTGATCCACCACCGGCAGCGCGACGTAGAGTTCCCCGTCCATGCCGGCCGCCACGAGGGACCGGGCGGCCCGACCCGCGACCAGCTCTACGAAGAGGCCAAGAAGAACATCGAGGGCTGCTCCCACATGAACAAGGAGCAGCTACGACGCGCCGTCGGCCGCTGAACCCCAGAACCCGATCTGCGGCGGCGGCGCGGGCCGTGAGGCATTTGACGCCGGTACTGGTCCACCAGGAGTGGCGAGAGCGCACTTAACCCAGGGCGCATGTCCAGATCACGGGGTGCGGGGTGCCTGCGCCGTCGTATGGGTCGCCGTCGTAGGCCCAACCTCCCGCCCTGGCATCGTCGTTGACGGCCTCGGCGCCCGCCGGACCGCCGGGGGCGAGGCTGGGGAGAGCTCGAAGCGGGCCGGAGCCCGGCCAGATCTGGGCCTGGTCGATGGGGGTGATCGGCGGGATGCCGTACGGGAACATCGCGGTGCCAACGGCCACGCCGCTGCTGGGGCTGATGTCGTTGAGCCAGCCCTTGCCCTCGTGAGCAGGGAGCCCCGGTATCTGGACACCGTCCTTGGTGTACGGGGCGTCCCAGTAGGTCTCGGCGGCCAGGTCCTGGTGGCTGGATGTGCGTTCGCCGACGACGCGTCCGTGGTTGTCGATGGCGGACGGATGCCAGTCCGTGTCGGTGTTGATCTCGACGGGCTTGAGATCGCGTCCCGGGCCTGTGGTGCCACCGGGCCAGACCAGCCCGACGCTGCCGCTCACGTCGCTCACGCCGTCCCAGTACCAGGAGGAACCGATCACCGTTCCCCGGGAGTTGATACCGCTTACGCGGACGCGGGTGTGCCCGGGTGTGATGGTGAGGGTCCGGGTGAGGGTGGCGCCGTGCCAGAGGTAGGCGGTGTCCGAACTGTCGTTGCCACCCGCGACGGTCCCGAGGTCGTTGACGTCGGCGGCATAGGTGCCGCCGGGGAGGATCCGTACCGCCGGGGCACCGGCCCGGTAGCTGAAGGCGGCGGCACCCACCGGGCCCTGGAGGCTGCCCACCATGAGGCCGCGGTGGTTGACGGCGGCGACGGAGCCGCTGTCGTATCCGGACGGGAGCGGGACGCGGTGCACGGTGCTTCCCGTCCAGTAGGCGGGCAGCCCCGCGGACCGGCCGACGGACAAGCCGCCGGCGCCGAAGTCGTTGACACTCTCGCTGCCCCAGGACCCGGCGCCGGCGCCCGGCAGCCGGTCGAGGACATGAATGGCAGGCGTGCAGCGGGAGGCCGGGCCAGGGTCTTCCGCAGCGGCCGCGGGAAGTGCTGTGGTCAGCAGCGCTCCCAGGGTGAGTGCCGTGGCGGCCATGGCTCTGCTACTGCCTGGTCTCATGGAGGAGCCCCCTTCGTCGCGACGGGTTCGGCCCCGCCGGCCGCTCATCATCGACTGCCGGCACCGGTGGACGGGGATGTTCCACGCGGAATGGCTCAATCGCGCCGAAGACGGCGCTTTCCCGGTAAAACGATGAGCTCGGCGAGCGCGAAGGGATGCAGCCGCTGACCGGCCCGCCGACCGGAAATCGGCAGGGCTCAAGAAAGCCCAGACAAGCCCAGACCGAAGGGCTTCCGGCCTGAGCTTTCTGCGCTTGCTGGAAGATCGGTGGCCCTCCCGAGGGATACCTCACGTCGACGTAGTCCGCTGTGGAGGCGACCGCCGGGGGTGGACGTGGCGAGCGGGCTCTGTGCCTTCTCGGCGTGTATGCGTCCACCACTCAGCGATGATGCGGACGGCTCGCCCGCTCAACGCAAGGCACCCGCGGTGTTCAGTAACGGAAGCCGGCCTTGTCTCCGCGGATCTGAATCATGACGAGGGCGATGGTTTCGTCGCCATCTTGCGAATGGAGCTGAAGGGGAAGGTCGCGGATGGCGCCGATAGCCTCGATCATCCGTCCCTGGTCTCCGCCGTCGACGGCCTCGGCTTGCGCTTCGAAGAGCTCCCTCACTTGTTCCCACCCCTCGCCTGGGGTGAAGTGGCACCTGAACCAGGGCTGGTCGATGTCGATAAGGGAGAGGGTGCCGAGGGTGGTGTCCCCACTCTTCAGCTCCCATGACCGCGACGCCACGTCTGCACCTTTCTTGTGATGTTTCCTGTTTGAATCCGTTCTGGCGCTCACCGCTGTACTTCCAGGCGATCGTCGGGGCACGGCTCAGCGAGATCCACGGAGAGTCGTTGTCCTGGACGACGTGCTGCCAAGCGGGAACGTCGGGATTGTTGCCTGGCGCCCTTAGCCCTTGGCCGGCATCTTCATCCTCTCGCGGGCCGCGGTACGCATAGCCACTCAGGCGGTCGCTGTGGGGCGAGACGGTGATGGGTGGTGCGAAGGGGCGGTTCTTCAGCCAGCCGAAAGCAGGGTCGAGGAGCCTGCTGCTGCCGCCTACGGCGGCGCCGATCAACAGGTCCCAGGAAGTGGTGGGCCGGCAGGCACCAAGCCCGCGTCAGCCACCACGAGCAACGTGGTCGAGCACCGCCGGAAACTGCCGAGCCATCAGGTCAAAGACCGTTGCAGTGCTGGCCGGTGGGCGCCTGCGGCCGGCTCGGGGAGGCTGCCTCGCGGATCGGCGGACCTGCGCGCGTGGCGCTCCGGGCCGGTCTACCGGTGATCGGCATTGTCACCGTTCGTCGTACACGCCCTGCCCTGGCTGCCGCCTGCGCTCGTCAGAATGGCGCTTGCCACGATGTCGAAGAGGTGATTGGCGCGGGGTGCAAGCGCGGGTTGGTCGCCGGTCCACGCGAGCATCGAAATGAGCGCGAACAAGTCGTCGCCATCGATATCGCTCCGCGCCACACCCGCGGCCTGAGCCCGGGCGAGGAGCCGGGCACCGGCTGCGCGCAGCGTGGTGCACGAAGCGTGTAGTGCGGATTCGGGGTCCTCGATAGCGGCAGCCATCAGCACGGTCACCCCTCGGTACTCGGTTGTCCACGCAACACAGTCGCGGACCCATGAGACGAGAGCGCCTTCGACTGCATCCGACGCCTCAAGCTCAGTCGCTTTGGCTGTCAGCTCGTCGAAGCTCGTGTGGAGCAGAGCCTCCAGCAGTGCCTCGCGCGTGGGGAAGTGCCGCAGTAGCGTCGCGAGCCCGACATCGGCCCTGCGTGCAATGTCGCGCATCGACACGTCAATGCCTTGCTCGGTGATGGTCGTACCCGCCACGGCGAGCAGGTGGTCGCGGTTCCTCTTGGCGTCGGCCCGCATCGGTTCCTCGCTTGACTGAACGGTTCAGTGATCCATATATTCGGATCACTGGTCCACTTAAGTGGGTCGCTGATCCGGATAAGCGTAACCCGCGCTGCGGGCAGGGGAGAAACGATGCCGAACCACACGATGAAGGCCGTCCGGCTGCACGAGTTCGGCGGCCCCGACGTGCTGCGCTACGAGGAGGTGGCGGTTCCCGAGCCGGCGCCGGGTGAGGTGCTCGTCCGCGTGCACGCGGTCGGTCTCAACCCGCCTGACTGGTACGTACGCGAGGGCATGCCTGGCATTCCTCCCGAGTTCAGGCCCCCCTTCGACCTGCCCCTGATTCCGGGGACCGACATCTCGGGTGTCGTGGAAGCCGTCGCCGCCGATGTCCATGGCTTCACGGCCGGGGATGAGGTGGTCGGCCTGCTGCGCTTCCCCGTTCTGATGCAGAGCGGTGCGTACGCCGAGTACGTCACCGCACCCGCATCCGACCTCGCCCTCAAGCCGGCCACTGTCGACCACGCGCACGCCGCCGGACTGCCCATGTCGGGGCTGACGGCATGGCAATACTTGATCGAGGTCGGGCATGATCAACCCTCCCCTTTCCAGGAGGCCAAGCACCGCCCCACGGCGTTGAGCAGCGACACCACAGTGCTCATCAACGGCGCGGGCGGCGGTGTGGGCCACCTTGCCCTACAACTGGCCAAGTGGAAGGGGGCCCGCGTCATCGCCGTGGCCTCCGGCGCCCACGAGACGTTCCTGCGCGACCTCGGCGCCGACGAGTTCATCGACTACACCAAGGAGCGCCCCGAGGACATCGTTCGCGACATCGACCTCGTCCTGGACGCCGTCGGAGGCCCCGCCAGCCGGCGCTTCCTGCCCACCCTCAAGCGCGGCGGTGCCCTTTACCCGGTGTACTTCGGGGAGTTCGATGACGAGGAGAACGCGAAACTGGGTGTCACCGTCACCGGCACGCAGGTTCGCGCAAACGGCGCTCAACTCGCCGAACTTGGGCACCTGCTCGACGCGGGCATGGTCCGCGTCGCGATTGACAGCACGTTCGCGCTCGCGGACGCCCGAACAGCGCACAGGCGCGCCGCCCAAGGGCACATCCAGGGCAAGATCGTGCTCACGGTCGCTTAGTCCTGCAACGGTGTGTGTGCTGATGGTTGGGCAGTTCTACGGGCTGTGTCCGTGTTGTGTGCAGTGGCTGGTGGGGGCTTGGCGGCGGCGGAGCGGCACCGACGCCCTGTCAGGCCTCCCTGATCTGTGGCCATATCGCCCTCGGAAAGCGAACGACGGCCGCTGCCGGCCGCCGTGTCCGCCCCAATCGTGTCGTCCTGTCCACGAGCCCGTCGGGCACCGGGGAGGTGAGCGTCGACGAGGGCGGCCAGGATGTGCGCTGGCACCGGCTTCCGTCCCTCGAAGTGGCGGCCGTGCTGCGGTTGAGCGACTTCCCGGCAGCCGGCACGGGAGACTGCTCGGTCCATGACGGCCCGTGGATCTCCTGCCTGGGCCGCTATGCCGACGCGCCCCCAGCCAAGCGGTGGGTTGCTCGGAGGCATCAGCCGGCGCCGGCTGCTCATGGTGAAACGGTCAGCAAGCCGCAGTCCAACGAAGACCCCAGTTGACGTGGTCACTTCGTGAAGCGTGATCATGGGGGCATGAGGAACGAAAAGGCGAACGGCCCGGTGGCGTGTCCCGGATGCCAGACGCGGGGGAACGTGCCAGTGGCCGAGGCACGTACCGACAGAGGGGAGCGGCGCGAGGACCTGACGACCAACATCACGCCGGCATCGAAGGGCAGCGATAATGGCTGCATGCACGTCGTCGAGGGCCTCGTGCTCGCCTTGGTGGCTGGACTCGCCGGGAAGTATTTTGCCGACGAACGGGACCTGCCGTGGCTCACGGCCGTTGGCGTCGTCGTCGCGGTGCTCATCGTGGTGGCCACGATTGCCATCGTCCGTAGCGAGGCCAGGGATGCACGGCGGGCCCGGGACGGAGTTGCCCGTGCGACCGCACTCACCGCCGAGGCGCGCTTCTGCTGTACCTGCCAGGGGGTGTTTTACCCGTCCGGGCACCCATCGCCAGGGATCGTGACGCCGGAGCAGTTCCGCCGGCATGTGCAGACGGCAGTGGGCCATGCCCCATCGGACAGGCCATAGGAGGCCGCCGGGGCATCGGCCGGATTGCCGACCGCCGACGGCGTCCCCGGCCGCAACTGCTGACCGAGGAAGTCCATGGCGACGGTGCCTGCAAAGGCCGGCAAGCCCCAGGCCAGGGCAAGGACGACAAGATTGCCGGAGCCGTGACTGTGGCGGTGGGCGGCGATGAAAAGCAGCGGCGCCCGTGTACCCGCCCGTACCCGGGTCGCGTCTGCCGCTGCCCAGGCTGCGCGAGGGCAGCGGTGGCACCCCACCACTCGGCGTCGGCGAGGCGGTGAGCGCGCAGCTCGTGGAAGCTGAACTTGAAGCGGGCACCGCGGCGGCCGACGTTCTCCAGGTCGGGGGCGATGAGCGCCTGGGCCTGTACGGCGTACCGGCCGGTGACCACCAACGGGTAGGGCGTGCTGGCTCTATGGCCGTGTGCGGTGGAGGCGGTCGACTGGCTTCGTGCCATCGTGCGGCCATCGCCCGCATACCCTCCGTGGTGAGCCTGACCGCGGAGGCGGGCAGGGCCTTGAGGCGGGCCTGGAGCGGGCAGGTGTCCGGCCGGCATCAGGGGCTCGTAAGGCATGACGAGTTGCTGGGTCGCTCGGGTCATTGCGACATAGCGGCTGACCGCTCCTTCGATGCCCTTGCCGAACTCATCCGGGTCGATAACGACGACCAGGTCGAACTCGAGCCCCTTCGACAGCTCCGGGGTCAGCGACCGGACGCGGGACGTCGGCTGGAACGTGGGATCGCCAATGACGCAGGCGATCCCGTCGGCATGTGCGGTGAGCCAGGTGTCGAGGATCGAGCTCAAATCCGCAGCAGATCCGTGTACGACGGGGACGTCGCTCCTGCGGATGGAGGTCGGCACGTTGGCGTCCGGGAGCACGGCCCGGATGACCGGCTCGGCCTCCGCCATGACTTCTTCCGGTGTCCGGTAGTTGATGCTCAGGGAGGCCAGGTTGATCCGGTCGAGTCCGATTCGCTCCAGCCGTTCCCGCCACGACTCGGTGAACCCGTGCCGGGCCTGGGCGCGGTCCCCGACAATGGTGAAGCTCCGGGACGGGCACCGGAGCAGCAGCATCTGCCACTCTGCGTCGGTCAGTTCCTGAGCCTCGTCCACGACGATATGCGCGAACGGGCCGGCGAGCAGGTCCGGTTCGACGCCGGGCAGCGAGGCCTCGTCGACCAGACTGTCCCGCAGGTCCTGTCCGCGCAGCATCGTCACCGCCCCTTCACCGTCGTCATCGGCCGCGAGCACGTTGTCGATGACGTCGGCCATGCGCTCGCGTTCGGCAGCGACAGCGGCCTTGTGCCGGCGTTGTCGTCGTGCCGCCTCCGGGTCGCCGAGCCGCTGCCGTGCCGCGTCCAGAAGCGGCAGGTCGGACACCGTCCAGGCCTGGGGGGCTTCCTTGCGCTGAAGCTTGCGCACCTCGTCGCGGCTGAGCCAGGGAGCGCACATCCGCAGGTAGGCGGGTACCGACCACAGGTCTCCGACGAGGTCGGCCGCTTCGAGCAGTGGCCACGCGCGGTTGAGAGTGGTGACCAGCTCTTCGTCGTGCAGCAGTGACCTCCGGAAGAGGTCGGGCGAGACATCATCGTCATGCTTGGCCATCAGGATGGTGAGCAGTTCCTCCCAGATCTGCTCGCGCGCCTCGTTGTGCGGAGTACCTGGCTCTGGTGCTTCGAATGCCTCGGCCCAGTCGTCGGCGCTCAGCCAGATGTCGGACCAGTCGGTCGTGACCGTCATTCCCTCGGCGGGCGGCTCCTCGTAGAGCCTGACGGCCTTTTCGATCGCCCCCACCATGTCCGCGGACGACTTCAGGCGGGCCACGTCCGGGTCGGCCTCGACCGCTGCTGCGGCTCCCTCGGCGACGAGGTCTCGCACAGTGCAGGTCCGCACGCCCTCCTCTCCGAGACTCGGGAGGACATCGGCGACGTAGGCCAGGTAGGGCCGGTGCGGACCGACGAACAGCACACCGCCCCGACGGTGACCGAGGCGAGGATCGGAGTAGAGGAGGTAGGCGGAGCGGTGCAGGGCGACCACGGTCTTCCCCGTACCCGGACCGCCATCGACGACGAGAGCGCCGCGGGATCCCGCGCGGATGATGGCGTCCTGGTCGGCTTGGATGGTGCCGAGCACGTCTCGCATTCGTGCCGACCTGTTGCTGCCCAGGCTGGCTATGAAGGCGGACTGGTCGTCGAGCGCGGCGTGCCCGGCAAACCCGTCCGAGGCGAACACCTCGTCCCAGTAGTCGCTGATCCGGCCGCGGGTCCAGCGATACCTTCGGCGGCTCACCAGACCCATCGGGTTGGCGTGGGTGGCGCCGAAGAACGGCTCGGCCGCGGGGGAGCGCCAGTCGAGCAGCAGTCGACGGCCCGTGCTGTCCGTAAGGCCAAGCCGTCCCACGTACACCGGCTCGGGGTAGTCCGCGCTGACCATGTGTCCCAGGCACAGGTCCAAGCCGAAGCGACGCAGTGCGCGCAGGCGAGCGGTCAGCCGGTGGATCTCCGCGTCCCGGTCCATCGCCTGGCGGCCCACGCCGCCGGGCGCCCTGCGCTCGGCTTCGAGGCGGTCGGACAGTTCGGAGATCGCCTGCTCAAGGCTCTTGGCGATGGCCGCGAAGTGCTGCTCGTCGCCGGCGATCAGCGTCGGGTCGGCCTTGGGGAAAAGGTGGTCGGGAAGGTGAAACACGCTGGTAGTCAGCGGGTGCACGGTATCGGCTCCGATCTGAGGTCGCTCGCGGCCATTGCGCGCGGCATGGCGTCCCGACCGGCGTGACGAACCTGGTGGCCATGACGAGCAACGCTCGCCTGACGTGGACACCGTGGCCGTTGTCGGTTCAGTCCGCCAGGGTTTGCAGGTTCTCGTGTTCTGGGTCCTGGCTCGACGAGCCCGCGTGGTTCACGCGGACATGGGCGGCCTTTCCCGGCTGACCGCGTCGAGCAGCAGCTTCGCGGCCACCGTTGCCCCGTCGGTGCGGATCGTGGTGGCCACGGCGGTCGCTCGTGCGCGGGTCTCGGGGGTCAGGGCCGTCTTGAGCGCGGCGGACAGCGACTCGGTGGTCGGAGCCGGACCGTCATGGGCCGTGCCGATGCCCAGGTCGGCCACCCGGCCGGCCCAGTACGGCTGGTCCACCGCCTGGGGTACCACCACCTGGGGCGCACCAGCCCGTGCGGCCGTCGTCGTGGTGCCCGCGCCACCGTGGTGCACGACGGCGGCTGCCCGGCGGAACAGCGCCTGATGGTTGACCTCGCCGACGACGAAGCAGTCGTTCCGGTCGTCGACCAGGGCAAGGCCGGCCCAGCCGCGCCCGACGAGTGCGCGGCGGCCCTGCGCGCGGATCGCCTCGATGGCCACCCCGGCGGCGTCCTCCGAGGCGCGCATGGGCATGCTGCCGAACCCCACGAACACCGGCGGTGCGCCGGCGTCCAGGAACGCCTCCAACTCGGCCGGGAGCGGGCGTTCGTCCGGCACCATCCACGCGCCGGTCTGCACGACGTCGAGGTCTGTCGGCTGCCACGGGCTCAGGGCCGGGTCGGTCGCCAGCCACGGGCGGTCGGTGTAGATGTGATCGCGGACGTTGTCCACCGGCGGCAGGTCCATCGACGCCCGGTGGGTGTTGAGCGCCGGGCCGAACAGTTCCTTGATGTCCTGGGCGTCCAGGTCCCACAGCGCCCGGTTGTCGGTCACCTCGGGCGGGAACGGCCGGCCCGGTCGCGGCAGCGGCGGGCGGTGTGGCGACGGCAGGGTGATCGGCTGGTAGCTCGCGTACACGTAGTGGATGCCCAGTTTCTCGGTCACCGACCGCTCGGCGACGGGCATCATGCCGCCCGCCACCAGGGCATCACATCCCTCGGCCGCTTCGACGATCGTGCCGAACTGAGCGGCGCCCCATTCGGCCGCGTGCCGGGGCAGGTCTGCCGCCGCCGGCGGCGTCGCCCCGGTCACCATCGGGCGCACGGGCCGGCCGACAGGCACCAGCGGCACGCCGACACCGGCCAGCAGCTCCGCGAAGTCGGGCGGCGCGCACACCCGCACCTCCGCGCCG
Source organism: Streptomyces sp. NPDC047049 (assembly GCF_040643995.1). Lineage (NCBI taxonomy): Bacteria > Bacillati > Actinomycetota > Actinomycetes > Kitasatosporales > Streptomycetaceae > Streptomyces > Streptomyces sp. NPDC047049. The sequence continues at coordinate 86,992 of NZ_JBEYVM010000021.1, read as the reverse complement.
AGTGCCCGCAACCGCACCGCGAGCCCCACCATCGGTTCGACGTCCCCGCGTGACCCATACGTCGACAACAACACACGCATTCCGCGACTCTCATTTCCTCAACTTCTGGCCTCGGCGGGCGATTCTGCGGCACGACCTGGGTCTTGCCGCAAGCCCCCCGGTGCGCTATAAGTTGAGAGTGGCAAGGAGCGAGTTCCCTCCTTGCCTTTGCTTTTTGGGCCGTGGGGGAAATCGTCCGCTGTGGACGGACAACCTCCTCCCGAAGCGGCGGCGCGCCGCATACGGCGGCCCCGTCGGCCCAGGGGCTCTCTCTTGCGCCTACAAATGCAGCCGCGGAACGAGAAGTTCTCCACCCTCTTCAGCAAGGCCGGCTCGAACGTCGTCGAGAGCGCCGCCATTTGCCGTGCTCGCAGGTTGATACGCGTGATCTTCGCTGGCCTGTCCGTGAGTCTGGCCGGCCAGCCGCCACGCGTATCGCGATTTGCCTCATCGCGCGACCGACCGTCACAGCACGCGGTTGAAGAACAAGCTGAGAAACGGTATGCGTACCGATCGCGTGGAGGGTTCCGTTCGAATGGGGTGCCTGGGCCGGGTGGTCTTGTCCGGATGGAGGCATGAGAGCAGGGGGCCTCCTGGTAGCTCGGGTTGCGACGTCACGAACACCAAGGAGGTCCTGTTGTTCCAGTCTTGCGTGACGGCCCTGGCGCCGTCCAACTCCCGCGTGTAGTTGGGCGATTGCCTCGTCTACCGGTTCGGGAACGCAGCCGGCCGGCCGGAGAGAGTACGGAGGTGCCCGTCGGAGATGACCGGACGCGGAGTGGGCGGTGGTGCGTGACACGCTGCCCGTGCCGGCCTGGCTGGAGGGCCGGGGCGGCCAGCCGGAAGGCTGCTGTCACCGGCAGATGCTGGATGCGGTCTTCTGCATCACCGACAACGGCGGCAAGTGGCGCTCCGTTCTTCGGATTTCCCCGCATGGGACCGTGTCTACGCCTTCTTCCGCAGGTGGCGCAGAGGTGGGCCGCCTCGCCGATCTCGCAGCCCGGATCGCTGAGGCCCCCGGCAACGATCGCGCAGAGCGGCAAGGCCGCCATCCCTCTGGATAATTCGATCGCGTCGCGGCTCGATATCCGTTACACAGGCGCGGTGACTGATCCCTATCTCCTTCGGCCCATCACCGACGGCGAGTTCGCCATATGGGCCCGCGTGATCGCCAACACCTACGGCAGTGACCGGTCCGATGAGGAACTCGCCCATGAACGCGCCACCATCGAGCTGGACCGCACGATCGCCGCGTTCGACGGGGACACGCCCGTGGGAGGCGCCGCGATCTACACCCGGTCCCTCACCGTCCCCGGCGCCGTGCTCCCGGTCGCGGGCGTCACCTGGGTCGGCGTGGCCCCCACCCACCGGCGCCGCGGCGTCCTCGCCTCGATGATGCACAAGCAGCTGACCGACCTGCACGAGTCCGGCGGCGAGCCGATCGCCGTTCTCCGCCCGTCCGAGGCCGCGATCTACGGCCGCTTCGGCTACGGCCCCGCCACCCGCGGGAACCAGCTCCGGTGCGACAAGCGGTCCATGCTCTTCCGCCCCGGCACCGATTTCGGCGACGGGACCATCCAGCTCCTGGATCGCGACACAGCCCGACCCTCGATCGAGAAGGTCTACGAGGCGGTCCGGACCGCCTCGATCGCCTGGCCCGACCGTGCCGAACGGTTCTGGAACAACCGACTGGACGACGCGCCGCACTCGCGCGACGGCGCGACATCGCTGCGATATGCCGTGCACCGCGAGCCACACGGCGACACCACCGGGTATGCGCTCTACCGGATCAACGACGCGCGGGACGCCCTGGGCAACGATACGAGCGCGGTGCAGATCGTGGAGCTGGCAGCCGCCACCCGGCAGGCATACGCCGCTCTGTGGCGCTTCCTTGCCGGGATCGACCTGGTGCCGTGGATCGAGTACGAGGCCGCCGCGGACGAGCCGCTGCCGCACCTGCTGGCCGAACCGCGGGCGGTCCGGTCGACCGTGGTCGACCGGCTGTGGGTGCGACTGGTCGATGTCGACCGGGCTCTGGCCGGACGCCGCTACTCCACGCCGCTGGATGTGGTTTTGAACGTCGAAGACGACTTCTGCCCCTGGAACACCGGACGCTACCGGTTGCAGGCCGAGGGGGATGCAGTCATCTGCGAGCGCACAAAGGCACCCGCCGACCTCCAACTCACCGCAGCCGAGCTCGGAGCGGCCTTCCTCGGCGGCACAACGCTGGCCTCCCTCGCAGCCGCGGGCCTGGTCCGGGAACTGCGATCTGGCGCGCTGGCCCGCACCACACGCGCTTTCCGCGCCGACCGCGAGCCCTTCTACCCCGGCGGCTGGGCGTTCCCCGCCTACTGAAAGCAGTCGTCAGGCAGCCTCCGTGTCCCGTCAAACTGATGCGGGTGATGGATCACAGACCGGACCGTATGCCTTATCGCCAGGAGCGAGGCCTGTACCAGCGGATCTTGTGCGGAGGCAGCCGCCGGGCGAAGAAATCGGCGAGCTCGGCCTGCTGAGCATCGTCGAGAGCCCGTTTCGGGATGAAGCTGGACGCCCCGCTGATCTGCCGCACGAACCAGAATCCGGAGCGCTCCCAGGCCTCGCGGTACGCATCCCAGCCGATCTCTGCCTTACTGACTGCGGTTCGCAGAGCGAACGTCTCCTCGGTGACACGCACCGTCCACGGCTCAGCGAACAGCGCTGCGGATCTGCGAGGCGCGAGGCGGACGATCACCTCCAGGAACACCGGCAAACCCAGACCGACACATAAGGGCGTCATCGCCGGACGGTCCGACAGCAGGCTGATCAGACCCACCACAACCATCAGCGCGCAGATGATCAACATCCCGCGAATGGTCGGTGAGTTCCGTATCGCTCCGCGGTACTCACGGGTGGTCAGATGAAACGTGGCGGAGATGTCCATGGGGTGAGGTGCCTCCTTCGGGGCCAGTCGGAATCCGCGCCAGAGTACTGGAGGAACCGCCAGTCGCCACTGGCTCGATGAGCCGTCAGCCGTCAGCCGTCAGCCGTCGGCCGTCGGCGGTCAATCGGTCGCGCGGTGCCTAGTGCAGGATCATCGTCTCGGCAGGCCGTCACCGTCGCCACGGCCGCCGTGCTCGCGGGCGAGACGAGGGCGCCGGCCCAGAATCCGGAGGCGGGGCCGTCGTCGTGTAGCAGCGGAGCTGGTAAATCAGCAGATCACCTTGAGCGCCGATCCCTTCAACCAGTCCGCCGAGGTGTCGGAAGCGGGCGCGTATCCCGTCGTGAAGACAGGAGTGGCACCCTGACACTTCCTCACGCGCAACGCCCCGAAAGCATCACCAACGCAATCGACTCAGAGCTCGCAAAAGTTAAATTTCAAGCTCAGACACTGTCTTCGTCGTCTGGGCGGACGTCGCCTGTGAGGTGGAGGTCGAGGTAGTAGCGCTCTGGGGTGGGATTGTTCTGCCAGGCGCGCTTGAGGCTTTCGGGCTCTGTGTGTTCAGTGAGGATGCGGTCGTAGTAGTCACGTGTGGACTTTCGGCCAGTCCACCAGGCGTGGCCTTCGTAGATCCCGGGGCGGGGGAGATCCATGGTGCCTGCGGGACCGAGGGTGAGTTGGTTGATGACCAGGCAGGCGGTGGCGGACTCGATGAGCACGGGGAGGGAGCCTTCGGAGTGTTTGGGCGGTGCTTGTGCCCGATCCCAGATGCGGATGGTCACGTCGACCTCGATGTCGGGTTGCAGGCTGTGCAGGTACAGGTGGTAGCCGTTGCCGGCTACCACCTGCTCTCGTGATGCCTCGGCTGCGGCGCTGTCGTCGAGGTAGGCGTCGGCATCGTAGACCTCCACCAGGCCGTGTGCGGGTCGGGCTTTGACGGTGTGTTCGGCGAGCAGTGCCACAGTGTCTTCCTTGAGTTAGCCCGTGATTTTCACGAAGAAGGGATCGCCGTGGAGGATCCTGTTTGCGGTGTACGCGGAGTTGAGTCGGCGGCCGCCGGCGGCCTGACGAGACGACGGCCCGGCGGCAACGGCGGCAGGCGGCTCTGATGGTTCGGCGTCAGGGCGTGCAGTCCAAGGCGGCTGGGCACGGTTCCGCCTACCTCCGCGCGGCGCTGACCGCGCTCGGCCCGCATGCCGGTCCACCAGCGGCGTCACCTGGCCGGAGCGGATCAAGCTGACGCATACGCCTGGTCCTGGTCTGGATATGCCATGGCGTTGGTGAGGCGGGAGCTCAAGCAGCCCGAAGCGTCGCGCGCTGGGCTGTTTGGGTGGTGTCGCATAGCTGAGTATTGTCACACGTTTGACATTGTGCGTCACTTTGAGTGATGAACCCAGTGGTGGGTCGCCCATCCTTTGCCGGGTCACATGCTGGAGGCGGTTGGAGCGGTTCTTCGGCCTGGTTGTACGGGCCATGGGGGACCGGTGAGGACCGTCGGCAGCCTGCAGCGTGGGCCGCACTGCCGCAGGCGAACCCAGCGGCATCAACCGCATCCCCTGCCCCGGGGCAGGGGCCGCAATTCCCCGATACGTGCTCAGAAAGGCTGCGCCGTGACCGTCTTGACCCGACCTGATCCGCTGCTCGCCGCCGTCGCGCTGCCACGCCAACGCTCCACGGTGCTGCCGTCGGCTGACGCCACCATCCCCGTCGGCAGCTCCCCACTGGGGGTGGCACTGACCCCGGACGGGGCACGTGCCTACGTCGCAAACCGGGCGTCGAACACCATCAGCGTGATCGATACCGCCACCAACACCGTCACCGCGACCGTCGCCGCTGCCGGCGGTCCCACCTTCCCGGCGGTCTCGCCGGACGGGACGCGCGCCTACGTGACCCTGTTCGACGACGGTGCCCTCGGCGTGATCGACACCGCCACCAACACCCTCACCGCCACCATCGCGGTCGGTGCCGGAGCCCTCGGGCTAGCCGTTTCACCGGACGGCGCCCGTGCCTACGTGACCAGCCAGAACGCCAACACCCTCAGCGTGATCGACACGGCCACCAACACCGTCACCGCCACGGTGACCACCGGCCCCGTGCCGATCGGCGTCGCCGTCTCCCCCGACGGCACCCGCGCCTACGTCGGCAACGTCGGCGACAGCTCCGTCAGCGTGATCGACACCGCCACCAACACCGTCACCAGCAGCTTCACCGCCGGTGACGTGCCGGTGATCATCGCCTTCAGCCCGGACGGCACCCGCGCCTACGTCTGCAATGCGGGCGGCGACAGCGTCAGCGTGATCGACACCGCCACCACGACCGTCATCGCCACCATCGGGGTGGGCACCACGCCCCGCTTCGTGACCGTGAGCCCGGACGGGACCGCCGCCTACACCGCCGACTATGCCGACAACAGCGTCAGCGTGATCGACACCGCCACCAACACCGTCATCGGCACCCTTCCCGTGGGCAACGGCCCGACCTGCATCGCGGTCACCCCCCAGGGGACCCGGCTGTACGTGACGGACAACGCTGACAATGCCGTCAGCGTGGTCGCCCTGACGCTGGTGCCGAGCCAGGGCACCACCGCCGGTGGCACTATCGTGACCATCCGGGGGCACGACCTGGCCGGTGCCACCGCCGTGCGCTTCGGCGACAGACTCGCCACCATCCTGGCCAACACCGCGACCTCGGTCACCGTCCGCGCCCCCGCCGGGCAGGGCCCGGTGCCCGTGACCGTCACCACCCCCGGCGGCACCGGCACCTTCGGCACCTTCTACTACCGCCCCGCCCCGCTGCTGACCGGGATCACCACCACGATGGGCCCCGTCACCGGCGGAGGCACCGCGGTCATCACCGGAACCAACCTGGCCGGAACCACCTCGGTGCGCTTCGGCTCCAGAGTGGCCACCATCCAGTCCGTCACCGACACCGCCGTCACCGTCGGCGTTCCCGACGCTCCCTCCTCCGGCCCGGTGTCCGTCACCGTCATCACCCCCGTCGGGAACGCCAACGGCCTGACCTTCACCTACCTCGACACCCCCACCCTGACCGGCGTCAGCCCCGACACCGGACCAACCGGCGGCGGCACCGACGTCACCATCACCGGCGCCCACCTCGCCACTGCCCAGGGAGTCACCTTCGACAACACCCCCGCGGCCTTCGCCGTCATCTCCGACCAGACGATCACCGCAGCCGCCCCGCCCCACCCCGCCGGAGGAATCGCCATCACGGTCAGCACCCTCGGCGGCAGCTCCCAGAGCACCTACACCTATCTCGACGGACCCGCCGTCTGATCTCCGCCGCCGGCCCGACCACGGCCGGCTTCCGCCGAGCGGGGAATTATTAGAGGACCGGCCGGAGCGCGGGGCCCCGGCTGCGGGCGCCGGACGACCGCCGGATGGTGGCCCCGAAGTCCTGGCTCGGGCACCAGCCGCAAAGCAGCGGGGTGATCACGCGCTCGCCGCCGTGGCGGCCTGCCCCTCGTCTTCACGCAGCATCCGCATAACGGTGGCGGGCGAGGGGGGCCGGCCCTTCTTCGCGCCTGTCGTGATGACGAGCCGCTTGGTGATATCGCGCAGGCTCATCTCCTGCCCGGTGCTTCTCTGCACTTCACCCTCATGGATGGACGGGGCTATATGGCTCGTCAATGGGCCTCCGAGATGGATGGGATGGGGTCAGGGGTGGGGCAGCGCCGAAGACCGCCCGGCCGAGTTGTCGGGCGTCGGTAAGATCAGCACTCTCATTGGGGGTGCGATGCGAACATCAGGGCAGGGCGGCGAGGGGCATAAGTACGCGCTGACCTCGGACGAGGACGACAGCGACTTCTGGGGCTTCGCTCACGAGGCCGAGGGGTTCTTCAAGCCTCTGCCGGATGAGGAGGGCGCACGCCGAGTGCACCTCGAAGGGTGCCTCCCGCAGGGGGCCCTGCTGAAGAGCGTCGATCATGTCGGTAGTCGTCGCGCCATGGCGGGGAACGCCTGGCTCGCCCTTCTCGACGGCGACGGTGCCACCATGGGGTCCTACTTCGTCAACGGCGTCACCGTCATCGACGTCAAGCCCTCCGCCCGTGGAGTCGGCCTCGTTGACCTCACGGTGACGCTGTGGTGCGAGAACGCCCTGCCCGGAGCGGAACGACCGTGGGACCTGCTCCGCACCGGTCGCCTGAACCACACCGGAATGTGGCACGAACTCGCGCCTGAGGACCGACGCGCGTGGCTATCGGTGGCGCTGTGGTCCCGGGAGTACCAACGCCAGGGGAAGCCCGATGCGCCCGCAGGCCAGGTGTTCACCTTGAACGGCCGGCACATCGTCGACGAAGACAGCTTCTACTGCGCGATCGGTGAGGCCGTCAACGGACCCGGCGGATACTTCGGCTGGAACCTTGACGCTCTGGACGACTGCCTTGTCGGCGGCTGGGGCGCCACGGCTCCATTCACCTTGCACTGGGGTTCCTCGGCCAAGGCCCGGGCAGGGCTGGTAGAGCGCCTCCCCGTCGGCGACCGCGAGGTTGCGCTGTTCGACCTGCTCCTGGAGATCTTCGAGGAACGGGGTGTGAGCGTCATCCTTCGGTGACAGCTCGTTGCTTCGAGGCATCGGTCCGGGGAACGCCCTTCCGACTCCTGCGGACGGCGGCGTGCGGGGATGCCGAGGTGGACAGCTGGTCGCTGGGCTCGGCGTTGGGTCTCGTCGCGCTTCGCGCGGAGGAAGGTGAGGGCGAGGTCGATGCCCTCGATCTCATCGATCCAGCCTTCGGCCTCGGCCTGCGTCCTGCGTTGCAGGAGGTCGGCCGTGGACGTGTCGGGGAGGAGCGGCCGGCTTGCGTTGGGGGGGGGCGGCGGGTCTCCCGCTGGTGGAGTGTGCGGGCGGTGTCGAGACGTCGAGACGCTGGCTTCGTGTCGGTGGCCAATCCGGGCGCTCCTCAGGCACGGCCACACCAGCGATCAGCTGCCTGCGGAGAGGTCCCCGTCAAGGAGCTGTGCCGTGAGTTCCATGCATCGCGTCCGGGCCGCGGAGAAGCCGTAGGGCATCTTGGTGACCGCTTCGAAGGCGCTCATCTGGGCGTCCTCCTCGCCGCTCGCCTCGGCGTCGTAGATCTCGAAGAGCTTCTCCTCGGCCGCCTCCAGTCCGGCCGCTTCAATGGCCTGGAGCAGGGCCTTGTGGTGGGCGCAGTGCTGCGCGGCGAGTTCCTCGACCTGCGGGTCGCGGGGATCGACGGTGTCATCGAGGGCGGCGTCGGCCGCGTCGAGGCGGTCTGCCTCGGCCCGTAGATCGGGGTGGGTGGCCAGGGTGATGAACACGCTGGCCTGAATTGCGGCTCCCAGCGGCCCGAAGATCCGTTCCGTGACCAGCAGGGCCTCCAGGTCGGAGGGGCGCAGTGCGCCCGAAGGCAGGTGGCTGAGCCGGTCCGTGACCTGGGGGGAGAGCAAGCCCAGTGGGCTGCCCACGACCCGCAGGCGCTGGACTGCCGCGCGCTGGCGCTTGATGTCGGCCTCCTGGGCGGCCAGGGTCTCCTCCAGCCGGCCCAGGACGTCCTCCATGTCCCGGGCTTCGTCGAAGGCGGCCCGCATGTCGTCCAGGCTGATGCCGGCCTCGGACATCTTGCGGATCCACAGCAGGCGGATCATGTCGTCGTAGCCGTAGCGGCGGCGTCCGTCTCCGCCTCGCTCGGGCTCCGGCAGCAGACCGATCTGGTGGTAGTGGCGAATGGCGCGCGGGGTGGTCCCGGCGAAGGCGGCGGCATCACCGATCTTGACCTGGCGGGGAGGCGTGACGGAGGGGTACATCGCAGACAGGGCCTTTCGTGCTGTGGTGCCCTCGACGACACCACATGCCGCTACGGCATATGCAACTACACACCACCCAGATCCTGACGGGCTATCGGGCGGTCCCTCGCTCTTGGCGTCCCGTACCAGGGCAGGCCCGGAAGGGTGGGGAGATCCGTCGAGCTGGTCTGAGGGCACCCCGAGCAGGGGTTGGGGATTTGCCTTGCGCCGCGCTATGCATTCCATGCAAGCCTCGTGCACGGTGTTGCCCCGGTCTGTAAGGCCCTCGGCCGCGGCTTCCTCTGCGTACTCCCGAACGTCCTGGACCAGAGAAGCAAACTGAACGACGAGGGTGTGCGCTGCTTCCGCGACGGTCTCGGGACCTTCCGAGATCACCACGAGTCCCGAGCTCTCCGCGTCCTTGAACTTCAGCCTCATCGCGGCGATCCGCGCCTCGCCGCGGTACCGGCGAGCGTCTGGGGGAGCCACAAACCCCGCCAGGGCGAAACAGCCGACCCGGACCAGCGTGTGCCCTGCCCGCCGACGAGCCTGGTCAACAGCCTTCTCGCAGGGTGCTCATACCTTTCTCAGTGCTCCTCTTCGGTCCAGCCCGTGGCCCGCTCGACCGCCTTGTGCCAGAGTCTGTATGCGCGGTCGCGTTCGGCCGTCTCCATCCGGGGCGTCCACTCGGCGGCGCGGCGCCAGTTGGCGCGGAGTGCGTCGGTGTCCGGCCAGAAGCCGACGGCCAGTCCGGCCGCGTAGGCAGCGCCGAGGCAGGTGGTCTCGGCGACTGTCGGGCGCACCACAGGGGCGTCCAGGAAGTCCGAGATGGTCTGCATCAGCAGGTTGTTGGAGGTCATGCCGCCGTCGACGTTCAGTGAGGTCAGGGCAACGCCGGAGTCCTTGTGCATCGCGTTGACGATCTCGCGGGTCTGCCATGCGGTGGCCTCGAGCACGGCGCGGGCGAGGTGCTGCTTGGTGACGTAGCGGGTCAGGCCCGTGATCACGCCGCGGGCGTCGGAGCGCCAGTACGGGGCGAACAGGCCGGAGAAGGCAGGGACGATGTAGCAGCCGCCGTTGTCCTGCACCGAGCTCGCCAGGGTCTCGATCTCCGCGGCGGTGCCGATCAGGCCCAGCTGGTCGCGCATCCACTGGACCAGCGAGCCGGTGACCGCGATGGAGCCCTCCAGCGCGTAGACCGGCGCCCGCCGGCCGATCCGGTGGCCGACCGTGGTCAGTAGCCCGCTGTGGGAGTGGACGGGCCGGCGGCCGGTGTTCATCAGCAGGAAGGTGCCGGTGCCGTACGTGGCCTTGGCCTCGCTTTCGGAAAAGCAGGTCTGGCCGAACAGCGCCGCCTGCTGGTCGCCGAGCGCGGAGGCGACCGGCACGCCGTAGAGGTCTCCGCCGGCCATGCCGTACACCTCGGCGGAGGAGCGGATCCGCGGCAGGATGGCGGCCGGGATATCCATGGCGGCGAGGAGGCGCTCGTCCCACTCCAGGGTGTGCAGGTTCATGAGCATGGTGCGCGAGGCGTTGGTGACGTCGGTGACGTGGACGCCGCAGGAAGGGCCGCCGGTGAGGTTCCAGATGACCCAGGAGTCCATGGTCCCGAAGAGGATCTCGCCGCGCTCGGCGCGCTCGCGCAGGCCGGCGACGTTGTCCAGCAGCCAGCGGATCTTGGGGCCGGAGAAGTAGGAGGTCAGCGGCAGGCCGGTCGCGTGGCGGAACCGGTCCTGGCCGACGTTGCCGCCGAGCTCCTTGCACAGCGTGTCGGTGCGGGTGTCCTGCCAGACGATGGCGTTGTGCACCGGCTCGCCGGTCTTCTTGTCCCAGAGGACGGTGGTCTCGCGCTGGTTGGTGACGCCGATCGCTCTGAGGCCGCGGGTGATCCCGGCTTTGTCGAGGGCGCCGGCGACGACCTCCTCGACGTTGGTCCAGATCTCGCTGGCGTCGTGCTCCACCCAGCCCGGCCTGGGGAAGATCTGCTCGTGCTCCTTCTGGTCGATGGAGACGATCCGGCTGTCCCGGTCGAAGATGATGCATCGGCTTGACGTGGTGCCCTGGTCGATCGCGGCGATGAACGGGCCGGCGGTTCGCGCGTGGGTCACGGTGTGCTCCTGGAGCGGCTCAATACGGTGCGGGGCGGGGCGGCTGTGCTCGATCGACGTGGAAGCCAGCTGGTTCGGGGCGGAGCCGATTCAGCTCGTCGACGCATCCAGCGGAGACCAATCGGAGCGACTCTGCCCCGATGTCATCCACTGTTCGACAATGTCGACCGCAGGACGGCAGTTTTGCCCGCCCTGAGGTTGACGTCAAGGGGTTGCAGCCCGGTAACTTAAAGTTTCCAAGGTCCTTGAGCAGCGATCCAGAGCCTGTCGTGGCCGAGATCGCGCGGCGCGGCGAGGGGCAGCCCCGTATGGCAGCCGCGCCCTCACGGGATCCGCCGGGGCGATCGAGCCGAGCTCTTCCACGTAGCCGAGCGCACGGTCGGTGTAGGTCAGCAGGGGCCGGCGAGAGAGGATGGCGCTGCTCGGGTGCGCAGGGCGAGCTGGGTCGCCGCCTGCAGATTGTCCGGAGGGCGGGCCACGTAACCTCGCACCGGCCGACGGAGGTGACACCCCATCAGCGCGGGTGCGAAGCCGTCGCCCGTCCCGAATGCGGAGTGGCGGTGCAGCCGCCTGCATACGGGAGCCGTCGCGATCCGTGAGGGTGTGGGCCGCGGAACTCGCCGTGTCAGGAGGTCATTTGCCTCCAGCGCAGTCGTAGAGGGTGAAGCTTCCGTCCGAGATCTGACCGTAGGCGCTCGGGGAGACGGGGGTGCAGCTCTTCTTCACCCAGACCGACGCCGGTGTCGACGGGCGGCGCGTGGTGAGGAGGGCGTAGCGCAGTTGGTGGGCGGAGACCAGGTCCCTGAGCCGTGGTGCGCTCGGATAGGGGGTCAGTCCGGTGAAGCCGCCCATGACCAGAAGAGGTTGGGGGGTGGCGCGCAGCAGGGGCGAGGCGCCGTAGGCGGCTTGGGTGGCGAGCAGGTACTTCTCCCCGGAACGGTGCGCGGAGAGGTAGTTCAGCAGTGCGCGGTCCCGCCCGGACGGTTCGTTCAAGGGGTTTCGCCGGACCTTGGCCCGGTGGTGGTGCGCATCTTGGTAGCCGGGGCCGACCGGTCCGGCCAGTGGTTCTATCGGTGAGCCGGGGTAGCGCGGGTTCAGGCAGGAGGCGGCCCAGACGGCCGGGGCGAGCAGTACGGCCGTCAGGGAAGCTGCCAGGACGCTGTGCATCGCCCGTCGTGTGGTGTGTGGACCGCTGGTCCACAGGCCGACGGTCCCGCACAGGCCGAGCATCAGCACCACCGGCAGCAGCCAGGGCGCGAATTCGCTGTGCGGGCCGTCAATTGCCGCGGCCCACAGAGCCGTGAGCCCGACGGCGACGGGCAGCGCCGCGCGACGCCGGCCACCGGCGAGGTACTCGGCCCGGAGGAGGGCGCTTCCGCCACCGGTCAGCGCGGCGAGGGCCGGAGCCAGTACGGTCATGTAGTAGCCGTGGTTGCCGTTGGAGTTGCTGAAGACCACGATGTGCACCGCCAGCCAGCCGCCCCAGAGCAGGAAGCCGGTCCGTGGCCCGTCGGTGCGCGGCTGTCCGGCGCGCCACCACACGCCCAGCGCCAAGACCAGTACGGCGAGCGGCAGGAGCCAGGCGATCTGCGGGCCCACGCTCTGGTTGACCACCATGGTCCAACCCGTGTTACCGGTGGTGCGGCTGGCGGCGGTGCCGGCGACGGCGCCCAGCGCATGCGGGTCGTCGCCGAAGCGGCTCAGCCCGTTGTAGCCGAAGACCAGGGTGAAGGGGTTGTTGTTGCTGGTCCCGTCGATGTAGGGACGGTTCGCGGCGGGGGTGACCCATACCAGCAGCAGCCAGGAGCAGGAGACGACGAGTGCGGTGACCCCGGCGAGCAGCAGCCGCCGGGCCCGGTCCCATCGGGAACCAGGTGCTGCCAGTTGGTACACCGCGGCGAAGACCGGCAGGACGAGCCACGCCTGGAGCATCTTGGCCTGGAAGGCCAGACCCACCCAGCTCCCGCAGATGAGCAGCGGCAGCAGCCTCCCGGTGCGGACGGCCTTCTGCAGCGATCCTGCCGCGAGGACCAGCAGCAGGACGAGCAGGGTGTCGGGGATGTTGTGCCGGTTGAGCGCGACGGTGACCGGAGTGAGGGTGAGCACCAGCGCGGCGAGCAGCCCTGCCAAGGGGCCGGCCCAGGCACGGACGATCCGGTGCAACGCCCAGACGGCGAGTACGCCCTCCAGCACCTGCGGCAGTACGGCCGCCCAGTTGTACGGTCCGAGGAGCCTGACGGAAAGGGCCTGCGGCCACAGCGCACCGGGGATCTTGTCCAGAGTGACTGAGCCGCTCGGGTCGAGCCCGCCGAAGACGAAAGCGCGCCAGTTCGCCGCCATCGACCGCACGGCCGCGGAGTAGTACGGGTGCACCGCCGCACGGTCGATGGCCCAGGTGTAGAGCACCGCGGCAGCTGCCAGGATCAGCAGCAGGGCGCAGGACTCCCGGCTGACGGCGGTCCGCTGACGGCGCTTGGCGTGGGCGCGTCTGATGCCCTGCGAGGGGTGGTGCCGGTCGGTGGTGTCCCGGGTGAGGGGGGTGGTGGCCATGGCGTGGTCTCTCCTGGGGCGGGCTGGGTGCGTCGGCTTCACAGGCGGCGGGCCGTGCGGAACCCTTGGGCGTAGAAGCCATGGCCGTCGAGCGTCGCGCGGCCGGCCAGGTCGCCCATGGTGGGTCCGTTGGCCCGCGAGCGGCTGGAGTAGAAGCGTGGGCGCCCGTCCGTGTCCGGACCCAGGTACATGCCGACGTGGTCGATGTCGCGCGGTCTGCCGATGTCGATGGCGAAGAAGACGAGGTCGCCGGGGAGCAGCAGGCTGATGTCGGCAGGTGGCCGGCCGGTGTTCGGGATCAGCAGCACGCCGGGGGCCCGGGAGGCGATGGCGTAGGCGCGGCGGGGCAGGCCGGGCCCCGGGCCGTTGGTGGCGTGCATGGGGTAGCCCATGCGGTAGCCCCAGACCAGGCGCATGAAGCCGGAGCAGTCCACGTCCCCGTAGCGCTCCTTCTCCGGGTGCTTGCGGATGCCGTCAGGGAAGGTCCAGGGAGTGCCGAGGTAGTCGTAGAAGTCGGACTTCTCATCGCGGTAGTCGAATGATGTCGGCGACTGTCCGGGAACGAGCGGCCCGAAGTGAGCCTTGCCGGCGTAGCGCAGACCCGATGCGTTGCGCAGATCGTGCGCCCCGTCGCCGTACTGGAAGGCCACGGCGAGGACGTCCGGACTGCGGTCGGCCAGGGCCTTGGAGAACCACTCCCGGAACCATCGGGTTCGCTCCTTGCCCTGACTCCATGCACCGCCCATCAGCCGTACCCAGGCGTCGCTGCGCACCACCGCGGCGGTGGTGCGCGGCTCGCTCCAGGTACGGGCCGGGCCGGTCAGCAGCGCGGTGCGGGCACCGTCGGTGAAGGTGGCCAGCACGCGGCCGTCGGCGGCGCGAACCACCGTACGGGCAGGCTCGGCGCGGCGCTCGAAGCGGTAGCCGCCGGCCGGGACCGAGAAGTCACCGTCCGGTACGCCGTTCCGAAAGCGGTGCCAGGCATATCCGGTGATCGCTCCGGCGGAGGCCAGACCGGCGGCGCAGGCCAGGACCTGACGGCGACTGGGCCTGCCGGACGGGGTGGGGTGGGTGCCCATGGTGACCTCCTCTGCGTGCGGATGAGTACGGCGGACGCGTGCGTCCGGTTCAGCCGACGGGCAGTGCCCCCAGCAGCAGTCCGGCGACCAGCACCACATACGTGCCGAGGGTCACCGCGGTGGTGGAGACCACGGTGGCCGCCAATGGCTGACGGACCAGCTGATAGGCGATCAGGCCGGGCACGATGAAGCCCAGAGTCTGGGCGGTGTACAGGAGCGGGAACTCGTGCTGGAGGGCGAGCATCACCGTGGTCTGGAGCAGGACCGCGGACAGCACCACGGCGGCGAACAGCCGCTTCCCGTAAAGGATCACATGACGCTGGAGGAGCTTGGTCGCGGCGAGGGTGAGGGCCGTGACGCCGATCATCATCGCGGCCCGGACCACATCGGTGACCAGGGTCAGCGCCAGCCAGCCGGGGGTGATCATGCCGCCGGGGGAGAGGTTGGTGGTCAGATAGCAGATCAGCGAGAAGAGCAGTCCGAGGGCGATCCCCAGTGCGGCGGTCTGCGGAGTGACGATGACGGGGATCACAGCGGCTTCCTTGCGGTTTCGTACCAAGAATCGGCAGGGGCATCGGCATGGGCGGAGGAGGGGCCCGGGACAGGTGCGCCGGACGTCGGGCCGGTCAGCGACCCCACCCAGCTGTACGGCTCCGTCTCGGGCGGGTGCGCGACCGGAAGCGGCTCGTCGTCGTGGTCCGAGGCCAGCCTGCCGAGGTGGTCCAGGAGGAGTTCGCCCTGGCCGTGGATATTGCCGACGGCCACCAGCGAGGAATCGGGGGCGAGTTCGGCGAGGAGGGCATGGGTCAGCTCCTGCGCGTCGCGCCGGTCGCCGCCCAGGTCCACCACCCGGCCCGGCGAGCCCGGCGGGATGCCGTCGAGGGCGCTCTTGGTCGGATGCCCGATGAGGAACACCGTCTCCGGGGCCAGGTCGGGGACGATCGCTCCCATCTGCCCATTGCGTTCCACCCGGTCCGGACGACAGTTGATCACCACGTTCAGCGGGCGGCGGATCGCACCGAGCTCCTCCAGCTGACGGACGTTCATCAACGTCGACTCGGGGTCGTTGGCGGCGAAGACATTGGCGAAGCGCAGCCGCTTGCCGTCCGGCGTGCGGTAGCGCTCGACGGAGAGCACGCCGGGGTCCGGAGGCGAGTCCCACATACCGCGCAGTGCGGTGGCCCGGTCCACACCGAGCAGTTCGGCCACGGCCAGCGCGATGGCGACGTTCTCCTTGAAGGTGAACCAACTGAACTCGCGCAGCTCCTCGTCGGTGACCGACTCCGGATCGACGGCGATCAGGCGGCACCGCCGCTTGTCCGCCTCCTCTTGGAGGATGTGCAGCCGCTCCTGCTCGGCGGTGACGCAGATCCCGTCGAACGGCATCGACCGGGACAGCGAACGGGCCACATCGTCCAACGTCGGCCCCATTTCGGCGAGGTGGTCCTCGCGTACGTTGCACAGCACGCCGATGGTGGAGCGGATCAGCTTGTCCTGGTTGACCTCCTGGAGCGCGGGCATCACCGCCATGCACTCGATCACCAGGGCGCACGGCCGGTATGCCGCCGCGCGCCGGACGATGCCGATCTGCTCGACGACGTTCGCGATGCCGAACTTCCGGTACACCGGCTCCTCGGTGGCGTCCGGGTGGATGAACCGGGCAGCGGTGCCGGTGGTCTTGGCCACGGTGACCAGACCACCGCCGCGCAGCGCCCCCGCGCACAGCCGGGTGATCGAACTCTTGCCGCGAATGCCGTTGACCAGCACCCGGGTGGGGATCTGCGCCAGCGCGGCGTAGTGGCGCCGCTGCTCCAGCACGCCGGCGACCAGCAGCGCGGCACAGCTCAGCAGCAGCACAACATAGAGGAAAAGCACGTCGGTTGATCCTTCACTGAGGTGCGCGCGAGGGGGTGGGGACAGCGGCGAGGTCGGCTCCGGCGCCCCGGTCCCGCTCCACCAGCGCCTGCCGGAGGAGTTCCAGACTGCGGGTGACCGAACCGCACTCGTCGTGGTGGACCGGGAACAGCACGGTGCGGCGGTCACCGCCGGCCAGCCGCTCAGCGCATCCGGTGAGGGTGCGCAGCGGTCCGACCACCACGATGTACAGCCAGCCCAGGCAGGCGCCCCCCGCGGACAGGGCGAGCAGCCCGGCCAGCATGGTGCGTGCCTGGACCTGATAGGCCGCCAGTTTGAGCGCTGCGGCAGGCTCGGCGGAGACCACCCGCCAGCCGAGCCCGGCCGCAGGCCCCTTCAGTGCCAGGGGCACGGCGGCCGCGACCGACAGGCCTTCGCCCGGGGCCGTCCCCGCGTGCAGGACGGCCGATGCCGGGTTGCCTGCGCTGCCGGGTGCCGCGTCGGTCTTGGCCACCAGACGGGTGAGGCGACGGCTGGGAAGGGGCTCGAAGGCTTCAAAGCCGACGCTCGCCGCGAGCACTCTGTGGTGCTCGTCGGTCAGCCAGACCTTGCCGAGCCCGGGCCGGGTCACCAGGTCGTTCAGCTCGTCGACGCCGATCTCTGCGACGACCACAGCCGGGGCGGTGTCCTCGGCCTTCTTGGCACCCTTGGCGTTCCTGGCCGCCGGTATCCGGGCGTAGGCGGCGATCGCGGGGATCTTGCCTGACGTATTGACCTGGGTGATTCCGTCGCCGGTGGGAGGGACGAGGGTGCGCAGCGGCTGCTGGCCCACTTGCCGCACGACGGCACCGGCACGGTCCAGCACATACAGCGACCGGAAAGTGGGGTGGTCGTCGTGTTCGCGCCGCAGCACCTCCGCCGCCCGCTCGGGTCGCGCACCGGAGAGCGCTGACGCCGCCGCCGTGAGGTCGGTGCGGCTCCGGCCGAGGGACCGCTGCACCCGGTCTGCGGCGGCCTCGGTGCGGGCCCGCTGGTCGGCGACGGCGGCTGCCGGTACGGCCTTGGCTGCCGGTACCCGGTTGAACAGGAACAGCAGCGGCACCCCCCACGCGGCGATCACGAGGGCGCAGACGAGCACCAGAGCCCGGACACCGGGTCGGCGCCGCACCGGCTGTACCGGCTCCGGTCCCGTCTCACCGAGCAGTTGGCGGCGTATCGACTCCAGCGCCCGGCCGATCCTGCCGGGCTCGTCGAACCCGTCAACCGGCACCGGCCGTGCCAACTCCGCACGTTCCCCCGGGAGGTCGCCGACACCCTTGGCCAGCCGGGCAGCGGACAGGTGCAGCCGCAGCAGCGGACGCTGCATCGTGCCCCACAGCACCAGGGTGACCAGCACGGCGATCACCACCAGCACACCCGCGGCCACGAGGGCGAACCACATATGGTCGCCTCCCGCCTTCGCCGGAGGCACCTCCCGGGCCGTCAGGACGGTCAGTCCCAGGCCGGAGGCGTCGTCCTTGCCGTCCGCCGCGGCGACCGACGCCCACCCCGTGACCCTGCGCAGCCCGTGGTGACCGTCACCGAGCACGCTGCCCGAGACGTCGCCGGTGTGGACGCCGGTCTGCGCGGCGTCCGCCGCAGCGGCAGGCAGCGCGCGGTGGTCGGCAGCGGCCGCCAGGGCCGCGCCGGTGGTGGGGGCGGAAGCACACACCTTGCCGTTCCGGTCCACCAGTTGCCCGGTGCGCCCCGCGCCGTACACCGCTGGAGCAGCGACCTTTTCCGAGACGACCAACAGGAGTCCGCGTGACTCCGCGTCCTGATCCCCTCTCAGGTCGCCGGCCTGATCCTGGTTCCCGTCCTGCTTGCGGCCCGCCGCGGGGACACTCACCCGGGCGAAGAGCAACAGCCGCGGCGCGCCACTGCCGGAAGCGACCACCCGGGGCGCGATGTCGCCGGTGTCGGGCCGCGCCAGCGCCGCCGCATCCACCCCGGTCAGCGGCACCTCTTCCCCACTGGCCGCCAGCGGTTTGCCGGTGCGCGGGTCGAGCAGCACACCGCCCGCCGCAGGGTGCCCGGTCGGGAGAAGGGACCGCAGAACTGCCGCCGGTTTACTGCTGCCGGCGGGTGTGGCCGACGCCGCGGAGCGGCGCACGGCCCTGGCACTTGCGTTGATGGAGGTCCCGACCGAATCGGCGGCATCCTGGGCTATCTGTCGTTCCGCGTCGCTCAGGGCCTGGGGCACATCCTGTTCGTGAACGGTACTGAGACCGAGAGCGGTCAGCGCGGAAACTGCCAGCAGGGCGCAGAGCAGTGCGGCGATCGGTGGGCGGACGCCTCCGAGCATGGGCATGTCGGCGCGACGTCGGGTGCGGTGCGGACGGGGCGCGCGGGCAACAGCGAGCAGGGCAGCGTCCTCTCGGCATATGGGGGTGGCCGTGCGGCAACTCAATCAGTATGAATACTGGGAACACAGGATAATCACAAGGTTGTTCGTCCTGTGCCCGGATTGCCGGCCCGTACAACACGGGGCTCAACTCGCCCTCCGCAGCGGCTGCTTATGCGCTTTCGGCCTCATCCCGACATCTGGGAATTTCTCGCGCACCGGTCGGCAGGGTCGGTCACCCGCTCGTTTCCGCTCTGCGTTCGGCGCCTCACGCACAGTCGCGGTTGCACTGAAGTGGCCCCCGAAACGCCCCCTTCCCGAGCGAATCCGCAAAATCCACAGGTGCTGATCGGCGAAGTCAGTAGTTACGAACTGCCGCGTAATAAAAGCGCTCAGTGAAAACGGTGAGCAAAGTCGAAGCAAACCTGGATCCGATGGCCGCCATCCGGAGGTGGCGTGAACCAGCCATCTTCCACAGATACCTTCTGGCCGGGGCTGACGCTCCTTCAGCCACCGTGCTGAGGCGACGAAACGGTCGCTCACTCCGCCCCTCTGCCGACTTGGTCCTTGCTGCTGCAACTGGTTGTTTGAGGATGCCGAATGGCCCGCCGCCGGCAACTGTCACCGGCCCAACCAGGGGGTTTCCCCGTCGCGCATCCCGTATGGGCACTCGACGTTGCTCAACTCGGAGGCACCCTCCACGAGCGCCGACGGGCAGCTCCCCACGCATACGGGTCCAGCGAAAAGGCCACTCCCCGGGGCCCGGCGACGGACGGTGTACGAAGTCGACGCCGCGCAATTCCGGACGCGTCATGAGCGCTCACCTCAACCCACTGCCGTAGATAACTCCGCGCACTATCAACTGGGTTGGCTTAGCCATGGCAAAACTGCATATACGATGACCGCCAGCCGATCGCTGATCACGTGGCGATCACCACCATGGAGGGGGGCTGCCCATGAAGCACGCACGAAGGCGCCACAGCCGGTTGCGCACCCGGGTCGCCGGCACCACAGGACTACTGACCCTCGCCCTGGGCGCCGGGATCGCGCCGGCCACCGCCGCGGAGAAGGCCACCAGTACGCCCATGACCACTGCAGCGTCCTTGGACGACGCGGGGCAGGCCCCGGGCCAGTTGGTGGCCTTGGACGACGCGGCGCAAGCCCCGGGCCAGGCGGTGGGCTTGGACGACGCGGCGCAACACCCTCGCCGGGCGGCGTCCTTGAAGGTGGCGCCGGCCCCGGGCCAGCTGACTCTCCCCGCCCCGACCGGGCGTCATCGCGTCGGAACGGTCGATCTTCACCTGCGCGACTCGAAACGCATGGATCCGTGGGTGCCCGGACAGCAGCGCGAGCTGATGGTCTCGCTGTGGTACCCGGCCACGCACACCAGCCAGTACCCCGCCGCACTCCTCCCCAACAGCCAGCAGGTGCTGCCGGGCGGGGTGACCCTGCCCACCACGGCCGGGCACACCGGCGCCCCGGTCGCCCGCAAGGACGGCAAGCTGCCGGTGCTGCTGTACTCGCCCGGCGGCCGTGGGAACCGTGCCACGGGCACGGCCCTGGTTCAGGACCTGGCCAGCCGCGGCTACCTGGTCATCACCATCGACCACACCCACGACACCGGCGATGTGGTGTTCCCCGGCGGACGACATGAGCCGAGCATGCTGCCGCCAGGCACCAAATCGCGCGACTTGATCGACGTCCGGGCGGCGGACGCCCACTTCGTCATCGACCAGCTGGCCGAGATCGCCCGCGGCCACAACCCGGATGTGGAAAACAAGCCGCTCCCCCAGGGGCTGACCCAGGCCGTGAGCACGAAACACATCGGGATGTTCGGCGCTTCCCTCGGCGGCGGATCGGTGGCCGCTGCCATGGACGCGGACTCCAGGATCGACGCCGGCGTGAACCTGGACGGCCAGCTCTTCGGCTCGTCGGAATACAAGCGGCTCGACCGCCCCTACATGCTGTTCAGTTCCGAGCACCACAACCGCAACACCGACGGGAGCTGGGCGCGGCTCTGGGACCACCTGCACGGAGAGCGGCTCGACCTGAAGCTGCGCGGCTCCGGGCACAACTCCTTCGTCGACAACCAGGTCCTGTTCCCCCAGGCGCCGGGCGCATTCGGGATAACCCCGGAAGTAATGCAGCAGGCACTCGGCACGATCGACCCCAACCGCTCCATCGAGGTCCAACGCACCTACGTCGCCGCCTTCTTCGACAAGCACCTGCGCCATCGGAACAGCAACCTGCTCGACGGCCCCTCGCGCCACTACCCAGAGGTCGACTTCATTCGCTGAACCGACCGGACGTCACCGTCGGCCGCTGCCCGGCGTGACTCAGATCGAGGCGAATGGTGACGCCGTGCTGGTGCCCACGCGGCTCCACTGGGCCGATGCTGGCCGGGCCACTGTCATCACGGGCGGCTACCGGGGTACCGGCCTGCTCAACCCGCACCGCCGTGAATACGGCCAGGCCGAAGTGCCGGTGTGGAAGGAGGAGAGCTGGACGGTCGGGAAGCCGGTCCCGCGCACGGTGCGCGGGACCGGCTTCCCGTGGCTCGGTGTTCTCTTGGCTCAGTTCTTGCCGGTCACCGAGGCCCCGCTCCGGACGGGCAGTTGGCCGCTCCTGCCTCCTCGAGCGCCCGGTCGTAGGTGAGGCCGCGGTACGAGTAAGAGACATACTCGGCGAAGCCCTCGACCCACATCACAGTCGGAGTGGTCTGTCCTGCTGCGAAGTCGCCGTGCATGTCGAAGCGACCGTCGAGGTAGTGGGTGTACTCGTGGTTGAGATTCCAGATCTGGAAGGCGCCGTCCTGGGCCGGCTGCTCGTAGGCGATGAAGCGAGGCTGGTTGCCCTCAGCGGCCGGGTCGCCCTCCAGGTACATGCCGCCGTTGTTGGTGTCGATACCGAAGACGACACCGGCTTGACCGTCAGCACCGCGTCGCGCACGCGGTTCTGGAGGTCACAGGTGTCGTACTCGGCGCAGTTCTCCTTGTCGAACTCATCCGTCATCTCGGCGAGGCCGACCCAGAGCGGGGCCGTGCTGTTCCTCACGGAAGAGAGCCTTGGAGTCCTCACCGGACACGTTGAACAGCGTGTTGATGCAGGTGGTTTCCGACTGCTGGATCTGCTCGACCAGTTCAGTGCCCGTCTTCGAGGTGAAGTCGCTGACGTGACAGTCCGCCACAGCCTTCGCCGCGGAGCGGGCCTTCTTGCGTTCTGCGGCGTTCTGGGCCGCGGGTCCTGGAGGTCGACAATGGCATCCGCGTCGACGCCCACGCGCGCAGCTCGCATACGGACATCTATGCCGCTGGGGACGTCGCCAACGCCTTCCACCCGCTGCTCGGCAAGCACATCCGCGTCGAGCACTGGGCCAACGCCGTCAACCAGCCGCAAGTCGCGGCAAAGGCGATGCTCGGCCAGAACGTAACGTACGACCGCCTTCCGTACTTCTTCACCGACCAGTACGACCTGGGCATGGAGTACACCGGCTATGTCGAGCCCGGCGGCTACGACCAAGTGGTCTTCCGCGGCCGGAGGGACACCCGCGAGTTCATCGCGTTCTGGCTCGCCGAGGGCCGCGCCCTGGCCGGGATGAACGTCAACGTCTGGGACGTCGCCGACCCGATCCGAGCCCTCGTCACCTCCGGTCGGGCGGTCGACACAAAGGAACTCGCCGATACCCGTGTCCCCCTGACACACCTTCTCAGGCGCCCCGACGGAACCGGCTGATCGCCAAGGACGTGCCGGGACAGCCTTCCCGTCGGCCCGTACCCCGGCCCGATGCGCGACGATCAGAGAGCCGTCGGCTCGCGGCTCACCGGCGGCGTATTACTTCGACCTCTTCAAGCTGCCCTGTGGCGACGTCGAGGACGAACCCACGTACGGATTCGCGGTGGGGGAGGTAGGGACTCGACCTGACGCGGCTGATGGACCGTTGTACGTCGACCACCACGTCGTGGAAGGATTCCTCCGGCCAGAGGGGCCGGAGACCATCCTCACTGCGGATCGGCTCCTTGAGCCTGTAGCCGGGGTAGGTCAGCATCCGGCAGTCAGTGTGGTGGATGAGGATGATCTCGTTCGTTCCCAGCAACTGCTGGCTCACCGCCAGCGATCGGATAACGTCGTCGGTGATCACTCCCCCTGCATTGCGAATCACGCTGGCCTCCCCCTCCTTCAGGCCGAGGACGGCGTAGATGTTCAGCCGCGCATCCATGCAGGCCACAACGGCGACTTGCTGGGAGGGTTCCATCGGAAGCGGGCCGGTGAAACGAGACGCGTAGGCCCGATTGTTCACGAGATACTGCTCAGTGACCGACATCTTTTGCTGCCTTTCCACAGTGGTCTTGGCGCGGATGGGCTGTGGACGCAGTGTTCTCCGGCTTCGCACACCCACCCGCCCCGCGTGGAGGGCTGTGCCGATACTGGCCTGCAGCCAGCGCCCGGCCGCGCCATAGCCTGGGCGACAACTACGTCCCTCACTTCGATGATCACCCCGAATGCGACTGGTGCCACATAGGCAGCCGCACCGCTCGATGCCATCCATAGCCGCCGGATTCGTGACCGTGTATTCCAAGCGTGCCGCACGCTCGCACTGGTGTTGAGCAGCATTCATTCTTGCGTCGGGGCGAAACGAAGACCGTCGGGTTTGCGGCGGCGGGCGGGCTGGGGGAGTCTGGACAGGTGATTCGTCGGCGTGAGGCGGCCCGTGCGTCCGGCGCGCCACTGACGTCGCGCGCCGAGAGCGCTGCCGAGTCTTCCCCAAGAGGTGCGGTCAGAGCGCCGATGGTCTATGTGGTCGCAGCGACCGTGCCCGTTGTGCTGCTCGAGTTGATGATTGATGACCGCACGGTGCGACTCATCCCCTTGCTGATGCTGCTTCCCGCGTTCCCGGCTGCGGTCGGAACGGTGCGGGAGACCGGCTATGCGGTGGGCTGGGTGCTGATAGTGATCACCGCAGTTCTGCTCTACCGGCCGCTCCCCTCGTCGTACGACTACGGGATTGTCATGGTGCTGGCCTTCGTGCTCGGCGGGCTGTGCGTGGTGACCTGCCACTGGCGGATCCGGCGGGAGCGGGAGTTGCTGCGAGTACGGTCCACGGCTGTCGCGCTCCAACGGCAGATGCTGCGGTCCCTGCCGATCCTCACCGACCGGGTGATCGTCGACGGTGTGTACCGGCCGGTCGAGGCGGACAGACTGGTGGGCGGAGACGTCTACGACGGCACCACCGGCGCCTTCTATCCCCTCGAAGAGCGCCTACAGGAATGGGCGGATATTTCCCCCTGGGAAGTCGCCGACCATCTGACCGAAGACCTTGGCCGCCACACCGCAGGCATACAGCGGGACGACATCACTGCACTCGTCGTCCGCAGGACTGACGGAACTGGCGCTCCTCGGTAAGGGCAGCACACGACACGGCTTGGAGGCCTCCGCAATGACGAACGCCGCCACTCCCGCACCGATTGTGGTCGGCACCGACGGCTCTCCCGCCTCCGAGCCGGCCCTGCGCTTCGCCCTTCAGGAGTCACAACTGCGCGGGACCGGGCTCCGCGCCATATGCGCGTACGACTTCACCATCAGGTACGGCGGTTTCCAGTGGCCTACTGCCTCCGGTTTCCACGACCTGGACACCCAGCTGCGCGATACCACGTTGGAGGCGGTTACCAAGGCGCTGGAGGAGGCCCGGGAACAGGTCGGCGGTGCGCCGGTGGAGCTCGAGATCAGAGTCGAGGCGGGCCGTCCGTCGCAGGTCCTGTTGGACGCGAGCGAAGACGCCTGCCTCCTGGTGGTCGGCAGCCGGGGCTCGGGCGCATGGGGGCGCCTCACCCTGGGCTCCACCAGCACCGAGGTCGTGCATCACGCCCACCTCCCGGTCGTCGTCGTGCCCGGCGGGCAGCCGGGCCGGCCGTCGTGAATGACTCACTTGCCGCCACACCGGCACGGGTGGGCGGCTACGCGGAGCTGCGGGACTACGCGGTGATCGGGGACGGCCGCTGTGTCGCGCTCCTCGCCCGCGACGGAGCGGTGGACTGGCTGACCTCGCCAAAGGCTGCCCCTTGCCGCTGCTCACCGCAACCAAGCAGCCCGAGATCAGCGAAGCCGAGGTCCTTGCCGAGATGCTCCGGAGCTGACAGCGGGGGCAAACGGTACCGGGGTCCGCTCGCACCCTCACTGTGCTCGGGCAGGGCATCGTGTTCTCGGGCAGCACTCACGCAGAAATCGGTCGACAATGGGTGTGACCGAGTCCAGCGAGATGATCGTTGCATCTTGAGGCCGCTTATGAATGATCAACTGCCGCAGATGAACGGTCCGCCACCCGTCGCAGGGCTGGTAGGCGAGAGCTTCGTACCCGTCACGGATGAGGTGGCGTGGGCAGCTGTGTCTCCACGGCAGATCACCCCCGAAGAGTGGCAGCGGTTCGAGGACTACCTCAGGGAGATCTTCGGGGCGCTGGGTCTGGCCGCCGGCTCTGCGGCCACGGCGGACACTCCCCGCCGCTTCCTGCGCGCCCTGTTCGACGCCACCAGCGGGTACGAAGGCGACGAGAAGCTGGTCACCGCTTTCGAGACCGAATGCCACGGCGGTTCGGACTGCCGGATCAGCCAGATTGTCGAAGGGCCCATCCCGTTCTTTTCCCTCTGCGAGCACCACGCTCTGCCGTTCTTCGGCAAGGCGTACGTCGGCTACATCGCCCATGAGCACATCCTCGGACTGTCCAAGCTGACCAGGCTGGTGCGGCTGTTCGCCCGTCGATTCTCGATGCAGGAGCGCATCGGCCGCCAGCTCGCCGAATCGCTGCAGCAGATCCTGCAGCCCCACGGTGTCGCGGTCCACCTGGAAGCGGTGCATCTGTGCACCCAGATGCGCGGAGTACGGGAGATCGAGTCCAGCACCCGTACCACCCACTGGCGGGGTACCTACGACGACGATCCGCAACTACGCGGCGAATTCTTCACGTTGTGCGGCCAACACGGCCTGGCCGGACATGGCTGAGGAGAGCACCGTCCACCCCGCCGGCGGAACACAGACAGGCTCACTGGAGCCCCTGGAGCTGCTGTACGAGGAGGCAGGGCAGCCCCGCTTCGGCCTCCCTGCGAAGCTCGGCACAGCGTACGGCGGGGATATGGGCTTCACACCACCGTGCGTGTACGCAAACTTCGTCACTTCACTTGACGGAGTGGTCGCCCTCGGCCCCGAATACCCCTCCTCCGGCTCGGCGATCAGCGGGCGTGCATCGGCTGACCGCTTCGTCATGGGACTGCTGCGCGCATGCGCCGACGCCGTACTCATCGGAGCCGGCACGCTCCGGGCCACGCCCGGCCACCAATGGACACCTGACCACGTCTGTCCGCAAGCCGCCCCCGACTTCGTCGAGCTACGGCGCAGCCTGCGACGCACCACTCAGCCAGAACTGGTCGTGGTCACAGCAAGCGGCGACGTGCCCACCGAGCACCCAGCACTGCAGTCGGGCGCGCTCGTGGCCACCACCGCGGAGGGAGCCCGCCGACTGGAGGGACGTCTGCCGCCAACATGCGCAATACTCACCGCGGTCTCCGCCCTCCGTATGTCCGACGTCCTCGCGGCTCTCCACGCCCAGGGACACACCACGGTGCTCACCGAGGGCGGGCCGCACCTCATCGGTCACCTCCTCGGCGAGGGCTTGCTGGATGAACTGTTCCTCACGACGTCCCCAGTGCTCGCCGGCCGGGACGGCACATCCCGACCCGGGGTGGTCGCCGGGCTCGAACTGCTGCCGAACCGGCCGACGGGGGCGGACCTGATCAGCGCCCGGCGCCGGGACTCATATCTGTTCCTCCGCTACCGCCTTCGCACCCCACGCGGCAACCCAGTACCGTCCAAGTGACGTAGGCCAAGGTTGATCCGCCGAACCCCTGACTCCCGGTGGGCAATGCGGATCCTCCCGTTCATACCGCTCCGGACACCTCACGCCGCGTACAGTCGCGATCACCGGGCATCCGCGGAGCAGATCAGACAGCAGGTGGGCGCCGTCGAGACGAGCGCTCGCCCGCACGTGTGCTACCAGGCTGATCATGGCCACGAAAGTCGGTCAGGAGCCCAGCATCGGAGCAAAACAGCGCCCGAACTGCCCGACGCACCGTAACGCTGCTGGTCACCGCGTAATAAGCCACGCGCAGGATCCAGTGCCTGCCGCGGTCGATCGCCCCGAGCATCCGCATCGTTGCCTGATGACAACTCGTGTGAGTCGGGCGAGGGACGTCTGCTGGGCACTCGTGCTCCTCGTCAATACGCCGTACTGGACGCCGTCACTATGGCGGTCATGGTGGCTGACCTGGCAGGCTCCCGACGGGTTCGCACGAGCTGTCGCCGATAGAATGGGCGAGCCGGAACCATTGCAGCAGGGCACGCCGCTGTCCATTTGCTGAGGAAGGGGCGGCCGACTGATCTGGAAGGACACCATTATGGCCAAACAGATCACGTATCGCAGGGTCTATGAGGAGACCGCGCCCAAGGACGGCAAGCGCGTGCTGGTCGACCGGGTCTGGCCCCGGGGCATGCGCAAGGAGGACGCGCATCTGGACGAGTGGCTGCGTGGTGTCGCCCCGTCGAGCGAACTGCGCAAATGGTACGGCCACGAGCCCAGCCGCTTCACCGAGTTTCGCCGCCGCTACCTGGCAGAGCTGCGCGACGCCGGGCACCGCGAGGCGGCGGGACATCTGCGTGACCTGGCGGCACACGACAAGATCATGCTGCTGACCGCCACCAAGGATGTCGACCACAGTCAGGCCGCCGTTCTCGCCGAGTGGCTGACCGAGAGCCGGTGACCGCACGCGAGGCGCCGGCGATTGCGGCCACCGTTCACGCGAACTCGCCTTTGCGCAGGCCGCGAACGGTAAGGGCTGGGCCTCTCCGCCGCACCCTGCCGGGCATCTCGCGCTGTCCGCAGACGTGAAGAGGAATCGCCATGCGAACGAACATCATCCGGCACGAGAGCATGATGGTGAGCTACGACGTGGTCAACGGCTGGACCGTCCTCGAGGCCGACGGTGAGGTGGACGCCAACACCGCCCCCATGATCCGGGAGGCAGTGATCAAGCTCCTCGATGAGGGACACCGCCACTTCGTCCTGGATCTGGGCTTCGTCACCTTCCTGGATTCGATGGGGCTGGGCGTGATCGTGGCGATGACGAAACGCATCCGTGAACACGAAGGCTCACTGCGTTTCGCTTCCGTCCCCGGCCGAATACTCAAGCTCTTCGACCTGAGCGGCATGCGCGAAAGCTATGAAACCCATCCGTCCGCATCGGAAGCGACGCACTCCGCTCCCTCGCCCGGCAGCCTCGCGCACTGGCCGCACCCCACCTCCGGCTGAGGAACGCCCGGGCCGCTGAGTTGGCCCTCCCGTTCCCGTCGAAGCGGTGTGGCGGCCGGTTCCCCGGCGCGCCGCTGGGTACGGTCATGAGTCTGGCGGATTCCCGGGGTCACTGCGGGTGGGCCCGGTGCCCGTGCGGGGTCCACCCGCACGAACTGCTCCGCTCCCCGTGCGGCGCGGCCCGCCCGGGGACCGCGCGGCACGGAAGGGCCGGACAGCCGACGAGAGTCGGCCCCCGGACTCACAGAGAGATGCACCGCCATGTCACTGAACACCTTCGGCGCTCAGGCGAGGCTGTCGGCTGTGGGGAGCTCGTGGTCCGTCTTCCGCCTCGACGCGCTCGCGGGAACCGCCCGACTCCCGTACAGCCTGAAGGTGCTGCTGGAGAACCTGCTGCGTAACGAGGACGGCCGCGCCGTCACCGCCGAGCAGGTCACCGCGCTGGCCGGCTGGGACCCGCGCGCGGAGCCCGCGACCGAGATCCAGTTCACCCCTGCGCGGGTTCTGATGCAGGACTTCACCGGCGTGCCGTGCATCGTCGACCTGGTCGCGATGCGGGAGGCAACGGCTGAGCTCGGCGGCGACGCGACGCGGATCGGCCCACTACGACCGGTCGAGTTGGTCATCGACCACTCGGTGATCGCCGACCACTTCGGCACCCCGTCGGCATTCGACCGCAACGTCGAGCGGGAGTTCCAGCGCAACGCCGAGCGCTACCAGTTCCTGCGCTGGGGGCAGAGCGCCTTCGCCGGCCTGCGGGTCGTGCCGCCCGGCACCGGTATCTGCCACCAGGTCAACCTCGAACACCTCGCGCGCGTGGTGTTCGAGAAGGACGGCACCGCCTTCCCCGACACTCTGGTGGGCACCGACTCGCACACCCCGATGGTCAACGGGCTGGGCGTGCTCGGCTGGGGCGTGGGCGGCATCGAGGCGGAAGCGGCGATGCTCGGCCTGCCGGTCAGCATGCTCATCCCGCGCGTCATCGGCGTGAAACTCACCGGTGCGCTGCCCGAGGGCAGCACCGCCACTGACCTGGTCCTCACCATCGCCGAGAAGCTCCGCGCGCACGGCGTGGTCGGCACCTTCGTGGAGTTCTACGGCCCCGGCGTGGCCAACGTCCCGCTGGCCAACCGGGCCACCATCGGCAACATGAGCCCCGAGTACGGCGCTACCTGCGCGATCTTCCCCATTGATGACGAGACACTGTCCTACCTGCGGCTCACCGGCCGCGCCCGCGAACACATCTCCCTGGTGGAGGCGTACGCGAAGGAGCAGGGACTGTGGCACGACCCCGGCCACGAGCCCGTCTACTCGCAGACTCTGGAGGTGGATCTTTCGGCGGTGGTGCCCTCGATTGCCGGGCCCAAGCGCCCTCAGGACCGCATCAATCTGGCCGATGCCCCGCGTGCCTTCCGTGCCGTCCTGGGCGGCTACGTCACTTGCGAGCCGGCGCCGGTCGGCGTGGATGCGAGCGGTATGGAGTCCTTCCCCGCCTCCGACCCCGTGGCGGTGACCGGCAACCGCCCGGGCGACAGCCCGGCCTGCTTCGACACAGGTCCCGCCGCAGAGCCTGCCGGCCCGCTGAGCCCCACCCCGGTCACCCTGGCCGATGGCACCCGGGCCGAGATCGGGCACGGCGTGGTGGTGATCGCCGCGATCACCTCCTGTACCAACACCTCCAACCCACAGGTCATGGTCGCCGCGGCGCTGCTGGCCAAGAAAGCCGTCGAGCGCGGCCTGCGGTCCAAACCCTGGGTGAAGACCAGCCTTGCACCGGGGTCGAGGATCGTCATGAACTACTTCGAACGCGCAGGACTTGTTCCGTACTTGGACGCGCTCGGCTTCGACCTGGTCGGCTACGGCTGCACCACCTGCATCGGCAACTCCGGCCCGTTGATCAGTGAAGTCTCCCGGGCCGCAACCGACGCCGACCTCGCGCTGGCGTCCGTGCTCTCCGGCAACCGCAACTTCGAAGGCCGCATCCACCCCGAGACGAAGCTGAACTATCTGGCCTCACCGCCGCTGGTGGTCGCCTACGCGCTGGCCGGATCAATGGCCATCGACCTCACCCAAGAACCGCTGGGCACCGGCAACGACGGCCGGCCCGTCCACCTGCGCGACATCTGGCCCACCCAGGACGAAATCCAGCAGGTGATCTCCACCAGTCTGCGGCCGAGCATGTTCACCGACGGCTACGCTGACCTGTTCACCGGCGACGAGCGGTGGCAGGCCCTGCCCACCCCCGAGGGCGACCTGTTCGCCTGGGATCCCGCCTCGACATACGTGCGCAAGCCGCCCTACTTCGAGAACATGCCCCGCCGACCGCAGCCACCCGGCGACATCACCCGCGCCCGGGTACTGGCCCTGCTCGGCGACTCGGTCACCACCGACCACATCTCCCCGGCCGGCACGATTGAACGGTACTCACCGGCGGGCGAGTACCTGCAAGCCCACGGCGTCGCACCCGAGAACTTCAACTCCTACGGCTCCCGGCGCGGCAACCACGAGGTGATGATCCGCGGCACCTTCGCCAACGTCCGACTGCGCAACCTGCTTGCCCCCGAAACCGAGGGCGGCTACACCCGACACCTACCCGACGGCGAACAGACCACCATCTACCAGGCGGCGATGCGGTACGCCGCCGAGGACGTCCCCCTCCTGGTCATCGCCGGCAAGGAATACGGCTCCGGATCGTCGCGCGACTGGGCCGCCAAAGGGACCGCGCTGCTCGGCGTCAGAGCCGTCCTGGCCGAATCCTTTGAGCGCATCCACCGCTCCAACCTGATCGGGATGGGCGTCCTGCCGCTGCAATTCGCTCCCGGCGACAACGCCCACTCCCTGGGCCTGACCGGTGAGGAAAAGTACACCGTCCATGGGCTGGCCGAGCTGCCCCACGAGGTCACCGTCGAGACGGAAGGGCCCGGCGGCACCACTCGATTCACCGCACGCGTGCGCCTGGACACCCCTACGGAAGCCGACTACTACCGGCACGGCGGCATCCTGCCCTACGCCCTGCGCGCCCTGCTCCCCACATGACACTGCGTCGAGAGCCGCACCGCGATCTTTCCGAGCCTTAGGCCGACTCCTGGCGGGCCGGCGGCGATGTCGTCGCCCGCCTCCGCTGCCGGAGCAGGCGGTGGTGGCGGTGCAGCGAAGCGATAGCCATGCCCGTCGCGCCTCGCGAATAAGTCGTCGGACACCAATGGCACGTGGCCGAGCGCGTCGCCCGCCGCCTTGTCGCCCATTGGACCGGTGTGACGTGCTGCTTCATCCTCGGTTTGCCTGACGAGACGTAGGAGGCTTGACGCCACCGTGCGCCTCCGGCACCTGAGCCGGTTGAGGACGGTGCGTTGTGCGTCAGGTGGCGTCCCCCAGGTAGCGCTCGCCGATGCGGTGCCGGAGAGCCTCCATCTGTTCGCTGAGGACGCGGCAGGCTCCGAGAAAGAGGTCGTCGACGAACCGGAAGCAAGTGACCATGTACTCGTCGTGCAGCTCGTCGACTTCTCCGCATCATGAGCTCGCAGTACGGCACACCTACGGCTCACCAGCCGTGACCCGGGCAGATAGCGCTGGTGGAGGCTACGCCAAAGAAACAGGGACTGTGAGCCGCGGGGCTGGGCCGCCTGGGGCCTGGTGCCGCCGACGAGCCCCGCCTCACCCGGCCTGTGTACCGGAGTCCGTCACCTCGATGGTCGGACGGACGATGACGACCGGACACGTGGCGTGCAGCGCACACTGCTGACTCACGGAACCCAGCAGCGCTCGAGGGAATCCGCCCAGCCCCCGGCTGCCCACCACCAGAGCCTCGGCTCCCTCCGCCTCACTGAGCAGCACCTCGACGGGATGGCCCTTCACCAGACGGCATCTGGGCAGCACGGGACTCGCCAAGAACCTCTTGCACCTGGTTGACGAGGTCACGCTCGGCGATGGTTCTGTCGAAAGTAGGGTCCACCGCGGGTGCGGCCAACCCGTACATCCAGGGAAGCTCCTAGGCAGCCACCGCTACCACATCACCGCCGCTCAGCTCGGCATATTGGACCGCCCACCGCAGCGCGGCATGCGACGAAGGCGAGCCGTCGACACCCACCACGACGTTCGGGGCCGAGTCTCGTTTCACCATGAAATTTGCCCCTTCTGCTCTCATACGCGTCCACAGTGGGTGACACAGGGGCGATCCGCCATACAACCGCAGCCGACAGGTACACCCCGCCGATCCGGCGAGCGGTTGGGAGCCGGTACCGGTGGCGCGTCCAACCGGTCGCACGCAACAGCGATGGGGGAGTGAAGACGAACTTGCGGCACACGTGGACGTACGTGACGCTTCCGTCGATGAGGTGGTTTTCGCCGTGGCGATTGCGGATGACGCCGCACCGCATCCGCGCACCCGCTACTGCCACTGTTCGAACGGCGCACCAGCGGATGGATGCCGCCACACACGGTCGTACGCGAAGGGGGAGGCGAGCTGTGGTGGGGCGCGGTGAGGAGCCGATCGATCCGGGCGAGGGACCGGTGCAGCGATTCGCATTCGAGCTGCGCAAGCTACGCGGAGAGGCGGGCAGTCCGACCTACCGAGTGATGGCCAAAGACGCGGGAAACTCGATCGCTGCTCTGGCCCGCGCGGCGGCGGGGGAGACACTGCCGTCCCCGCCACTGGCACTGGCCTATGTCAAGGCGTGCGGCGGAGACTTGGCGGAGTGGGAGCAGCGATGGGACGCAGTTCAGTGCTGGCGCCCTTGAGGACAACGCCCGGGCAGCGGGCCGCACCCGCATGGTGCTGGAAACCGGCATCAACCTGACGGAGGCCATCTCTCTCTACGTCTCCAACGGTTACGAGCCCTGCGCCAAGTTCGGCCACTACCGCTTCGATGAAATCGGTCGCTGTTATGCAAAGCCGCTCGCCGCCGCCGTCACCGTGTCGGACGCCGCGGCTGTCTGACCGATTCCAGGGGCGCTCACGCAACGGACGGTTGCACCGACCACAACCGGTGGTCTGCCCTGTGGGAGGTGACAGATGTGTCGAGCCGTCAGCCGAGGGTGGTGCGCAGCAGGTCGTCGGCGACGGCCACCGGTCCGTCATAGCGGGTACGTACCGGGGTGGTTCACTGCTCGTCGGTGGCGACTCCGGCGAGATGCGTCAGAAGGAGTTGGTCTACCCCGGCTGCCGCCGCCACACGGCGGACGCCATGAGGCGGGGTGTGGCTCTCCTCCTGGTGCTTGATGAACGCAACGTCGAATCCGCCGGCGCGGAAGTAGTCGAGGTTTACGCACTCATGGAGCAGCAGCCGGGCCCCGCGGGCCAGTCGCACCACATTGTCATGTTCAGCCTCGCCGGCGCGCAGGACAAGCTGGACCAGCTCGATGCCGAAGCAGCCCGCCGATCCTCCGCAGTCGATCTCGGCACGCCAGCCTTCGCCGACATCGCCAATCGCACCACCACTACATCGACGGACCAGCACCATCGCTGAAATCCATGGTCGCCACGAAGCTGAACTGCCTACGCTCCAACCCATGCGAACCGTCTTCGTGTTTCCCGCAGGTGAGCGAGCTGTGACCGTCGCCTCGCTCGATCGGCATCTGCCCGAGCAGTGCAATCCGTGGACTTTGGACGGCAACCTCTACATCGACATCGACGATGAGCAGACCGGCCACCTCTTCTCTGACTGGGATCGCGAGGATGTGGCCATCCTCGAAGCGGCCATCGGACATCACCCCACTTGGGCGGTGCAGATAGACATTTCCGGGCGGATCGACGGCACCGCAGAGGTTCACCAAATGATCGCTCTGCTGCTTGAGCATGGAGGCGTGGCAACGGACAACTACACCACCCACCCATGGACCCTGCCGGAAATCCTGTCTGGAGCGGTGATCGACGGCCTGCGCTTCTTCGACTTTCGCGGCTACCACGAACTCAACCGCGAACACAGGCGCTCCTGACTCGATCAACTCACGAGCGCAAGTTCAGAGAAGCCTGCATCCGCTGTCCCGTCCTGCGGCCCGATCCCTACCAGATGCCCCGCTTGGAGGAGATCCACGCGAACCTGCTCGACCGGCTCCCGGAGGCCAAGGAACAGGGCTGGCTCGGCGAGGTCGCCGCGATCGAGGCCAGCCTCGCCGCCGCCGAGCAGAAGCTCGCCGCCATGCGCGACATCGCCACCCGGCCCACCACCGTCCACCTGGGCATGCCCGATTTCCGCAGCGTCGTCGCGCACATCGACTCCGAGCAGCGAAACGAGGATGCGAAGGGGCAGCCATGAGCACTACAACGAGGGGATGACCGTCTTCCTGTGTTCCAAGTGCGGCACCGCGATCACGCCGGAGCTGACCGAGCTTGCCGCCATCCCTGACGTCTCAGACGACGATCGCGACCGGGACAAGGAGACGCGCCGGGCACCTTCCACCGTTCTGCGGGGCCACTACGCGATCGATCCCGAGCCTTGGGGGCCTCCCTTCGTCGTGCAGGACGATCAGGAACACCCCAAGCCGGCTCAGTCGCGCGGACCTGTGGTCTGCCGTGAAGAAGGCTTCGTCATCTCGGCCGGCAGTCGACACACAGCGCTGGTGCACCCTGATGACGCCGTCGGCCTTCAGCCACTGCCCAACTGGGAGAACAGCAATGGGTGCTGCGGACCGACAGGCGACGAGGGACTCAACCGGGCCTGCCCCTGCGGCGCCCCGGTCGCGACCCTCGCGGCCGACTGTTTCGGGCCCTTCGAACTGCACCTCGACCCCGTCCGGACTTACGCGTTCTCCAAGTGAAGCGCGCGGACGACGTGCACGACACGCCCGACGGAACCCTTCATCCTCCTGCTGCTCGGTCAGTCGCTCGGTGTCGGCCTTGCGGGCCAGTTCTGCCACAAACCGGGCCTGGTCGGCGGCTGTCTGAGAGTCGTTGGCGGCCGTCGTGGCGGCCTTCGCCGCGGCGGTGGACTCCCTCGCGGCGTCCACTGCCCGGCCCGCTTCGTCCGCGGTCTTGTCCACCGCCATGGCCGCGGCCTCGGCGTGCGCTGCGGCGTCATTGGCGGCGTTGCGCGACTGCCGTGCTGCGGCAGCGGCCTGGCGGGCATTGGACTGTGTGGCCTCGGCCGCACGCGTGGCCTGCCTGGCCAGCCGCCGAGCCCGGGCTGCCGTGACCTCTGCCTCGGCAGACTTCGCACCGGCCTCGCCGGCCCAGCGCCCCGCCGCGGCAGCAGCTGTCGCTGCTGCGGCCGCGTTGGCACCCGCACTGGCCGCAGCTCCGGCCGCCTTCGCCGCGTTGTCCGTGGCAATGGCCGACCTGGCCGAGGAGGCCGCGCTGCCCGCCCGGCCGGCGGCATAGGCCGCCTGCGCCGCAGCCGTCGCGGCCACTCGCGCCACCCGGTTCGCCGCGGCAGCCGCAGACACCGCCGTACGCGCCGACTGCGCTGCCCTTCCGGCTGCAGCCGCAGCCCGCGACGCCGCTGCCGCGCCTTGCCCGTGGAGGACTTGGCCTTCTCCGCTTCTTCCGCCGCAACCTGCGCCGCCTCCTTGGCCCGCTGAGTTGCCGTCACCGCCTTGGCCGCCTCCTCCTTGGCCTCCTCGGTCAGCTCGTTGGCCTTCTTCTGCGCCCGGCCGGCGAGCGCGGCCAACTGCGAGACGTAAGGGCCTCCTGGTCCCGCGCGGCGGCGACCTGCCACCCATCGTCCAGGAACTCCTGCACGTCCTCGGGCGAGCCGTCCAGAGCCTGCTGCGCGACCTTCTTGACATTCGGGCCGCCCGCGGTCATCAACTGGGCGACCTCAACCCGATTGTCCACCTCGCGCGCCCGGAACTGCCCCTCCTCGAGGAACCGGCGTCAATCGTCAGCGGAGCCGTCTAGCTGTGCTGTCCCGGCACGTTGGTGACACGCGTGCTGGGTGCTTGAACGAGGTGAGGGCCTTCTGGCTCGGTGGGGATTGCGACATCTACCGCCGAGTGCAGGAGGCCCTCGTGTCCCACCGTAACGCCCCGCTGACGCCGACCGGCAGGCTGCGTCTGGCCCGGTGCGTCGTGGATGACGGCTGGCCGTTGCGCCGGGCCGCGGAACGGTTCCAGGTCAGTCACACGACAGCTGCACGCTGGGCCGGCCGCTACCGACTGCAGGGTCACGCGGGGATGGAGGACCGCTCCAGCAGTCCTCACCACCAGCCTCGCCGCACGTGTGCAGTGGTGGAGGAGAAGGTCGTCAGGTTGCGGTGCGAGCACCGGATCGGCCCACTGCGGCTGGCCGTCCGTGCCGGTGTCGCAGCTTCCACCGCCCACCGGATCCTCAAGCGCCACGGCCTGCCGCCGCTGGCCGCCACCGACCGGGCCACCGGCGAGCTCGTCCGCCGCTACGAACGCGTCCGGCCCGGCGAACTGGTCCACATCGACGTCAAGAAACTCGGCCGCATCCCCGACGGCTGCGGCCACAAAGTCCTCGGCCGGGCCGCCGGACGCAAAAACCGCGCCGGCGTCGGCCTCGCTTACCTCCACACGGCCCTGGACGACCACTCCCGCCTCGCTTACACCGAAGACCTCCCCGACGAGAAGGCGGACACCTGCGCCGGCTTCCTCACCCGCGCGACGGCCTGGTTCGCCACCCGGGGCATCACCGTCGAACGGGTCCTGACCGACAATGCCTGGGCCTACACCAAGAACACCTGGCGCCAGACCTGCCGTGACCTGGACATCCAACCGCGCTGGACACGCCCCTGGCGACCCCAGACCAACGGCAAGGTCGAACGCTTCCACCGCACCCTGCTCGACGAATGGGCCTACCAACAGCCCTACACCTCAGACGCCGAACGCCAGGCAGCGTTCCCCGACTGGCTGGACTGGTACAACTACCACCGACCCCACACCGGCATCAGCGGCCACACCCAGCCAGCCGCGTCACCAACCTCTCCGGACAACACAACTAGCGCCTTTGCCGGCCGCCTCCTTCACGCCCCGCCCGCCGACGGCCATGACCTGCGCCACCTCGACAAGCAGATGGTGTCGTAGGGCTGAACAAAACGGCCGTCCAGGAACGCCTGCAGCTCCTGGATGCCGCCGTCCAGGGCCTTGTTCGCGGCCTCCCGCACGCCCGGCCCGCCCATGGCCATGACCTGCGCCGCCTGAATCCGCAGATCATGCTCCTCAAGCACCGGCAGGTCATCGGTCATGAAGGTACGTACGTCGTCGTCCGACCCCGCCAAAGCGGCTTCGGCCGCCTCCCGCACACCCGGTCCGCCGTTTCGCCAGGCGGCCAGAACGGCCGATCTGTCGTACTCCGGCGCCTCGTCGGCCGCCGCGGGACGCACATCCGTGCCCGCTGGTGCCCGATCGGAGCGACTTGCCGGGCGCCACGTCGCGGCGAGGACCAACCTGTGTGCTCAGGCGGGCTGACGGAGTGCGCTGACCAGTGCGCGTGGGCCGTCGGCGTGGAAGCGGATGGTGTGGGCCTCTTCCGTTGCGCCGAGCGGGCGGGTGAAGGGGAGTGGCCGGTTCAGCTCCAGGGTCACCGAGGTCTGGCTGCCCACGATCAGGTCGAGGATCCCGTCCTCGGAGAGGGTGATCAGGCGGCCCTCGGGATAGCGCCGGTCGATCCGGACCGAGGCGACCGCGTCCGGCGGTACGGCGAGGTCGAAGAGGGCTCCGTAGCGGATCCGCAGAGAGCCGTCGGGGCGCACGACGTGCGGTCGGGTGACGCAGGCTGCGTGCAGGGCCAGCACGAGGACGACGCCGTACAGGTCGAGTACCAGGATCACCCGGTGGACCACCGGCCAAGGGATGAGCAAGGCCAGGACCACCGTCTCGATGACCATCACGAAGAGCAGCCCGTACATCATCGCGGTCTGGGGACCGGTGTACGCGGCAGCGTGGTCCCCGGGGCGCACCCCGTGCGTGCCGCGCCGGACCCACCGCCCCAGGGAGGCGAGGGCGCGCAGTTCGTGGAGGACTAGGCGGCGGACTGTCACCGGTACCGCCTCCTGTACGGCGGCCCGCCGCGCCGCCCGGCGGTCCGCGCCGCGGGCGCGCGCGGCTACGTACAGCGAGCGCAGCACCCATGCCTCGAGCAGCAGCACCGCGAGCACCAGCGCCTCGGCGCCCGCCAGCGCCCACCCTGGTGGCCGGGCCCCGGCCACCAGGCAGGCCGCCAGGGCCAGTTCTCCCGGCAGCACGGCGGATACCGCGACCCGCGCCGCCCGTACGCCTCTTGGCCGGTCGCTCATCCCCGGTCCCTTTCCATGAACGCGTCCATGAGTTGGCCCACGACTTCCGCTTGCGCTGGGGTGTACTCGGCGAGCAGCGCCTCCTTGAACCCGCTCACGACGACCGCGTCCTCGGGGATTGCGGCGAAGAGCTCCTCTGGGACGGCTGCCATCAGGGCAGCTGCCAAGGGTGCGATGCGCGGATCGTCGGTGGGGGCTTCGGCGAGCGCGTCGAGGCGCTCATACAGTTCGACAACTGCAGGATCGCCGACCAGCGTCCCGAGCAGCGCGAGCATCTCTTGGTTACCGGTGCTGGTGGCGTCCAGCAGCGTGAGGTACTCGCGGTCCTTGGCCGCGCTCGGCGAGTCTGTTCGGGGGGCCTGCGCCAGCAGTGCGGCGAGGGCGGGTGAGACGGGCCCGCGCCGGGCGGCTTTGCAAGCAAGGCGCCGAGCCGGCAGCGGCGCTCCCTGATGTCGGCTTCCTGGCGGGCCAGGTCGGCGACGAGTTCTTCCAATATCTCGGTCAGTTCGCGTCCGGCATCGTCGGCGAGGGCGTCGCGCACTTCATCGAGGCTGAGGCCGAGTTCGGTGAGCCGGCGCACCCGGGCGAGCAGGACGGCGTCGCGGACGCTGTAGGCCCGGTAGCCGTTGGGGCGCCGCTCCGGTTCCGGAAGCAGGCCGACATGGTGGTAGTGCCGGATCGCCCGGGTGGTGAGCCCCACGAGCGCGGCGATCTCTCCGATTCGCATGCCGCCAGTAGAAACCCTGCCGTTGTGTCAAGGTCAAGCGGTGGAACTCGTCGGGCCAAACGATTCGAGGGCGTCTACGCGCCGGAGTGGCGCGTGTGCGCCAGCGCACGCATCTGGCCGGAGTCCGCTCCCGCTACCTCTCGTCGTCCTCGTCGAGTTCGACTGTGTCCGGGGCGCGAAGAGGGCGTAGGGCGCCGCCAGCCGG
This sequence comes from Streptomyces sp. NPDC047049, assembly GCF_040643995.1. NCBI lineage: Bacteria > Bacillati > Actinomycetota > Actinomycetes > Kitasatosporales > Streptomycetaceae > Streptomyces > Streptomyces sp. NPDC047049. The sequence continues at coordinate 47,826 of NZ_JBEYVM010000021.1, read as the reverse complement.
GGTGGAGACGGTGAAGCTGTAGCGGCCCAGGACGTTGAGGTTGCGGTGCTTGAGAGGGGGACAGGCGGGAGACGTCCTCGTCCCGGATCTCGTGTCCTTCGGCGCGGAGCTGGGCGCGGCGGCGTCGATGTACCGGGTGGCCTACAGCACCACGGCGTTGAGGACCAGGCCCAGGGAGCCGAGTTGGCCCTCCATCCTCTCCCGATACGCCTGATGGATGGTGTCGCGCTTGCCGTGGCACACGTCGCGGGCCAGCTTGTGCCGGGACTCCTGCACGGTGAGCTGGCGGTTCATCTGGCGGCGGTAGGTGTCGTCGACCGGGTCGACGACGGGAGCAGGTGCTCGGTCTTGGCGATCCCGCCGTATCCGGCGAATGCCTGACCCAACGGGGTCGGGTGGCCTTCGCGTCCGAACATCCGCAGCAGGTCGTAGGCGCGTACCTGGTTGGTGACCAGGGAACCGGCGACCCGGAGCATGTCCGGCCAGTGAGTGATCACCTTGTTCAGGTTGACCCGGTTGCGGGCCAGCGGGTCCAGCGGCCCGTACGTGCCAGTCTCTACACCGGGAAGGGACGCGCGCCAGAACCGCTGGTCGTCCAGATCCTTGAACCGGGGACTGAAGTTGTAGCCCAAGATGCGGGAGATCCCGAACACGATGTCGCTGTACGAGGCGTTGTGTGCCGCCTGGCCTGCAGGTCCCCAGTTCGGCTTGCCGCCGGGAAGGCCCCGATCTCCGTTCTGCCCCATGAGCATCAGGAAGAGGCTCTTCAGAGCGGCCAGCCCACGGGCGCGCTGGATCGCCGCCTCGTCTGCCTGCGCGTACATGTCGAAGAACCGTGAGGCCGTTCCCGCGGGCAGCAGCACCCATGCGGCGGCGAGGTCCCATGCCGGGTCGCCGGCGAACAGGTCACCGAAGTCGACGATGCCCGAGAGCGTTCCGTCCGAGACGACGACGTTCGCGGGATGGAGGTCGCCGTGCACCCACACCGGCGGGCCCTCCCTCCCATGCGTGGGCCGCAACCGCGTCGTCCCAGACGGCCCGGACGTCGTCAGCGATGTCGTCAAGGGCAACGGCCTGGAAGAAGTTCTCGAAGCCGTCCGTGCAGTTCCTGGGATGGGCACCGCGGTCCGTAGTGATCGGCGCCTCGGCGGGCGCCTCCACATGGAGCGCCCGGAGGAAGCCCGCCAGCGCGTCGGCCGCGTGGGTGCCGCGGCTGATCGAGCCGTGGTCCAGCGGCTCGCCGGGAACCCACGTCATCACGGTCCAGTGCTTGGGGAAGCGCTCGGACGGTTCGCCGAACCGCACCGGGGTCGGCACCGGGAGCGGCAGGCGCGGGGCCAGCACGGGTAGCCACCGCCGCTCCTTGAGCTGGAGCTCCGGGGTGGGGTCCATCCGCTGCATGCGCACGGCCAACTCGTCCCCGAGACGCGTGGTGCCGGCGGCGGCTTCGCGCTCCAGCTGCGGTTCACCTCCGTCTGCGCGGAGAGCACACGCGGGGACCGGCAAGCAACTCCCGTCCGACCGGCTCACCTCCGCCTACGCAGAGAGCACGCCACGCTGTGCTGTCGTACACCGTCAGGAGCGGATCACCTCCATCCGTGAGGAGAGCACCACCCCGGGCGTATCGCTCGATCCCAGAATGCGGTTCACCGTCCACAACCTCCCCGGTCAGTACACCTAGTAGCCGCTGGACGGCAAGCAGCGTCGTGCGGTGCTGCATGTGAGGTCACCAAAGGGCGGATTGATCCGCGGCCTCGAAGCCTGACGCTCTGTCATCGCTGTTGGTGGAACAGGGTAGGTTCGGAGTGCATCTGACCACAGGCGCTCCGGAGGGAACCGTGGCCGCTTCCGGCTTCGATATCGACACAGACCAATTGAAGAGTGAAGCACCGAAGTTCCAGAGGGAGTCTGCCGCCTTGGCGAAGGCAGCAGAGAAGCTGAAGCACTCACTCGATGGGCTCGGCGAGCCATGGGGAAACGACGAACAGGGCAAGAAGTTCGAAGGTGTCTACAGCCCGCATCGCACCCAAATCGAGCGCGCCGCCCAGGCGTTGGTGAAAGGTCTGGAAAGCATTCAAAAGTCCATGAAGGACATGACCGATAACCACGAGGACGCGGATCACTCCAGCGCCTCGGGCTTCAGCTCGCATGGGAGCGGTACGCGTTGAGTGCTGGAGACAAGGCCAAGGAGATAGTCCAGGACCTCACGGGCATGTGGTTTCCGGAGGGTGACGAGGACGAGCTCCGGGAAGCCGCACGGGCTTGGCGCACCTTTGCCGACGACGTAAAGGACATCACCTCCGCGACGCATAAGTCTGCACAGGATGTCATCGACAACAATAAGGGCAAGTCGATCGACGCCTTTGAGGCCTTCTGGCGGAAGTACCATGGCGGAGGCAAGGGCTACCTGGACGACGTTGCCTCCGCTGCGGAGGGTATGGCAAAGGCACTGGACAAGTTCGCGGACCAGATAGCCGACGCGAAGAAGAAGATCGAACACGAGCTGGAGATCGCAGGAGCGGTGCTGGTCGCCGGGACGGCGCTGGCGCTGTTCACCGGCGGCATCAGCGAGGTCGCGGCGGCCGGCGCCACCGAGGCGATCGTCGCCGCAGCCGGCACGGCGGGCGTCGCCGTCTCCGCCACCGTCGCCGAAATCGCCGGAACGGTACTGGCCACCGCGGCCATGGGCAGCATCGAGGCCATCACCGTGGACGTGGTGGTGGCCCAGGGCGGACGCAATCTGCTCGGTGAGCAACACGGCATCAACCTCGCCGAGATCAAGGACGCCGGTGTCTCCGGCTTGCTGCTGGGCGGCGCCTTCGGTGCGGCCGGCCGCACCGCCAAGGCGCTGGGCGGTGCCCGTGCGCTGCGCGACATCAAAGTGCCCCGGCTGGAACTGGCCGGCACCGGTCGCGCCTCCCTGGTCCGCGTCGACAACGGCCTGCGGAACTTCGGCCGCGACTTCAAGTGCCGGGTGCTGAAGAAGGACCCCGTGGATGTGGCGAGTGGCCGTATGGTGCTGCCGCAGGCCGACACTCACCTGCCCGGCGCGCTGCCGCTGGCTTTCAGTCGCACCTTCGAGTCCTCCTACCGGGCCGGGCACTGGTTCGGCTCCGCCTGGGCCTCCACCGTTGACGAGCGCCTGGAGCTTGACGAGCAGGGCGTGGTCCATGTCGGTGCGGACGGTACCTTGCGTTCCTTTCCGCACCCGGAGCCGGGCGGCACAGGCGTACGGCCCGATACGGGGCCGCCCCAGATGCTGCGGCGCACCGCGGCGGGCGACTTCGAGCTCAGCGACCCGGCCACCGGCCACACCCGGGTGTTTACTGAACACGCTCCGGGCCTGGCGCTGTTGGAGGAGATCAGGGATCGCAACGGGCATTGGATCAACTTCGCCTACGACGAGACCGGTGCCCCTGTCGAGATCACCCACAGCGGCGGCTACCGCCTCAAGCTGACCACCCATGCCCACCGAATAACCGCCCTGCACTTGGTCGGCGCCGCCGCGGACGGCGGCGACCAGCTGCTCGCCGCCTACGGCTACGACGAGATGGGGCACCTTGCCACGGTCAGCACCCCGGCCAGCGAGACCCCACTCCGCTTCGAGAACGACGCGGTCGGCCGGATCACGGCCTGGATCGACACCAACGGCTCCCGCTTCGATTACACCTACGACGACCGGGACCGCTGTACCGCCCAAACCGGTTCCGCCGGCCATCTGCGCTCCACCTTCACTTACGACCGCGAGCCGAATTCCGGTCTGCGTCGCACCCGGCTGACCGACTCCCTCGGCCACACCAGCACCTATCTGGCCAATGAGTCCCTACAGGTCGTTGCGGAGACCGACCCGCTGGGGCAGACCACCCGTACCGACTGGGACCGCTTCGACCGCGCCGTGGCTACCACGGATGCTCTGGGCCATGTCACCCGCCGGACCTACGACGAGGCAGGCAACCTCACCTGCATCACCCTCCCCGACGGGACCACCGGCCAGGCCGCCTACAACGACCTCGGCCTGCCCACCCAGGTCATAGAGCCGGGCGGCACCACCTGGCACCACACCTACGATGCCGCCGGCAACCTCCTGACCACCACGGACCCGGCCGGTGCCGAAACCCGCTACGCCTATAGCACCTCCGGCGACCTGACCACCATCACCGATGCGCTGGGCCACACTCGCCACCTCACCTGCAACCAGGCCGGTCTGCCGACCGCAGTCACCGACCCCCTGGGCCACACCACCACGGTCGCTCGTGACGCCTTCGGACGCGTCACCTGCGCCACCGACCCGCTGGGCAACACCACCCGCCTGAGCTGGACGCCCCAGGGCAACCCCGCATGGCGCGAGGCTCCCGACGGGGCACGGGAAAGCTGGACCTGGGACGGCGAGGGCAACCTCCTCGCCCACACCGACGCGGCAGGCCACACCACCTGCCTCACCCACGGCTCCTTCGACCTGCCCCTCACCCGCACCGACCCCGACGGCACCGCCTACGCCTTCGCGTACGACACCGAACTCCGCCTCACCCAGGTCACCAACCCGCAGGGCCTCAGCTGGACGTACTCCTACGACCCGGCCGGACGCCTCACCTCCGAGACCGACTTCAACGGCCGCACCCTCACCTACACCCACGATGCCGCGGGCCGACTCGCCTCACGTACCAATGGCGCGGGGGAGACCCTCACCTTCACCCGCGACGCCTTCGGTCGCACCACCTCATTCACCACGGACGACGGCACGGAGACGGCATACGAGTACGCCCCATCCGGCCACCTCGTGCGCACCGCCAACCCCGATGCCACTGTCACTTGGCAACACGACTTTCTCGGCCGCGTCCTGACCGAGACCGTGGACGGCCGGACCACCGCCTACAGCTACAATCCCCTCGGCCAGCGCACCAGCCGCACCACGCCCACCGGCTTCGTCTCCCGGTGGTCCTACGACGCGGCAGGCCGCCCCGCATCCCTGAGCGCTGATGGCGGAAATCTCAGCTTCACTTATGACGCCACAGGCCGCGAAGTCGCACGCCGCCTGGGCAGGGACGTGCTCCTCACCCAGAACTGGGACGCCACCGGCCGCCTCACCGCCCAAGCCCTCACCCGCCACCGGACACCCGACGACGACCTTCTTCTCCAGCACCGCACCTACGCCTACCACGTCGACGGCAACCTCTCCGATATCAGCGACCTGACCAGCGGAATGCGGCACTTCGACTTGGACAGCGCGGGACGTGTGACGGGTGTACGCGCCCACGGTTGGACCGAGACCTACGCCTACGACACAGCAGGCAACCTCACCCACGCAGCCGCCCCCGACCACCCGGCGAACGGCGACCACGACTTCACCGGCACTCTCTTGACCCGTGCCGGACACACCACCTACGAGCACGACGCCCAAGGCCGCCTTACCCGCAAGGCCCGCAAACTCCTCAACGGACAGAGCCGCACCTGGACCTACGCCTACAACGCCGAAGACCGCCTCACCCAAGCCACCACCCCTGAGGGCGAAACCTGGCGCTACACCTACGACCCCCTCGGCCGCCGCACTGCCAAATACCGCCTCGCCGACGACGGAACCACCACTGCCTCCCTCGCCTTCACCTGGGACGGCACCCGCCTCGCCGAACAAACTGCTTCAGACGGTCAGATCACCACCTGGGACTACGCCCCGGAAACCCACTGTCCCCTGACCCAGACCACCCGCGCCACCCCGGCCGGCACTCCGTGCTTCCATGCCGTCATCACCGACCTGAGCGGCACTCCCACCGAACTGGTCACCACCGAAGGCGACATCGCCTGGCAGCACCGCACCACCCTGTGGGGAACGCCGCTGCCGCCATCGGCCGGCAGCGTGGGCCGCACCGTCACCACCGACTGCCCGCTGCGCTTCCCCGGCCAATACCTCGACCCCGAGACCGGCCTCCACTACAACCACTTCCGCCATTACGATCCCGAAACCGCCCGCTACACCACCCCCGACCCCCTCGGGCTCGTCCCCGCGCCCAACCACCACGCCTACGTAATCAACCCCCACAGCTGGACCGATCCCAACGGCCTTGCCGCCTGCGAGCCGGACCCCACATGGGGCGGGCGCGTGCAGTTCGGCGAGCCCGACGCGCTGGGCCGCTCGACGACCATGCACGCGACGATCACACGCGACATGATCGGCGAAGGCACACATGCCGCCAGCCGCATCAGGCCACGCGGTTTCGAGGGCGGCCCTCCTGTGGGGCCGCATGCCCGAGGCCATCTGCTGGGCAGGCAACTTGGGGGATCTGGTGATATCGACGAGAACCTCGTCACGCTGGTTCACCGGCCTGTCAACACTCCCAACATGGCGCGCCTCGAAGGGCAAATACGCCGCGCGGTGGAGGGAGGCGAGACAATGCAGTACACGGTCAAGCCCATATACGATGGCAACAATCTCGTCCCGCGAGGGGTGACCCTGGAAGCACACGGATCCAACGGGTTCCGGTTCCACAGCCGAGACGGCAGCGAATTCAACTCGATCACTCTGTTGAACAGGAGCAAGTGATGTCTATCAGGAAACTGCGCGAGGTCGTCGCGCCGCCTTCCCAAAACAGTGGCCGGGAATACTCCTGGGAGGCCGTCGAGGGCGACCTGCAGTTCCCTTTGCCGACGGACTACAAGGAACTGGTCGAAACCTACGGGGCCGGCAGCTTCGGTGATTTCCTGCACATCTACCAGCCCAATTCTCCCTGGGAACAGCTGGACCTCAAACAACAGGCAGAAGGCGAGCTGTGGGCACTGAGGGAACTCGCAGAGGACGGGGAGGAAATCCCCTACCAGCTCTCAGAACCTGCCGAACTCATCAGCTTCGGACGCAACGAGAACGGTGACCCGCTCTTCTGGCACCGGGGCCCCGGAAATGACCCCGATACCTGGACCGTCGTGGTCAAGGAAGCACGCGGCGACGAATGGTTTTCGTTCGACGGCGGCGTGACCGAATTTTTGAGTGCGGTCCTCGCCCGCGAAGTACGGGTCACCGTATTTCCTGGGGACTTTCCGCCGGACACCCCTGAGTTCACTCCGTACGACGCTTCGTAGCTCCAGCGACGCTGGAAACCTGTTTTACAGGGCAACTCCTGCCACGACTCCGTTGCGGCAGGAGTATGCGAAAGAACCTAACCGCGCAATCAGCGGTCTACTCAACTGCCGGTCCCTCCAGGTCGGCTCACCTCCGCTCCCGCGGAGGTGAGCCGTGGTCTTCTCCACCTTCACGCCGGTGGGGGCCGTCCGCTCCGCGCAGGCGGAGGTGAGCCGGAGGACGAGGCTAGCGCCCGGCGGGCGCAGCGGTCCGCTCCGCGCAGGCGGAGGTGAACCACCGGCAAATAGGAGTTGCCAAAGAGTCCAGTGCTCTCCGCGGAAGCGGAGGTGAACCGGATCACCGCCCAAGGTCCGCGCCAAGGCCCAGTGCTGTCCGCGAGAGCGGAAGTGATCCGCGAAGCTTTCGAGCGCGCGGGACACTCGTGCTGCGCTGATGAGCCCGGCCTTGGGCTCGTCTCGGCCACGCCCGAGTGGTGGCCGCAGCGAGTACTGGCCCCCGGCTGGCCGCAGTCCGCAAAGCCGTACCCGCCGCCTCCGACGCCCTATGTGGCCGAGGCCCGCCCCTCCGGTCCACTCCGTCCGGCGGCCGGACCGCTCCGGGAGGCATCGCCGCGGTGTTCCCGCGCGGCGTCGGATAAGCCCTCGTTATCCGACGCGAGGGACTGTCCAAGAGCCGATCGGTTGTCGGACGGCGAACCGGACCGGTGGAAGCGGGGACCTGCAGCGTCCAACAAGCCCGTTCAGGAAGGCGGCAGGAACGACCATGAGACGGTCGTCGAGCCGCCCGAACGAAACGGCAAGATGACCGGCATCCCGCTTCTCCTCTAACCGCCCTGAGGCCGTAGGGGTCCTGAGTACAAATACTCAGGACCCCTGAAGCCTCTTTCGAAAGTATGTGCCCTATGACCAGTTCCCGAGCTGCACGGCCCCTCAAGGGGGCGGCAGTCACTGCGTTCGCCATCCTTGTCTGCCACGTCATCCTCAGCGCCGGATATGCCGCCGCGAGGGCCAAGAAGCGGGCCGACCCGAGCAACGCCTGGGCGGATTTCGACGTGCGCCTGGCGACCTTCGCTCTGGGGCTCGTGATCGTGATGCCTCTGATTTTGTGGATAGGCATGCGGATCACGGGAGAGAAGGACAACTACGCGCTCGTCATCGGCGGCAGTCTGGCCTGGCTGTTCGGAGCCGGCTACAACCTCAGTTACATCGAGTGCACGCCAAGCAAGCACCTGCCGTTGCCGTTGCTCGTCGCCCTGGTGGCTGTCGGGGGGCTTCTGTCTCTCGACAGCGTGGCGTCCCAACTGACAGGGCGTGCGAAAAGCTGAGGGGTTTCGGATCAAGCTCCTCAGCTTCCACCGCAGGCGGGCGCAGCGGCTGCCGTAGATGGTCGTGTGCGCACTCTGCGTGGTCGCGGAGGATGGCTTCCCGACACCTCCTGCAGCGCCTTCGCTGATCTGCGGGTCGACTCGGCCAGCCAAATGAGGTCGGGTCTGGTGTGGGGCAGTGGTTCGGCACGGGGACGAAAGGAAGACCGGGCGAAGGCGTACCGGCGGCTGCTGGACGCCTCCACCCGCTCGTTTAACTGGGCGTTTCAGTTCTCCCACCTACAGCGCGAGGTGGGCCGGGCGGCGCACAAGCTGTTGCTGGACCAACTCCCCCAGGCGTGGGAGATCAGCGGCGAACTCATCGGCGCGCTGCACGGCGTACGGCTGTGCGGCACCGTGCCGGTCATCGCCGCGGCGGAGGATCTGGTCGCCGCGACCAGCGACCTGGAGCTGAACGAGAAGGACGGCGACCGCTTCCAGCAGCAGGCTGAGGCGGTCGTCGCAGCCCAGGGCGCATTCCTCGATGCCTGCCGGGAGGACCTGCCGTACGCCACGAAGCAGTCGCGGCGGAGATGTTCGAGCCCGTTCGCGCGGGCGGATCAGCGTCGGTGGGGCGAGGTCTATTTGCGGGGGCTGTTGCTGGACGGGCGGCGCAAGTCCGTGGAGCCGATGGCCGCCCGGCTGGGTGAGGACGGCAACCGGCAGGCTCTGGCCCACTTCATCACCACCAGCCCGTGGGAGGCGGCGCATGTGCGGGCCCGCCTGGCCTGGCGGATGCAGCAGGTGGTCACGCCGACCGCGCTGATCGTCGATGACACCGGCTTCCTCAAGGACGGGGACGCCTCGGCGTGCGTGGCCCGGCAGTACACCGGCACCGCGGGCAAGGTCACCAACTGCCAGGCCGGCGTCTCGCTGCATCTGGCCTCCGACGCAGCGTCGGCGGCCGTCGACTGGCGCCTGTTCCTGCCCGAGAGCTGGGACCCCGCCTCGCCGAAGGCCGATCCGGCCAAGGTGGCCCGCCGCACGAAGTGCGGCATCCCCGAAGAGGTCGGCCATGTCGAGAAGTGGCAGCTGGCCCTGGACATGATCGACGAGACCAGGTCGTGGGGCATCGAGGTCCCCCTCATCGTCGCCGACGGAGGCTACGGCGATGCCGCGGCCTTCCGCCTCGGCCTGGAGGAACGCGGCCTTGACTACGTGGTGGGCATCTCCACCACGACCACTGCCCAGCCGGAGGAAGCCAGGCCCCACACCCCGCCCTACGGCGGTCGCGGGCCCCGGCCGCAGCCCGTTTACCCGCAGCCGGCCCACGCCGTGAAGAAGCTGGTCATCGAGGCCGGCAAGCGGGCCGCGAAGCCGGTGCAGTGGCGGGAAGGCTCCCGCCCGGGCAGCGGCCGCAGCGGTGTCAAGCGCATGTACTCACGGTTCGTGGCCCTGCGGATCAGGCCCGCCGGACGCGAGATCCGCAAGAACACCGACGGACCCGAACTGCCCGTGCGCTGGCTGCTGGCCGAATGGCCCGCCACCGAGCCCGAACCCGTCCAGTTCTGGCTGTCCAACCTGCCCGCTGACACCCCGCTGGCCACCCTCGTGCGCACCGCGAAGCTGCGCTGGCGCATCGAGCACGACTACCGCGAGATGAAGCAGGCCCTGGGCCTGGCCCACTTCGAAGGCCGCACCTGGCGAGGCTGGCACCACCACGTCACCCTCGTCTCCGTCGCCCACGCCTTCTGCACCCTCCAGCGCACCGCCCGGTCCCCAAAAGAGCCGGCGTCGGCCTGAGCCTCTACAAGGTCACCCGCGAACTCCAGCTACTCCTCGCGGTCTGGACCGGCGCCTGCCCCACCTGTCACCGCGACATACCCACAGCGATACCGACCTGACCAAGCACTACTAGTGCTCTGACCGGGTTTGTTCGCCGGGTTGATGGCTCTGGCGGTTGGATGTGCGGTGACGTCCGTCCGGCTGTTGGGGGCGTGGGGCCTGAGCCTGTCCGTGTGCGGAGGTTGACCGACCAGGAGGGGCAGAAGCTGCAGCAGATCGTGCGCCGGGGCAGTACCAGTTCGGTGCGGTTCCGGCGTGCGATGATGCTGCTGGCCTCGGCCGGCGGTAACCGGGTACCGGTGATCGCCCAGTTGGTTCAGGCCGACGAGGACACCGTCCGCGACGTGATCCACCGATTCAACGAGATCGGCCTGGCCTGCCTGGACCCTCGGTGGGCGGGAGGCCGTCCCCGCCTGCTCAGTCCTGACGACGAGGACTTGGACTCCTGCCGGTCACCCCGAGCGGCACCCCGCGATCTACCACCGCACCCATGGTGTCCGCTACTTCCACGGCTGCTACTCGATCGGCGACGACGCACTCTGGGGCGTCAACCGTCGCAAGAAGGGCGCCGCGAACACCCTGAGCGCCCTTCGGTCGATCCGCGCGGCCCGCCCGGACGGCGCTCCGATCTACGTCATCCTGGACAACCTCTCCGCTCACAAGGGCGAGACCATCCGGCGCTGGGCGAAGAAGAACCGCGTCGAGCTGTGCTTCACCCCACCTACGCGTCCTGGGCTAACCCGAACGAGGCCCACTTCGGCCCGCTGCGGCAGTTCACCGTCGCCAACTCGAATCATCGCCACCACACCGTCCAAACCCGGGCCCTGCACGCCTACCTCCGCTGGCGCAACACCAACGCCCGTCACCCCGATGTCCTGGCCGCGCAACGCCGGGAACGTGCCCGCATCCGCAGCGAGAAGAAAATCCGCTGGGGCGGACGCCCCCTGACTCGAGCTGCTTGATCATGGTGGTGGACCCGACCAGGGCCAGTACCGTGCGGGCATGGCAAGCAAGCGGCAGCCGTACTGGCGCACCATCGGGACTCCGACGACTCTCGTGCTCTACCGAACCGTCGACAGATGGCGGTACGCGATCTACTTCACCGAACCGTCGGGCGTCGCCGACGGCGCTCTCAACGATCCCGTGTCCTCGTCCGAGCCCGGTACCGCGCAGGCTGCCTGCCACCAGAAGGCCGAAGAACTCACGCACAGACGCCTGGAGGTGCTCTGGCGCGAATCCGATCAACCGGACGGGTGGGCCGGCACCGTCACCAGCGCCGGCCCACGTCCACCTGCCTAACCGAATCAGCGCGTCACTTAACCCGGCGAACCTCCGTGGTCAGAGCACTAGGCGCAGGCCAGGTCGTCCAGCAGGGTGTCTCCAGTTCCTGGCACCGAGGGCAGGCTGTGTGCCGAGGTCATCCGGTGGCGAGGAGTTCGCCGGTGGCGGTGACGAGTCCTTTGGCAGCACGCGCGCTCGTCCGGGCCGTTCTTGAGCCGGACCAGGACCTCGGCTCCGGTGGCGGCGATGTCGGCTATCAGGTTCCGGGCGGCGAAGTTGCGGTCGGCGAGCAGGATCATCCCGGGGCGCAGGCTGGGCAGCAGGCGTGGGGTGTAGGTGGTCTCGCCCGAGGCGGTGGGGCCGAAGACGGCGTCGATGAGGGTGCGAGTGCCGCAGGCGACCAGGGCGAGCAGGCGGACCTGGGGGTATCCGGTCCCGCCGTGGTTGCCCGCCTGCTTGGTGAACCCGGTCAGGACCGCAGGGGTGTCAGGCACGGTCATGATGGTGCCGTCGAGCGCGACCACCAGCAGCCCGCGCCACCGCACACCGGCGGTGCGGATGCCGGCGGCCGGGCCGCGTAGCAGGTCGAACAGCCACTGCAGGGCCGGCTGCCGACACGGCGGCGGGCCTGGGCCAGCGCGCTCGCCGTCGGCGCGGCTACCGGTAAGCCGGCCAGCGCCCCGGTGAGCTTGCGCCACACTCCGGATAGCCGGTCTCCGGCAACAGGCATGCGGCCAGGATCAGGTAGGTCACGACACGGGAGGGCAGATGCCGCAGCCGCGACTGCACCGCCCTGGTGGCGCTCAGCGCCTCTTCGACCATCTCGAAAGGCACGAGCTGGGTGAACTCGCCGAGATAACCGGGCGCAAACCGGCCTTCAGCCCCGTGACGGTGTGATGGCAGACTGTCCGGACAGCGGAGCCTCCGGTCTTTGTGAACGGCTTGTCTTGGGCGATGTCTTGATTGGTGGTGTCCGTAGGCTTCCGCCTATGGAGAGTGCGCTTGAGACTGCGTGCCGGATCTGCGGATTGGACGTCGGCGATGTGCGCTTCGACGATCACGGCTTGGCCTTGTTCATCATCTGTGGGTGCTGCGGCACGGAGTCCGGTTACGGAGACGGCACTGTGGCTCAGTGCCGCATCCTTCGTGACCGTTGGCGCGATGCTGGAGCCGTGTGGTTCGATCCCAGGGCTCGACCGGCCGAGTGGGAACCACAGGGGCAGTGGCACAAGATTCCGCCGCGCTGGCGCTGACCGGGAAGACTGTCAGTTCGCCGTTGGCATGCGGCGGTAGCAGATGAGGAACGCGGCGAGTCCGGCGAAGGCAAGGAGGTACTCGGCCTTGCGCTCGTAACGGCGGTGCAGGCGGCGGCATCCGCTCAGCCAGGACATCGTGCGCTCGACCACCCAGCGGTGCCGGCCAAGCCGGTCGCTGGCCTCCATTCCGCGGCGGGCGATCCGTGGCACGATCTGGCGGCGCCGGAGCCAGCTGCGCAGGTGCTCGAAGTCGTAGCCCTTGTCCGCGTGCAGCCTGGCTGGTCGACGACGCCTGGGGCCGAAGTGGGAGCGGATCGGTGGGATGCCGCGCATCAGCGGTATGAGCGCCTGACTGTCGTGCAGGTTGGCGTCGGTGATGCCAATGGAGAGCGGCAAACCCTTGCGGTCACAGATGACATGGATCTTCGGCCCCAGTTTGCCGCGATCGGTCGGATTCGGTCCGGTTAAGACCGCGTCCTATGTGGTGAGGCTTCGTTGACCTCGGTATGGGGCGGGGTACATGGAGTTGAATTGTTCCGGACGGGTTGTGGGAGATCGCGAAGCCGCTGATTCCGCTGTCGAAGGTGCGGCCTCAGGGTGGGGGAACGCAGGACACACCTGATGAGACGCTGTTCGCGGCCATCATCTACGTCCTGGTCAGCGGGTGCGCCTGGCGGGCTCTGCCGCCCTGTTTCGGCATCTCGAAGTCGACCGCCCATCGACGGTTTCTGATCTGGTCCAGAGCCGGCGTCTGGGGCCGTTTGCACGAGGCCGTGCTGCACCGGCTCGACGATGCCGGCCTCGTCGACGTCACCCGCGTCGTCCTCGACTCCGCCCACGTGAGGGCTAAAAAGGGGGCGAACTCACAGGTCCGAGCCCCGTGGACCGAGGCAAGCCGGGTTTCAAGAAGAACGTCCTGTCGGACGCGAACGGACTGCCCCTGGTCGTCGGCGTCCAAGCTGGGAACACCCACGACAGCCAAGGACTGACGCCGATGGTCGAGGGTCACCAAACGAGACACGACCCCCACCACGGCCGGTACTTCACACCTCAGCGCCTGCACGCCGACAAGGCGTATGACCGGCCCGACCTGCGGAAATGGCTGCGTGGTAAGCGGATTGGAGTGCGGATCGCCCGCAAAGGCATCGAGTCCAGCGAACGGTTAGGGCAGCGTCGATGGGTGATCGAACGCACCATGTCGTGGCTGTCGGGCTACCGCAGACTCAGCCCCCGCTACGACCGCCATTCCCGCAACTACCTGGCCTTTCTCGGACTCGCCGCCGCCATCTGCTGCTACAAGCGATACGTCCGCCTCACCACCTAGGACACGGTCTAACTCCTCCGGTCCAGGACTGCTGGTGCTCCCCGCAGACGCGGGGAGCAGGAGGCGGCGGTCGTGCAGGCCAGCAGAGTTACAAGACCAGGCCTAAGATCAAATAGCGCCCTCTCAAGGCGAGCCGTTCGTCAGCAGCAGGTGGAAGGTGCGCTCCCGGTAGACGAACGTGACTGTGTCAGAACCGCTGCCATCGAAGTACACCGGCCACTGCGGCTCCTCGCCACTGTAATAGCCGGTGGAGCGCAGGAAATCGGGGCTGACAGCGGCGAAGGACCATGCCGGTCCGTCTGCGCCGAGCAGTTCCCGAGCGAAGCCGCGCACCAGCCGCTCGGCCTCCGCCGCCGGATAGTGGTGGCCGTAGGGGCTGAACGCCTCGCAGAGCATCCAGCGCAGCCGCGCCAGGAAGCCCGCATGGTCCAGTGGGCTGACCGTGGCGCAGAAGCCCTCGCGCAGGAGCGGCTGCTCGAAGGGCTCACTGTCGTACTCGTCCGACAGGTTGTACCAGTCTCGGCGCACGTCAGCGGCACGCAGCAGCTGCTCGAACAGGGCACTGCGCAGGAAGCCGTGCAGGACATTCTGGCGGTTCCCGGCTGCGACGGGCACGTCGCAATCCGCCGTGAGCAGCAGGGTATTGCTGTTCATCGCTCGGTCGACGGCGGAGAGGAAGGCGTCGACGGCGGGAGGTTCGGGATCAGGCGGCTGCGCGGTGAAGTTCATGGCGGCAGCCTTGCGAAGGCCGGTCGCTACTTCAATGGATTTGCGCCGCTCTCACCACGCGGTTGTTCGCGCCGACTTCCGCACCAAGCGACTCTCGGCCGCCCCTGTCACCCCCACCCTCAACCCGCACTGTCGCGGGCTGGATCCTCCGCCACCCCGGCTCCCTCTCCGAAGTCGTCGAACAACTCCGGGTCAAGATCGTTCTGGCACACTGCCCTGAACTGGAAGCTCTCACCGGACATGTCGGGCCTTCGCCCAGATCGTCACCGAGAGACGCCCAGCGGCTATTCGAGTGGCTCGACGCAGTCCGCCAGGACGCACCTGCCCGGTCTCCACACCCTCGCCGCAGGCATCGATCGAGACCGCAGTGCCGTCATCGCCATCCTCACCCTGCCCTGGAGCTCCGGCGTCGCCAAAGACATGTCAACCCACCGAGGTTGTGAGTGCGAGGACCGGATCGCGGCGGCGCTCCCTCGATACCTCACCGCGAGTCCTGCCGTGCTGCTCCCGCGCCGGATGGGACCATCCCCGCGCGGGCGGGGAGCACGTTGGGCAGAATGTTGCCGGCGTATGCGGTGAGGGACCATCCCCGGGGCGGACGGGGGGAACATAGCGCACTGACGGCCGCTCCGGATGCGGGGGCGACCGTTCACCTCAGGTCTGCGTTGGTTTCCGCTCGCAAGGCGTCGATGGTATCCGTTGCCCCAAGCACTTCGTCGGCAAGTTCGCAGAAAGTGCTGATGGAGTGACGGTCGTCGAGCTGCGGCACATGTTCCTGGATCAGCTGTCGGAGGTGTGACCAACGAGTGGACCACTCCCGAACGTGCCAGGAGATCGCGGAGTCCAGGTAGTTCACGACGGGCCCTGTGCCGTTGATGCGGCGTTGTTGCTCCAGGCTTTGTCGACCAGCACGCACATGCTCGAAGGCCCAGAGCAGGACAAAGTAGTGGTCCAGGACAGCTTCTGTCTCGGGCTGGGTACGGTGCGCCGCCCTCCGGTAGAACTCCAAAGCACTGCGGTGTGCCGCGGTTTCGGATGACGTGAGTTCGCGGTAGAGGACCCGAGCCAGCTCGTAGCCGTCCTTGCGGCTGGTGCCGCGGGCTGTCCAGAGGGCGAGAGCTGCGGCGCCAAATGCGATGGTTGCGGATAACCCGGCAATCAGCGTTTCGCCCTTCATGTTCCTCGCCTCCGTGCTGGTGATGCGCAACAGTTCCTTCGAGGCTAAGTGGTCCGTTCTGGAAGTCCTTCGGGGGGTTGACTTCAGGCCCGGGGTGGTCTCTGGCCAGATGTCGGGGTCAGTGAGGTGGCGGCACCCAGCTTGTTGGCCTTCGCAATTGCTCATTTCTGCGAGAGAAGGGCGTGGCTCCGGTGCGCCCTCACTCGGGCTTCCACCGCTGGGCTCATACGTCGCTCGACTGGCCTGTGGTCGGTCAGCCCTGTGTGTCGCGGAAGGCGCCTGGGGTCTGGCTGGTCGCGCGGGTGAAGAACTTGCTGAAGTTGGTGGGTTCGATGAAGCCGAGCCGGTGGCTGATGGCGGCGACGGGCAGGTCGGTGTGGGCCAACATGCGCTTGGCCTCCAGGGTGACGCGGGCATCGATGAGCTGTTTGGCAGTGTGTCCGGTGGCGCGTTGGCAGGCGCGGTTGAGGGTCTTGAGGGAGTAGCCGAGCCGGGTGGCGTAGTCGTGGGCCTGGCGCAGGACGGCGAAGGAGCGCTCCAGTTCGTGCCGGAAGAGGCGGTACGGCGCCTGCGCGGCATGGGCCTGTGCGCTGCCGTCGGGCGTGGGCGGGCGGGCGACGCGTAGCAGGATCCCGGCCAGCAGCTGACGCAGGAGCTCCTTGGTGATCTCCGGGTCCTGGTCGGGGAGGGCCGGCGTATTCGGTGGCGAGGTCGGCCAGCGCGTGGCGGAAGCGGTCGTGGTCGCCGGGGCCGAGCTGCCAGAAGGCCGGGCCGAACGGGTCGTCGGTCACCGGGATGCTCGCGGGGAGCCGGGGCGGGAAGTCCGGTGTGAACAGGACGATCGTGGCGTCCGCAGGGGTGCCGTCGGGCGCTGTGGGCAGGCGCTGGACCTGCCCGGGACGGACGTGCAGCAGCGTGCCCGGCCGGCAGGGGCGGTCGACGAAGTCGACCATGACGGTGCCCTCGCCCCGGTGGACCAGGGTGAGGTGGTGGAAGTCCAGCCGGTGCACCCGTTCGTACTCTTCGCCCGGCAGGCGGCGGACGAGGTCTGTGAAGGTGAGGACTTCCAGGCGCAGACCGGGTCGGGTGGGGTTGCGGTAGCCCCGTTCGGTCACCGGAGTCTGTCCCATTTCGACCATAGCCATGCCTGACTCTACCGTGCGCCGGGGCCCCGGCGCCGGGAGAGTGGAAGGCAGGCCGGTGGGCAAGGCGTCACCGGAATGCGCAGATCGGAGGCATGGCATGAGCAGCAAGGAAAACGTACTCAGGGCAGCTGGTGAGTTGTTCGGGGACAAGGACCCGAGCGCGGTGGACCGCTGGGTGGCCGCTGACCACCGTCAGCACAGCAGCTTGGTCGCAGACGGTCCGGAGGCGCTGCGGCAGCTGGTGGCGAGCCTGCCGGAAGGCTTTCGCTACGAGGGAGCGCGGGTGATCGCCGACGGGGTCCTGGTGGCGCTGCACGGGACGTACCACGGCTTCGGGCCGCAGCCGCTGGTGGCTCTCGATCTGTTCCGCGTGGATGCGGACGGCAAGCTGGCGGAGCACTGGGACGCGCTGACCCCACTCGTCGCGGTCACGGCTTCCGGCCGCTCGCAGACCGACGGCCCGGCCGCGCCGAGCGACCTGGACACGACCGAGGCCAATCGCGCGCTGGTCACGGAGTTCGCGGAGAAGGTCCTCAAGGGCGCCGACTACTCGGTGCTGACCGACTACATCTCCACCGAAACCTACCTGCAGCACAACCCGGAGGCCGCCGACGGCCTGGACGGCTTCGGCGCCGCGGCCGCCAAGTGGGCCGAACAGGGCAAGAACCTGGTCTACCGGACCCTCCACAAGGTCGTCGCCGAGGGCGACCTCGTGCTGCTGCAGTCCGAGGGCGAGTTCGGCGTGCCGGTCGTCTACTGGGACCTGTTCCGTGTGGCCGACGGCAAGATCGTCGAGCACTGGGACGTCATCGCCCCGATCCCGGCCGAACTCCCGCACTCCAACGGCCTGTTCTGAGCGACCGGAGGAACACCGTGGCCATCAGGACCTACGCGGGGAAGACCTTCCGCTTCCGCGTCGACAACGGCGTCATCTTCCACAACACCTACGCGCCCGACGGCACCAAGCTGCACTACGAGACCGTCGCCGGACCGACCAAGGGCGCCGTCGAGGACGTCGACCTGCATGCCGCCGAGGTCAGCCCCGGCGTGTTCCTCGTCGGCTGGGTCGAGCAGGCGGGCATGACCGTCACCCACGTGATGAACCTCAACACCCACACCGTCCACGCCTTCTGGACCTACGAAACCCCCGACGGCCGCGTGGGTGAACTCCACACCGGCACCCTCGAAGAGGTCTGAGCAAGCTGTTCAGGAGCAACCGTCTTGTCAGGAACAGCCGTCTTGACGAGCACCACCACCCGTGCCGAAGGCGCCCTCGAGGGAAGGGGCCGCGCGGGGGCCCTCCGCCCGCGCCCCCGCGCCGGCGGCAAGCCTGCCCGCAGAAAGGCTTCGGGCATCAAGGAAGGAACAGGGCGACATGGCAAACTTCCGGGAGCCCACCAGGCAGACAACCCAGCAGGCTCTATCGGGCCGCCCCTCCCTCATCCTCGCCGTCATCGGCCTGAGCGCCGCGTTCGTCGTCGGCGTCATCGGCCCGAGCGCCGAGCCCGTCCGGATCCTGTTCTGGGTCGCGGGGACCCTCACCCTCATCGCGCTGGTCCTGGGCATCGTCGGTGCCCTACGGCCGAAGCAGGGTGGCGCCACCAACCGGCTCCGGTCCTTGACCGGCGCGGTCCTCGCTGGGCTGGCCACGGTTTGGTACATCCACGGCGTGGTGACCCTCACCGACACTTTCCATCAAGCCTCATGCAGTACCAGCCCGACCGAAGCACCGCCTGCCGATGGAGCGCTCAGTTTCCATACCTCCCGGTGCTACAAGGATGGGATGCAGGTGACGGTCTCGGCCCCAAAGCCGTTCACCGTCCCCGAGTCGGCATCTGGTCATGCCCCGGGCAACCGGGCGGTATCCGTGGAGATCACGTTTCGCAACGGCTCCGTCGGCGTACTGGATCTCGACCTCCACAGCTGCGGTGCCAAGGATGCTCACGGACGCCAAGCCGAACCCATCTACCACGGCGATGAGGAGCACGGAGGGAACAGATACCTGCTCCCCGGAATGACGGAGGCATGGCATTGCGAATTCAGCCTGCCTCCCAACGCGGCGAACAGCATGCAGGTAGAGGCGGGTGTCATGCACTACCGCGAAGCCGTTTGGAGCGGCGCCGTACCGCAAACCTAGTGGCTCGGCTCGCGTCGTTGACCGGCTAGTCGAGAGCCGGTGGGACGCGGACTCCGGCTACTCGCCGGTGACGTCCGCAAGCTCCCGGGCGATGTCGAGGTGCCCGACATGCCGCGCGTACTCCTGGAGCAGATGGAACAGAACCCAGATCAGCGTTGGCCGCTCCTCCTCGGGCGGGATGCGGCCCCCGAGAGTGGCCATCCGGTCCTCCAGACGCGCGCCGGCGACGATCGCCCGGGATCGCTCGCACTGGGCACGGAAGAACCCCGTTACCTCCTCGACGGTCTCACCGGCCTCGACACGCCACCTGCCGCCACGGACTTCCATGTCGCCCCACGGCTGTTCGACCTGCTGGCCAGCGAAGCCCCACTCCAGCCAGCGTAGCTCCACATAAGCCAGATGCTTCAACAGCTCCAGCGGCGCCCAACCGGATGGCAGCCGGCTGCCCCGCAGCTCCGCGTCCGTCAGGCCGTCCAGCTTGCGCAGCACGGCGGCACGGTAGAAATCGAGATAGCCCGCCAACAACTCGGCCGGGCCGGTGAGCGTGACCTCGGGCTCCGCCGGGGGCTCGACTTCAGCAGTCATGGCAGGTGATGTTAAACAGAGCTCCACAGGCACGCCACCCGCTCACAGCAGAGCTCCCAGATTGTCGGTTACCCAATCAACGATGCGAGCCGAGCCCCTGGCTTGAAGCATTGCCGCCTCACGTTGAGGCGTTGACGGCCCGGTGATGTGCAGAGAGCTTCTCCCAGCAGTCTCGGGAGGGCACGCGGACGGTGCCGTCGGCGCAGCCCTTGTCGCGCCCCGTGTCGGCCTCCACCGTGCGCCGCTGGCTGTACCAGGACGCGCTCAAGCCCTGGCAACACCGCTCCTGGATATTCCCCTCCGACGCCGGCTTCCGTCCCAAGGCCGAGCGCGTGCTGAACCTGTACGCTCGCACCTGGGGCGATATCCCGCTCGGCGCGGACGAGTACGTCATCAGCGCAGACGAGAAGATTTCCATCCAGGCCCGCTGCCGCTGCCACCCCACCCTCGCCCCCGGCAAAGCCCGGGCCATGCGCGTAAACCACACCTACGGCCGCGGCGGCGCCCTGACCTGCCTGGCCGCCTACGACGTCCACCGCGCCCGCGTGTTCGGCCGCACCGAACCACGCACCGGCATCGCCCCGTTCATGAACCTGGTCACCCAGGTCATGAGCCAAGAACCGTACGCCAGCGCCGAACGCGTCTTCTGGATCGTCGACAACGGCTCCTCCCACCGCGGGAAGAAGGCAGCCGACCGCCTGGCCGCCGCCTTCCCAAACGCGGTCATGGTCCACACCCCGGTACACGCCTCCTGGCTCAATCAGGTGGAGATCTACTTCTCCGTCGTCCAGCGCAAGGTCGTCTCACCCGACGACTTCACCGACCTCGGCGAGGTCAGGGACCGACTCCGAGCCTTCGAAGACCGCTACAACGCAACGGCACAGCCGTTCCAGTGGAAGTTCACCGCCTCCGACTGGACGATCTGCTGGCCAGGCTCGACCGGCACACCGCCGATCACCCAGAAGAATCCTCCGTTGCACTGGCAGCATGATCAACCCCCGAACGACTTCCGGAGCTGACTACTAAGGATTCGTCGGCGCTGATGGGCGGCTGGCGGGGCGTCGGCCGCCGGACCGGTCAGAAATCGTCCCACGGATAACGCCCTATTATCTGCGGGCAGGTTGATCGCGGCCTGCGGGCACAGCCGCCAGGCCGTGCGTGAAGCGACCTCGTTATCTGCGGGAAGGGGGAAACGGCGCCAGCCGTCGTACAGCTGCCCGCAGGGAAGATGCTGACTGTCCGCGCGCCGGCCGATGTGTTCCTCGACTCGCTCGGCAACCCGAACACGGTCCGCAACTACGGCATCGGGGTGGGCAAGACCGCCTAGCGGCTCGGCGAAGGCCGGCCGCTGGCATCCGTCGCGGACGACGAGATCGGCGAGGCCCTGGAGCAGCTGTGGGGCAGCTCCGCGGTGAACACCTGGAATGCCCGGCGTGCGTCGGTGCTTTCGTGGCTGGGCTGGTGCGGTGAGCGCGGGTACGACGGTCCGGCGGTCCCGGCCTGGGCGAAGCGGCTCACCCCGCCGGACTCCGAGACTCCGGCCCGCTCGAAGATGGCGATCGACCGGCTGATCGCGCAGCGTGAGGTGCATCTGCGGGAGAAGACGCTGTGGCGGATGCTCTACGAGACCGTCGCCCGCGCCGAGGAGATCCTGGGCGTCAACATCGAGGAGCCCGACCTCGCCGGCGCCGCGCCCCGGTGAAGGCCAAGGGCGGCCGCCCCCGTACCCGTCACCGCGGCGCCGTCCGCGAGGACTTCGTTCTGGAGACGGTCTACTGGGACGTGGGCACCGCCCGGCTGCCGCCCCGCCTGCTCAAGGGCGGTTCGCGCGGGCCGGATTCCGTCACCCACCGCAAGCCAGGTCCCGGCAGGGTCGTCAGCCCGCGCGACATCTGCCCGGACACCGGGCTCGCCCGCCTCTCCTACGGGCAGGCCCGGATGCTGCTGGACGAGCAAACGGCCCTCGGCGGTGAGCCGGGCACGGGCTGGGATCTACATGAGTGGCGGCACTCCGGGTTGACCCACCTCGGCGAGGGAGGGGCGAGCCTGCTGATGCTGATGGCGAAGTCCCGGCACAAGAAGGCAGAGAACGTACGGAAGTACTTCCACTCCTCCCCGGAGGCGATCGCCGAAGTCACCAGCCTGCTCGCGCCGGGCGACCGCCGACGCTGACCGCGGGCGGGGTGCCTTCCCCGAATTGGGGACCAGCGGTACAGCCGCAGGCTCTGAGCCGATCACGAGTCCGGGTTATCACAGCGCTGTTATATTAGCACTGTGACATCTTCAGATCCCACAGCACTGCCCGATCCCTGGCATTCCCTGCACGAGCTTCTGGCAGCCATGGACGCCGAGATCGAGCAGGTCTACGTCGAGCGTGGCATCGAGGGGGTGCGGCCTCGGTTCGCGTATCCGCTGATCCGGCTCGCTCACACCGGGCCACTGACCATTCGCGAGCTTGCGAAGTCCCTTGACCGCTCGCACTCCGCGATCAGCCAGACCG
Source organism: Streptomyces sp. NPDC047049 (assembly GCF_040643995.1). Taxonomy (NCBI): domain Bacteria; kingdom Bacillati; phylum Actinomycetota; class Actinomycetes; order Kitasatosporales; family Streptomycetaceae; genus Streptomyces; species Streptomyces sp. NPDC047049. The sequence goes on along the minus strand of NZ_JBEYVM010000021.1, from coordinate 25,475 downwards.
TTGCCGCCATGCGCAAGGAGGATCTGGTCACCTCCGAGCCGGGGCCTGACGCCCGCACCCGGCGGATCGACCTGACCGAGCGCGGCCGATCGCTGGTGCCGTTCCTGGAGGCGGAGTGGCGCGCTACCCACGAGACGGTCGCCGAGCTGGACGGCGAGGTCCCGTACGCGATGACCACCGTTGTGGAGGAGGTGCGGCGGGCGCTGGAACGACGGTCGATGCGGCAGCGGATCCTCCACCACCTTGTCGAGCCACCGCGATGAGGGGGCGTGCCCGTGTCCGGTTCCTCGACACCCGCCCGCTGCGTAGCAGTCAGCCGTTTCGCGACCTGTGGATCGGCACCTCGGTCTCTCAAGTCGGTGGGCAGATAGCCAACGTGGCGGTGCTGGCCCAGGTCTGGGACCTGACCGGCAGCCCAGTGGGCACCGGTGCCATCGGGCTCGCCACCGGCCTGCCGATGGTGCTGTTCGGTCTGCTCGGCGGCACGTTGGCCGACAGCTTTGACCGCCGTGCGGTGGTACGGGCCACCACCGCGGGCCAAGTGCTGGCCGCCGCAGGGCTGGGCGCCCAGGCCCTGGCGGACAACCGCAACGTGCTGCTGCTGCTCGTCCTGGTAGCCATGGGGACGAGTTGCAGCGCCCTCGGCGCTCCTGCCCGGCGCACCTTCCCGGTCCGGCTGTTGCCGGGCGACCAGGTCGCGGCCGGTCTTGCGCTGACCAACGTCTCCTTCCAGGCCGCGATGCTGGCCGGGCCCGCGATGGCCGGGCTGATCATCGCCCGCTGGGGCTTTTCTGCCGCATACGCGACCCAGGCCGTGGCCATGGTCGTCTCCATGCTCGCGGTGATCCGCCTGCCTGCCATGCGGCCCGAGGGCGCCGACGCGGCAGGCGGCAGGCGCCGGCCGGAGCGTGGCGGTTGGCGGATGGTCCTGCGCCGCCCGACGCTGTGGGGCTCGATGGCCACCGACCTGTCCGCAACCCTGCTCGCCATGCCTATCGCGCTCTTCCCGCTGGTCAACGAGATCCGCTTCGGGGGAAGCCCGCAGACCCTCGGCCTGTTCCTCTCCGCCGTCGCGGTCGGGGGGATCACGGCCGGTCTGCTCTCCGGTACGGTGACGCGCTGGCGCCGTGGCGGCCTGGTCCAGCTTTCCGCAGCCGGTGTCTGGGGCCTGGCGCTGGCCTGTTTCGGTCTGGCGGGGCCGTTGTGGCTGGCGCTCGGCTGCCTGGCCGTGGCGGGCGCTGCCGACACCGTGTCTGTCGTCACCCGCAGTGCCCTGGTCCAATTGGAGACCCCGGATGCGTACCGGGGACGGGTTTCCTCGGTAGAACACGTCATCGGTGTCGCGGGCCCCGAACTCGGCAACTTGCGTGGTGGCCTGTTGGCGTCGGCCACTTCCGCCTCCTCCTCCCTGGTCTTCGGCGGACTGTCCGCCCTCCTGGCGATCGCCGCCGTGGCCGCGACCAACGCGCCCCTTCGCGCCTACCGCACGCCGCCTGCTGCCGTGAAGCCGGCCGTCCCTGGGGTCGCCGACGCGGCGGCGACCGCTGGTTAGGTTTCCTGATTCGCCTCCAGCCTTGAGCCCGGTGAGAGGGGACGTCAGCGTCCTGCGCAGCTGACGCCCCCTCACTGAGTGTCATTCCTTGTCGGCGGCGTCCGGATCGCGCAGCGGACGCAGGCCCCCGGGCAGTTCGGGGAGTTGGAAGGAATACCGGCCGAGCATGTTGATGTGATGGCGGACGAACGGGGAGAGGCGGGCCACGTCCTCGTCGCGGACATCGGACCCGTCCTCACGCAGCTGCGTGACGGCGGCATCCATGTACCTCGTGTTGAAGAGCACCAGGGCGTTGAGGACCAGCCCGAGGGTACCGATCTAGTCTCATTCGAACTAGGACATGTCTGTTAATTCGTTCGCGTGATCAGCGGTCTACCCAGTCCGGTGCCCACACGTCGTGCGGGGTTCGCGGGCCTGCGGTGCGCAGATGGTCGCGTAGTGCGGTCAGTACGGGGTGCTGGTCTCCGCTGCGGAACAGCAGCACGTGGGGGTAGACCGGGGTCGGGTCGTGCAACGGGATGCGCCGTAGGTCGTGGGTCTGGGGCCACAGGTACCGGTCCCCGCGGCCGATGAGGGTGGCCAGCGAGGCCGAGTCGGCCAGCGCGTCCATCAGGGCCTCGTCGCCGAAGTTGGGGCCGAGCGCGTCGACGCTCAGGCCGAAGGCCTGGGACAGCGCCTGGTAGAACGCCGCCCACTCCGTCCCCGGCCTGATCCCGGGGATCCAGATGCGGTGGCCGGCCAGGTCCGCAGGCCTGACCCAGGGCGCGTCAGCCAGCGGGTGGCCGGGGCCGACCAGGAGCTCCAGGGGTGCGTCCAGGAGTCGTTCGGCGCTGATCCCGGCCGGGATCTGGTCTGCCGGCAGGGCACGGAAGGACGCGTCGACGGTCCCTTCGAGCACCGCCTGGGTGGCCTGGGCGGCGTTCTCCTTGCTCAGCGTGACCGCGTCCAGGTCCGTCTCGGGGTGGGAGCGGTAGAACCGGTAGACGGCCTGGGCCGGGGAGATGCGCCGGTTGAGGACATCGATGCGCAAGGGACGGCTGCCGGGGCGCACGGCCTGCTCGGCCTGCTCGATGGCCACCAGGACCTTCTTGGCGTGCGGCAGGAAGACCTGCCCGTCCAGGCTCAGCCGGGAGCCTCGGGAGGTCCGCACCAGGAGCGTGACCTCGATGTGCCTCTCCAGGGCCGCGATCCGCTTGGAGACCGCCTGCTGGCTGATCCTCAGCTCGTCGGCCGCAGCCTGGAACTGGCCGGTCTCGGCGACGGCCACGAACGTCCGCAGCGCTTCAACATCCACGCTTCCACGCTACTTCCACAACTATTGGTTGTGTCTGGTGTGGTGCAGGGTTGTTTGATCGAGTGTTCTGCGCGGTGGTGGGATCAGCGCATGTCTACCCGCACAGAGCAGGTTATGTATGTCCAGACGCCTGAGTTCGCGCGTCATGCGGAGCGCATCGCGGAGGTGACCGATGCGACGTCTCGACTGAACGTGCTTCCGTTCAGCGACAGCGAAGGCCGCGCGGAACTTCTTTCTGTTGTGTTCGGTGGCCCGCTGCCGAAGTCGGTGATGATCTACCCGCCGTTCTTTACCGACTACGGGCTGAACACGACGTTCGGGGAGAACGTCTTCGTCAACCAGGGATGCACCTTCATGGACAAGGGAGGCATCCGCATCGGGAACGGCGTCATGATCGCCCCGAAGGCCAGCCTCATCACCGGAGGCCATCCACTGCCCCCGGCCGAGCGCCGCGAGTACCTGCCCTTCGCGCCGATCGTCATCGAGGACGACGTATGGATCGGGACGGCTGCCGTGATCACGCAGGGGGTGACCATCGGTGCCGGTGCGGTGGTCGCTGCCGGTGCCGTGGTCACTCGCGAGGTTCCTGCCGGCACAGTGGTCGCGGGAGTGCCCGCCCGGGTAATCAACACGATCGACTGAGCCCGGCCGGGCTGCCGGCCCGGGTGCGCAGCATCTCTGCGGTCTCGTCCTGATGCCTCGTCACGCCCGGCTGACCGACCGGCAGTGGGACCACATCCGACCTCTGCTGCCCTCCAGTACCGGTCGTCGGGGCAGGCCGTGGGCCGATCACCGCCGCATTGTGGAGGCGATCGTCTACTGGTACCGCACCGTATTCCTTGGCGAGACCTCCCAGCCATGTTCGGATCCTGGAAGACCGTGTGGGCCCGCCACCGCCGCTGGGCCGCCGACGGGACCTGGGACCGCGTGCTCGGCGTCCTGCTCGCCCGCGCGGACGACGATGGGCTGATCGACTGGCGGGTGGCAGTGGACTCCACCATCCCCCGGGCCCACCAGCACACCACCAACACCCGCCGCCCCGAGAAGTGCCGGACCGCAGCCCGAGGGCAGGGCCTCGACGCCCACCGAGAGTCCGCCGGGCACGCGATCGGCCGTTCCCGCGGCGGGCTGACCGCGGCGAGCCGCTCCTGCCCGTCCGTTCCATCCGAGGGATGGCCGTCGGCTGCCTTCGCACCGAAGCGGGCCTGGCACCAGCACAAACGGCGCCCGTGCGACAAGCACCCCATAACCACAGCAAAGAACCCTTCTCCCCCGGCCACGGTTGGGGGGGGCTTTCGCATGCCCGCACGCTTCGGGCCGCTGTGACACCGACGTCCTAGATGGAGGGCGCCGGCCCCACACGCCGCCTCCGGGCGCCGAAGAAGCGCGACATGCGCGGCTAGGCAATCCACTCCCTAGAACCACCTCGACGGCTCGCGAGCACAGCCGCCAAGCCCTAACACCACCCCTGCGCACCCCGCTAAGGGGCACGCAGCCCTGCCCACACGCCGAAGGAGCACCGCCATGCCCGAAACCACCGGCCCCACCCTCACCGGCTACTACGACACCGCCCAGCTCACTTTGTGGGCCATGTGCCGGCACTGCCGCACCTGGCAGGGCCACACCGCCCCCGGCATCCGCCCCGGCCGGCTCCTCGACGTCTGCAGACGCTTCGCGTGCCGAGCCGACTGCCCACTGCGTAAGAGCTGGCACCGGATCTGTGTCGCCACGGTCCCGCTGCCCGAAGCGAACCGAACTTGGAGCAAGCTGGCCTGACGAGTTCCGCACGGCGTCCCCGGCTTCGGCCGGGGCGCCACTGTTTCGACGTTTCACCAGCGGCACTCTGACCGTCGGGCCAGGGCCACCGCCTGCCCGGGGCGAATACGCATCGTCCGCAAGGACGTCCGCGGACCGTGTCTGGGAGGAACGGCAGGCTGTGTAACCGCAGTGTGACAGATGATTCCAAAGAAGCGCATAACTGGCGTCACTGCCCACCATGCCTTCCCTCCCTCCGTAAACGTCAGTCACACCGACGGTTGGCACTGGGCCCTGGCGGCCCAGTCGCCCCAGCCCAGCACCGTGCTGAACAGCCATTCCCTGCCTTTAAAGGGGGGGATCCCCCGGAAGAGTTCGGTGGCTGACTCCAGCGCGCGGTAAGGGCATCGGCGGCGATGATCATTCTCAAGTCGCCGTACGCAAGAGAGGTCAAGAACATGGTGAGACGCCGGAAGCACACCGGCCGACGTGGGCTGCTGGTCACGGCGGCGGCCGCGATGGGAGCCATCCTCGTTCCCGTGGCGGTCCAGGCCGCCCCGGCCGACACGGCTGACGGGAAGCAGAACCCGGTCCACGCACTGGAGCAGGCAACCCACCCGCTGCGCTCGACCGAGCCCGGGAGGAACACCGCCGACCTGCGAGTCCTGGGCGGGATGATCGGCGACGCCAAGGTGGTCGGCCTCGGCGAGGCCACCCACGGCTCCCACGAGTTCTTCGCCATGAAGGAGCGGGCCTTCCGCTACCTCGTCGAGGAGAAGGGCTTCACCACCTTCGCCCTCGAAATGAGCTGGTCCGCCGGAGTCCAGATCGACGACTACCTCCAGACCGGCAAGGGCGACGCCCGCAAGATCGCCAAGGAGACCCTGGCCGGCTCCCCCTGGGAGCGCGAGGAGTTCCTCAGCCTCATCGAGTGGATGCGCCACTACAACAGCCGCCACCCCGGACGCACCGTCCACTTCATGGGCGACGACCTCAATGCCCCCTCAATGAACAATGCGTTCTTCGGCCGGGTGATCGACTACGTGCAGCAGAACTACCCGGAGGCGCTGCCGCAGCTCAACGAGCTCTACACCGGCCTGCGCCCGATCGACGACTTCTTCGACTACCTCCGCAAACCGCTCGCGGAAAGGCAGCAGCTCGCCACCAAGGCACAGCAGGCCCTGGAACTGGTCAGCGGCCGGAAGGGCTCCGGCGAGGCGTTCGAATGGGCCGAGCAGAACGCCCGCTCCGTCGCCCAGACCGCCAAGTACCTCGCCATCAACCACGACGACCCGGACTCGGTGCCCGCCTCCCAGCGCTTCCGCGACGAGGTCATGGCCCAGAACGTCGTCTGGTGGCAGCAGCACACCGGCCAGAAGATCCTGCTGTCGGCGCACAACGGCCATGTCGGCTACGCCTCCTCCATGCCCGAGATGTACCCAAAGACGCAGGGGTCGTTCCTGCGCGACACGATGGGCAAGAACTACCTTCCCATCGGCTTCACCTTCAACCAGGGCTCCTTTCTGTCGAAGGACACCGCCATCGGCGGCGACTGGAAGAAGTTCACCGTGGACGCCGCCAAGGCCGGCACCAACGAGCACACCCTCGACCAGGTCCGCTACCGGAACTTCTACCTCGACGTCCGCAACGCTCCGGCCCCCGCGCGCGACTGGCTGAACACCGCTCGGCCCACGCTCACCGTCGGCACACAGTTCCCCACGGAGCCGCGTGACTTCGCGCTCGCCAAGGGCTTCGACGTCCTCATCCACCTCCACGAAGTCCGGGAGGCCGACAAGCTGAAGCCGTGACGGCAGGAGCTTGTCGGGACCTTTGAGTCCGGAGTCCCGTCCGTGAGGAGACGACGGGACTTCGGGCTCAGAGGACATCTGATCTGCGGGCGATACGGATGCCGATGCGTTTGCCCCACAGCCAATGCCGCGGGTGAGGGATGTCGTACGCCTTGTCTGCATGAAGGCGCACGGGTTTGGAGTCGGCCGCGTGGGGTTGGGTGCGTGGTGCCGGGAGGAATGCGGCTCTGGGACATCGCCGTCAGGCAGGGGCGTTATCTCCTGTTACGACAGCGTGCCGGCGACCACGGATGCCGCTTCCGCGATCAGTTTGTTGTCGTAGGGGGCATCTGCTGTGCTGCGGCGCGACATGATCGCCACGACGACGGGGGCGGCGTGGGGGCGCCACACCACGGCGATGTCGTTGCGGGTGCCGTAGGTGCTGCCCGCGCCGGTCTTGTCGCCGACCTTCCAGTTCTTGGGCATCCCAGCCCTGATGAGCTCGTCGCCGGTGGTGTTGGTCCGCAGCCACTTCGCGAGCTGGGCGCGTTCGCCCTTGCCGAGGACGTCTCCGAGGACGAACGCACGCAGGTCCTTGGCCAGCGCCCGCGGCGTGCTGGTGTCCCGCTGCTCGCCCGGTGCCCAGCGGTTCAGCTCGGGCTCGCGGCGCTCCATCCGGGTCACGTGGTCGCCGATCCCCTTGAGTGCGGCGTTGAGGCCCTTGGGTCCGCCGAGCGCGTCGAACAGCAGGTTGCCCGCGGTGTTGTCGCTGAAGCGGACGGCGGCGTCGCACAGTTCGCGCAGGGTCATCCCGGCCCCGACATGCTTTTCGGTGATGGGGGAGTAGTCGACCAGATCGCCCTTGGAGTACCTGATCACCTTGTCCATTCCGTTCGGCGAGTGCCTGCGCAGCACGGCGCCGGCGGCCAGCGCCTTGAACGTGGAGGCGTGGGCGAACCGCTCGCCGTCGTTGTAGGCCACCTCGCGCCCGGTGCCGGTGTCGATGGCGTAGACCCCCAGTCGCGCATCGAACCTCTGCTCAAGCTTCTTGAACTCACCGGCGAACGACTGAGCAGCCGCTGCCGGCTTCGTCGCCGCGGCGGACGGAGACGGCGAGGCCGAGGAACTGCCCTGGTCGCAGGCCACGAGCGGGACGAGGGTGAGCGCGGCGAGCGTGCCGAGAACGGCCCGCCGGGCACGGGTGTGCTGCATGGTGCAAACCTCCAAGGCGCCCCGCACGCAGGGCGCGACAGGGGACGGAGCGACACGGCTCCGTCCGGCGTGTGGTCGTGAGTGCCGGCATCACCCTCTTCGCCGGCTGCCATGCAGTCCAATACGCTTGTGTGCTGTTCCATGCAGAACTGGCATAGGGTTCGGGTTGTGGATCTGGTGGGAGCGTGTCGCGCGTTCGTCAATGTCAGCAAGCACGGCAGCTTCACCGTCGGAGCGGCCGCTGCCCGGATGTCCCAGCCGGTGGCCAGCCGTCGCGTCGCCGCCCTGGAGGAACACTTCGGTGAGCGGCTTTTCGAGCGCACCTCGCGGCGGGCCGTCCTCACCCCCTTCGGCCGGGACATGCTGCCGGTGGCCAGACAGCTCGTGCAGGCGGCCGATGTGCTGCTGGACGAGGCCGAAGCCGCCCGGCGCAAGCCATGGCGGCTCGCGGTCCCGGACATCTGCTCCACGGTCGGCCTCGCGCGCCTCGTCGCCGAAGCCCGAGGGCGCGGTGTGACTCTCGATCTCCGCATCGCGCCACCGCCGCAACGCAGGGAGCTCCTCCATGCGCAGCAGGTGCGTGCCGCCCTGCTCGCGGTCCCACCGGACGAGGCGACGTGGTCCGTTCCGCTCGGGCTCGCCGGTGCCGAGGATCCCGGCGTACAGCGCGTCTACCTCGAAACGCTGTGGATGGGGCGCACCGCCACCGGCCCGGCCCGTCGCGTCTGGATCCAGCCGGAGGACGACGTGCCGCACATCCGCGACCCGCTGACGCGACTGCGCGATGCCGTCGGCCTGCGGCCCGCGCAGATCGTCGCCGGGGCCGATCTGACGACCGCCGCCGCGGAAGTCCTCAGCACCCGCGATGTGTTGCTGTGCTCTCCCGCCCAGGCCGCGGAGTTCGCCCTGAACTGGCGGCCCATCGGCGAGACCACGCTCAGCCGGGGCTTCGCCCTCGCCGCCGCCGCGGACGGCAATACCCAGCCCCTCGCAGCACGTCTGGGCGACGCCATCGCCCGCTGCCTCGGCGCGGACACCCGGGAAGGCACCGCGGAAGAGGCGGCGGCGTGAACACCGAGGCACTCCTTCGCGACCTGCGCCGGCAGCTGTACGACGGCGGCCTGCACGGCTGCCTGCTCGTACGGGACCTCCATACCGGGGACGAGCTGGGGATCGACCCGGACACCCAGCTGCCGTCGGCGTCCCTGGTCAAGATCCCGCTTGCACTGGCAACGGCGGAACGCATCCGACGGGGTGAACTCGACGGAGCCACGATGCTCGACGTGCAACCCGGGCGCATCACCACACCCGGCCCCACGGGACTGAGCCGATTCCGCCACCCCTCCCGGATTGCGATCGACGACCTGCTGTACCTCAGTACCTGCGTCAGCGACGGAACGGCCGCCGACGCACTGTTCGAGCTCACCCCGACCACCCAAGTTGCCGGTCTTCTCCGCGAGTTCGGCCTCCACGGCATCACCGTGCGGCACACCACCCGCGAGCTGTCCGACACCCCGGTGGAACGCCTCGATGCCGCACAGGCCCATCTCGCCCACGCCCTGGCCATCGACGCCGGCACCAGCGGCCGCGGACACCGGGTGCCGCAGCTCGACGCCACCCGGGCCAGTACCGGAAGTGCACGAGCCTGGGTCGACCTGCTGCAAGCTCTGTGGACACCCTCGGCGATCCCCCCTGACGTGGCCGGCCGTGTGCGCGGCCTCATGGCCCACAACCTGCTCCGGCACCGGCTCGCCCCGGACTTCAGCTCCGACGCCACGACCTGGTCCTCCAAGACCGGCACGCTCCTCAACCTCCGTCACGAAATCGGTGTAGTCGAGCACGCCGACGGCCAGGCCTTCGCCATCGCCGTCCTCACTGAGTCACTCGTCCCGGCAGTCACGCAGCCCGGCGCCGACGCCCTCATGGCCCAGGCCGCCCGCCGACTCCGGGACCACCTTCGGCAGCTCTACTGATCTTTTCGTAAGTTCGGTGGGTGTGGTGGCCTTGTGGGTGGGAGGCTGCCGGGATGGCTTATCGGCCTTTGCCCTCTGCGTCTGGTTCTTCCGTACCTCCGTTGTCACGGCCGCAGTTGGCGGAGGCGCGTCGTGTTCGGGCGGTCGAGCTATTCGAGGAGGGCGGGTCGAATGTGGAGATCGCGCGGGCGGTGGCAGTGTGTGTCGAGAGCGTGCGGCGGTGGCGGCGCGTGGGGGAGGAAGGGGGTGCTGCAGCCTTACGCCGGCGTCCGGCCACCGGTCGCCCGCGCAAGCTGGATGACGCCCAGGTCGAGACGGTGCGGGCCGCCTTGGAGCGAGGTGCCAAGGCTCATGGATTCGAGGCCGATCTGTGGACCTTGGAACGAGTCGGCGCGGTCGTCGAGCGGGTGACAGGAGTGTCCCGGTCACGGGCGTCGGTGTGACGTGTGCTGACCGGCCGGCTGGGGTGGAGTCTGCAGCGTCCCGAGCGGCGGGCGGTGGAGCGGGACGAGTCCGAGATCGCCCGCTGGATCACGCACGAGTGGCCGCGCATCAAAAAGGGGCGGTGAACACACGTGCCTGGGTCGTGTTCCTCGACGAATCAGGCGTCTCGTTGCTGTCCCAGATCCGCCGTACTTACGCACCTGTCCGCGGGCTGCGTCGACCGGGGCTGCGGGGAGGGGGGTGCGGCCGTACGCAGGATGACGATGGGGGTCGTAGCGGGCCGGGCGGCGGCGGGACGCATCGCGGACGGTGTCGTCAGCTCCGCGTGCCGCAGGTGGGGGCCGCCCAGGATCCGGGCCTCGACGACCACACCGCTCTCGCCCGCCGCACCCATGATCGGGCGGCACAGGAGGGTGGCGACACGGCCACCGGAGAGGGTGACCTCGTCGAGATTGCGGTCCGGGGAGGCGATGAGTTCCCCGGCCTTCTCCCGGAGGACGGCGAGATCGACGCGGCCGAGGCTCTCCCGGTCGTGCTCCTCCTCGCGGTACGCCCAGGCCGGGTCTTCGGGCCGGCGGCACCAGTCGTCGTCGCCGGTCGTGCCCCGGGGAGCCCGGTGGTACGCGGTGAGCAGTGCCTGCTCCCGGTCCGTGGCCTGTTCCAGGAGCCGGGCCTCGATGTCGTGAGCGGCCTTGCGGACCAGCCGCAGCATGACGGGGTCGCCGTCGTCGCGTAGGCAGGTGAGGCCGAGGGTGGCTTCAATACGGCCGCGGAGCGGGTTGCGGACGGGCGCGCCGGCGCCGACGAAAGGGGAAAGGCAGTCGGCGTAATGCTCGCGGCCGAGGATGAACACGGGCTGCCGCTCGACGAGGGCGGTGCCGACGCCGTTGGTGCCCGCGGCCGCTTCGGAGGCGCAGAAGCCGGGGGAGAGGGGTACCTCGTCGAGGCGGGCCAGGAGCTGCCGGTTGCCTTGGACCATACGACCCTGCCCGTCGCAGAGCACGATGGCCGTACTCACGTCGGCGAGGCGGAAACGAGCTGCGAGAGCATCGGGTCGGCGGCCTTGAGGAAGCGCTCGTCCAAGGTGAAATCTGGCGTGTAGGGGATCAGCACTCGGTCCGGTATGAGACCTGCGGACCGGCACCGCTTCCAGGAGTCGAGCACCATGTCGCGGACATCGGAGCCGACCAGAGCTCCGGCGAGGGAAAGCTCGTGTGCCTCGGTGAGACCGCCGATGTCGTCCCAGGCTACGGGCAACGGAATCACTTCCCTTGCATGCAGACCGCCCCGTCGCTCACCGCCGCTCGGTGCGCGCCGGAGACACCTGCGAAGCGCTTCAACCTAGCCCTAGTGTGATGTGAATCACAATATGGGTCGCGGAGGGGTAGGAATGATGCGGTGTCTTTCATGGCGCCCTTCCGTTCGGGGGCATGGGGTCTGGGGGTAGGCCGCTGGTCCTGCCGACCGGCTACCGGACCCCGACTGCTGTGCGCCGCGTCGGCGCCAAGCGGCTGGAGGTATGGCTGCGCAACCGCAAGGTTCGCAACGCGGCCGGCCTCGCGGCTGCTGCCGTCGCGGCCGCCGAGCATCAGCACGCCGCGCCGCCCGGCGAGGAGATGGCTGCCAGACGGTGCACGGCCTGACCGAGAAGGTGATGGCCCTCAGTGAGAGGGTTGGCGATCGACAAGCTCAGCGAGCCTTCGTAAGGGAACCGGCGCACTACCGGTCCACGGATTGCTGCATAAGCCGTTTTCCGGGTGGATCGTCACGAGCCGCACACCCGAGGCGATCCCGTCTCCCCGCTGCGATGGACCACCTTGTCCCTGCGGGTCCTGGCCTCGACTCCGACGTCGCAGGGCCATCCGGTCAGTGCCGCAACAGTCGGGCGCCTGCTGCACGGCCTGGGCTATGGCCTGCAGGGCACCGTCAAGACGGCGGAGGGCGCCAGCCATCCGGACCGCGATGCCCAATTTGCCCATCTGAACGCCACGGCCACTGCCTTCCTCGACGACGGAGCGCCAGTGATCAGTGTCGACACCAAGGCCCAAGAATGGCTCGGCAACCGAGACCGCCCCGGCCGCACCTGCCGGCCGGGCAAGGACCCGCTCAAAGTCGACTGCCACGCCTTCACCACCGGCGACCAGCCCGTCGCTATCCCGTATGGGATCTACGACATCGCCACCAACACCGGCTGGGTCAACGTCGGGACCGACCACGACACCGCCGAGTTCGCGGTCGAGTCCATACGCCGCTGGTGGCAGCGCCGCGGACAGGTGCACCACCCGAACGCCACACCGCGGCGGCCGCTCCGGCAGCGCGTCTACGCCCAGGGCTGCCGCGCTGCGGGAGATCGTCCCCGTCTTCGACATCGCGCTGGTGCCCGCCTTCCCAACGACGTAACAGCGATGCTCGCTGAGGTGTGGGCACCGAAAAGCAGGGACCGCGCCGCTCGACCATCTGCCGGCGCATCGTTCATGGCGACACATCATGTCCGTCCAGCCCGTGTCGCATGCGAGCCCTTCGGCCGGATGCTGCCCTCCCGGTGGGCAAGGCCGTCGAGTCGCAACGGTCATCGCAGGACGCTCAGGATCGACCGCAGAGGCGCTCGGGATCAGCCGTGGTGCCGTCGCAGCTCGCTGCACCCCCTCATAGATTTAACTCAGTCCAATCTAGGGAGTAGCTTTGCGGCATTGGGTCGAGGTGTCGTGATCGACCTGATTCATTCCGTGGTGGGTTGCGCAATGATGCAGGCGATCAGTCACCTTTGCCTCTTGGCTGTTGCAGGCCCCACCCTCCGAAGGGAGTCCGCCATGAGGTGCTACGACTGTCCGCGGGAAGGCGGCAATGATTCCGAGGGCATTGGTGTCTGCTCCCGCTGCGGCCTCGCCACCTGCGAGAACCACGCCCGTATCCGCCAGGTGCACGTTTCCCAGGTGGTCGGTCTGGGGCGTTCCTACGGCCGCCACCTGGCCCGCCGGCTGGTGTGCCACACCTGCGACCTGGCCGAGAGTACGTACTGACCTGCGGCGTTGGCGTGCGGCGGCTCCCGGCGCACCCGGAGTCGGCCGACCCGCCCCAGCCTCGCCCGGGCCGCAGCCATCGAGGCGGCAGATCCCGCAGGATGGTGGGGGCACAGCGCGAACACAAGAGGCCGAGGGGTACTTGGATGACGGAACAGGCCGCGGGCGACCTGCTGAAGCGCAAGGGGTTGCGCAGCACGGCTCAGCGCCGCGCAGTGCTGACAGCACTGGAGGGACATCCGCATTCGACCGCCTCGGACCTTGAGGCGAGACTCGGCGTGGGCTCCTCTCCATCCGGAGGCCTGTCCAGGCAGGGCCTGTACAACGTGCTGGAGGACCTCGCGCACGCCGGGCTGGTCCGGTGTATCGAGCCTGCCGGCTCCCCGGCCCGGTACGAACTCCGGGTCGGCGACAATCACCATCATCTGGTCTGCCGACGCTGCGGGGACATTCAGGATGTCGACTGCGCTGTCGGCAAGGCTCCATGCCTCGACCCTGGGGAGAACCGGGGTTATGCGGTCGACGAGGCCGAGATCACGTGGTGGGGCCTGTCCCCCAACTGCCAGGCGAAGTCCTGAAAGTTGGGGCACGACGGCATGTTCATGCCTGCCGTGAGGAGCGGACGCCGGATGCCGTGCCGCTGCGGTGCGCTTTCCGTCTCACGGCAGATGGAAGTGAGGGGCCCCCTGCTCGGTTCGGTCGTCACAGACCATGAGCAGCAGACTGGCTCGCTCGGTGCTCAATGAGCGCACCTTGTGGGGGATCGTCGCCTTGAAGTAGACGGAATCGCCCGGCCCGAGCTTGACGGAGCGGGAGGGGAAGAGGAGTTCTGCCCGTCCGGCGTGAACGAAGAGGAACTCCTCCCCAGGGTGGTCACAGAACGGCACGGGGTCGGCATCGTGCGGCGGATATAGCATGAACGGCGTCATCCGCTTGGTGCTGGCCTGGAGAGCTATGCCCTCGTAGCGCGAGCCCGGTTGCTCGTCAGGCGTGAGTGGCCGGCGCTCCCCGGCCCGGGTCACCGTGACATCGGCGAGCTCTTCCGCATCGACGAACAGGGTGTCGAGAGGGATGTCCAGCGCCCGGGCCAGCGCGGTGCTGACCGCGATGGACGGGACGCTCTGGCCGCGTTCCACCTTGGAGAGGTAGCTCTTGGTGACGCCGGCGCGCTCGGCGAGCGTCTCCAGCGTCATCAGCCGCTCCTTGCGCAGCTGCCGGACCCGATTGATCACCGCTTCTTCCCTTCGTGCAATCCGCAGGCCGGTGAACGGCCGGGCGGGAACCCCAGTATGTCTCCTCGCGCCTGACCGGCTCGCCGGGCTTCGTGGGCAGTCCTTCCATGAATGACACCTTGTGTCATATAGTTCCCAGTGTTTCCTGGTGGTGTTCGAGGGCGCCACCGGGCCCGGAAGTGCCGGCACCCGTACCTGGAGCGAAGAACATGGCCAAGACACTGGACGAAGCGAAGGATGTGCTCGCCGGCCGCGCCGAGCGGCAGATGCGCGAGCACTTCGGCGACTCGGGCCTGACCACCCGTCAGAAGCTCGCGCTGACCTGCCGCATCCTGTTCGACGGCGGTCACGACTCGGGAATCGCCGGCCAGATCACCGCCCGCGGGCAGGAGCCGGGCACCTACTACACCCAGCAACTCGGCCTCGGCTTCGACGAGATCACCGAGGACGACCTGCTGCTCGTGGACGAGGATCTGAACGTCCTGGCAGGGGTGGGTATGCCCAACCCCGCAAACCGGTTCCATTCCTGGATCTACCGGGCGCGTGGGGACGTCAACTGCATCGTCCACACGCATTCGCTGCACACGGCGGCACTCGCCATGCTGGAGGTCCCCCTCGTGGTCTCCCAGATGGACACGACGCCCCTGTACGACGACTGTGCCTTCCTCAAGGACTGGCCGGGAGTGCCGGTGGGCAATGAGGAGGGGGAGATCATCTCCGCAGCCCTCGGGGACAAGCGGGCCATCCTGCTCGCCCACCACGGGCAACTGGTGACCGGCTCCACGGTCGAAGAAGCCTGCAACCTGGCGATCCTCATCGAGCGGGCCGCCCGCCTCCAACTGCTCGCTATGTCCGCAGGAACCATCCAGGAGCTGCCCCCGGCCCTCGCCCGCGAGGCACACGACTGGACCTCGACCGAGCGCCGGAACCAGGCCAACTTCGCCTACTACGCACGCCGCGCCCTGCGCAGCCACCCCGACTGCGTCACGAACGGAGTGAAGCTCTGATGGCGACTCCGCCCCTGAAGGGCATCATCGCTTATCCCGTCACCCCGTTCTCCCGTGACACCGGGGAGGTCGACCTGGCGGCGCTGCGCCGGCTGACCGACGAGCTCGTGGATGCCGGCAGTCACGCCGTCGCGCCGCTGGGCAGCACCGGGGAGAGCGCCTATCTCCGCGAGGACGAGTGGGACGCCGTCTGCGAGACGACCCTGCAGACGGTGGCACGCCGGGTGCCGACCGCGGTCGGTGTCTCGCACTGGAGCACGGAAGCCACCGTACGCCGAGCCCGGGTGGCCGCGCGCAACGGAGCCGACGCGATCATGGTGCTGGCCCAGACCTACTGGAAGCTGACCGCAGCCGAACTCGAACGGCACTTCGCAACCGTCGCAGCAGCAACCGACCTGCCGATGATGCTCTACAACAACCCCGGCACCAGCGGCGTCGATCTGCAGCCGGAGACCGTCGTCGCACTCGCCAGGAAGATCCCCAACCTCATCATGGTGAAGGAGAGTTCGGGCGACGTCGCGCGCTTCCGGAGCATTCTGGAGATGTCCGACGGAGCCCTGTCGGTCTACAACGGCAGCAACCCGGTCGCCCTCGACGCCTTCCGGTCCGGTGCGGCAGGGTGGTGCACCGCCGCGCCGTGCCTACTGCCGCAGTGGTGTCTCGAACTCTACGACGCTGTGTGCCAGGGGAGGCAGAAGGACGCTGACGCCCTGCTGGAAGCCGTTCTGCCCTTCTTGAAGTTCATCGTCGACCACGGTCTGCCGCGGGCGATCAAGGCCGGACTCGACATCCAAGGCCGTTCGGCGGGCCTGCCCAGGCCGCCGCTACTGCCACTGCCTCCCACCGCGACGGAACAACTCCGAGACATGCTCAGGCGTCTGGAGCCCCACCCGCTGAGGGAGAGCCCAGCACTCGGGACGGCAGACAAATTCGAGAACTGGCGGTGACCACCTGCCCGTGGTCTTCGGCCGTCTCGGGGTCCTTATCGTTGGACCCGAGGCGGCCGGCCCATGTCAGATGTCGCGTTGTCGGTGAGTCGGCTGTGGTGTCAAGCGACGACGGTGGATCCCCGCCGGGGTGCGTGGCCCAGGGTGGTCAACTCGGCCTTCGCGACGTCCAAGTGGCGGAAGAGCTTCTGGCCTCGGTGATCGAGACCCTCGACTTTCCGGTGTCCTCGGCGGACCCACGAGGACGATCAGGTTGGCTGCTGCCAGAGCGCTGCCGTTCAGTTCGCGGATGCTAGCGCTGCTCAGCTCGGGACAGCAGGCGGACAGGTAGGAGTGGCTGGAACGCATCGCCGCTTCATGAGGACGGGCCTGAAGATCCCGTCAGCTCCCTTGCACGCAGGAGGGTGGGGGCATGCCCTATTCCTGGACGGTTCCACCGTGGGAGCGCAACGAGGACTGCACGTACCTGGCCGTGACTCTCACGGATACGGGTGAGGGGCAGTTTCAGTTCGCCACGGAAGGGGTGCGGGGTGATGACTTCATCGAGGCAGTTGCAGATCTGTTGAGGGGTCCCTTACTCGACGTGCTGCCGACACTTCCGGGGCTCATAGGCATCGGCGCGGCATCGATTCTGTCTGGCTGGCTCAACCTCCCATTCAGGTGGGGCGGGACAAGCGTGGCAGGTTGCTGTCGCAGAGACCGAGAGCGCAGATGTCACGGTGTTCTCCTACTGAAGTGAGTGGCATCGCAAGCAGGCTGCGATCCCAGTACGGCCGTAGGATCTGACCCAGCGCTGGCTTCATCCGTATGATGCTCTCCTAGGAGCGATCTGCTCGTTCTTCCCGGTCGAGGGCGACCACCGCAACAGCCCCACCGGCGGCGCCGTCCCCGTCGGCGACGTGGTCGGCCCGGTCCGGGCCGTGGTCTGGCCGCTGTTCTGAGCCCTCGGCCGGCGTCAGGCCGGGGGGACCAGGCGGTTCTCGTGGGCGAAGACCACGGCCTGGATCCGGTCGCGGAGTTCCAGTTTGAGCAGGATCCGCCCCAGATGGGACTTCACGGTCGCCTCCGCGAGGTACAGGGCGGCCGCGATCTCGGCGTTGGACAGGCCGCGACCGATCCACGAAGCGGGGTGGATCTGCCGGGTGCGATCCGCAGCCGGCTGCTGGCTCGTAAGACGATCAATGACCGGTTGAGCTTCATGCGGCGTTTCGCCGCGTTCACGGGCACCTACTCGTGGGACTGGACGCCTGAGGACGTCGAGGCGTACTTTTCCGCCCGGCTCGCGCGGGGC
This sequence comes from Streptomyces sp. NPDC047049, assembly GCF_040643995.1. NCBI lineage: Bacteria > Bacillati > Actinomycetota > Actinomycetes > Kitasatosporales > Streptomycetaceae > Streptomyces > Streptomyces sp. NPDC047049. The sequence goes on along the minus strand of NZ_JBEYVM010000021.1, from coordinate 7,961 downwards.
GAGATCGTATGGTCCACCGTCCGTGGGCAGCAGGGCGATCTGGAGAGGTTCTGCGCTTTCATCACCGACTCCCGGTACGGGGGCGAAGGCGTGCCTGGAGGAGTTCGGCCGGTTCCCGGTGCAGGTGTGCCACGACTGGAAGACCGCTCAGCACGTCGCCGACTTCGAGCCGTCCCGGTCGGCGCGCGTTCACCTACGACGAGTTGCAGACCTTCTTCGACGCGGCCGACGACCGGGTCGAGCAGATCCGCAAGCGGGGTCGCGAGGGCGTGCTGGGTGCTTGGCGCGACTCGGTGCTGGTCAAGCAGGTCTACGCGTACGGCCCGGCGCCGCCCGCGCCGTCGCTGCCGATCACACTCGACACCGAGAGGGGCACCACCGTGCGTACCGCAACGACCGAGCTGCGCAGATTCCTGACATCACCGGCCGGCGCTTCAACAACGGCCAGTCGGCACCTGAGATGTTCTCCCGGCTGTGGACGCGGTCTGGCACGAACCGCTCGGCACCCCGCAGTACGCGGATCTCTGCAAGGAGACCGCCGGCCGGCTGATCGGCCACGCACCTGACTGCCGGCTGTGGTGGGCATGCGTCGAGTCAATGCCCCGCAGGCGTGGTGTGGGCTGCTCTGTCAGGCAGAAGGCTGAGCAGTTTCATCATGTCTGGTCGTCAACGTGTCCATCCCAAGGGTTGTTACTGCGCTCCAGCGCAACCGGCATCCCATATCGGGCGTCGCGTAGGACATGGACCGCGAATGGCTCACCCTCGCCCCCATCCCACTGATTCTGGGTACGCCCCTCCTCCTTATCGGCGTGTACGGGCTCCGCCGCACCCGTAAACTGCGTCGGACAGGCGTCACCGCCAACGCCCGGATCGTCCGCCACGTTGTCAGGCAGTACAAGAGCGACGGCTCCAAGAGCACGGCCTACCACCCGGTCGCGGCCTGGACGGCCCAGGACGGGCGCACATGCGAGTACGAATCCTGGTTTGGCCGCGGAGCCGTCAAGCACGGCTTCGGCCTCGGGGCGCGTGTGCTGGTTCGATACGATCCGGAAGCCCCCGACCGGTTCACCATCGAAGGCTGGGAGCCGAAAATCCCCTTCAGGGTGTTCACCACGGTCGGAACTGTGCTCACAGTGGGAACGGTGACAGTACTGATCGTGCAGTTACTCGCCTTCTGACCGTGGTCGCCTCGCGGATCCGCAGCCGCCCCGCTCCCGCTGGTCTGGACACCGGTTGGCTGCCCTCGGGCAGGGCAGGCGGCCACCTGTGGGCGAGGATCGGTTGATGCTTGTCTGCTCCAGAAATTGGTCGGCGGTCCTCGGATCTCGGAGACGCCACCAGCTCGCTGATGGACCACCCGGACGGATGCTGAAGGGCGGCGGCCCGGCCGGTGTGTGCGTACGTTCGAAGCCATGCGGTCGCTCTGGCAGGCAACGGTCTCCTTCGGCTGCTTCAGGAACCTCGCCGAGCGCGCCGTGCCCGCCACCGATCACCGACCGCTTGCCGTGGCCACGGGCCGGGCCGGGGACGTCTATCTCTGTCACCCCCTTCCTTGTACATGCCGCGCAACCTCATCGGGGTGTGGAACCCCGCTTCATGGGGCAGCCGCCGCTGCTTCCCAACCCGGGGCAGGTCCGAGCATCGAACGCCCTGACGGCGACTACTCCCCTGTGGAGACCGCGATTCGCCGAGGCATCGGAGGCTGATGTTCTTCGGTGCCGGGGCTTGAGGCCGCCCCGGGCGGGCACGGACCCGCATCGGGCCCCGTCCCTCGCCTGGACGGGCCAGGCTCGTCCAGCCCGCGCCGGAATGGAGTGCCGGGACAAGCCCCGGTTCCGTGACGGACGCAGACGGCCGGGGCCGCACCCGCACAGCCGTGCACGAAAGCCGGCGGCTGTCTCTTCAGACCGAGGCCGTGTCGCCAGGGAGGCGCGCGGGAAGCGTTGGCCCTTGCCCAGGGTGCGCACGGCGGGCCAGTGGATGTCGGGGTGTTGCTGGGGGGAGACCGTCGACGTGTCCGGTGGACAACCGGGGCACGTGCACGGCGCCGGCCTCCTGCAGGCCAGCCAGTCGCTGCCGTGGAGCCCTTGCGCTGCCGGTGCGCCGGGTAAGGCCGACGGCACCGGCAGTATGCCGGCTATCTTGCGTGTCGAGTGTGCAGCTCAGCGCACCCCGAGCGGAAGTCCGCTGGGCGAGGACTACCCACCCCGCGTGGGAGTGCTCGCCATCGGTCAGGAGCGCCGCCGGCTTGCCATGGCAACGGCTGTCCCGCCTGCCGACATCAGCAACCCGATCCCACCAAAGATCAACGGCAGCAGCCATAGTGAGGCGAACCCGTTGATCCGCGCATCCTTGGGGGAATCGGCGCGGTACAGCACCTCGACCCGTTCACCCTTCTCGTACGAGGGCGGATTGGAACCCGTCGAGCTCTGGAATCGCCTCGGCATGCCATCGGCCGACGTGAACTCGACCACCGGGTACGCCACCGGCGTGCGGTCCTCGCCGTGGTCGTCCTCGCGCCACTGCAGCGCCACCACTGAGCCCCGGGTCCGCTTCGCGTCCGACAGGAATGAGGCCGACGCCCCCGCCAGGACCAACCCGAGGACTAGGAAAATCGCCCCAAGTGCGATCAGAAAAATCGCGATCCACCGGCGGGTGGCCCGCCCACGCGCTGAACCTCAAACTCCATGTAGGAACTCCTTCAAACGGTTACTGCTCGGACAGGTGGTGCTGGTGGTTTGTGTGGCCTCGCGTCTCAGGCCGCGGCGGACGGCTGCCGGCCAGCGGTCCTTGGCTTCGCGCAGGCGGTCGGCGTTCTGCTGATCAGGTGGTGCTGGATGCGGGTCTCGGCTGCGGCCCATACCTTCACCAACTGTGTCGACTGCTGGCAGGTCACGTCGGCGCGAGCGGTGGCGAGTTCGGCCGGTGTGATTCCGGCCGTTTCCCAGCACTCGTTGCCGGCGGAGGCACAGGGGGCGGGTAGTCGTAGCCTGCTTTGGCCATGCAGGTGTGCCATCGGCGCAGGGCGTCGCGTACTTCGGGGTGCGCCGGGAGGTTTCCAGGGCGGCGCCGGTCAGTTGGTTGAAGGCGTGGTAGTCGGGTGGAGTGGTGTCCGACGAGTTGGTGCTGGGCGCTCTTGAGGCAGCCGCCCTTGCCGGAGGGGCCGTAGGCCACGCGCTGTACCGCGGCCGGGAGCGCCTCGCGCTCGTCCAGGCGCGGTTGCGCGTACCACTGACGAAGCGTCAGGCGCCGGTGGTAGCCGTAGCGGAGGGCTTCTGTCACGCCGGCTCCGTATCGGCCCAGGTTCGGCGGCGCGATGTCCCGCCCGGCCGCCCGGGGAACTCCTTCCACTGCATGCCCAGCTGGTTCATGCACCGGCTCATGAGGACGTCCTGCGCGTCCTCGACGGCGTGGGTCTCGGCCACGGTCGAGGCGTAGGCATCCCACTGCAGCTTCAGCCGCCGGGCCTGCCGGTAGTCGAACGGTAGCGGTGCGGCGTGCGGGCCGTCCTCGCCGGCGCGACGGTCCGCGAGAAGCTGCGCACCACCGTCGCCGCGCGGGGCCCGGCGTACGACGTCCACGCACACCAGCAGGCGGCGATGCCCGAGCAGCTGCTCGCTCTCCCGGCCGCCGCATCCGAGCACCGCGGCCAGGAGCCGGAGGCCGAACCTCGGGAGGCGGTCGACCTGACGGCGCTGCGGGCCTTGAGGGAATCCCGTACGGACGTGGAGGCCCTCGATCTCACGGCCGAGCGGCTGCGCCTCTTCCAGGACGCGTTCACCAAAGCGGCCGACAACTCCCACGCCCGCGCGGACCGCTACGCCGAACACGATGATGCCGATGGAGCACACCCGGTGCGCCAGGACGGCCAGCAGGCCCACCGCCCGCAGCAGCCCGGACCGCTCCGCGGCCGGGAAGCCGGCCACTGAGGACGGGCCGGATACCAAGATGTTTACCCCAGGCTGTGGTGAGGTCAGTGGTAAGCGGGCAGCGACGGCTACGTGGCGGCCGATGCCTTGGCACGTCCGGCTTCGACCTTGGCGCGGCACTGGGTGCACAGCGGATTCTCTGGGGCTCGGACTGTTGCGGGAGCGCGGCCGCTAGAGGCTAGTGCAGCTCAGCGACGGTACAGCCCACCGTATCGAGTGCAACAGGTGTGGTGCCATCGCTGGATCGAGGGGTCTATGTCGTGTCTCCGGAGGATGTCAGCGTGTGTTGCTGTCCCGTCTCAACGAGCTGGTCCGCACCTGCCATCGCACCCTCTCCGCAGCCCCGCCGGCGGCAGGGGTCGTCTCTTGCGGAGGGCTTGAGTTCGGGCGGGGTACGAGGTCGGCCGATAGGCCGGTTGTCACTGATCTCTTCAAAGGCGCTCTGCGCATGTTGGAGGTTGAACCGGAGGCGACGGCCTGGTGACGAGTTTTCGATGGTTTGTGACGTCAATCCCCGGTTTCTTACTTAATGCGGCAATTCGATCACTTAGCGTGTTGGACGCCGAAGAGCGCCGGGGTTCGGGCCACGGGGCCGAGAAAGGGCGGGTGTTCGATGACTGAGGGTGCAGGCCTCACCACGACCGCGCAGGAGCGGATGGATCGGCTGCAGAGGCTGCTGTCGGGGACGAGCGAGTCACGGACGGCGCGGAATCTGGCGCGAGGCGAGAAAACGAATGTGCTGTGGGGGGTGGCGCTGCATGCGGCGGACCGGTTGCGGCAGGGGGAGGCGCTGACCGATCTAGAAGAGAAGCTGGTGTCGGTGCTGCGGGCCGTGCTGCCAGAGGAGGAGATCGGGGAGTGGGGGCGGGCGTATCGCGAGACGGTGGCCGCAAACGGGACGTGCGTAGGGGTGCCGCAGACCGTCGCCGCCCGTCCGGCATCCAAGGGCTACTGCCTGGCCGACTGGGCCGGTGACCAGCCGGCGGTCGCCGAGGAATGGGCGCGGCAACCGAACACGGCGGTGCTGGACCGACAGGGGTGGGCGGCAGGCGGGGAGTTCGACAGCCCGGAGCTCATCGAGGCCCTGCCCGAGTGGGGCTTCGGTGTCACCGCCGCCTCCCCGCTCACAGGGCCGGCCAGCCCAAAGGAGGGGGCGCGCGACGACCAGCAGGAATTGCAGGAGTTCCATGCCGGCATCCTCTTCGAGAGCTTCTACGTCCACAGGACAGTGGGGGACGGCTGGCCCGGCACCCGCGATGAGATCCGCTGGACCAGCGCCGGGAGCACCGACCGGACGCGTGCCAGGCCTTTCCTCTCCCAAGAGTTCGGCGGCAATGCGACGGGAGAAGGCAACAGGATCCCCTTCCCAGGAAATCGGACGGTGTTCCGGGGGGCCGGCAACTCCGGGCTGGTGCTCAACGTGATGTGCTGGGAATGGGACACCGGCGACGGCGACCTCGACAGCATCGGGGAGGTGCTCACCAAGGTCAACGACAACATCTTGTTCAGTCTGCTGTGGGACGTGGTCATCGAACTCACCATGAGCGAGATCCTGGGCCTTCTGGCGGACATCACCATGTTCTCCCTCACCCTGATCAACCTGATCGTCAAGAACGACCTCTCCTGCGCCCGCACCATCTTCCTCACCCCCTGGGACCTGGCCCTCCTGGCCCGCCGCGGCGGCGCAGACTGGCACTTCAACGGCGACGGCCACCATTCGCTGAGGGTCCGCACCGAGGGTCCCATCCCGTTCCCGAAGGGCACTCTGGAGTACGTCTTCAGTGAGGTCGGCCCGGGCTGGGCCACGCCGGTCCCGCTGCCCTGGGTGTCGATGACCGCCCCGGCCCTGGCTTCCTACGACAAGGCGTTGTACGCGCTGTTCGTACGACCCGAGGACCACGCCGTGATGTGGACCCGCCTGAAGGACGGTCGGTGGAGCGAGCCGGAGCGTGTCAACGCGTGGACCAGCCTGCTGTCGCCGTCGCTGACCGTCTTCAACGACCGGCTGCACTGCGTCTTCCCCCATCCAGGCACCGACCGGCTGCACTGGGCCACCTTCGACGGCACCACCTGGTCCCCGACCCAAGAAATCCCCGACTGCCCCGCCACCCACCGCACCCCGGCCTTGGCCGCCACCACCGACCGCCTGTATCTGGAAGTCGTCGACGCCTCCCACGGCTCCAGCCACACCTTCACCAGCACGGGAACAAGCTGGACCCGCCGCCACACCGACATCTTCGACACCACGCCCAGCGCCGTCTCCCTGACCTGGGACCCCGGATACCGGATCTTCAAGGCCAAGCGCGGAGACGACAACAGCGTGAAGGTCTACACCACGCCCGCTGACGGCACCATCGCCTGGCTCCCGGATGACGTCCCGCCCGGATGGCGCATCACCTGCGGCCCCACCATCACCGGCCACCTACTCCAGACATGGCTCTTCCTGCGCGCTGAGGACGGCACCCTGCGTGGCTCCGTCCGCCACCGCAACCGCCCGTGGGTGGCCACCTTCTACCCCAACGCAGCGGGCGCCGACGACCCCATCCGTCCGATGGACGAAGTCGACGCCTTCAGCCACGCCGGCACGCTCTATGTGATGTATCGCCGCTGAGTGCCTCGCACTCACCCGCCGGCCGACCCAGCACGCAAGCCCGCCGAGGGGCGCTCAGACGCCTGACACCGGCTGCTGTCTCTGCCGGACTCTCGTCCGGCAGCAGGTCCACCGCCTCAGCGTCATCCGCGTTGGTTCAATGCCCAGGTCAGCTCGCGGATGGCGCCGCGGGCGGCCTCCAGCTCGGCCTCCCGTTCTTCCAGGCGTGATGCCAGCTCGACGTTTTGCTGTTCCAGCTGGGTGATCGTCCGACGGTGGTCGTCGAGGTCCGCCGGGGCGCCGAGCCCCGACTCGCGCCAAGCCTGCTCTCCGAGGACGTGTGAGAGGCGCTTCTCCAACTGGTGGACGCGGGCAGCAAGGCGGGCTGCGCGGGCGCCCGCGTTGGCCAGGTCGGCATGGAGGGACACCTGGGTGACGGTCGGCCCATGCCCTGGGCTGGGGCCGGTTGGTTCGCGGGCGGCGGCGTGGAGTTCCTCCAAGAGGTCGCGGTGGCGGTAAAGGAAGGTGCGGTCGACTCGCGCGGTGCGGGCGATGGCGGAGACGGTCAGGGTGGTGCCGTCGCGGGCGGCGCTGGTGAGGGCGGCGCGGACGCGTTGGCGGCGCCGTTCAGTCTCCTGGTGACGGCCGTCGTCCATGCGCGTGGTCACAGCGGGTTCCTCTTCGGTCGGACGTCGGCCAGGGGCTGTCCGACGCGGGGCATGCCAAGCAGGACGGTGCGGCTGCGGCGTACGACGCCGACCGCCTGCTCAATCTGAGCGCGGTCTTCGGGGGTGAGGTCGTCGAGATCGGTTTGACCCGTTCGATGAGACGGCGGACACGCTGGATCTCCTCTTCGGCCGGCATGGCCTGGGCTCTCGCCCAGTCATCGGCCTCGAACGCGGACATCAGGCGTTCTCGGCTGCGGAGCAGATCGGCGAGATGGGCCTGGAGGTCGGGCAGGTAGGAGACGTCGGTGAAGAAGTGCTCGCAGCCCAGGCAGCGGAACCGCAGGGGGCAGGCGTGGCCGCCGGCGGCGACGTTAAAGGGTTCGCGACAGACGCCGTAGGGGGTGGCGACCTCGCCGATCGAGCGGCGAACGTGCTCGGAGTCGAGCAGGCTCTTCGCGGTGCGCCACACGCGGTTGCCATGGCGGTCGAACTGCCGGGCGGTGACACGGTCCACGGCTTCGCGGCGTCGTTCGGTGCTGACGGTGTAGTAGCCCTGGGTGGTGGTGACCAGCCGGTGGTCCATCAGCTCCTTGAGCACGTCGACCGCGACGCCCGCGTCGGCGTGGCGTTGGGCATAGCAGTGCCGGTAGGCGTAGGGAAAGATCCGCTTCTTGTTGAACGGCGCCAGCCGCGCGACGCCAGCGCGACCCGGGTGCGGAACCGGGACAGTGTGGACGGCCGCCCCCGAGGCCACCTGCGCAAGTTCGGCATGTC
>NZ_JBEYVM010000020.1:0-147941 GCF_040643995.1 Streptomyces sp. NPDC047049 | reverse complement strand
TCGCAATCCCCACCGAGCCAGAAGGCCCTCACCTCGTTCAAGCACCACGAAGGCGCATGTCGCCTGTCACCAACGTGCCGGGACAGCACACCTAGCCCTCCGGCCGGGGGGCGTCAGCGAGGGCCGTGCGCAGGGTCCGAGGAACAGGCGCTGGGAAGCTTGGCTCGGTCCGTTGGGCGACGCGGCTCATTTCTGCCAGAAAGGCCCGCACGCGCGGTGTTTCGGCGTCGGTGCCAGTGACCACCAGCACACTGCGGGACACGGTCGGCCGGCAGGGAACGAAGCGCACGCTGCTGGGAGCGGAGGCACGGACCATGCCCGGTACCAAGGTCACCGCGAGTCCAGCTGCGACCAGGTGGAGTTGCGTGGCGTAGTCGGACACGCAGAAGCGCACCTCAGCTTCCACCTCGTGTGCGCGCAGCAGTTGCCGCAGTGCTTCGTGCGCGTCGCTCCCTGCCGGGCAGCTTGTCCAGAGCTCGCCGTGGAGTTCATCGAGCGTCACGAACTCCCGGCCGGCAAGCGGGTGTCCCTCCGGAACGGCCAACTGGGCCTCTTCGTGCATCACGAAGGCGGTGCGTACTCCGGGCGGCATGGACGCCGGGCGGTGTTCCCAGCTCTCCGTGACGACGGCGTCGAGCTGGTGTGCTCGGAGCATCGGGATCATGCCGACGGCTTCGCCGTCGCACAGCGAGGGTTCGAGGCGCGGGTGGCGTTCGATAAGGCGGCGCAGCACGTCAGGGACGAGTGTGCGCAGAACGCTGGCGACACCGCCGATGCGCAGCGGTCCGGCGACGAGACCGTGCAGGTTGGCAAGGTCTCGTTCGGCGTCCGCGAGCGTGGACACCATGGTGTGTGCCGAGCCGGCGAGGATATGACCGGCGCTGGTCAGTCGGATGCCGCGGCCGTCCCGCTCGATGAGTTGGCATTGGGTCTCCTTCTCCAGTTTCCGCAAATGCTGGGACACTGCGGGCCCTGTGATGTGCAGAGCGGCGGCTGCTTCACCCACGGAGCCGAACCGTGCGACGGCCGCAAAGACGCGTAACCTCTCCCAAGTGATCACGTAAGCCAGGCTAATGCTTTTTCCTAATGAATCTTGAATAGTGTTATCCGGCTCACGCTGGGATCGTGGATGTGTGGATGCGACCTCAACTCTCCCCGTGACGACTGCCGATGGCATTGAGCGGGCTCCCCGGTGCAGTTCAACAGCCCCAGCGGGGTTGGTCATCTGTGGAGCTGCATGTTTGTCCGCTTCGGCGATGTTCGTCAAGCTTGCCGACGTCACCGCCGGCACCGCGGCATTCCTGCGCTGCGCCCTTGCTCTGGGCATTCTGGTGCCGCTGTTTTTTCAGGAGTTACGGCGCAATGGGCGGCTGGCGCGGCGACTTCAAGGGTATGCGGTGCTCGCGGGAATTTTCCTCGGCATTGACTACGTCATGTGGACGATGAGCATCCTGGATGTGGGGGCCGCGGTCGCCACGGTGCTCATCAACGTACAAGTCATTGCATTCCCGCTGCTGGCGCGACTCATCGGCGGAACAGCGATGTCTCGTCGTTTCCTGTGCACCATCCCCGTGATGTTGGGTGGCATCACTCTCGCCAGCGGTGCTCTGCAGCGCGGTGCGGCGGAAGGCAGCGCGGTGCGCGGCACGCTGCTGGGCGTGGGTGCCGGTGTTGCCTATGCCGCCTATCTGTATCTCAACCGGGTGTCAGGTGAGCGCAGCCCCGTGCACGTGGTGACGCCGGTCTGTATTTCCACCGCGGCCGCTGCGGTGACCGCGGGGGTGGCCGGTCTGTTCACCACTGGCATCACCCTGTCGATGTCGCCGGCCTCGTGGGGCTGGGTCACCGCGCTCGCTCTGCTGGGGCAGGTGGCGGCCTGGCTGTTGATCAGTATCGGTACACCCCGGCTCGCGCCGAACACTTCCGCCGGCTTGTTGCTGCTGCAGCCGGTCATGGCCATGGGGTTCGGCCTGCTCATCCTCAGGGAGACGCCGTCTCCCTGTCAGCTTGCCGGCTGCCTGGTGGTGATCGCCGCAGTGTGGTTCTCGCTCCGCACGCCGCGCGCGACCGCGACCCGGCTCAGTTGTGCGGGCTCCTGTAGCTTTCCCCGGGCGTTGCGGCGGAAGGTGACCTTCCGGGTCAGGCACACCAAGCGGCGGTCGTAGCCGTACGTTCGGCCGGTGCGACAGCGGACAGGGAAAGCCGGCTCACGAACGGGAGACGGAAGTGGTGCTCTCCTGGGTGCCGGTGCCGGGGGAGGTCGCCGGTGCGTTTTCCGGCATCTCGGGTTCGTGCAGCGTGCGCAGCAGCAGCCATCCCAGGGCGGGGAAGGCGATGAGCGGGGTCAGGGCGGTCTGCAGGGAGGTGGCATCCGCGGCGGCGCCGATGAGCGGGCCGGCGAGGCCGCCGACGCTGACGGTCAGGCCCAGGGTGACGCCGCCGGCGGTGCCGACGTGCCGCGGGAGGTAGTCCTGGCCGAGGGTGACGTGCAGGGAGAAGGGTACGTACAGGCCGGCCGAGGTCAGGGCGGTGAACAGGTACAGGAGCGGGCCGGGGACCAGAACGACGCCCGCGACGGCGGGGACGGTCAGGGCGTAGGACCAGCGGACCACCGCGGTACGGCCGTAGCGGGTGGCGAGCCGGCCTCCGGCGACGGTGCCGATGGCGCCGCCGAGGTAGAGCACGAACAGGGCTGCGGTGCCCGCGAATTCCCCTCCTCCGGTGCGCTGGCGTGCGTACAGGGAGAGGAAGGCGCTCAGGCCGACGAAGACGATCGAGCGGCACACGACGGCGCCGGACATCATGAGGAAGGCCGGCCAGTCATCCTTGCCCGCCGGACGGACTCCGGCACCGGAGGCGGCCCTGCCCGGGGCGGGGAGGCCGACGGTCCGCAGCGCGGCCACGCACAGGGCGGTGCCGGCCAGGGCCGGGACAACCAGGAGCGGGGAGGCGTGCAGGCCGCCGGTGGCGATCACGGCGGAGACCATCAGCGGCGCGGTCGCGAAGCCGATGTTGCCGCCGAGGGAGAACAGGCCCATCGCGGTGTGGCTGCCGCGGCTCGCGATCCGGGCGATACGGGCGGACTCGGGGTGGTAGGCCGCCACCCCGACACCGGAGACGGCGAGGACGGCCCAAGTCAGCGCGTAGGACCCGCCGATGCCGCTGAGGGCGACGCCGACGCCCGCGGTCAGGGCGCTCACGGGCAGCAGCCAGGGCATCGCCCGTCGGTCGGTCAGTGCGCCGAACAACGGCTGCGCCACCGAGGAGAGCAGGGAGGCGGCCAGGACGATGCCGGAGGCCGCGGCGTAGGTGTAGGCCCGTTCGGAGAGGAAGAACGGTACGAGCGCGGCCACCGCGCCCTGGTAGATGTCGACGCAGGCGTGGCTCAGGGACAGCAGCCTGAGGGAGGTGGTGGAGCGCCCTGGGGGCTGGTTGGTGGACACCCACCGATCGTCACCGCCGCCCCGGCTGTCCCGCTTCCGATAAAGTGCCAACGTATGTCGAATATCCGCCATACCCCTGCCGCGCCGGCCCACACGCTGGCGCTGGCGGCCGGTGAACGCATCGACGCCCACCGCCATGACAACCACCAGATCGTCTACGCGGGCTCCGGCGTCCTCGCCGTCACCACCGACGCCGGCACCTGGTTCGCCCCCGGCACCCGCGCCATCTGGGTCCCCGCCGGTACCGTCCACGCCCACCGTGCCTACGGCCACCTCGACCTGCACACCCTCGGCCTGCCCGTCGGCGACAACCCCCTGCGCCTGGACGCGCCCACCGTCCTGGCCGTCAGCCCCCTCCTGCGCGAGCTGATCCTCGCCTACACCCGCGACCCCGCCGGGAGCGGCCCGGAGCGCCGCCGCCTGCGCGCCGTTCTCCTCGATCAGCTCCGCGCCTCGCCACAGCAGCCCGTACATCTGCCGTCCCCCGCCGATCCGCGGCTGGCCGCCGTCTGCGCCCTTCTGCACGACGACCCCGCCGATTCCCGCACCCTCGCCGAGCTCGGCGCCCACACGCACACCGGGGAGCGCACCCTCAGCCGCCTCTTCCGCTCCGAACTCGGCATGACCTTCCCCCAGTGGCGCACCCAACTGCGGCTGTACCACGCCCTGAAGATGCTCGCCGACGGCACATCCGTCACCGCCGTCGCCCGCCGCTGCGGCTGGTCCTCCACCAGCGCCTTCATCGATGTCTTCCGCCGTGCCTACGGATACACCCCGGGCACTCACCACCGCCGGGAGTAGCCGCGCGGCGGCCCGGCCGGCCCCGGTCGGCGGCGAACCTCAAATCCAGCTCAACTCCTGGTTAAGCCGGAGCGGTCCCTACTGTCCGTAAGTGGACTGGTGCGCCCCGTGCCCCCCGTGCCAGGATGAGAACGCCGGTGACGGTGCCTTAACTGTTCGTTGGGGCCGATCGATGGGGGACGGTGGGCATGAGCGTGGGGGACGACGGCCGGTCCGACGAGGCGGGCAGCACGCTCGCGGAGCGGCTGAGCCATCTCTTCGCGAATATGCACCCGCCGGGGGCCCCGTATACCAACGCCTTCGTGGCCGAGGAGATCAGCGCCGGGGACGAGGAGTACGGCGGCGTCAAGGTCACCGAGCAGTATCTGTCGATGCTGCGCAACGGCCGGCGGACGAACCCGAGCCCGGAGCTGCTGCGCGCGCTGTCCAAGTTCTTTGCCGTACCGGTCGGTTATCTGCTGGGGGACCTCTCGCAGCCGCAGGCCGCGCGGGTGGAGGAAGAGGTCCGCTTCCTCGCCGCCATGCGCGACCAGCGGGTGCGCGCCATCGCGCTGCGCTCCGTGGGGCTGCCGCCGGAGGTGCAGGACAGCCTGACGACGATCATCTCCCAGTTCCGGCAGCAGATGAACCTGCCGGCCGATCCGCCGGAGCAGGGCGGTGACCGGCACGGTGAGTGAGCCGACACGGACCGCTGAGCGCGGCCGGATTTTCGCTTCCTGGCAGCGGGCCGGACACGAGGACGGGACGAGCATGCGAGTGGGGCAGATACGCAGGCGGTGCAAGCGGCTCATCAAGGAGCTGGCGCTGCCCGCCACGACCGACCTACGGGGGATGTGCGAGATCGTCGCCGCACGGGTGGCGCGCCCCGTCCACCTGGTGCCGATGAGTCTGGGCGGGGTGGTCTCGGGGATGACGGCCGTCACCGATGACGGCTACTGGGTCTTCTACGAGCTGAAGACCTCCCCCTGGCACCAGGCCCACATCGTGCTGCACGAACTGAGTCATCTGCTTCTGGGGCACGGTCAGGACCCCGCGGTCACCGAGGACGCGCTGAAGCTGTGGACGCCCTCGGTCGATGTGGCCACCGCCATGCGGCGCATGGGGCTGACCATGGGCTTCGCGCGGCACCACGGCTACGACAACCTCGCCGAGCGGGAGACCGAAGTGCTCGGCACGCTGCTGATGGAACGGGTGGCGCCGTCCGCGGGCGAGCGCGAACTGCCCCTGGAGGGGCAGGCGGCCGAGCTGGCGGCGGCGCTCGGGCCCGCGTTGCAGCACCTCAGACGGCGGGAGGAAGCGCCGTCCGGCGGCACCGGCCGCGACGGTGTCGGTGCGGGGGCGACGGGGGACGGGGGTCCGCGTGTTTGACGTCATCTATCTGTCGTTCGGCGTGGCGGCGTGGGCGATCGTCGGGTACAAGTCCCGGGCCTGGTTCCGCGACCGCAGCAATGCCGACCTGGGGCTGGCCTGCCTGATGACCGGGGGTGTGGCCACGGTCTTCCTCTTCTCCGCGCCCAGCCTCTACCGGGCCTTCGACCGGCTGGCCGGCGTGGCCAACCTCGCCATGGTCTTCCTCTACTCCTCCGTCGTGGTGTTCGCCGCGGGCGCGCTGGTACTGATGCTGCGCTGGACGGCGGGCGAGGGCGCGGCCGCGCGGGCCCGTGCGCGGACCAGAGCGCGCGCCGCCGTCGGGGCCGTGGCCGCGCTGTGGGCAGTGGCGGTCACCGGGTTCGCGGTCGGCAGGCCGGACGCGGTCGAGCACCCCCGCGACTTCAGCACCGCCTACACCGACTCGCCCGGCGTCATGCTGTTCCTGGTGCTGTATCTGGCCATCTTCGGCATGAGCTCGGCGGCCCTGGGGACGCTGTGCCCGCGGCTCGCCGCCCGGCTCGGCACGACGTATCTGGCCCGCGGTCTGCGGTTGCTGGCCGCGGGCTGCTGGCTCGGCCTGGGCTACTGCGGCTGCAAGGTCATCGGCTTCGTCCTGTCCTGGACGGGCCACCCGGCGCTCTGGCTCTCCAACGGGGTGGCCCCGCTCAGCGCCTCGGTCGCGGCGCTCATGGTCCTCGCCGGATTCGCACTGCCGGCGGCCGGCCCCCGGGTCGCCGCCTGGCGCCGGCTGCGCCGGCTCTCCCCGCTCTGGCGGACCGTCACCGCCCGCTCCCCGGAGGTCACGATGGAGGCCTCGGCGTGGGCCGTACGCTGGCCGTTCGCGGATCTGGAGTGGCGGGCCAACCGCCAGATGGCCGAGATCCGGGACGTACAGCGCGGTATCCGCCGCCATGTGGAGTCCGACGCCCTCGACATCGCCCGGGAACGCGCCCGCGCCGTTGCCCTGGACGACCGGCAGCTGGCGGCCGTCGCCGAGGCCGCCGCACTCCGCCGTGGTCTGGAGAACCGCGCGGTGGGGCATGTGCCCGTCCACGGGGCCGACAGCGTGGTGGTCTCCAGCGGCACGGACCCGGCCGAACTCACCGCGGAGTACGAGCACTTGGCGCTGGTCGCGGACGTCTACCACTCGCCGTTGATCGAGACCGTGCTCACCGAGCTGCGCCAGCGGAGCGCGCTGGCGCGCAGCTGAGTAAGCACTCACAGACGGGGTGGCCCGGTACGGGGGTCCGGGCCGCCCGAACCACCCGGGCGGCACCGGTCCGGCGGATCGGTGCCGCCGCCCTCAGGAGGCCTTCGGAGGTGGGGAGTTGGGAGGGTGGACGCGTGGCCTGCAGGAGGGCCCAGGGCGGTAAGGGCCTAAGGTCGGGATCATGCCGAACACCGCCGATACCGGACCCGACGCCCCCATTGACGTGACGCCGCTCCTCGACGGCGACCCGTACGCTGCCTACGCCGCGCTGCGTGAGGCCGGCCCGGTGCACCGGATCACCGGCGCCGACGGGCACCCCGCCTGGCTCGTCACCCGCTACGACGACGTCCGCCGAGCCCTCGCGGACCCGCGGCTCTCCCTGGACAAGAAGCATGCCGCGCCCGGCGGTTACCGCGGCTTTTCTCTGCCGCCCGCGCTGGATGCCAATCTGCTGAACATGGATCCACCGGACCACACGCGGATCCGCCGCTTGGTGGCCAGGGCCTTCACTCCGGGCCGGGTCGAGGCGCTGAGGGCGCCCGTACGGCAGGTCGCCGACGAGTTGCTGGACGCGATGGCGGAACGCGGCCGAGCGGATCTGATGACCGATTACGCGGGTCCGCTGCCGATCACTGTGATCTACGATCTGCTCGGCATCCCGCACCGCGACCGCCGCGACTTCCTGGCCTGGTCGAACGCGCTCTTCACGCCGGATCCGAGCCGGCCGGAGCTGATGAAGGAGGCGATCGGGGCGATGCTGGAGTTCTTCACCGGCCTGATCGCGGCCAAGCGTAGGGAACCGAGCGACGATCTGTTCTCGGACCTGATCGCGGTACGCGACGACCGGACCGGTGGTGAGGGGGACGGTGCGGGTGGCGAGCGGCTGACCGAGGACGAACTGACCTCGCTCGCCTTCCTCATCCTCTTCGCCGGATACGAGAACACCGTCCACCTCATCGGCAATGCCGTGCTCACCCTGCTCGACCACCCCGGCCAGCTCCGCCACTTGCAGCGCAATCCGGCCGAAATCCCTGCCGCCGTGGAGGAGTTCCTTCGCCACGACGGGCCAGGCCCCCTGTCGATCCGCCGCTTCCCCAAGGAGGACCTGGAGATCGGTGGCGTACGGATCGCGGCCGGGGAAAGCGTGCTGCTGTCGATAGCGTCCGCGAACCGCGACCCGGCGCGCTTTGCGGATCCGGACACTTTCGACCGCGGCCGGGACCTCTCGGGGCACCTCGCGCTGGGACACGGCATCCACTACTGCCTCGGCGCCCCACTGGCCCGTATGGAGGCGGCCATCGCGCTGGAAGCGCTCCTCGGCCGCTTTCCGGGGCTGCGTCTGGACGTCCCGCGTGGAGATTTGCGGCATCGTCGGTCCCTGCGGTCGCGTGGCCTGATTTCGCTCCCCGTCGCCTTCTGAACGGCGAACGAACAAGTTTTTGAGGCATAACCGTTCGCTCATGAGGTAGAAAGGTTCCTGAGACCCGCCCGGTGTGCATCCCCCGTCGCACCGGGCGGGTCCTTCTTTGCAGCCGTTGCAGTTGCGACACGCCGGGTGCCGGGCACGCCGCGTGGTCCGTCTGGCTCAACTGTGCTGCGGCCAGCGGCCCCGCTTCTTAGCGTGACCGCATGGCAATTGACGCGCGTGTGTCCAAGAAGGCAGCGGCGATGACCCTGATCGCCGCCGCCGCTGTGTCGCTCACGTCCATACCGGCCGCTGCACACGACTCGACGTCCCGTCAGCCCGCCGCGGCAGATGCCGGGGTGCGGCGCGTCGCCGCCCCCGGCACCCCGAGGCTGCCCGGCGGTCTGTCCGCCCTGGCCTGGATGGTGGCCGACGCGGACACCGGCAGCGTGCTGGCCGCGAAGAACGCGCACCGCAAGCTCCCCCCGGCCAGCACCCTCAAGACGCTCTTCGCGGTCACCGTCCTGCCGAAGTTCTCGGCCGGTGCCGTACGCCGGGTCAGCTCGGCGGACCTGACGGGCATCGGGACCGGCAGCAGCGTCGTCGGCGTCAAGGAGGGCCGCCGCTACTCCGTCGCCGACCTGTGGCGCGGCGTCTTCCTGCGCTCGGGCAACGATGCGGTGCACGTGCTGGCCGCGATGAACGGCGGCTGGCGGACCACCGCCCAGGAGATGCAGGAGACCGCCGGCAAACTCGGAGCGCGCGACACCACCGTCAAATCCCCGGACGGCTATGACGCGCCCGGCCAGGTGTCCTCGGCGTACGACCTGACCGTCTTCGCCCGCGCCGGACTCGCCAATGACGACTTCGCCCGCTACTGCGCCACCACCCGCGCCGCCTTCCCCGGCGCCGGCGGCACCACCACGATCGAGAACACCAACCGGATGCTGGTGGGCTCGCACGGACTGTCCCGCTACCCCGGCATCATCGGCGTCAAGAACGGCTACACCAGCAAGGCCGGCAACACCCTGATCGCCGCCGCCCGGCGGAACGGCCGCACCCTGCTGGTCACCGTGCTGAATCCGCAGTCGCACGAGACCAACGCCGTCTACAAGGAAGCCGGTTCGCTGCTGGACTGGGGCTTCGACACCGCCGGAAAGACCCAGCCGGTGGGCACCCTGCACGCCGTCCGCACCGCCTACGACGGCGGCGCCCCGCTCCACCCGGTGGCCGCCGAGGTCACCAAGGCCGCAGCACACGGCGGCCCGCCCAGGAACTCCACCCTCGTCCTGGGCGCGGGCGGCGCCGGTGTCGCGGCCCTCGGGCTGGGCGCGCTGCTCGGCCGGTGGCGCCAGGCCCGCGGGCGTCGCAGGCAGGGGGGAGGGGCGGCGTAGGCCCAGGGGGCGTCAGCCGCGGCTCCGCTCGTCCCGGCGGAGCCCGGCGTCAGCCGCCCGCGCCGGGGCGGTCGCCGGTCCCGCTGCCGGTGGGGTGGTCCCCGGCGTCGTGTCCGGTGGCGCGCAGCCGGGGCGCCGTTCGTGCCGCCGGTACGGCCGCCCCGGTGCCGCTCAGACGTCCGGTCAGCTCCCCGGCCCACGCCATCAGTCCCGCGATATCGATCCCGTACGGGGCGGCGTCCGCATACGGCGCGATGGCCGCCGCACCCCGGTCGAGCAGCGCCGTGCCGCCCACGGCATTGCCCCGCGCCGCATGGGTGAGGCCCACCGCGAGCTGGGCGAGCCCCCGCCACAGCTCCCGCTCCGCCTCCGGAGCCGCCTTCCAGGCGTCCTCCAGCACCTCATGGGCGTGGAACGGCATCCCGTCGTCGAGCAGCCGCTGTGCCTCGGCCAGCGACTGCGCGGGCGTACGCGACACCCCCTCCGGCTGCCGTGCCACACCCGGGGAGCCGTACGGCAGCGGGCGGCCGAGGCCGTCGCGCGGGCGGGCGTTGCGGGCCCGGCCCTCCTCGTCGCGATCCCGCCGGGGGGCCCGCCGGCCGGTGGACGAGCCCGCCCCGCTCGGCGCCGCCCCCGCCGTCGCCGCGTCCGGCCCGGCCCCGCAGTGTTCGCAGACCGCGCTGCGGGGCCGCTCCCGGATCCGGCCGCAGGCGTCGCACACCTGGTCCAGCCAGCAGGCCGGGTCGCCGCCCTCGTACGGCGGCGGGGCGCCGGGCTCGCGGGAGGTGCCGGGGTCGTCGTGGGGTCGCTCCGCGTCGTTCACCCTTCGATTGTGCGCCGTGCGGGGGGCCCGCGGCGCGGGAGGGGCCCGCTGCCGTACCCGGCTCAGTCCGTGTCGACCTCGTAGAAGCAGAAGTGATCCTTGATCTGCGCCACCGCGGCATGCGGTTCCGGGTAGGCCCATGCGAGGTCCGCAGGGCCGTCGGGAAGCGACCAGTAGGAGGCGGTGCCCTTGAAGGGGCAGACGGTGTGCGTCTCGGACGGGGTCAGCAGATCGGTGCGGACGTCCTCGGGCGGGAGGTAGTAGCGCACGGGGTAGCCGGTCTCCTGGAGGAGGAGCGGGCGGCGGCTGTCGGCCAGCAGCCGGCCGCCGACCGTGACGCGGACGTGGTCGGTGCCCTGCCTGACCTCGATGTGATGGCCCTTGGTGGCGGTCATGGTGGCTTCCCCTCGGTGAGTGGTGAAGATCCTCGTTCCTTCCAGGATGGCACCGGAACGCCGCGGCGGGCCCGGCCGGCGGAGGCACCCGGTGGCGGCACCTGGAGGGAAGCACGGCCGGGACCCCGGCGGCGCCCCGGCCGTGCCCGCGGTCGCTACGGGTGCGGCCGCACCGCGCGGATCCCGGTGCCCGCCCACGGGGGCGGCGGCGCCAGGAGCCCCGCGAAGTACTCCCGGCTCGCCTCGGGCAGCGGCGCCGCGCCCCCGGCGGCCTGGTCGACGTGCAGGGCGAACAGTTCCTCGGTGGCCACCGCGGGGCCGGACGGCGCACCGGTGAACATCTCGTGGAGGAGGCGCAGTTTCCTGTCGTCCACGCCCAATACGGTGGTGCGGACGGTGAGTTCGCTGCCGCGGGCGACCTCGTGGAGATAGCGGACGTGCGCCTCGACCGTGTACAGGGAGCAGCCGGTGCGGCCCCGGTAGGCCGCGTCGAGACCGGCCGCGTCCATCAGGGCGTCGGTGGCGAAGCCGAAGACCAGGACGTAGTAGGCCTCGCTGAGGTGGCCGTTGTAGTCGATCCAGTCGTCCCGGACGGTCTGGTGGAAGAGGGGGAGGCCGCCCGCCGCGCCGCCGGTCACCGGCGGGTGCTCCCCAGCCGGCCCGTGGCGCGCAGGACGTCGATGACGCCCTGGTCGCGTTCGGCGACCAGGTCCGCGTACGTACGGCCGCCCGCCGCCTCCGCGCACCCGTCGACCATGGCGTCGCGCAGCTCGCGGTCCAGCTCGGGAGCCGCCAGCCGGGTCCACGGCGACTTCAGGGACGGGCCGAAGTGGTCGAGCATATGAGCCATCCCGCCCTCGCCGCCGGCCAGCGCGAAGGTCAGACAGGGGCCCATGAACGCCCAGCGCAGCCCCGGGCCCTCGGTGATCGAGGCGTCGATGTCCTCGACCGAGGCCTCGCCGTTCGCGACCATGTGCAGCGCCTCGCGCCAGAGGGCTTCCTGGAGGCGGTTGGCGATGAAGCCGGGCAGCTCGCGGTCCATGGTGATCACGGACTTGCCCGCCAAGTCGTAGAAGCGCGATGCCCAGGCGACGGCCGCCCGGTCGGTCCGCTCGCCGCCGACGACCTCGACCAGCGGGATGAGGTACGGCGGGTTGAAGGGGTGGCCGACGACCAGGCGGCCGGCGTCCTCGGCCGCCGTCTGCATCTCGGTCATCGGGTAGCCGGAGGTGGAGGAAGCGATGACCACGCCGGGGCGGGTCGCGGCGGCGAGCTCGGCGAGCAGGGAGCGCTTCAACTCCAGGTTCTCGGGGGCGCTCTCCTGGACGAAGTCGGCGTCGGCGACCGCCTCGGCCAGGGTGGGGGCGAGCGTCAGCCGGTCCGGCGAGGCCCCGTCGGCCAGGCCTATTTGTTCCAGCGCGGGCCAGGCGGCGGCGACCAGGCGGCGGAGCTTTTCCCCGGCGTCGTCGGCCGGGTCCCAGGCGGTGACGTCGTAGCCGCGGGCGAGGAAGTGGGCGGCCCAGCCGCCGCCGATCACTCCGGCGCCGATACAGGCGATACGGCGTACGTCCTCGGGGGCGCAGGGGGCAGTGGGTGCAGAGGTGGGCTCGGGCATGAGGCAGCGGCTCCTGGGAAGTGGAGGGACGGGCGGGTGGCGAGGACTCAGCCGCGCGGCTTCAGACCCAGGAGGGCACGTGCCCGGTCGGGGCCGGCGACCGAGGCCCCCAGCAACTCCGTGATCCGGACGGCGCGTTCAACGAGCTGGCCGTTGGTGGCCTTGACGCCCTTGCTGAGGTAGAGGTTGTCCTCCAGGCCGACCCGCACATGGCCGCCGAGGAGGATCGACTGGGCGACCCACGGCAGCTGCATGCGGCCGAGCGCGAAGCTCGCCCACTGAGCGCCCTCGGGCAGCAGGTGCACCATCGACTGCAGGACGCCCGGGTCGGCCGGCGCGCCCCACGGGATGCCCATGCACAGCTGGAAGACCGTCGGGTCGTCCAGCAGCCCCTCGGCCAGCAACTGCTTGGCGAACCACAGCTGACCGGTGTCGAAGATCTCCAACTCGGGCCGCACCCCGAGCTCCTGGATGCGCCGGGCGCCCGTCCGCAGCATGTCGGGGGTGGAGACGTAGAGGTTGGAGCCGTCCCCGAAGTTGAGGGAGCCGCAGTCCAGGGTGCAGATGTCGGGCAGCAGTTCCTCGACGTGCGGCAGCCGTTCCAGGCCGCTCACCAGGTCCGTACCGGGCAGTTGCCTAAGCGGCCGGTCGGGGTCGATCACCAGGTCGCCGCCCATCCCCGCGGTGAGGTTGATGACGACGTCGGTGCCGGTCTCCTTGATCCGCTCGACCACCTCGGCGTACAGCCGCGGGTCGCGCGACGGGGCGCCGCTCTCGGGGTCGCGTACGTGGATGTGCACCACAGCGGCGCCCGCGGAGGCCGCCTCGACGGCCGACGCGGCGATCTGCTCGGGCGTCACGGGGACGTGTGGGGAGCGGTGGACGGTATCGCCGGCGCCGGTGAGCGCGCAGGTGATGATGACCTCGTTGTTCACGGGGTTCCCTTCGGTGGGTGTGATGCCTCGTGTCGTGCCTCGGGGCCCGGTCCGGTGAGCGGCGGGGGAGTGGCGGGTGCGGCGGGGGAGCGGCGCCCTCAGCCGGCGGGGGCGGCGGGGGCGGCGGGGGCGGCGGGGGCGGCGGGGGCGGCGGTGAGTTCGCTGTCGACGAAGGCGAGCAGCGCGGCGTGCATCGTGTCGGGGCCGGTGCTGTCCGGCGCGGTGGCCAGCACCTGGGTGGCCAGGCCGTCTATCAGGGCGGTCAGCCGCAGCGCGGCGAACTCCGGATCGACGGCGCGGAAGACGCCCTGGCCGATGCCGCGGCGCACGACATCGGCGACGGTGGTGCGCCACTGCCGGTAGTAGTGCTCGTGTAGCCGCCCCACGGCCGTGGAGCGGGCGGCCTGGGCCCACAGATCCAGCCAGACCAGCCACTGGCGGCGCTGCTGCTCGGTGCGTGGTGTCTGCAGCGCGATCAGATGCAGTAGCTCGCCGCGGGCGTCGGGGGCCGCGGCCAGGCCCGCGGCGCGGCGTTCGGTGTCCTCGTCCATGCACCAGCGCACGGCCGCTTCCAGGAGCTCGTCGCGGCCGGGGAAGTGGTAGTGCACCGCGGCCGGGCTGGTACCGCAGGCGGCCGCGATATCGGCGACCCGGACGTCGTGGAAGCCGTGCTCGGCGATCAGCCGGACGGTTTCCCGCACGATCTGCAACGGCCGGCCGCCTTCGGGGACGGCCGCCGGCGCGCGGTCCGGCGGTGCCGAGGGCTGCTCGGGGGCGCCGAGCAGCCAGCCCGTGCCGACCTCGCCGATGTCGGCGATACGGACGATCTCGGCCAGGGTGAAACGCCGGGTGCCCCCCAGTGACCTGGAAAGTTTCGACGGGTCCAGCACGATCCGGCGGGCGAATTCGCGGTGGCTGCAGCCGAGCCGGCCGATCACCTCACGGACGCGGTCCGTGACCTCTCCGGCGTCGTCGGTGACCCGGGTTCCGGGGGTGTCCTCCATGATCGGGGACCGTAACAGCGTGTTGAGAACATCGCAATGTTCCGGCGAAGGTGGAGACCCGTGGATGCCGCTGCTGGTGGGTTTCGGGGGAGGGTGTTGCGGGATGGCTGATGCGTGAGTCAGTACGAGGGCCGGTGCTGCCGGAGTGAGGCCGGGTGAAAAGGCCGGAACCTCCGCAATCCGGGTGAATGTGGCAAAGTGACGACATGGCTGACCGGGGAGCGAAGCGGCCCACCGTGTCGGTGCCGGACGACTGGCCCGCCCACCCGGACCTGACCCTGGCCCTCAACGGCATGGGCGGCTTCGACTGGGACCTCGACAGCGGGCTGATGCACATGGACGCGCCCGCCCTCGAGGTGTTCGACATGCTGCCGGAGGAGTACGACGACCGTCCGGCCACGCTCAGCTGCCGCGTCCCGGCCCACGAGGCGGCCCGCCTGGACGCCTCGGTCGCCCGGGCGCTCAAGGACGGCAGCGACTCCTACGGCGCCTACTTCCGGGTCCGGCTGCGCGACGGCGAGCTGCGCTGGACCCACAGCCAGGGCAGCATCCGCCGGGACGGCACCGGCAGGCCCCGCCGCATCATCGGCGTGGTCCGCGACGCCAGCCACGAGTACACCCACGCGGCGGAGCGGCTCGCCGTCGACGAGGAGCGCCGCCGGCACACCAGCGTCGTCGAGCGCACCACCGCCGCCCTGGCACACGCCAGAACGGTCCGCGAAGTGATCGCCGTGCTCGCCGACGAGCAGGGGCTGAGCCGGCTGGGTGCCGAGAACGTGATCCTCGGGCTGGTGGAGGCGGGGCGCATCCGGCTGGTCTCCGAGGGCAAGGCGGGCAGCTTTGTACCCGATCTCGAATACACCCGGGTGGGCGACGAATTCCCGATGAGCGAAGTGGTCCGCACCCTCACTCCGCGCTATGTGGGCAGCCGCGCGGAATTCCGGCGCGACTACCCGCGGCTGTGGCCGGCCATCGAACCGCTCAACGTCCACTCGGCGGCCTACCTGCCGCTGATCGCACAGGGCCGCCCGATCGGTGTGATCGGCCTCTTCTTCGAGCGGGAGAGCGACTTCCGCGACCAGGAGCGCAACGTCCTGGTGGCGCTCGGCAGCAGCATCGCGCAGAGCCTGGCCCGCGCCATGCTCTACGACCAGGAGCACGATCTCGCCGCCGGCCTCCAGCAGGCCATGCTGCCGCGCCGGATCCCCGGAGTCGCGGGTGCGCAGATCGCCGTCCGCTACCGCTCCGCCCGGATGGGCCGGGACATCGGCGGCGACTGGTACGACGTGATTCCGCTGCCCGACGGCCGGGTCGCCGCCGTCATCGGCGACGTCCAGGGCCACGACACCCAGGCCGCCGCGCTCATGGGCCAGCTGCGGATCGTGCTGCGCGCCTACGCCTCCGAAGGGCACGCCCCGGCCACCGTCATGGCCCGCGCCTCCGCCTTCCTCAACGAGCTCGACACCGACCGCTTCGCGACCTGCACCTACGTCGACGCCGATCTGAGCACCGGCGCGGCCCGGATCGTCCGGGCCGGCCATATCGACCCGCTGCTGCGCCACGCCGAAGGGATCTGCCGCAGGCTGCCGGTGGCCGGCGGGCTGCCGCTCGGCATCGCCTCCGAATTCCGGCGGCTCGACTACCCGGTCACCACCGTCCTGCTCGCCCCCGGCGACACCCTGCTGCTGTGTACCGACGGCATCGTCGAACAGCCCGGCACCGACCTCGACGACGGGATGCGCCACCTGGCCCGCGAGGTCCGCCGGGGCCCCCAGGACGTCCAGCAACTCGCCGACCGGCTGTGCGAGTCGGCGGACGAGCGGACCGGCGAGGACGATATGGCGCTGCTCCTGCTGCGCCGCCTCGGTGCCCCCGAACACGACATCGTCGGACGGTTCCGCCAGCACATCGCGCCCGCCGACCCCGAAGGCCTGTCCGCCGCCCGGCACATGATCCGGGCCGCGGTACGGGCCTGGGGCGCGGCGGAACGCGCCGAGGAGATCGAGCTGGTCGCCGACGAGCTGATCACCAACGCCCTGCTGCACACCGACGGCGAGGCGGTGGTCAACATCCGTATGCCGCACAGCGTCGGGCGGCTGCTGCGGCTGGAGGTCGAGGACCACTCCAGCAGTCTGCCGCGGCGCCGCGAGCCGGGGGAGGCCGGTGTCTCCGGCCGCGGGCTGCTGCTCGTGGACCGCCTGGCCGATGTCTGGGGTGTGGAACCGCGCGGCAGCGGAAAGTGCGTATGGTGCGAGTTCAACTGCTCCTGACCGGGAAGGCGTCGCACCGCACCGGGAAGGGCACGAAGGGCACACAGCGTGAACGGGCGCCGAGGCATCGGCACGGTCAGTGAGGACGGCTCTATGGGATCGCGGGCTGCACAACAGCGCCAGGAAGCCCGCCAGTTGGCGGCACGTCTCTCCGCGGAAGGCGTCCGGAACGTGGCGCTGACCTGGGTGGACAACGCGGGTATCGTCCGCGTCAAGACCGTGCCGGCCGAACGGCTCGCGGCCGCGGCGGAGCGCGGAGTCGGGATGTCGCCCGTCTTCGACGTGTTCACCTCCGACGACGCCATCACCGCCTCCGACCACCTCGGCGGACCCGACGGCGACCTGCGGCTCTTCCCCGACCTGGACCGGGTCACCACGCTCGCCGCACAGCCCGGCTGGGCCTGGGCGCCGGCCGACCGCTACGACCAGCTCGGCCGGTCGCACCCCGCGTGCCAGCGGCAGTTCGCCCGGCGGATGACGGAGCGGGCGGCGACCGCCGGCCTGGAGCTGCGGATGGGCTTCGAAACCGAGTGGGTGGTCGCCCGCGCCCCCGCCGGCCACCAGGCCGCCACCGGCGCGGACGAACCGCTCGACTACCCCTGCACGGGCCCCGCGTACGGCATGACCCGGGTCGTCGAACTCTCCGACTACCTCCGCGATGTCACCGAGGCGCTGAGCGTCCAGGGCATCGACGTCCTCCAGCTCCACCCGGAGTACGCCCCCGGCCAGTTCGAGGTCACCACCGCCCCCGGCGATCCGGTCCGCGCCGCCGACGATGTGGTGCTGGTTCGCGAGACCATCCGCGCCGTCTCCGTCCGGCACGGACTGCGCGCCTCCTTCGCCCCGTCGGTCGTCGCCGGAGCGGTCGGCAACGGCTGCCACCTCCACCTCGGCCTCTACCGCGACGGCACCAGCCTGCACCGCAGCCCCGACGCCCCGTGGGGCCTGGCGCCGGACGCGGCGGCCTTCCTCGGCGGTGTCCTCGGCGCGCTGCCCGCCCTGCTCGCCATCGGCTGCCCCTCACCCGCCAGCTATCTGCGGCTGCAGCCCTCCCAATGGGCCGGCGTCTACCAGTGCTGGGGCGTGGAGAACCGGGAGGCGGCGCTGCGCCTGATCACCGGCGCCCCCGACGACCCGGACGGCGGCCACGCCGAGATCAAGACATTCGACGCCGCCGCCAACCCGTACCTCGCGGTCGGCGCGGTCATCGCCGCCGGACTGCACGGCATCGAGTCCGCCGACCGGCTGCCGGAACCGCAGACCGGCGACCCGGGCGTGCTCGGCGTCCGCGAGCGCGCCCGGCGGGGCATCGTCCGGCTGCCCGCCACCGTCACCGAGGCGGCCGACCGGCTGGAGAAGTCCGCCCCGCTGCGCGACGCGATGGGCGAGGTGCTGCACGGCGCGGTGCTCGCCGTCCGGCGTGCGGAGGAGGCCCACTTCGCCGGGAGCGAGGACGACGAGATCGCCGCCGCCACCCGCTGGCGCTGGTGAGGCCCGCGGACCCCGTGGGAAGCGCCCCGGGCCCCGGCGACGGCCTGCCGCCGCTGGTGGACCACCACTGCCACGGAGTGCTCCGGCACGCCCCGGGCCCCGAGGCGTTCGCCGCTTATCTCACCGAGTCGGACCGGCCGCCCGCCGCGGGCACCACCTTCTTCGACACCCAGGCCGGCTTCGCGGTACGCCGCTGGTGCCCGCCGCTGCTCGACCTGCCGGAGCACTGCCCGCCCGACCGCTACCTGGCCCGCCGCGCCGAACTGGGCCCGGACGAGACCCGCCGCCGGCTGCTGCGGGCCACCGGCATCGGCACCTACCTCCTCGACACCGGGCTGCCCGGCGACCTGACGGGCCCGGCCGAGACCGCCGGGGACGGTGGCGGCGCCGGCTTCGAGGTCGTACGGCTGGAGACGCTGGCCGAGCGGACCGCGGCCGGCGCCCGCGACGCCGAGGAGTTCACCGACACCCTCGCCCGCGCGGTCCGGGACGCCGCGCGCACCGCCGTCGCCTTCAAAACCGTCGCCGCCTACCGCCACGGTCTCGCCCTGGACCCCGCACCGCCCGCCCCGGGCGCGGTGCACACCGCCGCCCGCTCCTGGCTGGCCGCGGGCGCGCCCCGGCTCACCGACCCGGTCCTGCTGCGCCATCTCGTCCACCTGGCCGTCGCCACCGGCCGCCCCCTCCAGCTCCACACCGGCTTCGGCGACCCCGACCTCCGGCTCGACCACGCCGACCCGGCACTGCTGACCGACCTGGCGCGGGCCACCGCCGACACCGGCACGGACCTCGTGCTGCTGCACTGCTACCCGTACCACCGCCAAGCCGCCTACCTGGCAGCCGTGTTCCCGCACGTCTACGCCGACATCGGGCTGACGCTCACCCACACCGGCCCGCGCGCCGCGGCCGTGCTCGCCGAATTCCTGGAGCTCACGCCCTTCGGCAAACTGCTCTTCTCCACGGACGCCTACGGCCTGCCGGAGCTGTACGTCGTCGGCGGCGCACTGTTCCGGACCGCGCTGGCCACCGTCCTCGGAGACTGGACGGCTTCCGGAGCGTGGTCCGAGGAGGACGCCCGCCGGGTCGGCGCGATGATCGCCGCGGACAACGCCCGGAGGGTGTACGGGCTTCCGGAGGGCTGACAGGGCAGGCAGGGCAGGCAGGGGGGCGGACGAGCCTATGACGGCCGTACGCACCGAGCACGCCAGACCACCGAGCACGCCGACCACTGACCACGCCGACCACCGAGCACGCCGACCACCGAGCGCCGCGAACACCGGGCGGGTAAGGGGCGATCCGCCCGAGCGCCGCTTCCGCCCTGCCCTCCACCACGCCCCCACCACGTGCTTTACTGCGCCGCGTGGCCCCTACAACGACCCCAGAGAAAAGCGAAATACCCCTGCGCTCCCGGATATTCGCCGACCTGACCCCGCTGCGCGTCTCCCCGGACTACCGCCGCCTGTGGTGCGGCAACACCATCTCCTGGATGGGCCAGCAGATGACCGCCCTAGCGGTCTCCCTGCAGGTCTACACCCTCACCCACTCCACCTTCGCGGTCGGCCTGGTGGGCCTGTGCTCGCTGGTCCCCCTGGTCGTCTTCGGGCTGTACGGCGGCGCCATCGCCGATACCGTCGACCGCCGCAAACTGGGCCTCTACAGCGCCGCGGGCGCCACCGCACTCTCCCTCACACTGGCCGGCGCCGCCATGGCCGGATACCACCGGGTCTGGCTGCTCTACACCGTCGTCGCCTTCCAGGCCGTCTGCTTCGCGATGAACTCACCGGCCCGCTCGTCGATGATCCCGCGGCTGCTGCCCACCGAACAGCTGCCGGCCGCCAACGCCCTCAACTCCCTGACCAGCAACCTCGGCCTGATGGGCGGGCCGATGCTGGGCGGGGTCATCGTCGGTCTGTGGGGTTACCAGGCCGCCTATCTGATCGATGTGGCGGCCTTCAGCGGCTCGCTGTACGCGATGTGGCGGCTGCCGTCCATGCGGCCCGAGGGGGAGGGGCCACGGCGCCGGGCCTCCGTACTGGACGGCCTGCGCTTTCTCGCCACCCGGCCGAATCTGCGGATGACGTTCTTCTCGGACCTGGCCGCTATGGTGCTCGCCAAGCCGCGCGCCCTGTTTCCCGCGGTCGCGGTGCTCTGGTTCGCCGGGGACGCCAAGACCGTCGGCCTCCTGGTGGCCGCGCCCGCGGTGGGCGCCGTACTGGGCGGGCTGTTCTCCGGCTGGCTCGGCGGGATCCGCCGGCACGGCCTGGCCATCCTGATCGCGGTGGCCGCCTGGGGCGCTGCCATCGCCTCCTTCGGCCTCTCCCGGCAGCTGTGGCTCGGCCTGTTCTTCCTGGCCGTGGCCGGTTGTGCGGACACCATCTCGATGGTGTTCCGCAGCACCATGCTGCAGGCCGCGACGCCGGACGCGATGCGCGGCCGGCTCCAGGGCGTCTTCATCGTCGTGGTCGCCGGCGGACCGCGGCTGGGCGACTTCCTCGCCGGATCCATGGCCGATCTGACCTCCCCGGCCACCGCGGTGATCGGCGGCGGCCTGGCCTGTGTCCTGGTGGTGACCGGCCTGGGCCTCGGCCGCCGCGCCTTCGCCCGCTACGACGCACGGGACCCGCAGCCTTAGGGGCTCCCCGAGGGGCCCCGAGGGGGTTTCTCCCCGGGTGTCTCCATGGCATTGTCCCGACGAAACCCGGTCGCCGTCCCGGCCGCTGAGAACTGCGGCTACACCTTTTGATGCATCATCACTGCACCGTCAGGCATGCTCCGGAACACCTCGGCCGGGCAATGCGCCACATTCCTGAGCGGCCTACCTTTGAGGCGTTACTGATCGGCTTCGAGGAGACAGGTGACCTGCACGTGCCTCAAACGACCGACTCCGCGGCCCAGAAGGCCCCCGCCGCATACCCGGAATTCCCCCTGCCCCGGTCCTGCCCGATGCGAGTTCCCGAACAATGCGCGCAGCTACGGGCCGAGGCAGCGACGTGACGATACGGGAACGCGACGGTGTCATCTGGACTCAACGCCTCGGCCAACTGGGACACTGAGTCCTACGAGAATCCCGAAGTGCTCGACATCCACCGTGATGTGGGCCGTCAGCCGGCATTCGGCTACGGCCCGTATCAGTGCATCGGCCAGAACCTCGTCCGGATGAACCTGGAGAGCGTCTCCGCGGCAGCCCTCGGCACCATCCCGGACTGACCGGGGCCGCTCGCCCCGGGCGGGCAGCCGAAGACCTACGACCGGCACCGACACGGCACGGCACGGCACTAGAACATCCGAGGAGCACCATGACGGGGACTCACGAGACCCCTGCCGCACAGACGGTGCAGCAGCCCGACCGGGCGGCGCCCCGGCCCGGCGCCGGACAGCGTGCCGGACGCTTTCTGGCGGCGGTGCCGCCGCCGGCGCTCATCCTGTGCGGAATGCTCTTCCGGCAACTGGGAGCCGCACTGGCCAAACCGTTGTTCCAGGTCGCCGGGGCGTTCGGGGTGACGATGCTGCGGCTGGTCTTCTCCGCCCTGGTCCTGTCGCTCGCGTGGCGCACGTCCCTGCGGGTCGGACGGCGCGCCCTGCCCGCCGTGTTCGCCTGCGGCACGGTGCTCGCCGGCATGAACTTCGCCTTCTACCAAGCGCTGGACCGTATCCCCATGGGCGTCACCGTCGCCATCGAACTGCTGGGGCCGCTGACCCTTGCCGTCGTGGGCTCCCGTCGCTGGTCCGATGCCGCGTGGGCGCTCCTGGCCGCGGTCGGGGTGGTGCTGCTCACCGAGGTGGACGGCGGCCTTTCCTGGACCGGTGTCGCCTTCGCGTTGATCGCCGCAGGATGCTGGGTGGGGTACATCCTGCTGGGCGCGAAGCTCAGCGGCCGTACCAACGACGGGGCGGGCCTGGCCCTGGCCATGGTGTGGGGCGCACTGCTCGCTCTCCCTGTGGGCTTCGCCGACGCCGGAAGCCGTCTTCTGCAGCCGCAGGTGCTGGCCATCGGCTTCTGTCTCGCCCTGCTGTCCTCCGTGGTTCCCTACTCCCTGGAGTTCAGGGCCCTGCGGCAGATACCTCCGCGGGTCTTCGGCGTGCTGATGAGCCTTGAGCCCGCCATCGCCGCCCTGGTCGGTCTCGTGGTCCTCTCCCAACGGCTGGGCCCCAGCCAATGGGTGGCGTTGGGCTGCGTGGTGGCCGCGTCCCTGGGCGTGGTGACGAGGAATCGATGACCTCGCCGTACGGCTCCGTGCCGCCCGCGTACGGCCGGCGGCCAGCCGCGGCGGCGGCGGAAGAGGGCTCAGTGAATTCCCGTGATCAGCCGCAGTTTGACGCCGGTGTGCACGGCCTCCATACGCGATCCGACATCGAGCTTCACATAGATGTTGGAGAGATGTCGTTTGACTGTTCCCTCCGTGACGCACAGGGACGAAGCGACCTGCGCATTGCGGAATCCACTGGAGACGAGTTGCAGAATCTCTTTCTCCCGGGCCGTGAGGGGGCTCTTGGCGGGAAACCTCAATTGCTCGGCCACTCCTCTGGAGAAGGAGATGAACATGCGGTCCCCGTTGCTCACGATGGCCCGTACCGTCTCGAACAACTCCGCGCGCGTCGAATCCTTGGAGAGGCACGCATGGGGCCTCACGGACATCGCCCGCTCCATCAACCGCGCATCGTCATGCGGGGTCAGCATCACCAGGCGCGGGGCCATGGGCTCCTGGTGGGCCGTCCGTACGGCGCCGACCTCCGGAAGCTCGGCATCGATGAGCACCACTTCGGGGCGCTCCCTGCGGATGAGCGACAGGGTCTTGGGCCCGTCGCCGGCCTGGCCCACCACCTGGATTCCCGGCTCCGCCGTACAAAGCGCAGACAATCCTTCACGGAATAGTTCGCGGCCGTCGGCAACGGCTAACCTGAACTGCGCAAGCACGGCTCTCGACTCCCCCGTAACGGCGACTCCGTGTACATGCATACCCCTTGATCATTGGCCAATCTACGGCGGTCGGGGGCAGGCGTCAACGCTGGGCAGGACCGGGACGCAGTGGCTGAAAATCAATTTCCGCTCGTTCGGGGAGCCCGATTTCAAAGCCAGAGCAATCGTGGGTAACCGCAGAATGGAGACCGTTTCGGTGACGGGGTGAGCTCCCGCCGTACGGAACGCGGAAGTGGCTGAGTCGGGCCCGTTCGGACATCGTCGCCTGCCTGATTCCGCCCGGGTCCGTGACGGACCTCACGCCCCGTACGGGCAGCGCTTCGGCGGAGCGTCGGAGGCCGATTCCCGCGTGCGCGGAACGCGGGCGCGTCCGTCCGCGCGGCGCGCCGATCGTCCTGCGCCCCGACGGTCCGGCACCGTGTCGGCGGGATATCGGCCGGCCGGCGGGATTGCCGGTGATCCGTGGGCGATGTGTCGGTGGCCGCTGGAAGCGTGCATGCCGAGCGGCCCGGCAAGCAGCCGCAGCCGTCCTCACCAGCAAGGGAGTCCCGTCGCTATGTCCTCCGCATCCCCCACCCCCTCCTGGAGCGTCCAACGGCTGCCGCGTGCCGATGGCCGCGTCTTCCTGGTCACCGGAGGCAACGCCGGCATCGGGTACTTCGTCGCGGAGCAGTTGTCGGCAACCGGAGCGACCGTCGTCCTCGGCAGCCGGAATCCGGCCAAGGCCGAGGTCGCCACGGCTTCGATACGTGCGCGGGTTGCGGGCGCGCGGGTGCGGGCCGTACGGCTGGACCTCGCCGGCCTCTCGTCGCTGCGCACAGTCGTGGAAGCACTGGGAGTGGAACGCCTCGACGCGGTGGTCCACAACGCCGGCGTCGCGCTTGACGACCCGCCGCGCAAGGAGACCGGGGACGGTCACGAGCTGATGTTCGGCACGAACCACCTCGGGCACTTCGCGCTGACCCGGTGGCTGATGCCGCTGCTGTCGGCCGCGCCGGCCGCCCGCGTCGTGACCATGGGCAGCTTCGCGGCGAAGTCCGAACGGCTCGACCTGGACGACCTGCAGTCCCGGCACGACTACCGGCCCAAGCGCACCTACGGACGCTCCAAGCTGGCTCAGATGTACTTCGGCGTCGAACTCGACCGCCGCCTGCGCGCTGCCGGCAGCACGGTGGCGAGCGTGGTCGTCCATCCCGGCGGCGCGCTGGACTCCCTCACCCCCTCACGGCCACCGGTCCATGTGCGAACCACCGGCGCACGGCTGAGCGCGGCACCTGCGGCTCTCCTCGTCCAGGGCAAGCACGCCGGCGCGTGGCCCGCGGTCCGGGCGGTGCTCGACCCGGCCGTCCGCGGGGGCCAGCTGTGGGGACCGCGCGTCTTCGGCCTGCGCGGCGAGCCCCGACCGGAACCGGTGTGGAACCACCTCGCCGACCCCTCCCCGGCGACGCGGTTGTGGGACGCGAGCTGTGATCTGACCGGGGTCGACCCCGATGGGATGCGCTGAGCCACCGGACGGATCGACGGGTGGTGTCACTTCTCGTGAGGGCGAGGGGAGGCTGACCGGGGCTTGCGGCCGAGCGGCAGGCGGCCGTGCCCGCTGTCAGTAACGGGTGAGGGCCGTCGGCCCGTGCGCCGTGCCGAGGGCGATGTGCGGGTGCGCGGACGGCCGGATCCAGGACAGGATCCGTGCCATGGACCAGGCCGGTACGGAGACGCAGCCGGCCGTGGCGCCCTTCCCGTTGACATGGAGGAAGATCCCGGCGCCGCGGCCGTGCACCGGACGGTGGTAGTTGAAGCCGATCACCAGGGCCCGGGCGTACTGCGTGGGGTAGTCCGCCAGCCGTTCGGACTCGCTCGCCGCGCAGTCCGGCGGCAGCGGCGCCACCCAGCGGTTGTAGGAGGCGGAGGCGTTGTCCTCGCACCACCAGGAGTCCGCGCCGGCCCGGCGGTACGGCACGGCGGTGCCGTGCGGCGGCGGGGCGGTCCCGAAGGCGAACGGCAGGTCGTACAGCCCGGTCGGGGTGGTCGAGGTGCCCTGCACCCGGGTGCCGCCCTCGGTCAGCCCGCGGGCTCCGAAGCGGGCCGGCGCCCAACCCGCCTGCCGCCAGCGGCCGTTGTGCCGCTGCCACCACCGCACGGTCCCGGTGGTGGAGCGAGGCGTGGGCGCACGGGCGGTGATCAGTTGCTCGCCGCCGCCGGTGTCGGCCATGAGGGCGGGCAGGGGGATGTGGTGGACGGGACGGGGCGTGTGGGGGACGGGAGCGGCGGCGGACGCGTCGGCTGCGGGGGCGGCCGCGGCGAGCGCGAGCAGCGCCAGGGCGACCCTGGACAGCGACGCGGCGGCCCGGCCCCGGACCCGGCCTCGGGCCACGACCCGCACCGCGGCCCGCACCCTCCGTACGACCTGCACCCTCCGTACGGCCCGCCCCCTCCGCTCCGTCCGGGCCCTCCGCTCCGTCCGGGCCCCCCGCACCGCCCGCACCATGCGCCCGGCCGCGGCCGTGCTCCCGCCCGTCACCAGGCGCGTCATCCTCGTACGCATCATGGGCATGACCGCAATCTAGAGCGCGACCGGCCCCTCCGGCGCCGCCCGATCAGGTCACATACGCCGCCTCCGGGCCGTGCGCAACCCGTCCGCGGCAATCCGCCGTGCGCGGGGGCCATGGACGGGCGAAACTCGGGTACGGGGGCTCATGTGCCACTAGCCGTCTCAGTCTGGAGGCCCACCGTGCAGCGGCAACCGCATACGCGCAGTGAGCGCACGCTCGACCGCGATCCGCAGCCCACGCCCCCGGATCCGGGAGGCCCGCCGCCCGTCCCGGACCCGCTTCCCGGCCCACCGAGCCCGCCTGGGCAACCGGATCCCATTCCGCCGGAGCCGTCGCCGATACCCCGTCCGCCCGGACCCGATCCCGACCCGGTCCCGGAGCCGTCCCCGCAGCCGTCGCCGCTCTCCTAGGAGAGCCGCCCGGACCTGTCACCCTCTCCACCGGGGGTACCCCGCTCCCGCACCCACCAAGGAGGTGCTGATCATGGCCATCGCCACGGTCAACCCGGCCACCGGCGAGACCCTGAAGACCTTCGACGCCCTCAACGGGGGTGAGATCGAAGATCATCTGGTCCGGGCGGACCAGGCCTTCCAGGAGCACCGCACCACCAGCTTCGGCTACCGCAGGGAGCGGATGCTCGCGGCCGCCGACCTGCTCGATGCCGACCAGGACGGCATCGCCCGCACCATGACCACCGAGATGGGCAAACCGCTGGCCCAGGCGCGTGCGGAGGCGGCGAAGTGCGCCAAGACCATGCGCTGGTACGCCCACCACGCCGAGGCGCTGCTCGCCGACGAGCACCCCGATCCGGCCGATGTGAGCGACTCCGGCGCGATCCGTGCCGTGGTGCGCTACCGCCCCCTCGGCCCCGTCCTCGCGGTGATGCCCTGGAACTTCCCGCTCTGGCAGGTCGTACGGTTCGCCGCGCCCGCCCTGATGGCGGGCAACACCGGGCTGCTCAAGCACGCCTCGAACGTGCCGCAGACCGCGCTCTACCTGGAGGAGCTATTCCGCCGTGCCGGCTTCCCCGAGGGCTGTTTCCAGACCCTGCTGGTCGGCTCCGGCGCGGTCGAGGACATCCTGCGTGACCCACGGGTGGTCGCCGCCACGCTGACCGGCAGCGAACCGGCCGGCCGCGCGGTGGCGTCCATCGCCGGTGACGAGGTCAAGAAGACCGTCCTCGAACTCGGCGGCAGCGACCCCTTCCTCGTCCTGCCCTCCGCCGACCTCGACAAGGCGGTCCGCGTCGCGGTCACCGCCCGGGTCCAGAACAACGGACAGTCGTGTATCGCGGCCAAACGGTTCCTGGTGCACCAGGACGTCTACGACGCCTTCGCCGAGCGGTTCACCGCCCGCCTGGCCGCGCTGACCGTCGGCGACCCGATGGACGAGCACACCGACATCGGACCGCTCTCCAGCGAACAGGGCCGCTCCGACCTGGAGGAGCTTGTCGACGACGCGGTCCACCAGGGCGCCACCGCACTGTGCGGCGGCCGGCGGCCACCCGAGCACAGCGCCGGCTGGTTCTACGAGCCGACCGTGCTGTCCGGCGTCACCGAGGGGATGCGCATCCACCACGAGGAGGCGTTCGGCCCGGTCGCCACGCTCTACCGCGTCG
Source organism: Streptomyces sp. NPDC047049 (assembly GCF_040643995.1). Taxonomy (NCBI): domain Bacteria; kingdom Bacillati; phylum Actinomycetota; class Actinomycetes; order Kitasatosporales; family Streptomycetaceae; genus Streptomyces; species Streptomyces sp. NPDC047049. The sequence continues at coordinate 120,699 of NZ_JBEYVM010000020.1, read as the reverse complement.
CCGACCTCGACGAGGCGGTGCGCCTCGCCAACGACACTCCGTTCGGCCTCAGTTCCAACGCCTGGACCCGGGACCCCGAGGAACAGCAGCGCCTCGCCCGCGACATCGAGGCCGGCGGTGTCTTCTTCAACGGGATGACCGCCTCCCATCCGGGCCTTCCCTTCGGCGGGGCCAAGCGCTCCGGCTACGGGCGGGAGCTGTCCGGGCACGGCATCCGGGAGTTCTGCAATATGACGACGCTGTGGTACGGGCCGGAGGAGTGACCGGTAGCTGAGGAAGGGAATGAGCCGGCCCCGGAGGAATGCCCGGTACCGGAGGAACGAGCCGGCACCGCGGGAACGAGCCGGCACCGCGGGAATGAGCCGGAAACCTGGCCCGGTACCGGGGAACTGAGCCGTGTCGGGATCTGAGGCAGGCACCCCAGCCGGCGCCGCAAACCTCGAGCCGCGAACCTGAGCCGGTGACAGAAGACCGCGCCGGGTGGCGGAAACGGTCGCCCCGGGAGGGCGCATGTGCCGGAGCGGTTTGCGTCATGGACGTGAAGGTGTACGTTCCGGGCAGGTCGAGTCGGCCAACGGCCAGGTTGGTCGGCTCGGCCACTGCCGAGCCCATGTGGCGGCTCATTCCCCGGTCCCAGCAGCTGAGTTGACGGCATGTCAGGCCCTGCCGCGTCGCCGCCCCGGGGCGGGCCCGATGTTCAGTACACCGCCTCCTGGCCGTCCGGTACCGCGAACTCACACCACAGTGCCTTGCCCGCACCGCGCGGTTCGGCGCCCCATTCGTCCGCCAGCGCCTCGACCAGCATCAGCCCGCGTCCGGAGGTGGCGGTCTCGCCGGGGCTGCGCCGCCGCGGCCACCGGCTGGAACGGTCCTCGACCTCCAGCCGGATCCGGCGCGGGGTGCCCGGCAGGAGCTCCATGGAGACCAGGGCGCCGCTCTCGGTGTGGGTCAGCGCGTTGGCGATCAGCTCGGAGGCGGCGACCTCGATGTTGTGCATGACGGCGCCCGCCCGCCACTGGTCCAGCGTACGGCGCAGCGCGGAGCGGACCTCCGCGGTGCCCGACGGGTCGGCCTGATGGACGTGCAGCCGCAGCCGTGGGGTGGTGACGGCGCCGGAGCCGGGCAGCCGGTGCAGGAGCAGGAGCGCCATATCGTCCTCGGAGCCGGGGTCGGCCCACAGATGGTCCGAGAGCCGGTCGGCAAGCGCCTCCAGGTCCGTGGGCCCGGTGCGGACCGCCGCCGACAGCGCGTCGATACCGCGGGAGATGTCCTGGCCGGGCTGTTCCACCAGGCCGTCGGTGCACAGGAGCAGCGTGGACCCGGGCTCCAGGAACAGCTGGGTCTCCGGGAAGTGGTCGTGCCCGAAGACCGTGGCCAGGCCGAGCGGCAGCCCACCGCGGACCTCGGGCCAGTCGATGTGCCGGGAGCTGTTGCTGATCAGGGGGCCGAGGTGGCCGGCCCGCGCGAGGTGCAGCGCTCCCGATTCCATATCGGCCTGGATGTACGTGCAGGTCGCGAACCGCTCGGTGTCCAGCTCCGCCAGGAACCGGGACGCCCGTACCAGCACGGTCTCCGGTGAGTGCCCCTCGCTGGCGTAGGCCCGCAGGGCGATCCGCAGCTGGCCCATCACGGCGGCCGCATGGGTGTCATGGCCCTGTACGTCGCCCACCACCAGCCCGGTCCGTCCCTGGGGCAGGGCGATCACGTCGTACCAGTCGCCGCCGATGTCCCGCCCGACGCTCGCCGGGTGGTAGCGGACGGTGACCGCGCCGCCCTCGATGGGCGGGAGCCGGCGCGGCAGCATCGTCGCCTGCAGCCCCGTCGCGAACTCCCGCTCCTGGTCGAAGAGGGTCGCTCGCTGCACCGACTGCGCGACGACACCGGCCAGCGCCAGTGCCAGGTTCCTGGCTTCCGGCGATTGCACCGCCGGCTCGGCGTTGAACAGCCCCAGTGCCCCGATGACGGCGTTCTGCGCGACCAGCGGCAAAAACGCCGCGCTGCCCGCCGGGAGCACCCCGGTGTACGGGCGCAGCCGCGGGAAGCGGGCGATCAGCTCGCCGCGGGTGCTGAGGAAGATGGGGCGCCGCGAGCGTGCCGCCTCCGCCAGCGGCAGGGTGTCGTCGAGCCGCGAGGTCATCATGTCGTCGGGCACCTCGCCCTCCAGTCCGGCGGTGGCGATGACCTCGAACCGGTCGTTCGTGACCAGGCCGAGGACCAGCCCGTCCGCGCCGAACCGCCGGGCGCCGCCGGTGCCGGTGAGCACCCGGGTCACGTCCTTGACCGACAGCGCACGGGCCAGCGCTGCGGTGGTCTGCTGCACCATCACCGTCTGCCGCTGCCGCTCCTGCTGGAGCGAGCGCAGCAGCGCGGAGTCCGCCAGTTCGCTGGTCGCCTCCCGGACGATGCCGATGACCCGGTACGGCACCCCGTCCGCGGTGTGCAGAATCCGGCCCTGGGAGTGCGTCCAGCGCTGGGTGCCGTCGCGGCACTGGACCCGGAAGTAGGCGCCGTAGGACGAGTGACCGTCCAGCAAGGCCTGGGAAAGCGCCTCGTCCAGCCGACGGCCCTCCGCCGGCGGCACCCGCGTGACCAGGGACGCCGGCGCGCCGTCGTATTCGTCCGGGCGCAGATCGAAGACGTCCATGGCACCGGGGTCCAGATCCATGAAGCCGCGGTCCAGGTCCCAGTCGAAGGTGCCCATCCGGTTGAGCGAGAGCCGTTCGCGCAGTCCGATCGGCTCATGGCGCGACACCGCGGGCGCGTCCTCCTCGACGAGGCGCCAGTCCCGGTGGGACCGGGGATCGTAGCCCTCGCCGAACGGATGCGGGGGGACGTCGGTCATGGCGTGCCACGCCTGGGAGCCGGGCGGCGCGGGACCTCCACACGCAGGCGTCGCAGGACCTCCAGGTGCGTGCGTCGCAGAACCTCCGCACGCGCGTGACCGCGGCATCGGCGCATCACGGCAGCAGCCGGCGACGCCGGGCCGAGCCTGCCTCGTGCCCACGGTCGCGGGCCGTTGACCGGGGCCGGTATCCACCGGAACGCGGCCATGCGCTCACCCTAGGCGCGGGCCGGAAGCCCCGCATGTCCGTTGCGCCGGATGCCGTCCAGGGGGAGGGAAGAGGGGGGACGCGCCGGTGGGGCCACTGGGCCGCGGCCACGTCACGTGGTAGGTCCGGCCGGCGTCCGGTCCCGTACAGCCGCCGTCCAACCGCGGTCCGGTCCCGTCCGGTGAGCCGTCCCGGGCAGGCGTCCCCCCCGGGACGGCCCCCGGCTCTCAGGCGTGTGCCGGCACCGACGCGACCGGCCGGGTCTGCCGGGCGCGGTGCCGCAGCGTGGCCTTCCGCGTGGCGACATCGACCGTGTACGCATCGATGGTCAGCCGCGCGCCGGACACCTTCAGGACCATGAACCCGTGGTCGGAGAAGTTCTGCCAGGCCGCCGGGTGGTGGAAGTGCGCCGTGCCGTCCTCCGTCTTGGCCGACGCACCGCACACCACCTGCCGGGTGCCGCCCGTACGGGCCGTGGGCTCCAGGATCTGCAGCGTGTGGTCGTGGCCGGACAGAATCAGATCGGCCCGTCCGCACACCACCTTCTCGTACATGTCCTTCAGGTGGACACCGCTGGTGTAGTTCCCGATCTCGAAACCGTCATAGGAACCGGCGCTGCCGTGCTTGCCGTTGTTGAGGTACGGGTGGTGTCCGATCACCACCTTCCAGCGGGCCCGCGAGTTGCGCAGCGCACCGTCCAGCCAGCTTCGCTGCTCGCGCATGTACGGTCCGTCCCACCGGTAGTGCGGGTCGAGCTGGGCGACGTACGACGACCACGGGATGGTGTCGATCGCGAAGAACTCCACCAGCGGCTCGGCGGCCGGCAGCGGCACGCTGTAGTAGCGGCTCGGCATGTACCAGCGCCGTGAGGTGGCGGCATAGGCGACCTCGCGGTCACCGCGCGAGGGGTCACCGCCGCTGCCGGGGATCAGCCCCGAGCAGTCGTGGTTGCCCAGCACCATCAGCCAGGGCACATCGATGCCGCTGTTCGGCTTCTCGAACTTGTCCTGGAACTCGGAATCATCATCGGACTCCGGGCCGTTCTCATAAATGTTGTCGCCGAGTCCCACCGCGAGGCCGATGCCCTCGGCCTTGCACACATCCCGCGCGGCGGACGCCACCGCATACTGCGCCTCGTCCCCCGTCCCGGCGTCACCGGTGACCAGGATCGCGAACTCGCCCTTGCCGGTGGGGTGTTCGGGGAACGGAAAGGCCCCGGGGGGCTGGCGGCGGGGCGCGGCGGACGCGGGCGACTGGCCCGGTGACGGCAGCACCGCGAGCGCCGCACCGGCCATCGCACCGCCCAGCAGGGTCCGCCGGTTCACCCACTGCGGAACGCGCCCCGTCGTGCGCACCGGCGTCCCCCCGGCCGTCGCCGCCGAGCCGGTCCGCAGCCACTCCCGCTCGGTCATGTCCGCCTGCGGCGGGATCATTTCGTCTTCACACATGCCTGGTTTTCTTTCACGGTCGGCAGAGGTGATGGTGACGAAATGATGAAGCCGGGGTGGACGTATGGCGATCACGAGTCCTGCCGCTACGCACCGGTAACAAAGCGTATTCCAGGGGCCATCAGGCGGTGAGCGGATCGCCGGACCAGACGGTGAGAGTGTGCAGCCGGCCGCTGTGAGGGGGATGCCGGGACCTCTCCCGGCAGCGCGGGTTCAGTGCACCCTCACGGGTTCGCCAGGCGCCGGAGCGTCCGGCCCAGGTGGCGCGCGTACCGGCGTTGGAACACGGGTACCAGCGGGCCGGCGAGCCGGGTGACCGCCCGGGCGGGCCGGCTGAAGGCGGTCACGGTGAACCACACCGAGCCATCCGGGCGCAGCTCGGCGACGAACGACTCCTCGCCACACTCGGGATGCCCCTTTCTCGCCCCGTACCCGAAGCCGATCCGGTCCTCCTCGGTGACCGTCCACACCACGCTGCACGGCGCCCGCAGCCGGAACGGGCCGATCCCCAGCGCCACTTCGACGCCCACCCCCGGCGTGGCCCGCGGGGCGTCGCACCGGATGCGGGCGCCGGCCGCGCGATGCATCCGGAAGCTGGTGATCGCCTCGCCCGCCGCGCCCAGCACCGCCGGCCCGTGGCCGATCCGCAGTTCCTCGTGGAGGTGGTGGTAGCCGGGTGGGAGGGGGGTGTGCAGAGTGCCGCCCTGCTCGGGGTAGTTCAGGTCGGTCATGGGATGGGCTCCTCGGGGGCGGACAACGGGCGGACGGGCGAGTGGACGGACGGGCGGGGGAGGTGACGGTGATGCGGAGAACCGTAGGCGAGACGGTGCTGCGAGGACCGTAAGTGATCAGCCACGCTCACGGCCGCGGGTCCGGTCCGCTCGGGGCGCCCTCACCCGACGGGCCGAGCCCCTGGGGGCAGACCGGCCGGGCACCCCTGACTGTTGTCCGCCCCCTGACTCCCGTCCGGCATCCCCTGACGCCCGTTCAGCCCTCCGGCTCCCCGTCCGGCGCCCCGTGCCGCCCCGCCCCCGCGGCGAACCGGGCCGCGCCCTCCAGTGACTCGGCCAGCACCGTCTGGCCGTGGCGGAGTTCCGCGGCCATCGCCGACTCCTCGTCCCGGCCCTCCTGGTCCAGCAGGGAGGCGCGGTCACTGCGCAGGCACGCCTGGGGGAAGCGGGCGATCTCCGACGCCAGCAGTTCCGCCTCGGCGCGGGCCGTGCCGGCCGGTACCACGCGATGGACGAGGCCGATGTCCAGGGCCTCGGCGGCCGGAACGGGGCGCCCCGTCAGTACCAGGTCCATCGCCCGGCTCGCGCCGATCAGCCGGGGCAGCCGTACCGTGCCGCCGTCGATCAGCGGCACTCCCCAGCGCCGGCAGAACACCCCGAAAACGGCGTCCTCCTCCGCCACCCGGAGATCGCACCACAGCGCCAGCTCCAGGCCGCCGGCCACCGCATGGCCGGCGACCGCCGCGATGACCGGCTTGCCGAGCCGCATCCGGGTCGGCCCCATCGGCCCGTCCCCGTCCGGGGCCACCCGGTTGCCGCGCTCGGTGCCGACCGCCTTGAGGTCGGCACCGGAGCAGAACGTCCCGCCCGCACCCCACAGGACCGCGACCCGTGCGCCGTCGTCTTCGTCGAACTCCCGGAAGGCAGAGGCGAGTTGGGCGGCCGTCGCGCCGTCCACGGCATTGCGCGACGCGGGCCGGGAGAGCACCACGGTCGTCACCGGCCCGGCGCGCTCCACCCGGACGGACATCAGGCCCCGCTCCCCGCCGCCGGGCGGCTGCGCTCCAGGATCGCGGTCAGGTCGGCGCCGGCCGGCAGGGTGCCGAAGGCGTGGCCCCACTCCCCGTCGAGCCGCGAGGCGCAGAAGGCGTCAGCCACCGCCGGGTGGCTGTACCGCACCAGCAGCGATCCCTGCAGCACCAGTGCCATCCGCTCCGCCAGCGCGCGCGCCATCAGCTGTGCCTGCTCCGGATCGGCGAGCCGGCCGAGCATCTTGCGGACCCCGGCCACCGCCGCGTCCAGCCGGCGGTCGGCGCCCGCCGCGGTCTCCACCTCCGCGAAGAACGCGTCCAGCGCGGCCGGCTCCTTGCCCAGCGCCCGCAGTACATCGAGCGCGGCGACGTTCCCCGAACCCTCCCAGATCGACAGCAGCGGCGCCTCCCGGTAGAGCCGCGGCATCCCGGAGTCCTCGACGTAACCGTTGCCGCCCAGGCACTCCAGCGCCTCGGCCGCATGGGTGCTGCCCCGCTTGCACACCCAGTACTTCCCGGCCGCCAGTGCCAGCCGGCGCAGCGCCGCCTCGCCGGCGTCCCCGGCCTGCGACCGGTCCACCGCCGTTGCCAGCCGCATCCCCAGCACCGTCGCCGCCTCCGACTCGACCGCCAGGTCGGCCAGCACCGAGCGCATCAGCGGCTGCCGGTCCAGCTCCCGCCCGAAGGCCTGCCGGTGCGCGGTGTGGTGCAGCGCCTGCCGCAGTCCCGCCCGCATCCCGGCGGCCGACCCCAGCACGCAGTCCAGCCGGGTCATGTTCACCATCTCGACGATGGTCCGCACCCCGCGTCCCGGTTCACCGACCGGCCAGGCCACCGCCTCGTCGTACTCGATCTCGGAGGACGCGTTGGAGCGGTTGCCCAGTTTGTCCTTGAGCCGCATCAGCCGCATGCCGTTGAGCGTGCTGTCCGGCAGCACCCTCGGGACCAGGAAGCAGCTGAGGCCTTCCTCGGTCCGTGCCAGAGCCAGAAAGACGTCGCTCATCGGCGCGGAGGTGAACCATTTGTGGCCGGTGAGGCGGTAGGTGCCGTCGGCGGCCGGTACGGCGCGGGTGGTGTTGGCCTGTACGTCGGAGCCGCCCTGCTTCTCCGTCATCGACATGCCCGCGATCAGACCTGACTTGGTCAGCGGCGCCCGCAGCCCGAAGTCGTAGCTGCGCGCGGCGAGCAGCGGCTCGTACTGCGCGGCGAGGTCCGGGGCGGCGCGCAGCGCGGGGACGGCGGCGTACGTCATCGAGACCGGGCAGCCGTGCCCCGCCTCGGCCTGCGACCAGACGTAGAACTTCGCGGCGCGCACCAGATGCGCCCCGGGGCGGTCGTCGGCCCAGGGCGCGGCGTGCAGGCCGTGCTCCACCGCGACGGTCATCAGCTGATGCCAGGCAGGGTGGAAGGCGACCTCGTCGATGCGGTGCCCGAAGCGGTCGTGGGTGTGCAGCCGGGGCGGCTGCTCCTCCGCCCAGCGGGCCTGCTCCTGCACCTCTGGTGAACCGGCCAGCGCGCCGAGCTCGGCCACTTCCCGGGTGCCCCACTCGGCACCGTCCCGGACCAGCGCCTCCCTCAGGGCCGGTTCGTCCGCCGCGCTGAACCCGGTCAGTGGCGGAGCCTGATTCACGACTTCATGAGTGACGGTCATACCTTGAAGTTACATAATCAGGACAGTTGAGGGAAGATTGTAAGGGTGTGGATGTGACGCGGATTGTCATGCGCGGATTGTCATGAGCCGTCATGTGTGGTCACGCGGGAAGGTGTCCTGTTGACCGCCGTCGCTACAATCTCCTCCACATATGAACGACGACGACACCGGAACCCCCCGCGGCACCGGTACCTCTCACGCCACCGAGGCCGCCGCCCTGGCGCTGCGGCCGCTCACCGCACGTTCGATCGTGCTGAGCACTCTCCTCGGTCACCACCCGCCACGGCTGCCCGCACGCGCCCTGGTACGGGTGGGCGAGCTGTTCGGCATCGCCGAGGGCACCGTCCGGGTCGCGCTCTCCCGCATGGTGGCCGCCGACGACCTGCGGCAGGACGACGGCTCCTATGCCCTCACCACCCGCCTCCTGGCGCGCCAGACCCGGCAGGACGAGAGCCGTTCACCGAGGACCCGGCCCTGGAACGGGGACTGGGAGATCGCCGTGGTCGCCACGGCGGAGGGCCGGCCGCCGGCCGAACGTACCGCCCTGCGCCAGGCCATGGCGGCGCTGCGGCTGGCCGAACTCCGCGAGGGCAGCTGGCTGCGCCCCGCCAACCTCGACCGGCCCCGCCCCGCCGTCGTCACCGAGCAGTGCACCTGGCTCACCGGCGCCCCGGACGGCGACCCGGCCGCGCTCGCCGCCCGGCTGTGGGACCTGACCGGATGGGCGCACCGCGCCCGTGCCCTGTCCCGTGCCCTGGACCGCGCCGACGCCCCCGCCGACCGTTTCACCATCGCCGCGGCCGCGCTCCGCCATCTCCTCTCCGACCCGCTGCTCCCCGCCGAGCTGCTGCCCGGGGACTGGCCCGGCGACCGGCTCCGCCGCCGGTACGCCGCGTTCGAGACCGACCTGCGCGAACTGCTGCGGCAGTACCTGGCCGGCTAGGGAGTGTCCTGTGGAACAGCCCGTCCCGGTTCGGCGGCGATCGCCTCCTATCACGCCGCTCCGCTGCCCGCGTCGCGCGGAGTTGTGTGGAGAGTGTGTAGCGCGGCCGGCCCGGACGAGGCGCCGCCGTGACCCCCGCGAGCTGCGATGGCGAGCGAATCGGAGTCAGTACTTTTACCAATGTTTACCTGCCGGACACCATAGTTGGGCCTACTGAGGCCCAACTTGTCAGACAGCCCGTCGGGCAGGTGCTCACCCCCCACGTGCATCCCCTGTGTGGCCCCGCATGAATCCCCCTCAACCCTCTGCGCGTACCCCTGGAGAGACCGTGACCGTGTTCCCGCCGAGGACAGCCGTCCTCACCGGCGTCCTCGTCATCCCCGCCGCACTCGCCCTCAGCGCATGCGGCGGGGCCTCCGACGCGAACACCGCCGACGGAAAGAACGCAGCCACCGCGACCACGGCCGAGGCCCTGGGCGGCGTCGACGCCCTGGCCGAGGCGGCCAAGAAAGAAGGCACCCTGCATGCGATCGCGTTGCCCCGCGACTGGGCCAACTACGGCGCCCTGATCGACGGCTTCACCAAGAAGTACGGCATCAAGGTCGAGGTCGAGAACCCGCAGGGCGCCAGCCAGGACGAGATCAAAGCGGTCACCTCGCGCAAGGGCCAGGACAACGCGCCCGACGTCCTCGACCTCGGCAGCTCCTTCGCGCAGAGCGCCGCCCAGGACGGGCTGCTCGCGCCGTACATGGTCACCGGTTTCGCCGACATTCCCGATGTCCAAAGAGACTCGATCGGCCGCTGGGCGAACGACTACGGCGGCTATGTCTCCTTCGGGTGCGATGCCAAGCGGGTGCAGACCTGCCCGACCAGCTTCAAGGATCTGCTCCAGCCCCAGTACAAGGGGAAGGTCGCGCTCAACGGTGACCCCACCACGGCGGGTTCGGCCTTCGGCGCCGTGTACGCGGCGGCCCTCGCCCGCGGCGGCTCCTTCGAGGACATCCAGCCCGGCATAGACTTCTTCACCAAGCTGAAGAAGGACGGCATTCTCGCGCCCGTGAAATCCACCGCGGCCACCATCGCGAAGGGCCGGACGCCGATCAGCATCGACTGGGACTACCTGAACGCCGGGTACACCGACGAGCTCAAGTCCAAGGGCATCGACTGGAAGGTCACGGTCCCCACGGACGGCAAGTTCTCCCAGTACTACTCGCAGGCCATCAACAAGGATGCGCCGCACCCCGCGGCCGCGCGCCTGTGGCAGGAGTACCTCTACAGCCCCGAGGGTCAGAACCTCAGGCTCAAGGGCTTCGCCCGCCCGGCCCTGATGGACGCCATGAAGAAGGACGGCAAGCTCGACAAGACCGCGGCGGCGAAGCTGCCGAAGGTCTCCGGCACGCCGAGCTTCCCGACCGAGACCCAGCAGGGCAACGCCAAGCTCGCCATCACCCAGAGCTGGGGCGGGTCCGCTTCCCAGTGACCGGGGGTCGCGCCCGGACCGCCGTGGTGCCCGCCGCTTCTCCGCGGCGGCACCGCGCGGCCCGCTTTCCTCTTGCTCCCGGCGCCCACCGCCCCGCGGCGATGACGTGCGACTGATCCTGGTCGCCGAGTCCACCTTGTACCGGTTCACAGGGCGATCACGATTTTGCCGTGAACGTGCCTCTCGGCCTGCGTCGTCACGGCTTCGCGAATCCGCTCGACCGGGAAGGCCGCCGCGATCGGAACCGTGACCTCGCCGGAACGGATCGCGTCGGCGATCCGTTCCATGGCGCCCGGACCCGCGTCGAGGGCGCCCGACTTGCGCACACCGGGCGGCGGGGCGGCGCCGTCGGCTACGACGGAGATCCGCTCGGGTGCCACCCCGAGCTTGAGCGCGGTCTCGGCCGCCTCCCTTCCGAACAGGTCGGTTGCGGCGGTGATCCCCTCGGGCGCCAGGGCCCGCACCCGGTCCGTCAGGCCGGGGCCGTACGCCACGGGTTCGGCGCCGAGCCCGCGCAGGAATCCGAACGTGCCCTCGGAGGCGGTGCCGAGCACCCGGGCACCCGCAAGCTTCGCCAGCTGTACGGCGAAGACGCCCACGCCACCCGCCGCCCCACCGATCAGGACGGTGTCCCCGGTGCGGAGCCCGATCGCGGCGAGCGCGGCGGAGGCCGTCAGACCGGACACCGGAAGCGTCCCCGCCACCTCGTCACCGATGCCCTCCGGGGTGGGCCACAGCGTTGCCGCGGGCGTCTTGACCAGCACGAAATCGGCGACGGACCGGCCAATCGCAGCCCCGTACACCCGGTCGCCGGCCGCGAATCCGGTGGCTTGGGCGCCCACCTCGTCCACCACTCCGGCGAAGTCGCTGCCGAACCCGGCCGGCAAGGTGATGCCGAACCGCGCCGCCATGCCGGGCTGTGCGGTGATTTGCCAATCCATCGGATTCAGCCCGGCGGCCGTGACCCGGACGCGAACCTCGTCCGGTGCGGCGTGCGGCTCGGGTATCTCCTGCAGTTCGAGTACTTCGGGACCGCCAAAACGCCGGTATCGGACAGCTCTGCTCATCGGTGAACTCCTGGCCAGTGACGGGACTTGGTCCCATGGACCGTACACCAGTGACGGGACCAAGTCCCGTACACTGCTCCCATGGCTCGCTGGCAACCCGACGCACCAGGACGACTCGCCGCCGCCGCCCTCGACCTCTTCGAGGAGCACGGCTACGAGAACACGACCGTGATCGAGATCGCGGAGCGCGCGGGGCTCACCAAGAGCACGTTCTTCCGGCACTTCCCGGACAAGCGCGAAGTGCTCTTCGACAGGGGCACGGTGACCGGTCTGCTCGTCGAAGGGATCGCCTCGGCGCCGCCGGCGGCCGGGCCGCTCGACGCGGTGGCGGACGCTCTCGATGCGCTCGGCCGGACGTTCTTCACCGTCGACCGCCGCGAGTTCAGCGGCCGGCGCCAGGCCGTGCTGAACGCCCATACGGAACTGCGTGAACGCGAAGCCCTGAAAAGGGTCGACCTCACCGCCTCGATGACCGAGGCCCTCCACCGCCGCGGAGTCCCGAGCCTGACCGCGCGCGTGGCCGCGAAACTGGGCATGCTCGTCTGGGAGATCGCCTACGACCAGTGGATCGACACCCACAACAGCGAGGACTTCGGCCCGCTGGCACGACAAGCGCTCGCCGAAGTACGCGCGGCCGGAGCCGTGCCCTGATCACGCAATGGTGCTTGTGGTGACGGTCGTCGGGTTCGCGTGAGCCTTTCGCGCACCGGTTCGCCGGGAGCGGTCGCGGGAGCCTGCGCCGGCGTATCTGCGGGGCTGCCGGCGCCGTTGGAGCGCGGGACCGGCTGGACGGTGGCGTGATCCGCGCTCACAGCGGCAGGACGCATACGGGGACCGGAGCCGGGAACGGCTCGCCCGCGCGTTGGAGCGATCCGGTCCGGGCGTCCACCGAGAACACCGTCACCGACCCCGACTTCTGGTTCGCCGCGAACAGCCACCGCTGATCCGGCGAAAAGGCGATCTGCCGGGGGAAGTCGCCGCCCACCGGCACGGTGTCCAGCAGCCGCAGCCGCGCCCCGGCCGCCTCCACGGCATAGCGGGTGAGGCTGTTGTGACCGCGATTGGCGAGGAACGCGAAGCCGCCGTCGCGGGTGACCAGGAACTGCGCCGGGTAGCTGGTGTCGGACCCGGTCCCCGTGGGCTGCGGCGCACCGGGGGTCAGCCGCCCGGTTCTCCGGTCGTAGCGGCAGACCACGACCGTGTTGTCGACCTCGTTCGCCAGGTAGGCGAAGGCCCCCGACGGGTGGAACGTCAGATGCCGGGGTCCGGCGCCGGGCCGCAGTGACGCATACGACACCTGGGTGAGCTCACCGGCCGACTCGTCCAGCCGGTAGGTGTAGACGGTGTCGTTGCCGAGATCGACGGCCAGTACGTGCCGGCCGTCCGGGGCGGTGATGATCTGGTGGGCATGCGGCCCGTCCTGGCCGGGACCGGGCGGCGGGCCGGTGTGGGTGACCAGATCCGTGCGCGCGCCGAGGGATCCGGTGGCGCGGTCGACCGGATGAACGGCGACGCTGCCGGAGAGGTAGTTGGCGCTGAGCAGCCAGCGGCCGCTCGGGTGCACCGACAGATGACAGGGGCCGGCGCCGCCGGTGGGCCGGGTGCCCAGCACCGTGGGCGGTCCGTCCGGCCTCAGAGTCATCGCGGTCACCTCGCCCCGCTCCTGCTCGTCGACCGCGTAGAGGGTGCGGCCGGACGGTGCCAGGGCGAGGTAGGAGGGGTCGGCGACCCCGTTCACGGCACCGGTGCGGGTGATCCGGCCGGTCACGGTGTCGTACGTACCGAGTCCGACCCCGGCCCCGCCGCCCGGGGCCGAGGTGTACGTCCCCAGGAAGAGCGGCCGGATGCGGCGCCGGCGGTGCCCGGCCGCGTGGCGGGTGGCGTGACGGGTGGTGTGTCCGGGCGCCGGATCCTCCGCCGCCAGCAGACCCGCCCCGCCTGCCCCGCCCGCTGCGGCCAGCCCCGCCGCCACGCCGAGGAACCGCCTGCGGCTGACGCGGCTGCTCCCTGTCCCGGTCTGCGTTCCCGTACGCGCTGCGCTCATGCCACACCTCGGTGCTCGGCGGTCGGTGGTCCGTGATCGGGGGTCGTGGCAGCAGGGTGTCCCGCCTCGCCCGCCGCGGCAAGTGACGCCGCCCGGGGGGCGTGAGGTGCCACGTCACGGCGGTACCCCGTACGGGGTGACCCTGACGACCCCCTACATCCCCATGATGACCATGACCCCCTCCCGTAGCACTCCAGTCGTACACCACAACCCATACGCGGACTGATTCGCCGCACCCCCCACTGCTCGTAGGTTGTTGATCAAGGCACAGAGATCATCGAGAGGCCACGGGTATCTATGTACGGCAAGGCGTTCGCCCCGGAATATCAGGGCGAGTTGGGTACGGCACTGGGCGTGAACTCCTCGTACGAGGAGGTGCTGGCGACGGCGAGCCGCGCACATGCCGAGGCCGGTACGGCGCTGGAGCGGTCCCGGGCCGCGCTCGCGGTCGCCGAGGCGAACCGCCGGCTCGGCCGGGTGACGCAGGCGGGCGACGCCTGGCGGGAGAGCTACCGCAGTGCCCGTGGTGCCGGTGACCGGGGTGCCATGGCCTGGGCGCTGTGGAGCGGCGGCACCCTGGCCCGGCAGTGCGGCTCCCTGCCGCTCGCCCGCCGGCTGCTCACTCATGCCGTGGCGCTGGCCGACGGCAGCGGCGACCGCCTCGCCCACGGCTACTCGCTCGCCGGCCTCGCCGAGACCGGCCGCATACAGGGCGACTACGAAGCGGTCGCCGAGCTCCACGAGCAGTTGCTGGAACAGGGCCGGGCGCACGGCGAGGCCCGGCACATGGTCTGGGCGATGTCCGGCATAGCCCAGATGCACCGCAACACCGGCGGCTACGACAAGGCCCTGGAGCTGTTCGAGGAATCGGCCCGTATCGCCGCCGAGGCCGATGACTTCCGCGGGCGCGCCTGGTCGCTGCGGGGCGTCGCCGACGTCCTGTCCGTCCAGGGCGAGACGGAGCGGGCGCTGACGCTGCTGTCCGAGGCGGAGGCCATCTGCCGCACCATGGACCTGGCCAGTGCCCTCGCGTACAACCACAAGATGCGCGGCAACGTGTTCTACCGGGCGGGCCGTTACGAGTCGGCGCGCGAGACGTACACCCTCTCGCTGCGGGAGTTCCGCGAGATGCAGGAGCCCCGTGGGGAGGCGCTCTCCCGGCTCGGCCTGGCGAAGTCCCGCGCCCGCCTCGGCCGCGACCGGGAGGAGACCCTTGCCGAACTCGACTCCCTGGAAGCGGACTTCACCCGCATCGGGCTGCGCCACGCCCGCGATATGGTCATCGCCTTCCGTGCAGAGCTGACCGCGCAATCGGCGCCAGGAACTCCCGCTCCTCGGTGCGATGCCACCACGCCCGGGTCTCCCGCAATTCCCGCCAGGTCGTGAAGCGGTAACGGAAGACCCGGGCCCTGATGCGGGCCGGCGGCAGATCTGGGAACGGATTGCGGTGCAGCAGCCGCAGCGTGTCCCGGTCGTTCTCCAGCAGCCGCGCGACGAACGGGACGAACCACGACCGCGCATAGGCCGGTGACAGCGCGGCGAACCATATCAGCCAGTCCAGCCGGAGGTGATACGGCGCGAATTGGCGCGGCAGCCGCCCCACCGCACCCGGCTTGCCCCGGAATTCATAAGGGAGCCAGACCGTCTCCGGCCCGGTCACCGCATCCGCGGTCCCCTCCACGACGATTTCCCGGCGCACCCGCGTAATACTGCCGAAGGCCCCGTACGAATTGACCAGATGCAGCGACTCGTAGGACGTGTTCATCATCTGCTGCCGGGCCAGCAGATTGCGGGCCGGCCGATAGCTGAGGACGAGGACCCCGGCCGTGGCCAGGAGGACCAGGACCTCGAACCACAGCGGGGGCGCGGGCAGCGGCGTGGACGGCGGCCCCCACAGCGGGGCCGCGGCCGAGACGGCGAGCGCGATGGTCACCCAGTTCAGCCAGGCGAAGTTGCCTGAGAGCACCAGCCACAGCTGGGTGACGACCATGGCGACCGCGGCCCACCCGGCGATCGGCTGGGGAGTGAACAGCAGGACCGGAACGGCAAGTTGGGCGACGTGGTTGGCCGCCACCTCGACCCGGTGCAGGGGCGCCGGCAGATGGTGGAAGAACCAGCTCAACGGACCGGGCATCGGCTGCGTTTCGTGGTGGTAGTACAGGCAGGTCAGATCCCGCCAGCAGTGGTCGCCGCGCATCTTGATCAGACCGGCCCCGAACTCCACCCGGAACAGCACCCAGCGCAGCAGCCACATCACGGTCACCGGGGGAGCGATCTCGCCGTTCCCGAGGAACACCGCGAGCGAACCGGCCTCCAGCAGCAGCGACTCCCAGCCGAAGCTGTACCAGGTCTGCCCGACGTTCACGATGGACAGATACATCGCCCACAGCACGGCCCACAGCACCATCGACGCCCACAGCGGAACGGCATCCGCCGCCCCCGCCGCCACGGCAGCGGCCAGCAGCGCCCCGCTCCACGACCAGAGGGCGAAGAAACGGTCCGAATAGTGCCGGTGAAAGACCGAGGGCGCCGCGCGGAACGGCACCTGCGCCACGAAGGCGGGCACCGGCAGCATGCCGCGCGCGCCGATGAGCGCCCGGAACTGCCGGGCCGCCGCCACGAACGCGACCACGTAGAGGACGGCCAGCATGCGCTGGAAGAGCAGCCGCCCGAGCCAGTAACCGGAATCCGAGAACCATGCCACCCGCCCATGGGTAGCACTGCCGCCGCGTGCCCCGCAGCAGGGCGCGCGGCGACGGGAGCCGGATCCGCCGCTCACTCTTCAGCGTAGGGAACGGGGCGAATGCAGCAACCGGAGGGCCATTGGAGTGAGTGATGTGCGTCACATATTGCGCCTGCTTTCCCCTCATTCAGCGGCCTCGTATCCGCATCTTCCGATGACCTGTCTGTGCCGCCGGGAAACGTCGAGCGCGCGGAGTGCCGCGTCGTTACTCTGAGGGGCGACGGACGACCTTTCTGGGAGACGCCAACACCATTGGCCCGTCGCGGGAACGCCACAAACCTTGGCCGACCTCCCGGTTTGTGAAAAAGGCGCCACCGCGTCGGACCAATACCTCAGAAGAAGGAGTGCGTGGTGGCATTGCACAAGGTTCAACACAAGCAGCCCCGTTTGAAGCAGGGCGAGCGCCCCGGCCGGATCAAGGAAGTCCGCAATCTGGAGGTCTGGGACCGCTGCGCCCCCGTGCGCCTCGCCGGCTGCGATGACGATCCCGCCGAACCGAATATCTTCCGCGGTATCGACTGAATCACCGATCGCTCGGGCGCCGGCCCTGACCCGTGGGCCTCCTCCTCCGGGATCGGGGCCGGCGCCCGAGCAGACACAGCGGCCGGTGAGCCCGTCGGCATCGGGCGGCGGCGCCACCGCGGGGGGTGGGCAAGACCGGGCACCCCGGGGGCTCGGACCGACCCGAACGGCTCAACCGGGGGTGGAACTTTTCCCTCCCGTCCGTCTCGGACCGACCGTCCGTCTCTGTCCGGCCGGCCGGCCGCCCGCTCGTCCGCCCGTCCGTCCGTGCCCGGCCGGTTCGGCCGCGGTCAGTCGGCGTGGAGCTGCCGCTGCGGCACGATCTGCTGAGGCTGACTCGGGCTGGACCACAGCAGCTTCATATAGGCCTCACCGGTCTGCTCCGTGTGGTCGAGCCGGATGCCGTGCCGGTGACCGGCCCGCAGGGTGACGGTGCCCTTGTCGGCCTTCGGGCCGTGCGGCGTGGTGTTGTCGATCACGAGCTTGCCGTCGATCCACAGCCGCACGGTGTCGTCGGAGACGGTGGTGAAGGTGTACGTCTCGTCGAAGCGCGGCTGAATGCTGCCGGTCCAGCGGGTGCTGAAGTGCTCGGCGGGGATCGCCGGGTCCGGGGAGCCGTCGAAGCGGTAGGCCTTGTTCACCGTCGGGTCGACGGTGGTCACCGCGGGCGGGCCGGTGAAGGAGCCGTTCGCCCAGCTCCGCGCCGTCAGCCCCCTTCCGGTGCCGGCGGGTGCCGCGGCCGGTGGTGTGATCGTGAGCCGGATGACGGTGGCGAGCGGGCCGGTGGCGGTGCCGGACGGCGTCAGGTCGAAACCGTCCCCGGCCCGCGCGACCTTCACCTGCTGGGAACTGCCCAGCACCCGGGCCGCGGTGATCTCGAACCGCCCCTTGGCGGTGAGGTGCAGCGGCGCGCCGGCGGCCGGCCAGGAGGTGACCGCGGCATACAGCGTGTCGCCCCGCCGGGAGACCGTGCCCCAGGACGGGTCCGCCACCAGCCCGGTGTATCCGGCCCCGTGGACCGCGTCGCCCTGGCCGTACGCGCCCAGCCACCGGCCGGTCTCGCGCAGCCGGTCGACGGACGGCTGCGGGATGCGCCCGGTTTTGTCGGGGCCCACGTTGAGCAGATAGTTGCCGCCGCGGCTCGCCACCTCCAGCAGGTTGCGCACCACCGTCGCCGCCGGCTTCCAGTGGGTGTCGTACCTGGCGTAGCCCCAGTGGTCGTTGAGCGTCATACAGCTCTCCCACAGCTGCCCGTCGACGGGCTCGGCGGGAATCTCCTGCTCCGGCGTGCCGAAGTCCCCGTCGACCACCTCGCGTTTGCCGACGCGGTTGTTGACGATCAGGTGGGGGTTCAGTCCGTGCAGATACGCCTGGAGGCCGGCGCCGTCCTGACGTGACCAGCGGTTGGTGGGGTTGTCCGCGTCCCATTCGCCGTCGAACCACAGCAGCGCCGGGTCGTAGCTGTCGATCAGCTCCTTGAGCTGGCCGTACATCCGCTTCTTGTAGCGCGGGAAGGTCGCCGGGCCGGCGAAGTCCGGGTCGTGCCAGTCCCAGATCGAGTAGTAGAAGCCGAGTTTGATCCCGGCGGCGTCGGCGGCCTTCTTCAGCTCGGCGAGGATGTCGCGGTGCGGGTCGAAGGAGGAGTGGTCGCGCAGATTCCAGGTGTTCTGCCGCGTCGGCCACATCGCATAGCCGTCGTGGTGCTTGGCCGTGATGACGATATAGCGCTGGCCGGCGTCCTTGGCCGCGCGGACGATCGCCCCGGCGTCGAAGGCGGCCGGGTTGAAGGTGGCGGCCTGCTTCTCGTACACGTCGTCCGGGATCCCGCACTCTCGCTTGATCCACTCCGCGTTGCGGCACACCGTGCCGTCGGGCCGGGTGTACTCGCCCTCCAGGTTGGAGTACGCGCCGAAGTGGATGAACATCCCGAAGCGGTCCTGACGCCACCACGAGGTGCGCGACGAGGTGACGGGATCGTCGGTCGCGTGGTTGGTTCCGGGGCCTGCGGCGGGCCGCGGCGGGGGCTTCGCGGCGGCCACGGTGCCGCCTGCGGCCAGCAGCAGGGCGCCCAGCACCCCCATGAGCCCCAGCAGCCGGAACGCTCTGGTGCGGCTGTGCATCGCTCGCTCCTCGGGTCAGTTGGTCACGTACGTGCCTCCTGTGCCACCCCGCATGGTGCAGCGGCCGCACCCGGACCGGAAGACCCCGGACGCGCCAGACATCGGAGCACCTGCCGGAAATCGGACGGAAGTTGGGGAAGGCGGAGGCCTCAGAGGCGCAAGACCTCGGATCTCAGTGGGGCGTCGGGGGAGAGCGGCCGGAAGAGACGCCGCCGCGGGCCCGGGGGAGTACCGGCCGGCCGCGGGCGCTCTGGATAACCACCGGACTTGTCGGTTCAATGGGCCTTCCGGTCGCATTCACTGGAGGCACCATGGAAGCCGTCGTCCCGTCCGCCGCCGGCGCCCCGGCCATTCGCTCCGCGGGCCATGAACGCGACTATCCGTCCTTCCTCGACCGCGCGGCGCGGATCGCCACCGGGCTGCGGGCGGCGGGAGTCGAGCCCGGCGACCGGATCGCCGTCGTGATGCGCAACGAGCCCGCCCATCTGGAGATCACCACCGGGGCCGCCCTGCTGGGCGCCTCGGCTGTACCCGTCAACTGGCACTTCCGCCAGGACGACCTGCGGCATGTGCTCACCGACAGCGGCAGCAAGGTCGTCTTTGCGCACAGCGACCTGCTGGCGGCGGTGACCGCCGTGCTCCCCGACGGCGTACGGATCGTCGAGGCCGCCGTTCCCGCCGGGGTCGCGGCCGCCTGCGGGATCGCCGTACCGCCCGCCACGGGAGAGCACCCGCTGCTCGACCGGTGGCTGGAAGGCTTTGCCCCGCTGGACCAGGCCGCCGGGGAACGCCCGCCCACCGTGATCTACAGCTCCGGAACCACCGGGCTCCCCAAGGGAGTTCTGCGCGAACCCGTCGCTCCCCAGCAGCTCGAGGAAGGGGTGCGGTTATTCCTGGAGCGCTTCGCCGTCGCCCCCGGCGGACGCACGCTCATCCCCGCGCCGCTCTACCACGCCTCTCCCAGCCAGCACGCCGTCCTCGCGCTCGCGGCCGGCCTGGACATCACCCTCATGCCGCGCTTCGACGCCGAGGAATTCCTGCGGCTGATCGCCCACCACCGCATCGAGCAGGTGCAGGTCGTGCCGACGATGTTCGTACGGTTGCTGCGGCTGCCGAAGGACGTACGCGAGCGCTACGACCTGTCCTCGCTCACCTCCGTCGTCCACGCCGCGGCGCCCTGTCCGCCGCACATCAAGTACGCCATGATCGACTGGCTGGGACCGGTGCTGCGGGAGTACTACGGCGGCAGCGAGACCGGCGCCGTGACCTGGTGCGACAGCGCCGAGTGGCTGGCCCACCCCGGCACCGTCGGACGCGCCACCGGAACCTGCGAGGTGGCGGTCATCGGCCCCGGCAACGAGCCGCTGCCGGCCGGAGCCACCGGTGACATCTACCTGAAACCCGGCGACGGCTGGCCCCCGTTCACCTACCTCGGCGACCCCGCCCGGCGCGCCGCCATGGAAGCACCTGGCCTGCCCGGATACGTCACCATCGGAGACATCGGCCATCTCGACGCGGACGGCTATCTCTTCCTCAGCGACCGCCGGAACGACATGGTCATCTCCGGTGGCGTCAACATCTACCCCGCGGAGGTCGAAGGCTGCCTGCTCGCCCTCGACGGGGTCCGTGACGTGGCGGTCTTCGGTATCCCCGATGAGGAGTTCGGCGAAGTCCTCGCCGCCCATCTGCAGACCGAACCCGGTGTGCTGCTCAGCGCCGAGGAGGTACGCGCCCATGTCGCCGGGCGGCTCGCCGGATACAAGGTCCCCAGGGCCGTGGTCTTCGAGGAGCTGCTGCCGCGGGACGAGTCGGGAAAGCTCTTCAAGAGGCAGCTGCGGGACCCGTACTGGGCGGAGCACCACCGCGCGATCTGAGCCCCGGGCCCCCGCCCCCAGTCATGACGAGACGCAGAGTTCGTTGTCCTCCGGGTCGGCGAGTGTGGTCCGGGCGAAGGGCCCCTGCTTGCCGTGGTGAGGAGTGTGGCCCCCTTGGCGATCAGCCGCTCGACCACGGTGTGCGGATCGTCGGGGCCCGTGCGCACGTCCAGGTGGACGCGGTTCTTGGCCGCCTTGGGCTCCGTCACCAGCTGGAAGAGGATGCGCGGCGCCCGCTCCAGGCCCTCCGGATGGCGGATCGCGGCGCCGGCCTTCCCGGTCGGCAAGGTGCTCGGCTCCGTACGGCCGGTGTGCCGGCGTGGCAGTGGTGGCGGGGCCGAGCCGCGTGCAACGGGCGCCGGGGCTGATGCCCCGACGCCCGTCGGCATGTGGAGAACTCAGTTCGTCTTCCCCTGGCGCCAGCGGGACCAGGTCACGACCGTCAGGCAGGCGGTCGTCCACATCACGACACTGGCGGTGGCCACGGACTCGACGTACTGCTCGTAACCGTCCGTACGCAACTGGATTGCGAGAAAGCCCAGCACCGTCCCGAGCGCCGCAAGTGCGGCGGCCAAGGAGGCAAAGGGTGGTGGCTGCTTCATTTCATCTCCTCTCTTCACTGTGATCCGGCACGGTGTCCGTCGAGTCTAAGGCGATCTCGTGGCCCGGTGATCAGACATGAGCAACGGCGAGGCTGCGCACAGGTCCTGGTTCACTCCCCGCCAACTGGCGTCCCCCGCCCGGTTCCTGCCGTCTTACCCCCGAGGTAATCGACCCGTACCGCGAGGGCTGGAAACGTGGACACCGACGCACCAACCACCCCACGCAGAAAAGGCAGTCCCATGACGGCATACGCCATCGCCCACTTCCGCCCCGCCGCCCCGCACCCGGAGATCTTCGACTACATCGAGAAGATCCAGGCGACCCTGGACCCCTTCGGCGGTCGCTTCCTCGTCCATGGCGCCGAAGTGGAGGTCACGGAAGGTGACTGGCCCGGAACCGTGGTCGTCATCGCCTTCCCCGACCTGGCGCGGGCCCGCGGCTGGTACGACTCGCCCGCCTATGCGGAGATCCTGCCGCTGCGTACCCGGCACATCGACGGGGATGTGGTGCTGGTGCCGGGGGTGCCCGACGGTTACGACCCGGCCGTGACGGCGGCGAAGCTGCGGGCGGCGGCGGGGCCGGCCGCGGGATGAGGACGGGCTGCCGCGACCCGGGCAGCCGCCCCGAGCGGTTCCGGAAACCGCGCCGGCAGGCATCGCACGAAGGGCGCGGAATCTTCTTCCCCAACCGTGACCAGCCTCTCGCACCCCCGCTAGAGTTTCACCCAACAACGCAGGTGAAACCGCTTCCACAGGGTTCCGGGGGCAGTTCACCCCGGGGGGAGGACACACAGCGATATGAGCCGCCGTTCCCATGGATTAATGGCCGTCTGGGCCGAGGCGCAGCGTCAGCAGCAGCGCCAGCAGGAAGCCCAGCGCCGCGCGCGAGCACAGCAGCAGCGCGACCAGGAACGGCAGGCACGGGACGCCGAACGCGCCATGGCGCGGATGCACCGTGAGCGGCAGGCGGCCTACCGTCAGCAACGCGAGGCCGACGCCCGCCGGCGGACCGAGGAACTGGACGCCCGCGTCACCGCCCTGACCGGCCTGCTCGCCGACGGCTGCCGCACCCCCGCCTTCTCCGCCGCCGCGCTGCTGCGCTCCGAGCGGATCGAGGAGTTCGCGCCCGGCGCCCTTGCCACGCCGGTACCGATGCCCGATCCGGCCCGTTACCACGCGCCCACGGGCGGCTGGCACCTCGGCGCCCGCCGGGACCGTGCCCAGGAGGAGGCCCGCGCCCGCTATGAGCAGGACTGGTACACGGCGCAGGCAGCGGAGAGCCGCCGGCAGGCCCAACTCGCCGCCTACCGGCAGCAGTACGACCAGTGGGCCGCGGGCGCCCTGGCCGAGATCCGGCAGCACAACTCCGGTATCGAGGAGTTGCTGTCGGGCCTGCGCGGCGGCGACGCGGACGCGGCCGTCGAGTACTTCTCCGCCGCGCTGTACTCCTCCACGGCCTGGCCGGAGGGCTTTCCCCGGCAGATCGCGGCGGCCTACGACCCGACGGCCCGTCAGCTCGTCCTGGACTGGGAGCTCCCGGGCTACGACATCGTCCCGGAGACCAGGTCCGTCCGCTATATGCCCACCGCCGACCAGGAGAAGGAGACCGCCCGGCCGGCCGCGCAGCGACGCGCGCTCTACCGCGAAGTGCTGGCCCAGAGCGTGCTGCTGGTGCTGCGCGACCTCTTCGCAGCCGACGGTTACGGCGCGCTGGACTCGGTGGCGCTGAACGGATTCGTGGACGATGTGGACCCGGTGACGGGCCGCCCGGCCCAGGTGTATCTCGCGACCGTGATGGCTCCCCGCAGCTCCTTCGACACCTTCCGTCTCGAGCAGGTCAGCGCGGTGGAGTGTCTGACCGACGGGCTGCGCGGGCAGCTCGCCGCCCGCCCCGACCAGCGGACCGCGGTCCGCCCGGTGCGCCTGCCGGGAGACGTGGGCGGCGGGGTCGTTTCGCACGGCACGGAGGGCGAACCGGATCTCTACGAGATGGATCCGATCGCCTTCGAGAACCTGATCGCCGAGCTGTTCCGCGCCATGGGCATGCAGGCCGTGACCACCCAGCGCTCCGGCGACGGCGGTGTCGACGTGGATGCGCTGGACCCCGATCCGATCCGCGGCGGCAAGATCATCGTGCAGGTCAAGCGCTACCGCAACACCGTCCCGCCGACCGCCGTCCGCGACCTGTACGGCACCGTCCAGTCCGAAGGCGCCAACAAGGGCGTGCTGGTGACCACCTCCCGGTTCGGTCCCGGTGCCCACACCTTCGCCAACGGCAAACCCCTCAGCCTCATCGCCGGCCCCGAACTCGTCGATCTGCTCGGCCGCTACGGCCTGCGCGGACGGCTCGGCGGGGACGCCCCGTCCGGCCCGTCCGCCGCCGAGGAGGCGGCGGACCACAACATCCTCGGTATGAACTGGTCCGGGGAGGTCGCCCTCGATGTCTGTGCCCTGGTGTGCAAGGGCGCCGACGTCCTCAGCGACGATCACTTCGTCTTCTACAACAACCCCCGCAGTCCCGACGGTTCGGTCCGGATGCTGCCCGGCTTCGCCCCCGACCGGGCCGCGATGCAGGTGCGGTTCGAGGCGCTGCCGCCGGCCGCCGACCGGCTGGTCCTGGTCGCGGCGATCGACCCCCAGGCCAACCCCGACGCCGATCTCGCCGGCTTCACCGACGCCCGGATACGCCTGCTCGACGCGTCGGGCGAGGAGCTGGGCAGCCTGGAGGTCTCGGACGGACGGCAGGGCGAGACCGCGCTGGTCCTCGGCTCGTTCCGTCAACGGGAGGGCGGCGACTGGGACTTCGTAATCGGCGGCAAGGGATTCCCCGGCGGCCTGGAAGCGCTGGTGCAGGAGTACGGCATCGAGGTTGCCTGAGGGCGGCTTTGCGGGCCGGGGCGTGGCCCTGGGCGGGTCGGCCGGCACCGATGGACGCCATGGAGACAGGGGAGGTCGTGGACGGATGGAGGCCATGAAAACGTGGTGGCCAGGGAAGCCAGGGAGGAAGGGGTGAGGCTCCCCGACATGTCCCATGGCGCTCGTCTGGCCGCCCACGGCGACGTTTCCACCTCCCTGGCCCTGTGCAGTGATCGCGGGCTGCGTGAGCTCGTGGACGCGGCCGCGCCGCTCGGCTCCGGCATCGGTGGAAAGTCGGCGCTGCTGGACGTCTCCGGCACCCCGGTCTTCGTGAAGCAGGTGCGCCTGACCGATCGGGAGAGGCAGCCGGAACACGTCCGGTCCACGGCGAATGTGTTCGGATTGCCGCCCTTCCTCCAGTACGGCATGGGCAGCCCGGGATTCGGGGCCTGGCGGGAACTGGCCGTGCACATCATGACGACGAACTGGGTGCTGGCGGGGGAGTACGAGGGCTTCCCCCTGATGTACCACTGGCGGGTGCTGCCGGAGCCGGCGACGCCGCTTCCCGGGGAACTGGCGGACGTGGAAAAGGCCGTCGCCTACTGGGGCGGCGGACCGGAGGTGCGCAGCCGTATCGAAGGGCTCCAGGGGTCGTCGGCGACGGTTGCGCTGTTCCTGGAGTACATCCCGCAGAACCTGCACGACTGGATGGGGGTGCAGCTCGAAGCCGGTGACGAGGCGGCCGGCCGGGCATGCGCCATGGTCGAGAGGGAGCTGGAAGCCGGCACCTCGTTCATGAACGCGCGCGGACTCCTGCACTTCGACGCCCACTTCGAGAACATCCTGACCGACGGCCGGCGCCTCTTCTTCACGGACTACGGCCTCGCGGTCTCCTCCCGGTTCGAGCTGTCACGGGACGAGGCCGGCTTCTTCGACCGGCACCGGACCTATGACCGCTGCTACACCGTCACGTACCTGGTGCGCTGGCTGGTCACCGCTCTGTACGGGTACGGCAGGGACGAACGCGACGCGTGGGTGCGCGCCTGCGCCGGCGGCGAGCCGCCCTCGGGAATCCCGGCCCCGGCCGCGGAACTCATCGCCCGGCATGGGCCGCTCGCCGCGGTGATGACGGAGTTCTTCCGTACGGTGCAGAAGGAGAGCAGGCAGACCCCGTACCCGCTGGAGGAGATCTGCCGGGTGGCCGGCGGGCGGTACGGCGCGTCCCTCTGCTGACGGCCGTTGGGGCTGATTCCGCGGAGGCGGCTCTCTGCCCGTCCATCGGCGACACGGCCCGCGACCGGGCACTCCGGGGGTGTCCCGGTCGTTCGTTCCCACGTCACCTCACAGCAATGGAGCCCACTGACGTGAAGATCACCCTCGACGCCGACAAGTGCTGTGCCGCCGGCCAGTGTGTGCTGATCGCCCCCGAGGTCTTCGACCAGCGCGAGGAGGACGGTGTGGTCGTGCTGCTCGACGCCGAACCGCCGGCCCGACAGCACGACGCGGTGCGCGAGGCGGCCGCCCTCTGTCCGGCCGCCGTGATCGAGGTGAACGCGTGAACGGGCTGCCGATCGCCGTCGTAGGCGCCTCGGCGGCCGGCCTCGCCGCGGCCGAGGCGCTGCGCCGCTTCGGCTGGCGCGGCCCGCTCACCCTCATCGGCGACGAGCCCCATCTCCCGTACGACCGGCCGCCGTTGTCCAAACAGCTGCTGCACGGCGCCTGGACGCCGGAGAAGCTGCTGCTGCGCACCGCGGACCAGCTCGCTCCGCTCGACCTCGACCTGCGGCTCGGCACCCGCGCCACCGGGCTCGACGTGGCCGGCCGCACCCTCACGCTCGACGGCGGCGTGGGTGCTCCCCCGCTCGCGCAAGGCCGGGAGCGGGGGACGCTGCGCTGCGCCGGCGTGATCATTGCGACCGGTGTCGCGGCCCGTACCCTGCCCGGCGCCGACCGCATCGCCGGAGTGCACACCCTGCGCACCCTCGACGATGCGCTGGCCCTGCGGGACCGGCTGGCCAATGGGGGTCCCCCCGGCAGTGAGGGCGTAGTCGCCGGGGGAGGGGGAGGGGGCCGGCGGGTGGTGATCGTCGGAAACGGTGTACTGGGCTGTGAAGCCGCCGCGGTGGCACGGGAGTTGGGGCACGAGGTCACCCTCGTCGGCATCGAGGCGGCACCGATGGCCGCCGCCGTCGGCAGCGAGGTCGGTGAACTGCTCGCCGAGGAGCACCGCGCCCGCGGCGTCCGGCTGCTCACCGGAGCGGTGGACGGCTTCGAGACGGCGCCCGCGGACCCGGCCGGTGGCGGCGAGCTGCCCGGTGCCGACGCCCCGCGGGTCACCGCCGTACGACTGGCCGAGGGGGGTAGCCCCGCCGGTGAAGGCGTAGCCGCCGGGGGAGGGGGAGGCGGCCGGCTGCCCGCGGACCTCGTGCTGCTGGCGATCGGCTCCCGGCCCGCCGTCGACTGGCTGGACGACCCGGCCCTGGACATCAGCGACGGGCTGCGCTGCGACGCGTACTGCGCCGCCGCCCCGGGTGTCTATGCCGCGGGCGATGTGGCCCGCTGGGACCATCCGGTCCACGGCCGCCCGCTGCGCTTCGAGCACCGGATGAACGCCACCGAACAGGGCATGGCCGCGGCCCGCAACCTCCTGGCCGAACTCGCCGCGGAGGCGTCCGGCCCCGCCGGAACCACGGCTGCCGCCGGAGCCGCTGCCGGGACCGAGGCCGCCCCCGCCCCGGAGCGCCGCCCGTTCGCCCCCGTGCCGTACTTCTGGTCCGATCAGTACGCCGTCAAGATCCAGGCGTACGGACTGACGGCGGGCGCCGACCGGGTCGAGACCACCGTCGTGGACCGGGCGGCGCGCCGTGCCGTTGCACTCTACGGGCGGGACGGCAGCGCCGTCGGCGTGCTCGCGGCCGGGCTCCCGCCCCGCCAGGTCAGGGCGCTGCGCGCGGTCATCGCCGCGCCACTGCCCTGGGAGGAGGCGCGCGAGCGGATCGCCGCCGTCACGGCGGCCGGCTGACCGTGCACCCGCGGTCGTGCCCGATCATGGAGGCATGGCCGACTCGTACGTACGGGTGCGCGGCGCCCGTGAACACAATCTCCGCTCCGTCGATGTGGACATCCCGAGGGACGCGCTGGTCGCGTTCACCGGGGTGTCCGGATCGGGCAAGTCCTCCCTCGCCTTCGGCACCCTCTACGCCGAGGCGCAACGCCGCTACTTCGAGTCGGTGGCCCCCTACGCCCGGCGGCTGATCCACCAGGTCGGCGCGCCCAAGGTCGAGGACATCACCGGCCTGCCGCCCGCCGTCGCCCTGGAACAGCGCCGCTCCGCGCCCACCTCCCGCTCCTCGGTCGGCACCGTCACCACCCTCTCCAACACCCTGCGCATGCTCTTCTCCCGCGCCGGCGACTACCCGGAGGGGGCGACGGAACGGCTCGATTCCGACGCCTTCTCGCCCAACACCGCGGCCGGCGCCTGCCCGGAGTGCCACGGGCTGGGCACCGTCCACCGCGTCACCGAGGACTCCCTCGTCCCCGATCCTTCACTCACCCTCCGCGAGGGCGCCATCGCCGCCTGGCCCGGGGCCTGGCAGGGCAAGAACCTCCGTGACATCCTCGACGCCCTCGGCCACGACATCGACCGGCCCTGGCGCGAGCTGCCGCAGCCCGACCGGGACTGGATCCTGTTCACCGACGAACAGCCCGTCGTCACCGTGCACCCGGTCCGCGACGTGGGCCGGATCCAACGCCCCTACAAGGGCCAGTACATGAGCGCCAAACGCTATGTGCTGCACACCTTCGCCGACTCCAAGAGCGAGACCCTGCGCAGGCGCGTCCAGGGGTTCATGGTCGCCGAGCCCTGCCCGGTGTGCCACGGGCGGCGGCTGCGCCCGGAGGCGCTGGCCGTCACCTTCAAGGGCCACGACATCGCCACCCTCGCGGGCCGGCCGCTGAGCGCCCTCGCCCGGCTGCTGCGGCCCACCGCCGGGCGGGCCGACGACGAGGTGGCACCGGTACTCGCCCGCGACCTGGTGGCCCGTATCGACGTCCTCACCGAACTCGGCCTGGGGTACCTGAGCATGGACCGGCCGGCGCCCACCCTGTCGGCCGGCGAACTCCAGCGGCTGCGGCTGGCCACCCAGCTGCGCTCCGGTCTCTTCGGCGTCGTCTACGTCCTGGACGAGCCCTCCGCCGGCCTGCACCCCGCCGACACGGAGTCCCTGCTCACGGTCCTGGGGCGGCTCAAGGAAGCGGGCAACTCGCTGTTCGTCGTCGAGCACGACATGGACGTGGTGCGCCGCGCCGACTGGATCGTGGACGTCGGCCCGCACGCCGGGGAACACGGCGGGCAGGTCCTGCACAGCGGCACCGTCGCCGCGCTCGCGGACGCCCCTGCTTCCGCCACCCGCCGGTTCCTCTTCGAGCCCGCACCGCCCGCCGCGCGCCCGGTGCGCAGCCCCTCGGGCACCCTCACCCTGCGCGGCGTCACCCTGCACAATCTGCGCGGCCTGGACGCGGCCTTCCCGCTCGGCGTCTTCACCGCCGTCACGGGTGTCTCGGGATCGGGTAAATCGACGCTGGTCACCCGCGTCCTCGCGGACGCCGTACGGGACCACCTCGGCGCGGGTGAGGACCAGCAGGACGCCGCCGACGGCGACGCCGCCGGGCCGATGGCCCGCGCCCGGCTCACCGCCGCCGAGGGCCTGGAGGCGATCGACCGGCTGGTCCGCGTCGACCAGAAGCCGATCGGCCGCACCCCGCGCTCCAATCTCGCCACCTACACCGGGCTCTTCGACGCGGTGCGCAAGGTCTTCGCCGCCACCGACGAGGCCCGCGCCCGCGGCTACACCCCCGGACGGTTCTCCTTCAACGTCGCCGGCGGCCGCTGCGAGACCTGCCAGGGCGAGGGCTTCGTCGCCGTCGAACTCCTCTTCCTGCCGGGTACGTACGCCCCCTGCACCGACTGCCACGGCGCCCGCTACCGCCCCGAAACCCTGGAGATCACCTATCGGGACCGGACCGTCGCCGACGTCCTGGCGATGACCGTCGACGCCGCCGCCGGCTTCCTGGCCGATCTCCCCGCGGCGGCCCGCAGCCTGCGCACCCTCCAGGACGTGGGCCTGGGCTACCTGCGGCTCGGCCAGCCCGCCACCGAACTGTCCGGCGGCGAGGCCCAGCGCATCAAACTCGCCACCGAACTCCAGCGCACCCGCCGCGGCCACACCCTCTACCTCCTCGACGAGCCCACCACCGGACTGCACCCCGCCGACACCGAGGTGCTGCTGCGCCAGCTGCACGGCCTGGTCGACGCCGGGCACTCGGTCGTGGTCGTCGAGCACGACATGGGGGTGGTCGCGGGCGCCGACCACGTCATCGACCTCGGCCCCGGCGGCGGCGCGGACGGCGGCCGGATCGTGGCCGCCGGAACTCCGGCCGAGGTCGCGGCGGCACCGGAGAGCCGTACCGCGCCCTACCTGGCCCGGCGGAGGGCGCGGCCGGACGCCTCTTGACGGTCCGCTAATGTACGCAGGTCAGATCAGCAGGCAACAGCACCGCGCAGCACTGCGCAGCACCACGAAGGGGGCACCTCTCATGGCAGACATCGAGAAGGCCAGGGCGGCGTTCGCCCGGTTCGACGCGGACGGCGACGGCCAGGTCACGCCGGAGGAGTTCAAGCACGCGATGGCCGAGATGGGTGACCCGTTCGTCACCGGCCCGGTCGCCGAGGCGGTCATCAGGGCCAAGGACACCGACAGCGACGGCCGGATGTCCTTCGACGAGTTCTGGCAGGCCCTGCAGGACTGACGTCCGCACCGCCTTTTCTCACACCCCCTTCGCCTCCCGTTCGCCCGCGGCCGCGCGCAGCGCCGCCAGCCCGCGGGCGACCGGGGGCTGCCGCTCGCTCCCGCGACGTACGGCAGCCACGAACCGCCGTACGGGAAGGGGCTCCCCGCGCAGCGGCACCCTGACGACCGGGTACCGCTCCGGCACCGGCGCCAGCCGCGGCACCAGACAGACCCCGAAGCCGTGCGCGACCAGCGCCGCGACCGCGGACCAGTCGACCGCGTGGTGGCGCACTCGCGGGGTGAAGCCCGCCGAGGCGCAGGCGGTCAGCAGCAGCCGGTGCTGATCGGCCGGATCGCCGGCCCGGATCCAGCTCTCCTCGCCCGCCTCGGCCAGCGCCACGCCCCGTGCCGCACGCCCCGCGAAGGGGTGCCCCGCCGGCACCAGCAGATCCTGCGGCTCCTCCAGCACCGGTTGCTGGAAGAATCGCGCATCGTCAGCGGCCGGGGGGTGCCCTCCGCCACGATCACCACGGCGATGTCCGCCCGCTGGGCCAGCAGCAGTTCGAACCGGTTCACGTCCGGGTCCTCCCCGATCTCCACCGCCAGCCGCGGCAGCTCGGCGCGCAGCCGGGCCACCGCCGGTGCGATCACCCCCGTGATCGCCGTCGCGACCCCCGTGATCCGCAGCCGCCCGGCCACCCCGTCCGCGTACCCCGCGAGATCCGCGCGTGCCTCCTCCCAGCGCAGGAACAGCGCATCGGCGTGCGCGACCAGCGCCAACGCCGCCGGTGTCAGGCGCACCTTGCGGCCCGCCGGCTCCAGGAGTTCCACCCCGAGCCGGGCCGAGAGCTGACGCAGTTGCTGGGAGACCGTCGACGGCGTCAGATGCAGCGCCGCGGCGGTCGCGGTGACGGTGCCCTGGGTGTGCAGCACGCGCAGGGTCTGGAGCCTGGGATCGATCATGCGCGCAGCGTAGGGGTCAACCATGCGGAGATGAATCATGCGGAGACGCCACACGGTTCCCTGCGGAAACTTTCGATGGACCCGTACGGTTGCCGCCCCCGACGCTGGACGGCATGACCGAGATCCTGACCGATGCCTTTCTGCCGGGGCTGTGGGCGGGCTACGCCCTGGCCGTCCCCGTCGGTGCGCCGGCCGTGCTGCTGGTGAGCGTGACCGCCCGGACCTCCTTCCGGGTCGGTGCCTCGGCGGCACTCGGGGTGGCGACCGCCGATGGCTTCTACGCGCTGGCCGCGGTGGCCGGCGGTGCCGCCCTCTCCCGTGCCGTCGCCCCCGTCGCGGGCCCGCTGCGGGTGCTCGCCGCCGTCCTCCTGCTCGCCATGGCGTTACGGACCGCCGTCCGGGCGCTGCGCCACCGCCGCACCCACAACGCCCCGGAACGGGACGCCCTGCAACGCCCCGCGCGGGCCTATCTCGCCTTCCTGGGGCTGACGTTGGTCAACCCCTGGGCGATCCTCTACTTCTCGGCGCTGGTCCTCGCCGGCGGCGCGGGCCCGCCCGGCTCCGGTGCGGCCGGCCCCGTCGCCTTCGTGACGGCGGTGACCCTGGCCTCTGTGAGCTGGCAACTGTGCCTGGCCGCCGGCGGGACCGTACTGGGCCGGGCGCTCACCGGCCCACGGGGGCGGATGGTCACCTCCGTGCTCTCCGCCGTGGTGATCTCAGCCCTGGCGACCGGACTGCTGCTGCGCGGCTGAGGACGTGGCCACCGGCGGCGGCGCGGCCGTCACCATGGGCGGCTGGCTTCATGACGCATGCGAACTTCCAGACTTCGGAGTTCGGTGCACCTATGATCCCGGCCTCTCCGCAGACACCTCCGACCGGGGCGGAAGGGAGCCATTTTCAGACGGATACTGACTGGGGCAAGGCGCTCCGCTCTATCGAGGCGGCGACAGGATCTCGATCAGCTCGTGCAGGGGCTCCGGTGACGTGGAGAACTCGCCGAGGAAGGGGTAGGAGAGTTCTGTGACGAGGAACAGGTTGGCGGCGACGAGGACGCTTACCGCCGCGACCATTCCGTAGTGCGCCTTGGCCTGCCCGGCGTCGAAAACGACGGAGAAGCCGAGGACCAGTCCGCTGGTCAGGAAGACCACCATCCACAAGGACAGGGGCGGGCCGATGTTGGAGCGCGCCTCGAGCAGCCGCTCCGTTCGCGCGAGGCTCAATTCCCGGAGGGACGTGAGGGAGCTGGCGAGAATGGCGCGTTGGGCGTCGCTGCGGGGCGTGATGCTCTCGTACGTGCTCTGGAGGCGGTTCAGTGCGTTCTCGGCCTCGGGTGTGGCGCGCCCGCTTGCGGCGAGGGGCCACTCGGCCGCCGCCGCGCGTCCGTACTCCATGAGGTTCTGCCGGATCCGTACGCTCTCGGCCGTGCCGAACGCGTTGCGGCCCCTGGCCAGGTGCACCGCCGCGGCGCCCTCGGTCCGTGTCGTCTGGTCTGCCACGTTCACCTGGCCCCAGAGCGCGAGGACGATGAAGCCGATGAGGAACCCGTAGACCACAGCGACAACGGGGAACACGAAGTTCGCGACCTCGTTTCCCCCGCCCTCCCCGGGGCGGGGGAAACGGTGCCGGACGACCGCCTGGAAGACTGCCGTCCCGCCGGCGATCACCACGATGAGCCCGGCCAGCAGCAACCAGGGCGGGAGGTTGATCACGATCCAACGGGTCACCGCTCCACGCTCCTGACGTATCCCACACCCGCCCACCACCGGCGCGGTGGCCAACGACCGCACCGGGCCGCGGACACGCTCTCGTCGGCCCTTCGGGGAGAGCC
Organism: Streptomyces sp. NPDC047049; assembly: GCF_040643995.1. Taxonomy (NCBI): domain Bacteria; kingdom Bacillati; phylum Actinomycetota; class Actinomycetes; order Kitasatosporales; family Streptomycetaceae; genus Streptomyces; species Streptomyces sp. NPDC047049. The sequence continues at coordinate 87,957 of NZ_JBEYVM010000020.1, read as the reverse complement.
GACCGCACCTGCTCCGGTCTCTTCAGTGGGCCGTTGGTTCCCGGTCCGGGAGGACTGCCGGGCAGCATGGGGCGATGAACTCGGATCAGCCGGTGCCCCGTGAGCTGAAGGTCCTTGATACGGCTTCGCTGACCGGGCTGGAGGGGCGAGCCGCCGGGCTCGGCCTCAACCAGCGGCTGGGGGCGGCGTGGGTCGAGGCACATGCGGCGCCCGACGGAAAAAGCGGAAGAGCTTGTACCGGTAGTGCGGATGATCTTCCGCTGGGTAATGTGGATCACCGGGCCGGGCCGGCGCCACGGGTGCTGCCGGACGCCGCGTAGGCCAGAAGGTGAGCAGTAGTGGTGAACAGACAGATGCAACCGACGTTCGTGCTGGTCCACGGAGCTTTCGCGAACTCCTTCTCCTTCGCGCCGCTCCAGGCCGAACTCGGCCTCCTCGGGCACCGTTCGGTCGCCGTCGACCTGCCCGGCCACGGATTCGGGGCGTCCTACCCGCATGCCTATCAGGCACCGCAGGATCTCGCAGGGCTCGCCGCCGAGCCCGGCTCGATCAAGGGCGTGACGCTTGCCGACAACGCCGCGTACCTGATCGGGATCCTGGAACGGGCCAAGCGGAACGGCCCCGTGATCCTGGTCTCGCACAGTCGCGGCGGTATGACGGCCACGGCCGCGGCCAATGCCCGGCCGGAACTGATCGACCGCATCGTCTACGTCTCGGCCTGGTGCCCGGTCCGGCTCGACGTCGGCGACTACTACACCGAGCCGGAGATGGCCACGGTCGACGTCGCTTCCCTGGCCCCGGCGATGGTCGGGAACCCGGCCGAACTCGGCCTGCTCCGCACCAACTTCCGTACAGCGGACACGGACGTCCTCGCGGCGCTCAAGGCGGCCTTCCTCGCCGACGGCACGGACGAGGAGTTCCTGGCCTTCCTGAACACCTTCCAGCCTGACGAGAACCTGGACGCCGGCACCTCTGACGACCGGGCGCAGGCCGCGACCTGGGGCCGGATACCCAAGACCTATGTCCGCCTGGCCCGTGATGTGAGTCTGCCGCCCGCGCTGCAGGACCGGCTGATCCGCGAGGGCAACGAGCTGACGCCGGACAACCCGTACGACGTCCGCACGCTCGACAGCAGTCATCTGAAGTGGCTGATCGACGCGGCGCCGGCGGCCCGGGTGCTGGGTGAACTCGTCACACTTCTGGATGCGTCTGACGGGTCGTGACCCGTGCCCAGCGCTGAGGCAAGGCCGCATGAGTGCGACAAGGCCGCAGGAAGGCGATGAGTGCGGAACTCGGGCAACGGCTAGGATGCGCAGCGACATCGCGTGCCGGTCACCGGCTGGGTGAGGCATGGAGGTGTCCGGGAGATGCCCCTGGAGGCATTCCTTGCCAGTTGAGCTGAACCACACGATCATCCACGCCCGGAACAACCGGGAGTCCGCCGAGTTCTTCGTGGACCTGCTGGACCTTGAGATCTTTACCGCGGAGTGGGGCCCGTTCATCGCCGTCGGCCTGAGCAACGGGGTCACGCTGGACTTCGCGACGATTCCCGCAGAAAGCATCACGCCGCAGCACTACGCCTTCCTGGTCTCCCAGGAGGAGTTCGATGCGGCTTACGCGCGGATCACGCAGCGCGGCATCGAGCACTACGCCGACCCGCAACGGCGGCATCCCGGAGAGATCAACCACCATGACGGCGGCTGTGGCGTGTACTTCATGGACCCGGCCGGGCATGCCATGGAACTGATCACCGTGCCGTATGGCGGCCGGCTGTCGTAGGCGCCCGATCCGAGGGCCGCACCCCGGCGCGGGAGTGCGGCCCTCAACTGTCAGCACCAGCCGGGGAAGCGGCACCGGACCATGGCTCGATTTGGTGTAGGCACGTCAAAAATCATGAGGGGGCTGCCTTGCTCTCTTCAGGGGTGCATGTCTCAATGGGCAGCGATTCAGGTCGCTGACCAGCCGTCAGATCTGGACGGTGGTCGGCACGGGGGTCCGACCGCGGGCTCCCGCGTGGCTGCCGGCCGTTCCCGCGCGTCCCCCCGACGGCCGGGGCCATGGGCCTGCACCCCCTCAAGAAGGCGGTACTCCCCCATGAGACACCTCGGATCAGGCACGCTCAGACTCGGTACGGCGCTCGGCGTCGCCCTCGCCGCGGCGGGCACACTGGCGATGGCTCCGGCCGCCGCCGCGGTGACCCCCGGCACCGCGACCCTCTCGTTCGACTGTGGTGGGTTCGGCTCCGGTAAGGCGACGCTCACCGCGACCCAGAACGGCACGGCCGCGACCATCAGCCTCGCCACGTCGGCGATCACCTCACCGATACCCGTGGGCGCGAACTCGGTCGCCTCCACGCTCACCCTCAGCAAGAACGGCTCCGGGAGCACGACGTTCACCGGCAGCTCCAACCCGGCCATCCCGGCCGGCGGTCAGGTCTCCACCGGTCCGCTCCGCGGCACGGTCGCCGCGGGCGACAAGCTGGCGGCCACGTCCCTGAAGGTCGTGGTCTTCGGCATCACGGCCACCTGCAAGGCCACGTCGCCGCAGTCCCCGGGGCCGTTCGTCTTCTGATGCCGCGGACGGGCGGGGCCGCGTCCGCCGGCCCCGCCCGTCCGTCAGCCGCGGCGCCGTCCTCCGCCGCGGCTCACAGCCGTTTGCCGCCGGCGCTCGCCCGCTCCGCCCGTGCCAGGTTCGAGCGGCGGTAGGAGTAGGTGAAGTAGATGACCATGCCGACCAGGAACCAGACCACGAACCGCACCCAGGTCTGCCATTCCAGGAACGTGATCAGCCAGATCGAGAAGCACACCCCGATGGCCGGCACCACCGGCATCCCCGGCGTACGGAACGTCCGTGGGAGCTCGGGACGCTTGTAGCGGAGCACGATCACCGCGACGCAGACCACCACGAACGCCAGCAGGATGCCGATGTTGGTCAGCTCGGCGGCCTCCCCGATCGGGAGGAAGCCCGCGATGACCGCGGAGGCGATGCCGACGATCCAGGTCACCCGGGTCGGCACATGGTGCTTGGGGCTGGTCTTGGCGAACCACTTCGGCAGCAGGCCGTCCCGGCTCATCGAGAACCACACCCGGGTCACGCCGAGCATGAAGGTGAACATGACGGTCAGAATGCCGATGATCGCGCCGACCGCGATGACATCCGCCAGACCGCTCAGGCCCACCGACTTGAACGCCGAGGAGAAGCCGCTCTCCGGGTCGATGTGCTTGTAGTTCTGCATCCCCGTCAGAACCAGGCAGGCCAGGACGTACAGCACCATCGAGATGGCCAGCGAATAGATGATCGCCTTGGGCATATGGCGCTGGGCGTCCTTGGACTCCTCGGCCGCGGTGCTCATCGCGTCGTAGCCGAAGACCGCGAAGAAGACGGTGGCCGCGCCGGTGAAGGCGCCGCTCACGCCGAACGGGAAGAACGGCGTGTAGTTCGAGGTCTCGATGTGGAAGAAGCCGACCACGATCACCACGATGACCACCAGGACCTTCAGGGCCACCACGATCGTCTCGAAGCGTGCGGCGTTCTTGATGCCCAGGGTCAGCAGATAGGCGATCAGGAGGCAGAGCACCGCGGCGAAGAGGTCCACCTGGTGCCCCGGCCCCGTTCCCGGCGCGCCCAGCATCCAGGCGGGCAGGTCGAGGCCCATTTCGCCGAGCAGGAAGCCGAAGTAGCCGGAGATGCCGATCGCGACCACCGCCACGATCGCGGTGTACTCCAGCAGCAGGTCCCAGCCGATGAACCAGCCCGCCACCTCGCCGAGGACCGCGTAGCCGTAGGTGTAGGCCGAGCCCGCCTTCGGGATCAGCCCGGCGAATTCCGCGTAGGAGAACGCGGCGGCGGCACTCGCGATGCCCGCGATGAGGAAGGAGATCAGGACCGCGGGGCCCGCCTTCCCGTTCGCGACGGTGCCGGCCAGCGTGAAGATTCCCGCGCCGATGATGCCGCCGACGCCGATGGCCGTCAGCTGCCACAGGCCGAGCGCCCGGGTGAGCTGTTCGCTCGCGGTGCCTTCCGCCTCTTCAATGTGTTCGATCGGTTTACGGCGCAAAATGCCCTGTCCCGCACGCAGCCCCATACGTCATCCCTCCGTACGCTCCGTCGTGGTCCGACGGCGGATCATCATGGCCCCTTGGGGGCCACTAAGGAAGGCGACTCCCTAGTAGTGCCGGGACTCGCCGGGAGACGTACACGGGAGGGGCGTCAATCGGCGTCCTCAAGCCGGAATCCGACCTTCAGGCCGACTTGGTAATGGTCGATGGCGCCGTCGACGATATGCCCGCGGACCTGGCTGATCTCGAACCAGTCGAGGTTGCGCAGGGTCTGCGAGGCGCGCTTGATGCCATTCTCGATCGCGGCGTCCACGCTCTGCTGGGACGTACCGACGATCTCGGTCACGCGATACGTGCGGTCGGTCACGGTGGTCTCCCTGGCCGGGGCGGCGCTCCGCCCGTGCACTGTCCACCGTGCCTCAGGGCGGCCCGGCCCACCAGCGGAGCACCGGGGCGGTCCGTGGGGCGCGCGGCTCAGGGAACGACGGTGACCGGCCAGCGCCCGGCCTTGACCAGGCGCACCGCGACCGAGCCCATGATGCGGTGCCCGGCCTGCTCCGAGGCGCCGACCACCACGGCGTCGGCCTTGAGCTCGTCGGCCATCTGCACCATGCCGTTGTACGGGTCGGCGCGCAGGGTGTGGAACTCCCAGCGCAGGCTGTACACCCCCGCCAGCCGCTCGGTCGCCTGGCGGATCTCGGCCATCAGCTCCTCGGCCACCTGGTCGGTCGCCTCCGTGACCGGGGCGCCCATCGCGGCTCCGGCCGGCAGTACCGGCTGGACGTAGACCAGCACCAGCTTCGAGGACTGGCGCCTGGCCAGGCCCGCCGCGTACGAGGCGGCACGCCACGACGAGTCGGAGCCGTCGATGCCGACGACGATGACCTTCGGGCCGTCCGTTCCGCGCTCGAACGGCGCGGGTGCGTTCTCCTCCACACCAGGGAGGCTATCCGAACGGGTGTGCCGACGGGGTGCCGGGCCGCAGTCCGCACGGGCCCGCCGGCCGCGCGCTGCCGGGCCCGGGCAGGCTGCGGCCCGGTCAGGCGGGGGCCGGCGGCCAGCTGTCCGGGGAGAGCACGCCCAGCACATACGCCCTGGCGACCAGCGCGGTACGGCCCTGCACCCGCCAGCGGCGGGCCAGCCGGGTGAGGTGGTAGTTCACCCCGTCGACCGTCAGCCCCAGTGCCGTACCGATCGACGCCGTGGTCGCGCCGCCCGCGGCCAGCGCCAGGATCCGGGCTTCCACCGGGCTCGCCGCACCGCGCGGTGCCGGCTGCGGGGCGCTCTCCCGCACGCGCAGCAGCGCCAGCAGGGCGGGCGGGTTCACCGAGGGGTCACCCACCGGGTCGATGGTCAGTTCCCCTTCCCGCTCGGCCCCGTCCGTCCCGGCGCGCCAGCGCACCTCGACCGGATAGCGGGAACGGCGTCCCAGGCGCAGGGCCTCGGTGAGCCGGTCGACCTGGGCCATCGCGCGCGGCTGGAAAAGGTCCAGCAGGTTGCGGCCACGCAGCGCGCCCGGGGCCGCGCCCCACTGCTCGGCCATCGCCGGATTGGCGATCAGCACCTCGCCGTGCGCCCGGCACACCGCGATCGGCGTGGGGATGCGGTCCAGCAGGATCAGGAAGTAGTTGCGCCACGGGCCGCCCGCGTACGGCCCGGCAGGATCGACGTCTCCGCGCTCACAGGGCGCCTTGTCCCCTTCGACCGCGGCTGCGTCCGCGTCCGCGTCCGGCGTTCCGTCGGCAGTCCCGTTGTCCATTGCCCCTTCTCAGGTCCGTGCGCAAGAGCGAGCACCGAAAAACCACTGCACAATCATGCAGTTGTCCGGGCGTGACCTGCACCTGGGTGCCTGCACGCTTGGAGACATGACCGACACCATCGCGCTCCACAGCGACGCACGTGCCGCCGATGACGGCATTCCGGTGGCCGACCTCACGGCGACCGGGCTCACCCACACGCCCATCCAGCAGTCCATGGACCTCGCCCGGCTCCACGGCCCGGTCTTCAAGCGCAAGTTCGGCGAGCGCGAGACGCTGTTCCTGTCCTCGCTGGACCTGGTCACCGAGGTCGCCGACGAGTCACGCTTCGCCAAGGGCGTGTCGGTCGTCCTGGAGAACGTCCGAGAGTTCGCCGGTGACGGTCTGTTCACCGCCTACAACGACGAGCCGAACTGGGCCAAGGCGCACGAGGTCCTGATGCCGGCCTTCGCGCTCGGCTCGATGCGCACCTACCACCCGGCGATGCTCAAGGTCGCCCGCCGGGTGATGGCGTCCTGGGACCGGCGGGTGGCCGACGGCACGCCCGTCCAGGTCGCCGAGGACATGACCCGGATGACGCTGGACACCATCGGGCTCGCCGGTTTCGGCTTCGACTTCGAGTCGTTCTCCCGCGGTGACAGCGCGCATCCGTTCGTCGAGGCGATGGTGCGCTGTCTCGAATGGAGCATGACGAAGTTCTCCCGGGACCCGGATGAGGACCACTCCGCCGCGGACGCGGCGTTCCAGGCCGACGCCGACTACCTCGCGTCGGTCGTCGACGAGGTCATCGCGGCCAGGACGGAGAGCGGACAGACCGGCGACGACGATCTGCTCGGTCTGATGCTCGGCGCCGGGGGCCAGGAGGGCCGCGGGCCGTCCCTCGACCTCGCCAACATCCGCAACCAGGTCATCACCTTCCTGATCGCCGGCCACGAGACCACCTCGGGCGCGCTCTCCTTCGCCCTCTATCACCTGCTCAAGGACCCGCTCGCGCTGCGCATGGTCCAGCGCGAGGCCGACGAGCTGTGGGGTGACCGGAGCGACCCCGACCCCTCGTTCGAGGACATCGGCCGGCTGCCGTTCACCCGTCAGGTCCTCAACGAGGCGCTGCGGCTGTGGCCCACCGCCGCCGCCTTCACCCGGCAGGCGCGCGAGGACACCCTGCTCGGCGGCCGCTACCCGGTGCAGGCGGGGGAGCTGGTCACGGTGCTGACGCCGATGCTGCACCGCGATCCCGCCTGGGGCGACAACCCCGAGCTGTTCGACCCGTCCCGCTTCAGCCCGGAGGCCGAGGCGGCCCGCTCGCCGCACGCCTACAAGCCGTTCGGGACCGGTGAACGCGCCTGCATCGGGCGGCAGTTCGCGCTCCACGAGGCGACCATGCTGCTCGCCCTCCTCGCCCACCGCTACCGCCTGATCGACCACGGCGACTACCGGCTGCGCATCAAGGAGACGCTGACCCTCAAACCGGACGGGTTCACCCTCACCCTGGCCGCCCGTACGCCCGCCGACCGGGCCGCGGTCCGCGCCGCGCCGGCCGTGCTCCCCGGCGGCGGCGCCGGCGCAGCGGACGCCCCCGCGACCGACGACGGGCTGCCCACCCGCGCCGTGCAGGGCACCGGCCTGCTGCTGTTGCACGGCAGCAACTACGGCACCTGCCGGGAGTTCGCCGAACGGCTCGCCGACGAGGCCACCGGGCTCGGCTTCGACGCCGATGTGGCGCCGCTGGACGCGTACGCCGGTGCGCTGCCCGCCGACCGGCCCCTCGTCATCGTCGCCGCCTCCTACAACGGCCGGCCCACCGACGACGCCGCCGCCTTCGTGAGCTGGCTGAACACCGCGCAGGACGGCGCCGCCACCGGCCTCCCGTTCGCCGTCCTCGGCGTCGGCGACCGCAACTGGGCCGCCACCTACCAGCACATACCGACCCTCATCGACGACCGGCTCGACGCACTCGGCGGCGACCGGCTGCTGCCGCGGGCCGAGGCCGACGCCTCCGGCGACCTGGGCGGCACCGTCAAGGAGTTCACCGCCGCGCTGCGCACCCGATTGCTGACGCGCTACGGCGACCCGGCGAGCATCGGCGCGAGCGCACCGGACGCCGAGGACACCGGCTACACCGTCACCGAGATCACCGGCGGTCCGCTGGACGCGCTCGCCGCCCGTCACGGCCTCGTCCCGATGACCGTCACCGAGGCCCACGACCTCACCGCCGAGGGCTGGCCGCGGCCCAAGCGCTTCCTGCGCATCGCCCTGCCGGACGGTGTCGGCTACCGCACCGCCGACCACCTCGCCGTGCTGCCGGCCAACGCCCCGGCCGCCGCCGAGCGGGCCGCCCAGGCGCTCGGCGTGGACCCGGACACCGTCCTCGCGCTGCACTCAGGGCGCCGTCCGAGCCGCGACACGCTGCCCGTCGACCGGCCCCTGACGGTGCGTGAACTGCTGACCCACCACCTTGAGCTGGGCATGCGGCCCACCCCGGAGCAGGTTGCCGTACTCGCCGCGCTCAACCCCTGCCCGCCCGAGCGCCAGGCCCTGGAGAACGTCGCCGAGGACGATCCGCGCACCCTGATCGACCTGATCGAGGCCCACCCGGCGCTGCGCGGCGCGCTGCCCTGGCCGACGCTCCTGGAGCTGCTGCCGGCCCTGCGCATCCGGCACTACTCCCTGTCGTCCTCACCCGCCACCGACCCCCGGCACGCCGATCTGATGGTCTCGCTGCTGCCCGGCGGCACCGGCTCGACCCATCTGCACTCCCTGCGGCCCGGTGACACCGTCCTGGCCCGCGTCCAGCCCTGCCGTGAGGCCTTCCGCCTCGACGCGGACGAGGACACCCCCGTCATCCTCATCGCGGCGGGTACCGGTCTCGCGCCGTTCCGCGGTGCCGTCGCCGACCGCCTCGCCGCGGGCCGGCGCTCGCCCGCCCGGCTCTACTTCGGCTGCGACGACCCGGCAGCGGACTTCCTGCACGCCGCGGAGTTCGCCGCCGCCGAGGCCGCCGGTGTCATCTCGATGCGGCCCGTCTTCAGCGAACGCCCCGAGAACGGCCACCGCTTCGTCCAGCACCGGATCGCCGCCGAGGGGGCCGAGGTGTGGGAGCTGCTGCGGGCCGGCGCGCGGGTGTACGTCTGCGGGGACGGCAGCCGGATGGCCCCCGGGGTACGGGCCGCCTTCCGTGAACTGCACGGCGCGAACACCGGCGCCTCGCCGCAGGAGTCCGAGGCCTGGCTGCGCGAACTGACCGCCTCCGGCCGCTACATCGAGGACGTGTACGCGGCCGGCTGAGGCCCGGTGCCCCTCTGCCGGCGGGCCGGATCATCCGGCCCGCCGGCAGAGATGGGGGAGAGGGAGAGTGGCGGGGAGCGGTGGGCCGGGTGCCGGCTACTCCCCGCTTTCCTGTTTCCCGGCCGCAGCCGGCAGATGGACCACCACCAGCGCGATCCCGGCGACCGTGAGGTTACGGGTCGCGGCCTCCAGCCCGTTCCACTGCTTGGACTGCCACATCGAGAACCACTCGCCGCCTATCGCGAGGAAGCCCACCCCGAACAGCAGCACCATCATCAAGAGCCCGACCGTGCTCAGCCGCCGGGCACGGGCGATGCTGCCGCGCCGGGCGCCGACGACCCACAGCGCGGTGGCCGCGAGCAGCACCGCGGCGGCCACCGCCTCCCAGGCGATGATCGCCACGTACGCGGCGTCCTGCAGCGCCTGTGAGCTGACGGCCCGCCACATCAGGTCCGGGTCCTTGAACGTCGTGTCCATGGCCAGCACATGGCGGACGAAGTCCCGGTTGGTGCCGAAGTCGGTGATGTTGCCGAAGGCGACGAGTGAGATGTAGAGCGCGACCGTCCCGGTGAGAACGGCCGCGGCGAGCGGCACTGTGGTACGCGGTGCGAGTTCGGTGGGGTGTCTGTCGGTCATGCGCCCTCCACGGCGGTTCCTGTCATCTGCTGTTTCCTTGTCTGTCGCGGCCCTTATGGTCCCTCATCTGCCGAACTCCCGTACGCTGCTCCCCGGTCGGCCGGGGGAGGCACCGGCCGAAGGGGCGTGTCCGGGAGCAGTGCCGGCGGCCGAAGACCTGGAGGAAAGCGGGGCACATGAACGGAAAGCGGTGTGTGGGGACGGTCGCCGCCGCGGCGGCGGCAGTGATCGCGGTGAGCGGGCCCGCGGGCGCCGAGCCGCCCACCACGACATACGGCACCAGCACGTCCGTGGGTGTCCACAACGCTTATGACAAGGAGAAGTACCACTACTTCGCGGACGCCCTGGACTCCGGAGCCGCACTGCTCGAACTCGACCTCTGGTCCAACGGGCTGGGCCGGTCCTGGCGCGTCTCGCACAGCAACCCGCTCGGGAACAACAGCAACTGCGAAGGGGCCGCGAACGCCTCGGAGTTGCGCACCAAGAACCGCGACCAGGACTTCGCCGGCTGCCTGGCCGATATGAAGGCCTGGCACGACGCCCACCCCGGCCACCGCCCGATCCTGCTCAAGGTCGAGATGAAGGACGGCTTCAACGCCAAGGGCGGCCGTGGGCCCGCCGAGTTCGACGCACTGGTACGGCAGAAGCTGGGCGATGCGGTCTACGGCCCCGGGGACCTCACCGGCCGGCACGCCACCGCCGACGAAGCCGTGCGGGCCGGCGGCTGGCCCTCCCGGGCCGGCCTGGCGGGCAAGTTCCTGTTCGAGCTGATACCCGGCACGGTCGAGGAGAAGAACCCGTTCGACAAGCTGTGGACGGATGTCGAGTACGCCGGCCACCTCAAGAGCCTCGCGGCGCAGGGAAAGCTGGCGCGGTCGACGGCGTTCCCGGCGGTGCACGGGGCCGCTCCCGGCGACCCTCGCGAGCGCTACACCGACCCGTCGCTGCGTCCCTGGTTCGTGGTCTTCGACGGCGACGCCGCGACGTATCTGAACGGCAGTATCGACACCTCGTGGTACGACACCCGCAACTACCTGCTCATCATGACCGACGCGCACAACGTGCCGCCGGTCATCGACGGGACCCACCCGACCGAGGCGCAGGCGCTGGCCCGGGTCCGGCAACTCGCCGCGGCGCACGCCAGCTTCGCCACCGCCGACTGGTACCCGCTGCCGTCCGTCCTCAAGACCGTGGTGCCGCGCGGGGCATGACACCCGACGCGGCGGCCCGGGTGCCGGGCTGGGCGGCCCGCGGGTCCGGTTCCGTCGTCGCCCGCCGGTAGAGCGCGGCCACCTCCGCGCCGAACCGGCTGCTGTACGAGACGAGGTCGTCGCCGCCCTCGTGGAGACCGCCTATCACGCCGATCAGCGACCCGGTGCCGGTGGCCGGGTCGAGGTCGGTGAGCATCGGCCCGCCGCTCGTCCCGTTCGGGAAACCCGGGCAGACGAACCGGAGTTGGGTCGGGCCCTGGGCGTCCGCCGTGTGCCGGCAGCTGACCGGGGTGTCCTGGTCCTCGGGGTAACCGGTCAGCTGCGCCGGGCGTCCGGCCGGCGCGCCGAACCGGATCCGTTCGGCGCCGGTGACGTCCTCGATCCGGCCGCCGGGCCGCCCCGCCCGGCGCACCCGCAGGAACGCCACATCGTGGTCGGGGTCCCGGTCGCTGATCCAGCGCGGATCGACATGGATCCGGGTGGGAACCCACAGGCCGTACGGCGCGATCCCGTCGTGCAGGCCGGGCGCGAACACCAGCCGGGTGCGGAAGCCGTCGTCGTGCACACAGTGCGCCGCGGTGACGATGAGGTCACCGCCGGGGGCGTGCACCACGCTGGCCGTGCAGTGGTGGACCGGGGCGCCGTCGTCGTCAGGGGAGAAGAGCGCACCGATCGCCGGTGCGGGCGCCGCCGGGGCCGCCCGCAGGGGCCGGGACGCCGTCAGCGGGACCCGCGTCAGGGGGGCCGCCGTCCCACCGCCGTACCGTGCCGTCACCGGCGGCCCCGGCCGCTCCTCGTAGGGGCCGGCGAGCACCGCGGCGGCGGCCTGCTCGCCGTCGGCCCGGGTCGCGAGATAGGAACCGGTGGCGCTGTCCCCGGCGGCGAGGAACGGATCGCGGGACGGGGGTCCCAGGGCCAGTGCGGTGCTGCCCACGACCACGGTCAGCACCCCGAGCGCCAGGGTCGCCCGCAGCGGAACGCCGGGCCGGCCGCGGCCGGTGCAGGCCGGGCCGCCGGGACCGAGGCAGTCCTCGGCCGCCGGTGCCCCGGCGTTCCGGTCCGCCCCGCCGGCGTGGTCCGCCGGCTCGGTCCCGCGTGCGCTCGTCTCCACCAGCCGCCGCCTCGCCGCATCAGCCGGCATTACCCCGTCGGATGCTGGGGTGACACCGGAACCAGACATTTCACCCAGTCTGATGCAAGGATGCGTGCCGTGGTTCGGTCACTTGGCGCAACATTCCGCTCAGGCGACGAAGATCACGAACAAAAGGCCGCACCGGAAATCCCGGCGCACCCGCCGCACGAGGCGCCCGGCCGCCAGGTCGCGGCGAGCGGGACGGCCGCGCCGCCGGGGCGCGGTCCGCTGGGCCGGTCGGGTGACCCGCGGGGGTGCCGGCCCCGGCCCTCCGCGGCGGGCCGAGGCGCGGGCCGGACGGGTGCGTGGCGGAGGGTGCATGGCGGACGGGCACGTGGCGGACGCGCGCGTGCCGGAGCGCCGTACACCCCACGGCCCCCGCTCACGCCGCGAGCCGTACCCCCTGCCCCGCGAGCTGGTGCCGGATCAGCGTCTCGGCCAGGCCGGTCTCGTTCGGGAAGTCCATCGGGACGATCCCCAGGCCCGTCCAGCCGCTCCCTTCCGGGCCCTCCAGCAGCCGCTTTACCTGCGGGTTGAGCCGGTCCGCGGTGGAGCGGGGCGGAAGCAGCGCGGCGGTGCTGACGTAATTGACGAAGAGCTTGCCGGGCTGGGTGACCGCCTTGCGGAACTGGGCCTCGATCTTCGGGTACTTCCCGAACGGCTCCGCCATGTAGTCGTCCTGGATGTCGAACAGCTGCGGATCGCCGTAACGGACGCCGCCCAGCCCGTCGGAGTCCGCCAGCAGGACGACCCGGCCGCGGGCCTGGCCCAGCGTCGGCAGCCCGGCGTCCAGCCGGAACAGCGACCGGTAGCCCTTGTCGTCCAGGTAGCTGCCGAAGATCCGGCGGAACTCCTCGGCGCTGACCTCCGAGTACTCCTGCTTGACCCGCATCAGCACCGTCTCGGAGGGATGCGCCCGCAGGAACGCCCGGCAGGCGTTGAGCACATCACCGAACATCAACTCCTGGTAGAAGGCGCCGTGATGGATGGCGAAGACGTTGTCGATGGCGCGGCAGCGGACGTCCAGGAAGCGGATACCGCTGCTCAGCTGGGCGTCGACGGGGGTGTTCTGGCAGGCGACCCAGGGGCCGCCCACCCGGGCGCCCGAGTCATGGGTGCCGGGGAGGGTGAGCCGCTGGACGGGGGTGGCGTCGCCGAGCGCCGACATCCAGTCCTGTACGGACAGCCGGGGGGCCCGGGGCTGGGCGGCCTGCGCCGTGTACTGCGCGCTGCCGACACCCGCCAGCACCCCGGCGGCCGACAGCCCGGCCGCGCCCCGGAGGAATCCCCGTCGATCCAGTCCCAGCCCCATGCCGCTTCCCCTGTCCGTCGAGTCTGCGTGGTGCGCAGCGGCAGCCCCGGCGCGCACCGGCGATCGGGGCATCGAACCACAGGGAGCGTACGAGCGGCACCCGGCCGGCGGGCCCGAGGGGCACGCCGGCCGGGAAGGGGCGGAAATCAGACGCGGAAGGACAGCGACAGCGCGAAGCGGTCCGTGCTGTCCGTCCACCAGTTGCTCAACTCCAGTCCGGCCGACGCGAGTTCGGCCCGCACGCCGTCCTGGCGGAACTTGGCCGAGACCTCGGTCCGCAGGTCCTCGCCCGCGGTGAAGCTCACCGCCAGGTCCACTCCGGGAATCTTGACGGTCAGGTCCTTGCGGGCCCGCAGGCGCATCTCGATCCACTCGCGCTCGTCGTTCCACAGGGCGACATGGTCGAAGTCCGCCGGGTCGAAGTCGCCGCCCAGTTCACGGTTGATGACCTCCAGGACGTTCTTGTTGAACGCGGCCGTCACGCCCTGCGGGTCGTCGTAAGCGGCCACGAGCGTGGCCTCGTCCTTGACCAGGTCGGTGCCGAGCAGCAGCGCATCGCCCGGGGAGAGCATGGCGTGCACGGACTGCAGGAACGCGGCGCGCTCCTCGGGGAGCAGGTTGCCGATGGTGCCGCCGAGGAAGGCGAGCAGCCGCGGGCCGGGGGTGCCGGGGAGTTCGATGCCCTGCTGGAAGTCGGCGACCAGCGCGTGCACGCTGAGGCCGGGATGCTCGGCGAGCAGCGTCTCACCCGCCACGGCCAGCGCGGATTCGCTGACGTCGATGGGCACATAGGAGTGCAGTTCGGTCAGCGCGCCCAGGAGATGGCGGGTCTTGTCGGAGGAGCCCGACCCCAGCTCGATCAGGGTGCGGGCCCGGGTGGCCGCGGCGATGTGGTCGGCACGGGTGAGCAGGATCTCCCGCTCGGCGCGGGTCGGGTAGTAGTCGGGCAGCTTGGTGATGTCCTCGAACAGCTCGCTCCCGCGGGCGTCGTAGAACCACTTGGGCGGCAGCTGTTTGGGGGTACGGGACAGGCCCTGGGCGACGTCGGCGCGCAGTGCGGCCGCGGTGGCGTCGGCAGGCAGGGTGCGGGTGATGCTGAGCGGGCTCACGTGGCGGGCTCCTTGAGCGGGGTGAGGTGGACCTCGGTTCCGGTGGCGCGCAGCAGGGTGCGGTCCGGGACCTCGGTCCAGTGGGGGGCATCGTCGTACGGTTCGGAGGCGACCACCGTGCCGCCCTGGGGAACGGCCAGGTGGCACAGCGTGTCGCCCCAGGTGGTGGCGGCGATGGCGGTGCCGTCGGTCAGCAGCAGATTGAGCCGGGAGGCGGGTGCGGCCGCGGCGACCGCCGCCACCGTGCCGGCCAGTGCCTCGCCGAGCTCGTCGCCGCGCGCCAGCCGGTGGCGGACCAGCGCCCACAGGAACGCCGCGTCGCAGCGGGCCGGCAGCCGCAGCAGCTCTCCCGGCGGCAGCTCGGCCGCCAGCGGGGCGAGCCGGTCCGGCCAGCCGGACACCGCGCCGTTGTGGCTGAACAGATAGCGTCCCTCGGCGTACGGCGCGGCCGCGGCCTCGGCGTCCGCACCGGCCACGGTGGCATCGCGCACCGCGGCCAGCAGCGCGCCGGTGCGCACCACCCGCCCCAGGTCGGGCAGCAGATCGTCGCCCCAGATCGGCCCGGCCCGCCGGTAACGGGCGGGCACCGGATCGCCCGGCGCGTACCAGCCGACGCCGAACCCGTCGGCGTTGACCGTCCCGTACCGCTGCCGGCGCGGTTCCCACGACTGCCGGTACAGGCTGTGCGGCGGGGCCAGAACCACCTGTCCGATGGGGATTTCGGGCCCCAGATAAGCAAGATGACGGCACATCAGGCACCAGCCTCCCGGGTCGGCGGGGCCGCGGCCGTCATGCGTCCGCCGCCGGGTCGGCGTCCCGGGCGGTGCGGAACCCGGAGAAGATCTGCCGGCGGACCGGCAGGTCCCAGTTGCGGAAGGTGCCCCGGCAGGCGACCGGGTCGACGGCGAACGAGCCGCCGCGCAGCACCTTGTACTCGTCGCCGAAGAACACCTCCGAGTACTCCCGGTAGGGGAAGGCGGCGAAGCCCGGATACGGCAGGAAGTCGCTCGCCGTCCACTCCCACACATCGCCGATCAGCTGCCGTACGCCGAGCGGCGACCGGCCCTCCGGGTAGCTGCCGATCGGTGCGGGCCGCAGATGCCGCTGGCCGAGGTTGGCGTGCGCCGGCGTGGGGTCCTCGTCGCCCCAGGGGTAGCGCCTGGCCCGCCCGGTCACCGGATCGTGCCGGGCGGCCTTCTCCCACTCGGCCTCGGTCGGCAGCCGCCGGCCGGCCCAGCGCGCATAGGCGTCCGCCTCGTACCAGCTCACATGGAGCACGGGCTCGTCCGGCGGCACCGGCTCGGTCACCCCGAACCTCCGGCGCAGCCACTGGCCCCCGTCACGCTTCCAGAACAGCGGTGCCCGCAGCGCGTGCTCCTGTACCTGGGCCCAGCCCTCCGGGGCCCACCAGCGCGGGTCCTCGTAGCCGCCGGCCTCGATGAACCGCTGGTAGGCGCCGTTGCTGACGGGGGTGGTGTCGATCAGGAAGGAGGGCACCAGCCGGTGGTGCGCGGGCCGCTCGTTGTCCAGCGCCCAGGGCTCGGTGGAGCTGCCCATGGAGAACGGCCCGCCGGGCACCAGGACTTCAGCGGGAAAGATGTCGTCGCAGGCGGGCGGTGGCTCGGGCGCGGTGAGCACAGCGGGACCCGCACGGAGCTGGTGGGTGATGAGCATGGTCTCGTCGTGCTGCTGCTCATGCTGCGCGATCATGCCGAAGGCGAAGCCGGAGTCGAGCAGCGGACCGCCGTGCAGCTCGGTGCGCTCCAGGATGTCCAGCACCCGGCCGCGGACCTCGGCGACATAGCCGTGCGCCTCGTCGGGCGCGAGCAGCGGAAGCGAGGGGCGCCGGGCCCGGGGGTGTTCGAAGGCGTCGTAGACGGAGTCGATGTCCGGGCGCAGCGCGTCCCGGCCGCCCACGGTGCGCAGCAGCCACTGCTCCTCCTGGTTGCCTATGTGGGCCAGGTCCCACACCAGCGGGGACATCAGGGGGGAGTGCTGCGCGATGAGGTCGGGATCCTCGACACAGGTGGTCAGCAGGCGGGTGCGGTCACGGGCGGCGAGCAGCGCCGAGGCCGCGCGCTCACGAAGGAGCTCGGGATCGGGGGTCACTGGCTCTCCTTCCCAACGATGAGATCGCCCTCCGCGGCGTACAGGGCGTCGAGATGATCGTCCGCGGGGCAGCGGCCGCGTGCCACATACCGTTCGGTGAACTCCGCGACCGCCGCCCGCACCTCGGCGGAGGCGCCGAGCCGCGGCAGGGCTTCCTGGGCGGCGGCGAAGCAGGCCACCGCCGCCGTGTGCAGTTCCGGGTCGGTCAGCGCCGCGCGGGCGGCGCGCCGCCACAGCGGATTGCGCGGGGCCGGCCGGGAGCCCGCCGTCTCCGCAAGGGGTTTGACGATGCGGTACGCCCGCTCCGCGGCCTCCGGGTCGTCGAACAGCGCGGCCGTGACGGCCAGCGGCACGACCCACCCGGCGTCGCCCGACTGCGCGTCGATCATCCGCAGTTCCAGATGACCGCGCGGCCGTACCGGCGGGAAGAGGGTGGTGAGGTGGTAGTCCAGATCCTCCCGGGTGGGCGGTCTGGGCACGCCGGTACGGACCCATTCGCGGAAGGTGAGCCCTTCCGGCGCGTCCCAGGGCCCGTCCTCGGCGCGGATGCACATCACCGGGGCGTCCAGGACATACGCCACCCAGGCGGTGCGCGGGTCGGCCCCCTGCGGCGGGGCGAGCGTACGGCCCGGGTCGAGCTGCGACCAGACGACCTGGCGGGTGGTGCGGTAGCCGGTGGGGCAGCCCTCGCTGGTGGGCGAATTGGCGAAGGCCGCGGCCAGCACCGCGCCCAGCAGGTGCGCCAGCAGCCAGCGCCGACCGTGCCCGAGCGGCCCCGGCTCCTCGTAGCCGGCGTCCACACACACCTGCACGGAAGCGGTGGCGCACATCATGGACCGCCCGGCGGAGCCCCAGCGGTCGAAGTACGCCTCCATGGCGTTGTAGCGCGGTTCGGTCAGCACCCGCTGCGGGCGGTGCCACGGGTTGTGACCGTGGCCGGCCATGCCCAGGCCCATGGCCAGCATGGCGGGGCGCACCAGCGCGAGATCGGCGGTGACCGCCTCGATGCACTCGGAGAGGGTGCGGGCGGGGAGCGAGCTGAGCTCCAGCTGGCCGCCGGGCTCGAAGGTCAGGAGGGAGCTGAGGGGAAGGGCGCGCAACGTCGTTGCCGCGCTGCGCAGCCGGTCCGGTTCGAGGGGACATCGGGGGTTGCGCGCGTCGTGGACCAGCCATTCGATCTCGACGCCGATACGGCGCGGAGGCCCCGTCTTGAAGCATATTCCGCGCAGGTGAGCTTCCAGCTCCGCTTCTGTTTCCGCAGGCCGTACGGGCATGGAATCCCTCTCCCTGGTGGGGTGGCGGCAGGATTGCCGCCCTCCACCTAATCCGCTGCGGGCGATGCGCTCAAGGGCGCGTTCGCGCCGCGGCCGGCGGGACGGGCCGTCACGGGGCGGGCGGGCCGTCCGGGCCGGGAGGCCCCCGGACGGAGCCGCGGCGCCCTCCCGGCGCCAGGACGGCCTCCTGGCCCGCCGCGGCGGCCGGTGACCGGACCGGGGGACGGCCGACGGGGGCCGCGGGGGCGTACGGCCGTTCGAGTGAGTGCCGGGTGGGGTGCGTTTTGCCGTGACGGCCCTCCGGCACCTCCGCCGTCCGGTGTCACTGGCGATAGCCCGCCAGGAAGCGCCCGATCCGGCTGATCGCGGCGTCGAGGTCATCGGCGTGCGGGAGGGTGAGGATGCGGAAGTGGTCGGGGTGCGGCCAGTTGAAACCGGTTCCCTGGACGACCTGGATCTTCTCCCGCAGGAGGAGGTCGAGGACGAACTTCTCGTCGTCGTGGATCTTGTGGACCGCGGGATCGAGGCGGGGGAAGGCGTAGAGCGCGCCCCTGGGCTTGACGCAGGAGACGCCCGGGATCTCGTTGAGCCGCTCCCAGGCCCGGTCGCGCTGCTCGCGCAGCCGGCCGCCCGGCAGCACCAGGTCCTCGATGGTCTGACGGCCGCCGAGTGCGGCCTGGATGGCGTACTGGGCGGGCGCGTTCGGACACAGTCGCATGGACGCGAGGGTGCCCAGGCCCTCCAGATAGTCGGCGGCGTGCTGCTTGGGGCCGGAGACCACCAGCCATCCGGAGCGGAAGCCGGCCACGCGGTAGGACTTGGACAGTCCGCTGAAGGTGAGGCAGACCAGGTCGGGGGCGAGCACCGCGGCGTGGTGGTGGACCTCGTCGTCGTACAGGATCCGGTCGTAGATCTCGTCGGCGAAGACCATCAGGCCGTGGCGGCGGGCGAGGTCGAGCATGCCCTCCAGCAGTTCACGGGGGTAGACCGCGCCGGTCGGGTTGTTCGGGTTGATGATGACCAGCGCCCGGGTCCGGTCGGTGATCTTCGAGGCGAGGTCGTCGAGGTCCGGCAGCCAGTCCGCCGACTCGTCGCAGAGGTAGTGCACGGCCTTGCCGCCCGCGAGTGTGGTGACCGCCGTCCACAGTGGGAAGTCCGGTGCCGGGATGAGGACTTCGTCGCCGTCGTCGAGCAGCGCCTGTACCGCCATCGAGACGAGTTCGGAGACGCCGTTGCCGAGGTAGATGTCGTCCACGTCGACATCCGGCAGCCCGCTGCGCTGGTAGCGCTGGGCCACCGCGCGGCGGGCCGAGAGGATGCCCTGGGACTCCGTGTAGCCGTGCGCGCGGGAGAGGTTGCGCAGCATGTCCTGCAGGATCTCCTCCGGGCACTCGAAGCCGAACAGCGCCGGGTTGCCGGTGTTCAGCCGCAGCACGCTGTGGCCGGCCTCCTCCAGTGCGTCCGCGTGCTCGATCACCGGCCCGCGGATTTCGTAGCAGACGTCGGCCATCTTGCTGGACTGCTTGAACTGCATGCGGTGGCCTCCCGGTCCCTCGCTCACCGCGCGGCGCGGCAGCATTCGATACACCGTACTTGGTTTTACCAAGTGGGGACTTGGAAAGTCCAACCTCTGTCTATGCTGGGTGTCATGCCGCGCCGAAGTTATGACCAGTACTGCGCCGTTGCCCGAGCCCTGGACGCCGTGGGCGACCGCTGGACGCTCCTGATCGTCCGGGAGCTGCTGGGCGGCTCCCGGCGCTACACCGATCTGCACGCCGATCTGCCGGGCGTCAGCACCGACATGCTCGCCTCCCGCCTCAAGGACATGGAGCGGGACGGCCTGGTCACCCGCCGCCGGCTCGCCCCGCCCTCAGCCGCCTTCGTCTACGAACTCACCCCCCGCGGTCGCGCGCTGCTGCCCGCGCTCACCGCCCTCGCCGACTGGGGCGCCCCCGCCCTCGACGAGAAGCGCCCGACGGACGCGGTGCGGGCCCACTGGTTCGCGGTGCCCCTCGTCGCCCGGCTGGCCCGGCACTTCGCGGAGGGCGTCGAGGTGGTCGGTATCGCCCTCGACGAGGGCGAGTTCCATGTCGTCCTGGGGGGCGGCGGAGCGCAGGGCGACGGCCTGTGCTCCGACGGTCCGGACGGCGGGCACCGCTCCGCGGACAGCGGGTCCGGCTCCGCGGACGGCCGGCCCGGTTATGCGGACGGACCCGCCGAACGCCCCGATGTGCGGCTGCGGATGGACACCGCGACCTGCGCCGAGGTCGCGTACGATCGCCTCTCCCTCGCGCAGGGCATCGCATCCGGCCGGATCGTGGTCACCTGGCCCGAGGCGTCTGGCGAACGGCGGCGACGAACGAGGACGGCAACGGCATGACGAGGCGCCCCCTGGCGGTCTTCGACCTGGACGGCACGCTCGCCGACGCCGGTCACCGGCAGCATCTGCTGCACCGCACACCACGTGACTGGAAGGCCTTCTTCGCGGCCGCCACCGAGGACCCTCCGCTCGCCGAAGGGGTGGCCCTGGCCCTGCGCAGCACGGAGGACTGCGAGGTCGTCTATCTGACCGGCCGTCCGGAGCGCTGCCGCCGCGACACGCTGGCCTGGCTCGCCCGGCACGGGCTGCCCGAGGGCCGGCTGTGGATGCGCCCCGAGAGCGACCGGCGCCCGGCCCGGCACACCAAGCTGGAGATCCTGCGCCGGATCGCCCGCGGCCGCGAGGTCCGTCATGTCGTCGACGACGACGACCTCGTCTGTGACGCCTGCGAAAAGGCCGGCTTCCCGGTGATACGGGCCCGGTGGGCCACCCCGTCCGAGGCCCTGCGCGACGCCCAGCAGCGGGCCGGGCGCACCTGAACCACCTCGCGCGCCTGGCCGGGGCCGGACCGTCCCCGCGATGTGGCGGAGACTGTTCCCTGGAGGATACCGACCGCTTAGTATGTCGCTGGCGAGGGGCGCCGGCGCGCTCTTTGCCCCACCCGCGTATCCAAGGTCTGTGGAGGCACCAGGTGAAGGCATGGCGCGTACACGCGAACGGTGAGCCGCGTGCGGTGATGCGGCTGGAGGAGGTGCCGGACCTGCAGCCGGGGCCGGGTCAGCTGCTGCTGCGGGTGCGGGCCGCCAACGTCAACTTCCCCGACGCCCTGCTGTGCCGCGGCCAGTACCAGGTCCGGCCGCCGCTGCCGTTCACCCCCGGCGTGGAGATCTGCGGCGAGGTGATCGCCGCGGGGGAGGGGGCGGCCGGTGAGACCGGGGCGCGGGTGCTGGCCCAGCCGCCGCTGCCGGACGGCGGTTTCGCCGAACTCGCCGTCGTCGACGCGGCCACGGTCCGCCCGGCCCCCGAGGCGCTGGACGACGCCGAGGCCGCCGCACTGCACATCGGCTACCAGACCGGCTGGTTCGGACTGCACCGCCGGGCCCGGCTCCAGGCGGGCGAGACCCTGCTCGTGCACGCCGCCGCCGGGGGCGTCGGCAGCGCCGCCGTACAGCTCGGCAAGGCCGCGGGTGCGCGGGTCATCGGTGTCGTGGGCGGCGAGGACAAGGCCCGCACCGCCCGCGAACTGGGCTGCGATCTCGTCCTCGACCGGCGCCACGACGACATTGTCGCCGCCGTGAAGGAGGCCACCGGCGGTCGTGGCGCGGATGTGGTCTACGACCCGGTGGGCGGCGAGGCCTACGCCAAGTCCGTCAAGTGCATCGCCTTCGAGGGCCGGATCATCGTCGTCGGCTTCGCCGGCGGCGCCATCCCGACCCCGGCCCTCAACCACGCGCTCGTGAAGAACTACGCGATCCTGGGCCTGCACTGGGGCCTCTACAACACCAAGGACCCGGCCGCGGTCGACGCCTGCCACGAGGAGCTCGCGGGGCTCGCCGCACAGGGCGCCGTCAAGCCGCTCATCGGCGGCAGGTTTCCCCTGGAGGACGCAGCCGTTGCCGTCCAGCGGGTCGCCGACGGTACGTCCACCGGCCGGCTCGTCATCCTGCCCACGGCCGAGGAGACCCGATGACCGACGCCGAAGACCTGCGCCGGCGCACCGCCGAGCTGCTGGCCGCACACCCTCCGGCCCGTACCGGGCGACTCGACTTCCTGCGCGCCCGCTTCGACGCCGGACTGGCCTGGGTCCACTACCCCGAAGGCCTCGGCGGGCTGGACGCGCCACGCTCCCTGCAAGCGGTCGTCGACGAGGAGTTGGCGGCCGCCGGCGCCCCCGGCAACGACCCCGGCCGCATCGGCATCGGCCTCGGCATGGCCGCGCCCACCATCCTGCGCTTCGGCACCGACGAGCAGAAGCAGCGACTGCTGCGCCCGCTGTGGACCGGCGAGGAGGTGTGGTGCCAGCTGTTCAGCGAGCCCGGCGCCGGCTCCGACCTCGCGGCCCTGGCGACCCGCGCGGTCCGGGAGGACGGGGGCGAAGCCGGCGGTGCGGGCGACTGGATCGTGGACGGCCAGAAGGTCTGGACGTCCAGCGCCCATCTGGCCCGCTGGGCGATCCTGATCGCCCGTACCGACCCCGGCCTGCCCAAGCACCGCGGCATCAGCTACTTCATCTGCGACATGACCGACCCCGGCGTCGAGGTGCGTCCGCTGCGGCAGATCACCGGCGAGGCCGAGTTCAACGAGGTCTTCCTCACCGGCGTCCGCATCCCCGACAGCCGCCGCCTCGGCGAGGTCGGCGAGGGCTGGAAGGTCGCCCAGACCACGCTGATGAACGAGCGGGTGGCCATCGGCGGCGCCCGCATCCCGCGCGAAGGCGGGATGATCGGCGTGGCCGCCGCCGACTGGCGCGCGCGGCCCGAGCTGCGCACCCACGATCTGCACCAGCGGCTGCTGACGCTGTGGGTGGAGGCCGAGGTGGCCCGGCTCACCGGCGAGCGGCTGCGCCAGCAGCTGTCCCCCACCCTCAACTCCTCCCCCACTCTCGGCTCCGCTCGAGCGGGGGGACCCCCACGCGCGGGGGGCGCCCCCACCGGCCAGCCCGGCCCCGAGGGCAGCGGGATGAAGCTGGCCTTCGCCCGGCTCGCCCAGGAGATCAGCGGCTGGGAGGTGGAATTCCTCGCCGAGGACGGTCTGACCTACGACGACTGGACGATGCGCCGCCCCGACGGGGTCGACTTCACCGGCCGCGAGGCCGGCTACCGCTATCTGCGCGCCAAGGGCAACTCCATCGAAGGGGGAACCTCGGAAGTGCTGCTCAACATCGTCGCCGAACGTGTGCTGGGGCTGCCGCCCGAGCCGCGCACCGACAAGGACGTCGCGTGGAAGGACCTCCCCCGATGAACGACGGGACACCCCTGAACGGCACCCCGGCAGCCGACCCCGACCTCCTCTACTCCGCGGAGGAGGACGCGCTGCGTGCTGCCGTACGGTCGCTGCTCGCCGACCGCAGCGGTCCGGCCACCGTGCTCGCGGGCCTGGAGTCGGCGGCCGCCTACGACACCGGCCTGTGGCGGGCGCTCGCCACGGACATCGGCGCCGCGGGCCTGCTGGTGCCCGAAAAGCTCGGCGGAGCGGGCGCGAGCGCCCGCGAGGCCGCCGTGGTGCTGGAGGAGACCGGCCGCTGTGTCGCCCCCGTCCCCTATCTGACCAGCGCCGTCATCGCGGTGACCGCCCTGCTCGGCTGCGACCACGGTCAGGCGGACGTCGCCGCGCCGCTCGCCGCGCTCGCCGGGGGCAACACCGTCGGCGTGCTCGCCGTCCCGCTGCCGACCGCTCCGGGCGGGCCGGCCACACCGACCGTACGGGCCGCGGCCGACGGTGCCCTGACCGGCCGGGTCACCTCCGTCGCCGACGCCGCGGGCGCCGGACTCCTCCTGGTCCCGGCCGGGGGCCCCGACGGCCCGGCCCTCTACGCGGTCGAGGCGGCGGCGGACGGTGTCCGCACCGACCCCGTCACCCCGCTCGACCTCACCCGGCCCCTGGGGCACGTCACCTTCGACGGCGCCCCTGGCCGGCTCCTGGCGACCGGCGACCGGGCCCGCACCGCCGTCGCACACGCCCTGCTCACCGGTGCCGGGCTGCTCGCCTCGGAACAACTGGGCGTCGCCGAATGGTGCCTGGCCGAAACCGTGCGCCACACGGCCGAGCGCACCCAGTTCGGCCGCCCCGTCGGCTCGTTCCAGGCGCTCAAGCACCGGATGGCCGCGCTCTGGCTGGAGGTGGCCTCGGCCCGCGCCGCCGCCCGCAATGCCGCGGACGCACTGGCCACCGGCAGCGCCGACGCTCCGGTGGCGGTCGCCGTCGCCCAGGCGTACTGCGCGCCGGTGGCGGTGCGCGCCGCCCAGGAGTGCATCCAGCTGCACGGCGGCATCGGCATGACCTGGGAACACCCGGCCCATCTGTTCCTCAAGCGGGCCAAGAGCGATGAACTCGCCCTGGGGTCGCCGGGCCGGCACCGGGAGGCCCTGGCGGGGCTGGTCGCTCTCGACGCTCCTCAGCCCTCCACGCCCCCTGGCTCCCGACGCTCCTGAGAGGGCGTCTCCCCGGGGCGCTTCCTGCGGGCGGGCTACCGCGGGCCGGCGGCCGCCCGCGGCCCGTCATTCGGTGATGGTGAAGGTCCGGCTGACGGCGCCGACCGCGCCGTCACCGGCCGTGGCCACCTCCAGGGCGTAGCGGGGGCCCGGCGGCACCTTGGGCAGCGTCACGATCGCCTCACCGGTCGGTCCGGCTTCCGCCCGGGGCACCACCAGGGCCACCCGCTGCGACCGGCCGTGGCCCGTCGCCGCCCGCAGCCAGACGTCCACCTCCTCGCCCGTGCTGTTCTTCCAGGCCGCCGTGAAGCTGCCGTTCGCCTTGTAGTCGACACCGGGCCCCGGCGCGGTCACCTCGATCCGTCCCGTCGGCACAGAGGCGAAGTCCTCCGGCTCCCCGGGTTCTTCGGGGCCGGCGCCGGCCGTGTGGAGGACGGAGGCGGCGGCCCGCGCGGCCGGGCCCGCATGGCCGGACACGGTGGCCGTCGGACGGCCGGCCGACGGCCCGTTCTTGCCGCCGTGCGGGCTCGACGGCGTCAACGAGATCACCAGCATGCATCCGACGGCGGTGGCGGCGACGGCGACGGCCAGATTGGTGGCCATCGAGGTGGCCCTGCACATCGTCTCCTCGTTTCCTCGGGGGAGTGGCGAGCCGGAACATCCCCGGCGCTTTGATCATCAAAAACGACGCGCGGAGCGATCACCTGGATGGCCATCGCCGGCGCGACAGCCGTCGGCGGACGGAGGAGAATCCCCCGGTGCGGGCCGAATCGACCCCGTCACCGGTGATGTCTGGAAAGTGCGGTTCAGGTAGCGTCGAACACATGAAGACCGCAACACGTCGTGCGCTGATCGGGCCGGTTCTCCTGCTGATGGCCGCCCTGCTGGTGGTGGCGGCCGCACTGGCACCGGGAGCCCGTGCCGCCGGCGGGCTCGACGAGGCCGCGGCAGCCCTCAAGAAGGGCCCGGTCTATGTGGATCCCCGTGCCGCGGGGCAGTTCTCCCCGGCCGAAGCGGAGGCGCTGGCCAAGAAGATCAAGGGCGCGGACAAGCCGGTCTTCGTCGCCGTGCTGCCACGCGCCGCCGAGTACCAGCCCAAAACGCTGCTGAGAGATCTCCGCACCAAGACCGGCATCAGCGGCGTCTACGCCGTCGAACTCGGCAACGGCTTCAACGCCGGTGCCGACCCGCGGGTGATGCCGCACAGCGCGGTGCAGAACCTCGTCGGATCGGTCAAGCGCTCCCAGTACCCGAGCGTCAACGCCCGGCTGAACAGCTTCGTCGACACCGCGCTCACCTCGGCGCAGGGCCGGGCACCCGCCTCCTGGGGCGACTCCGGCACCAGCGGCTTCGACACCGGCACCGCGATCGGTCTCGGTGTGCTGGTCGTCGTCGGCGGGGGCGGAGCGTACGCGCTCGCCCGCCGCAACCGCAGAAGGCGGGCCGAGGAGGAGCGGGCGGCGCTGGAGGACCTGCGGGTCGTCGTCGACGAGGACATCACCGCCTTCGGCGAGGAGCTGGACCGGCTCGACTTCCACCCCGGCGAGCCCGGTGCCGACGACGCGATGCGCGCGGATTACAGCCATGCGCTGGACGCGTACGAGAACGCCAAGTCGTCGATGGCGGCGGCCGGGCACCCCGGCGAGGTGCAGGCCGTGACGAAGGCCCTGGAGGACGGCCGGTTCTCGCTGGCCACCCTTGCCGCGCGACGCGAGGGCAGGCCGCTGCCCGAGCGCCGACTGCCCTGCTTCTTCGATCCGCGCCACGGGCCGTCCGTCGCCGATGCCGCCTGGGCCCCCGCGGGCGGTGCGGAGCGCACCGTGCCGGTCTGTGCCGCGGACCAGAGCCGCCTGGACGACGGCCGGGAGCCGCTGGCCCGTACGGTCCGCACCCCGAGCGGCGACCGCCCCTACTGGGACGCGGGTCCGGCCTACGGCCCCTGGGCCGGCGGCTACTTCGGCGGCGGCCTGCTGCCCGGCCTCCTGGTGGGCACGCTGCTCGGCAACATGATGTGGTCGACCGACGCCTATGGTGCCGGCTTCGGCGGCCCCACCGGTGCCGAGGGCGGCGACTCCACCGGAGCCGACTTCAACTCCGACGACTTCGGCGGCGGCTTCGGCGACGGCGGCGGCTTCGACGGCGGGGGCTTCGGCGACGGCGGCGGCTTCGGCGGCGGAGGGGACGGGGGCTTCGGCGGCGGTTTCTGAGCGCGGGACGCCTCACGCGCCGCCGCATCAAGGTGCTCTCCCGCCCGGCCGGCGCAAGGCGCTCCCAGCCCCGCCGCCTCTAGGACCTGCCGCCCCGCCGGGCGCTCAGGGCTCCGTCGGGCGCACCGCCCGCTTGGCGCCGAGGAACCTCCCGTAGCGCGGGCGCGCCGCGAAGTCCGCATAGCGCCATACGGCGGGTTCGCCGACCTCCCGGCACAGGTGCAGGACCTGGTCGGGCCCCAGGTGCACGCCCACATGCGCGCCGTACCCCGCCGGCCGACCGTCGAGCGGCCCGGAGTCGAACAGCACCAGATCCAGCGGTTGCGGAGGGGCGGCCCGCCGTGTTGCGTGTTCGTCCGCCCAGAGTTCCGCCGAGCGCAACGGCGGTATCAGCAGGCCGAAGTGGCGCAGCACGGCATAGGCGTAGCGCTGGCAGTTCGCGCCCCCGGCCAGGTCGGCGAAGGGATCGGGGGCGGCGCCGCCGGGTGCACCGCCCGCCCTCGCCGGGTCGTATGACGGGCATTCAGGTGTCGGCGCTCCCGGATGGCGGGCGCCCGAGTAGGTCACCTTCCGCAGGGCCCGGGGAAGCCGCCGGAAGGCTACCGTGCCACCGGAGGCGGGGATTTGACGGCCGGGGTCGTACCTCACCCGGCCATGATGCAGGGGATCTCCCTCGTGCCGCACGCCCCGGTGTCGAGCAGGCTCGACGAATCGGATCCGACGTGCACTCGACACCGCGAGGAGACCCCGATGGAACGCCGCTTCCGCAAGGCAGCTCTCTGGGGCGCGACCGTCGCCGCCGTCATGGCGGCCGCCGGCCCGCTCGGCCCGGCGCATGCCGTGCCGCGGCCCGACCCGTCGCCCCCGCCCTCGCCGCGCGCCATGCTCGATGCGATGCGCCGGGACCTCGGGCTGACGGCACAGCAGGTGCGCATCCGGCTCGCCCAGGAGGCCGAGGCGCACCGTGCCGTGGCCACCGTGCGCCGGGCGCTCAGCGCACCGCCCGCGGGGATGTGGTTCGAGAAGACGACCGGCAAGCTCGTCGTGGCGGTCACCGGCGCCGCCGATGCGCAGCGGGTACGTGCCGCCGGGGCGGAGCCCAAAACGGTGCCGCACAGCCGCGCCACGCTCTCCGCACTGGTGCAGCAGATCAACCGGAAGGCCGGCAAGGGCGTACCGGGCATCACCGGGTGGGGTGTGGACGAGCGCGCCAACGGCGTCGTGGTCCGTCTCGACCACACCGGGCGCACCGCCCGCACCGATGCCTTCGAGGAGGCCGTCCGCTCTCTCGGGGCGCGCACGAAGGTCCCCGTCACCTTCGAACGCGGCGACCGGCGACCACGTCAGCAGGGCGGCTCGGTGGTGGGCGGCGAGCGGTGGATGCCCGGCAGCGACGGCATCTGCTCGGTCGGCTTCTCGGTGACCGGGCCGGACGGCTTCCAGGGATTCCTGACGGCCGGTCACTGCACCCTCACCGCCGACCAGGACGCGTACGGCAAGGACGGCACCCGCATGGGGGTCTCCAACGAGGGCGGCCGGCACAGCGTCAACGACCGTGAGGGCGACTTCGGGCTGGTGGGGGTCGACCAGCCGGGCTGGACCGTCAGCTCGTACGTGGCGGGCCAGGGCGGTACGCCGGTCGCCGTCACCGGTTCCCAGGAGGGCCTGGTGGGCATGTCGATCTGCCGCTCCGGGCAGAGCAGCGGCTGGCACTGCGGAGAGATCACCCGGGTCGACCAGACCGTGGACTACGGCAACACGGTCATCGACGGCCTCTCGTTCACCAACGCCTGCTCGGCGCCGGGCGATTCGGGCGGTTCGTACGTCACCCAGCCCAACGCCCCGATGGCGATCGGCATGCACTCCGGCGGCGGCGCCGCCACCTGCGGCAACTTCGGCGGTGCCACCGTCACCATCTTCCAGCCGGTCGGAGAGCCGCTGGCCAAGTGGAATCTGCGGCTGAAGACGGGCAGTCCGTGACGGACGCCCCGTGACGGACACCCGTGACGGCCGGTGCCTGACGCGGTCGGTGTCCGCCGGCCCCCGGCGCCTACGATGAGCGGTCGGTGGCCAGGAAGCCCGAGGGCGTCCGAGCGGCGGACCGGCAGGTACGGGCACGAGGCGGTACGGGGACGGGAGAGATCGTGGTGGGAGCGGCACAGGCGCCGGACAGGGAATCCGGTACGGACGGGGGATCCGGCGCGGGCACGGAGACGGCCGGTGCGGAGACGGAGATCGCCGGTGCGGGCGCGGCCGGGCCGTTTGCCGTCCCGGTCACCGTGCGCGGCTACGAAACGGACACCCAGGGCCATCTCAACCAGAGCGTCTATCTGCAGTACGCCGAGCACGCCCGCTGGTCGCTGCTGCAGGCGAGCGGCATCCGCCAGAGCACGATGGTGGAGCGGCGGGTCGGCCCGGTGACCGTCGAGACCACCATCCGCTATCGGCGCGAGCTGCGGGCCGGTGACGAGGTCGAGGTGAGCTGCGCCTTCGTCTGGGGCGAGGGCAAGACCTTCCGGATCGAGCAGACCGTCCGCACGGCGGACGGCACGGTGGCCGCCGAGGTGAGCGCCGTCTGCGGGCTGCTCGACCTCACGGAGCGCAAGCTTCTCAAGGATCCGCGAGCGGCCTTCCGTGACCTGGCCGACGACCCCTCGCTGCTCGGTCTCACCGCCGGCTGACGAGCGCTGTCGGGCTGGTCCGGGGTGCTCCGGGGCGTCCCGGACCACCCCGATGTGCCGCCGCGGTCCGCGAAATCGCGGCCCGGTACCCCCGGGTAGTGTGGGCGGGTGGACATGCTGCACTTGCGCTACTTCGTGGCGGTCGCCGAAGAGTTGAATTTCTCCCAGGCGGCACGCAAGCTGCATATGGCGGCGTCCCCGCTGAGTCAGCGGATCAAGGACCTCGAACGCGAGCTGCACCAGACGCTCTTCGACCGCACCACCCATCACGTCGAGCTGACACCCGCCGGTGCCGCGTTGCTGCCGATGGCACGCGAGGTGCTGGACCGCGTCAACTCCATTCCCTGGCGACTGCGTGAGGCGGTCCGTCCGCAGCGCACCACCCTGCTCATCGGGATGCCCTCCGTGGTGCACCCCCGCCTCCGCGCCCGGGTCCGGGAGCTGGAGGAGGCCTGCGGGGAGACCTGCGAGCTCAAGCGCTGGCCCGGCCGTTCCAGCGGTCTCGCCGAGGCGGTCCGTGACGGCCGGCTGGCTCTCGCACTGGCCCGGCTCCCCGTCGCGGACCCCGCGCTCGGCATCATCGAGGTCATGCGGGAACGGCTCGGGGCGGCGGTTCCCGCCGACCGGTTCGAGGGCCGGGAGTCGGTCACCCTGGACGAGCTGAAGCCATTCCCCTTTGTGGCCACCGCGCCCGAGGCCATGCCCGCGTATTTCGATGAAATCGATGCCCGGCTGAATTCCGCGGGGCTGAAGAAGAGAATCCGCATCAATAGCTCCGATTATGCGGGGACCTCGGAACTGGTGTCCTGTGGCCTCGCGTTTTCGATGACGATGCTTTCTGAGGAGAGCCCGATGCAGCTTTACCGGCTGGACAATGTGAAGGTACTGCCGGTGGTGGACTTCCGGCCCGAACTCGCCACCGGCCTGCTCTTCCGTACGGACCGGGCGGAACCCGGCGGCGACCTTGAAGAGCTCGTCACCACGGCCCGGCGCGTCTTCGCCGAGGAGCTTTTCGCCTGACAGACGGACGCCGGTAATCCGGTGAGAAGGGTATGACCGCTGTGGTCATACCCTTCTTCGTTTCTTGATCGTTCTCATCCTGCGGTATCTCGCCTAGCGTCGAAAGCGAAAACATTCGCAGTGCAGCTACTTCCGCGGGAGCGACAATGGACGCCACGACCGAACACGCCAACGGCCCGCTGGACGGCGTACGGGTGATCGATCTGTCCACGGTGGTGATGGGCCCTTACGCCGCCCAGATCCTCGGGGACCTCGGCGCCGACGTCATCAAGATCGAGTCGCCGTCGGACACCGTACGGTCGGGCCGGTACCGGACGACGCCCGGGATGACACCGCTCAACCTGAACGTCAACCGCAACAAGCGCAGCGTCTCCCTGAACCTCAAGGACGAGGCCGGCCGCGAGCGTGCCCTGGCGCTCATCGGCACGGCCGACGTGCTGATCACCAATATGCGCCCCGGCGCCCTGACTCGGCTCGGCCTGACCTACGCCGACCTCGCCGAGCGCCACCCCGGCCTGGTCTACGCCCACGCCCAGGGCTTCCGCGGCGACTCCGGCCGGGCCGGTCACGCCGCCTACGACGAAACGGTGCAGGCGTCCTCCGGGCTGGTCGACGTGGCCCACCGCGCGCTGGGCCGGCCCGTCTACCTGCCGACGATCATCGGCGACAAGGTCGCAGCGCTGACCATCGCCTACTCGGTGCTCGCCGCGCTGGTGCACCGCGACCGCACCGGGCGCGGCCAGCACATCGAAGTCCCCATGACGGACACCCTTCTCGCCTTCAACCTCGTCGAGCATCTGGCCGGCCACGTCTACGAGCCGGCGGAGGGCTCCACCGGCTTCCCGCTGTCGATGAAGCGCGGCCACCGGGCCGTGTCCACGGCCGACGGGCTCGCCTGCATCGTGCCGTACTCCCCGCAGAACTACCGTGACTTCTTCGCCGCCGCCGGCCGCCCCGACCTCGCCGAGGACCCCCGGGTGGCGGGCCCGTCCATCGAGGACGCCGATGTCGACCCGCTCATGGAACTGGTCGCCCGCTGCGCCGGAGGCCTGACCACCGAGGAGTGGGAGGAGATCTGCGCCAAGCACAGCATTCCCATGGCGCCCGTGCTGGAACTGGACCACGCCGCCGACGATCCCTACGTCCGGGACGGCCACCTCCTCGACCTGGTCGAGCACCCCAGCGAGGGCCCGATCCGTTCGATCGGCATCCCCGTGCGCTACTCCGCCACGCCGGGCTCGGTCCGGCGGCTCGCCCCGCTGCCCGGCCAGCACACCGACGAGGTCTTCGACGAGCTCGCCGCGAAGCTCCGCTGACGGTACGTCACCCCGCCGCACCCCCGCCCCACCCCGAGGACCTGGGCCATGCGCAGCACACCCCCTGCCACCACCCGTCCCGCGGACTCGACAACTTCGCGGCCACGGCGTCCGGGCGCGAGGCGAGCGCCTACCCCAAGACCATCGGATCGCCCGCCCTTTATGTGGACCACGGCGCGCTCGTCGGCGTCCTCGACTACGGCACGGTCCGGGTGGCGACCGCCACCATGGGCTACCAGCACCACGCGCTGGACCCCGACGAGGCGGCCGCACAGATCACCGTGCCCACCTTCATGCTCAAGCTGGTCCCGGGCTACGACGGGGCGCCGCAGGTGGCCCAGTTGGTCCGTACCGAGATCAGCGACGTGACGGTCAAGGGCGCCTGGACCGGCCCCGCCCGGCTGCAGCTGCAGGCGCATGCGCTGGCCCCGCTGGCCGATCTCCCGGTCCGCGAGATCGTCTCGGCGAGCCACCTCCTCACCGACCTCACCCTGGCGCCGGTCGAGCCGGTGTACGACTACCTCGCGCGCTGAACCCGCGCACCGAAGGAAGCATCCGTCATGAGCACCACCTACCCCACCGCCGCCACCGTGGCCGTGATCGGCGCCGGGACCATCGGGCTCTCCTGGGCCGCCCTGTTCGCCGGGCACGGTTTGCAGGTGCGGGTCACCGATCCGCGCCCGGACCTCGCCGAGGCCGTCCATGAGGCGCTGGCCGAGGCCGCCCCGCAACTGGCCCGGCAGGGCCTCGACGCCGACGGCCTCGCCGGCCGCATCCACCTGGCCGGCGAGGTCACCGAGGCCGTCCGGCACGCCGATGTGGTCCAGGAGAGCGGCCCGGAGAACACCGCCTTCAAGCGGGAGCTCTTCGCGCAACTGGTCCGTGCAGCCCCGCCGCACGCACTCCTGCTGAGCTCGTCCTCGGCCATTCCCTCCACCGCGTTCACCGACGGCCTCGACGACGCCGGGCGCATCCTGATCGGCCATCCGTTCAACCCGCCGCACCTCGTGCCGCTGGTGGAGGTGGTGCCCGGACGGCGCACCCGCGAGGACTCCGTCACCCGGGCGGTGGAGTTCTACCACTCGGTCGGCCGGGTGCCGGTGGTGGAGCGCAAGGAACTCCCGGGCTTCGTCGGTAACCGCCTGCAGAACGCGCTCAGCCGTGAGGCGATCCACCTGGTGGAACAGGGCGTGGTCGGCCCGGCCGAGCTCGACGCAATCGTGCTGAACTCGCTGGGTCTGCGCTGGTCGACGGTGGGCCCCTTCCTCGGCGCCCACCTGGGCGGCGGCCCCGGCGGCTACCGGCACATGGCCGAGCACATCGGCCCGTCGATGCAGCGGATGTGGGACTCCCTCGGCCGCCCCGAGCACGGCCCCGAACAGACCGAACGGCTCATCAGGGCCGTGGAGGACGCGTACGGCTCCCGCTCGTACCGCGACCTCAGCCAGGAGCGCGACCGCAAGCAGCTCGCGGTCCTCGACGCCCTGGAGAACGCCACCGCCCACGAGCGGAGCGAGGAGACCCGGTCATGACCGCCACCGACGCCGCCGGGTGCGCCCGATGATGCCGGTCCGCGGTCGCTGTCACGGTCCGTGAGCGGGTCCGGAGGGGCCCGGCGGGCCGGCCGCCCCGAAAGGGTGAATCCGTGCACCCATTGCGACGCCTCGATGTCACCGCACGCCCGACCGCGATCCAACGTATGAGTCCTCGGGGGCATCCGCGCCTGCCCAGTGAAAGGCTCCTCGATGGACACGCAGATCGCACAGGTGAAGATCCACCCCGCCATAGGCATAGCCCGGGTCGGCAACAGTGACCACCAGCCCTTCATAGGCCCCGAGTCGCCCGACCAGCCGGCCCTGCCGCCCGGCTCGTACAAGGACAGCTCGGGCAAGGTCATCCGGCAGGCCGCCCGCTTCCGCGTCTACGGCTACAACCGGGCCGGCGAGGTCGTCAGGGAGCTCAAAATGGGCGAGGGGGACGTCACCGAGATCAAGTGGTCGGTGCACCTGGCCAACAAGAAGTCCGCCTGGTACCAGTTCCACCTCGCGCTCGACATCAAAGAGGCCGCCGGTCTGCCGCCGGCACAGCTTCAGCGCCGGAACTTCGACGTCAAGGGAGCCGAGCGGAAGAAACTCGTCATCGATGCCGGCAACAAGACGATCCGCGCCTCCCTGCACGAGACCGCCGCCCTCGCCGGGAAGATCATGAACCGGCAGGTCCCGCTGGGCTCGCTCTCCACCCAGCCCGACGGCCGCCTGCTGGTCGTCGGAGGTGTCGGGAAGTCGGCCTCCTACGCCACCCCCGAGAAGGAGATCTCCGGCGTCGCCAACAACGACACCTGGTACGACGACGTCTCCGACGGACCGGTCACGGCGGAGGTCACCATCGGGGGCGTCACGAAGACCGCGAGCCCCGCCTGGGCCGTGGTGGCCCCGCCGCACTACGCACCCGGTGTGAAGACCGTCCGCACCTTGTACGACGTGCTCTACGACGTGTTCCTCGCCGAGCACACGCTGCCCGTCGTGCAGCGGGTCTCCTACCCGGACCACATCGAGCCGCTGCTGAGCCGGTTCTGCCAGCTCCAGTGGGTCAACCACGGCTTCGCCACCCAGTTCGGCCGGCGCGGCCCGCACGACTTCCTCGACCCGGCCATGCGCCGGCGGCTCGCCGACCCGGGGGAGGCCAGCCGGGAGCTCCGCCGCCAGATCTACGTCCAGATGCGCGACTACGACCGGGACGGCACGTCCCCGGTGCCCTGGCCGTGGCTCTACGGCGACGCCATGTCCAGCCGCAAACCCGATTCGGTGCGGCAGCACCTCATGATCTCCGCCGAGCAGGACCGGGTGCTGGCCCTGTGGGCCGACGGCAGCTTCACCTCCGGCCCGCCCCGCACGGGCTTCCCGAACGTGGACGAGGCGCCCCCGGCCCAGCAGCCGCGGCTGCTGGACCGCGCCGCGCTGGAGAACTGCGCCGCCGACGCCTTCCACCCGGGCTGCGAGGTCACCTGGCCGATGCGGCACAAGACCATGTACTCCGAGCCGTTCCGCATCCTGCACCGCACACCGGAGAACCCGGAGCCCGACTACGGCGACATGCTCACCGTCCAGGACGCCATGGGCAAGAACGGCCCGCTGTACGCGCAGGGGCCGGGCGACCTCACGCGTTGGATGGCCGCCCCCTGGCAGTGCGACGCGGCGAGCTGCCGCTCCGGCTACCAGGTGCAATCCGGGCTCGGCCCCCGCTACAGCCCCTATCTGCCGACGTTCTGGCCCGCCCAGGTGCCCAACCACGTCCTCAAGAACGCCGACTTCACGACCGTCAACACCCCGCCGGCCGACGCCGACGACAGCGCCAGGGAGCAGGCCTTCGAGAGGAGGGTGGTGTGGCTGCGCGGACTGACGGACACCCAGTCCAATGCCCAGCGCCGGCAGATGGTCGACGACTGGTTCAAGTTCGGCATCGTCGAGCCGCGCGAATACACCGTGGGTGACGGGAAGTTCCCCCCGGTCATCCACGTGGAGTCCGAACCCGGCTATCCGCCGGCCCCCGACCACGCCAACCTCATCAACATCCAGGTCCCCGAGGCGGGGGTGCCGCAACTGGCCGGCGTGGCCGGTACCTGGACCGGGGACATCCCGGCCGAGACCGTCGAGGCCATGCTCGTGCAGCAGGCGGTCGACGAGGTCATGGAGGCGACGGGGCAGCCCGAGACCGCGATCGCCGCCGGGTACCTGGAGAAACTCGACCCCTTCCACGGCGCCTGATGAACCCCGCACCGGGCTATGACGTGGTGGTCGCCGGCGGTGGCCCGGCCGGCTGTGCCGCCGCGCTCGCTCTCGTACGGGCCGGGCGCAGCGTCCTGCTGGCCGACGCCGGTACCGGCCCGCCCAAGGCCGGCGAGGCGCTGGTGTCCGTGGGACGGCTGCTCCTGGCCGACCTCGGCATCGCGGAGCCGGTCCTCGGCAGCGGCCATCTGCCCTGCCACGGCAACCTGTCCGCATGGGGCTCGGCCGAACTGCACGCCGTGGACTCCCTCGACGACCCGTACGGCCACGGCTGGCACCTCGACCGGCCGCTCTTCGACCGGCGGCTGCGCGATGCCGCCCGCGCGGGGGGTGCCGAGGTCGCCGAGCACACCGGCGTACGGTGCCCCTCGCGGCAGCCGGACGGCACCTGGCGGCTCGCCCTGCGCGAGCGTGCGGGCGGCCGCGAGCGGACGGTCCGCTGCCGCTGGGTGGTGGACGCCACCGGACGCGGCGCCGCGATCGCCGTCCGCTCCGGCGCCCGGCGGCGCACCGGGGACCGGCTCACCGCCTACCACCTCACCCTCGACCCGGCCCCGCAGACCACCACCGACGGCCGTTCGCTGGTCGAGTCCGACCAGGACGGCTGGTGGTACACCGCCCTGCTGCCCTCCCGGCACCGGCTGGTCGCCTACTTCACCGACCCCGACCTGCCGGCCGCCGCCGCGCGCGGCGCCGAGCGGTTCCACGACCGCCTGCTGGCCACCCGGCACGTCTCCCGCCGGGTCCGCCCGCACGGCCTCACCGTCCTGCAGCCACCCCGCCGCGCCCCCGCGTACAGCGCACATCTGGACCGGGTGCACGGTGACGGCTGGACGGCCGCCGGAGACGCGGCGGCCGCCTTCGACCCGCTCAGCTCCCAGGGCATCCTCACCGCCCTCTACACCGGGCTGAGCGCGGGCCAGGCGGTCCACGCCCGGCTGCACGGCGACCCGACGGCGCTGTCCGACTACGCGGCCAAGGTCGCCACGGCCCGCGCCGCCTACCAGCACGGCCACCGGGCCGTGCACGCACAGGAAACCCGCTGGGCCGACCGCCCCTTCTGGGCCCGGCGCCAGCGGCACACCCGACAGGACCCCCACCCGACGAAAGGCGACACCTCAGCATGAACACCACACCCGGACCCGACCACGCCGGACACGAGCACATCCACCGCTTCCTGCTGCTGGGCAAGAAGAAGCTGTTCTTCTACCACCTGGCGCTCTACAACCCCCAGTCCGGCCACAACTACCAGGCGGTCTTCACCTTCACCATCAAGGACAACGGTGAGCTGCGGGAGATGTACCTGAAGGATCTGGCGCAGCACGAGAACGAGCGGGTCTTCTACTCGCTGCGTTGTCCGCACCACTTCGAGCTTCCGGAGCTGCAGCAGGGCAAGGAGTTCCGCGTCCACCTGGAGCGGGTCGTCGTGAAGCCGGACGGCAGCCGCGACTTCCAGCAGATGACGACCACCGAGACCCCGGTGGAGTGCAAGCGGGAGGACGTCCTCTCCTTCCGCGAGCTCGGACAGCTGCCCTACCCCGAGTACCTGACCTACCTGATCTTCGGCGAAGGCGACGAGATCCACCTCGCCCACCAGCTCGCGGACCGCCCGAACTGGGACGAAGCCCTCACCATCAGCACGGCGAAGCCCATCGACCCGGCGACGCTCAAGAAGGTCCCGACCCTGGTCATCGACTCGATCCAGGACGCCCACGACAAGCTGATCGAAAGCCCGCTGAAGAAGGGCCAGCAGTACCAGGGCAAGATCGACGCAACCGGCCCGGCCGTCGACTTCACCGCCGGCCGCCAGGGCTGGTGGAACCACACCAGCCTCAACAGCTGACCTGCCGGCAGCTCTTCGTCCCTCCGTGCATGCCCCGGCCCGGGACGCGACGCCGTCGCGTCCCGGGCCGTTTCGCCATCTCCGGCCGGCCGCAAGGGCGCGAGGACGACGGATACCAGGGCGGCAGCCAGGAGGTCGCGCACAAGGCCGCACGGATCGCCGCCGCGGAGGCCGGCCGCTGTCCGCGTGGCGAGCCGTTGGTGCACTGCGCCGACCCTGGTGTATTTCAG
This sequence comes from Streptomyces sp. NPDC047049, assembly GCF_040643995.1. Lineage (NCBI taxonomy): Bacteria > Bacillati > Actinomycetota > Actinomycetes > Kitasatosporales > Streptomycetaceae > Streptomyces > Streptomyces sp. NPDC047049. The sequence goes on along the minus strand of NZ_JBEYVM010000020.1, from coordinate 50,521 downwards.
GCCAGGTGAGATCCCGAAAACCGGTCTTCGAGCGTGTGTTCGCCCAGGTGGCCGGGTGGTGGCGGAGGTGACACGGCACCTTTGTGACCTTGGCGGAATCAACTACCGCCTGATGCACGTGCGTTGACAGTGCATGGGGGTGGCTCCACCATGCAACGCGGCATCAGCGGATCAGGGCCCGTCCTCGGGGTCTGACCGCTGGTTACCGCAGGTGGCAGTGGTATGCGTGTCCGCCCCCAGCAGAAGGAGCGCCCGTGGCCCCCTGGCCCCCACTCTCCGGCACCCCCCACTCCGGCCGCGATCTCGTCGTTGCGCTCTCGCCCTTCGGAGAACCGGGCGAACGGATCGTCGTGGCGGCCGAACGCGCCGGCGCGCTCGGCCTGCTGGACCTCGGCAGGGACGCCGGTGCCGCGCGCGAAGCGCTGGCCCGGCTCGGGCGATTACGCCACGGCGTGCGGGTACCGGTGGGGTGTCCGCTCACGCCCGCCGAGCTGCCCGAGGCGACCGACACCGTGCTGCTCGCCGATCCGCGGGCGTACGGCGCCGATCCGCAGGTGTACGGCGCCGATCCGCAGGTGTACGGCGTCGGTCCGGACACGGCCCCGGTCCCGGACGGTGCGGATCCCGGTCCGGACGGTGCGGTACCGCCTTCGGGCCGCGCGGTCCCCGGCCCTGACGACTGGGCCGGTGGCGGGCGGCGCCGCGTATGGGCCGAGATCACCACCCCCGAGGAGGCCGTGGCGGCGTGTGCCGCCGGCGTCACCGCGCTCGTCGCCCGGGGGCACGAGTCGGGCGGCCGGGTCGGCGAACTCACCACCTGCGTCCTGCTCTCCCGCGTACTGGCCGAGCCGTCCGTGAGGGTCCCCGTGCTCGCCGCCGGAGGAATCGGCCCGCACACCGCCGCCGCGGCCGTCGCCGGCGGAGCGGCCGGGGTGCTGCTCGACTCCCAGCTCGCGCTCACCACCGAGGGAGCGGCCCGGCTGCCCCGCGCGGTCGCCGACGCCATCCGGGCCATGGACGGCAGCGAGACCACGCTCGTCGCGGGCCACCGGGTCCTCACCCGCCCGGACCTCGCCGCCCCCGCGGCGGCCAGGGACGCCGGAGGGGACGACGCCGGGAGCACCGGGGCACGGACCGGCCCCGCCACCCGCACTGCCGCCCTTCTCGGCGCCCGGGACCTGCGGACCCAGCTGCTCCCCGTCGGCCAGGACGGGGCGTTCGCCGCCCGGCTCGCCGCGCGGCACCGCACCACCGGCGGCGTCGTCCAGGCGGTACGGACCGCCCTCGCCGAGCACCTTGCCGCGGCGGCACGCACCCGGCCGCTCGCGCCGCGCCCCGGGGCCCGCCATCTCCCCGTGGCCCAGGGGCCGATGACCCGGGTCAGCGATGTGTCCGCCTTCGCCGCCGCGGTCGCCGCCGAGGGCGGGCTGCCCTTTCTCGCCCTCGCCGTCATGGACGGGGAGCAGGTACGCCGGCTGCTCGCCGAGACCACCGGGCGGCTGGGCGAGCGGCCCTGGGGCGTCGGCCTGCTGGGCTTCGCCCCGCCCGAACTCCGGCGCGAACAGCTCGCCGCCGTGGCCGAGTTCGCCCCTGAGTACGCGCTCATCGCCGGCGGCCGGCCCGCCCAGGCCGCGCCGCTCGAAGCGGCCGGGACCCGGACCTACCTCCATGTCCCGGCCCCCGGCCTGCTGGAGCGCTACCTCGCCGAAGGCGCCCGGAGATTCGTCTTCGAGGGGCAGGAGTGCGGCGGTCACATCGGCCCCCGGGCCAGCTTCCCGCTGTGGGAGGAGCAGATCGAGCGGCTGACCGCCCACGCCCGGACGCACGGCGGGCCGGCCGGGGACCTGGACCTGCTCTTCGCGGGCGGTATCCACGACGCCCGCACCGCCGCCATGGCGGCCGCCGCCGCGGCCCCGCTCGCCGGACTCGGCGCCCGCGTCGGCGTCCTGATGGGCACCGCCTACCTCTTCACCCAGGAGGCCGTGAGCACCGGCGCCGTCCTGCCCGGCTTCCAGGACACCGCCCTGGCCTGTGACCGGACCGTCCTGCTGCGGACCGCTCCGGGCCATGCCACACGCTGCGCCGAGACTGCCTACACCGAGGAGTTCACGGCCGCCGAACGGTGCCTCGCCGCCCAGGGCACGGACCCGCGCGCCCGGTGGGAGGAGCTGGAGCGGCGCAACCTCGGACGGCTGCGCCTGGCGAGCAAGGGCCTGCGCCATACGGCCGGCGGGCCGCTCGCGCCGGTGGGGGAGCGGGAACAGCGCCGGGAGGGCCTGTACATGCTGGGCCAGGCCGCCACCGCCCGCGACGCCACCACCACCGTCGCCGCGCTGCACACCGCCGTGACCGAGGGGGCCACCGCGCAGCTCACGGCCCGTGCGGAGCAGTTCGGGGCGTCCGGCGGGCCACAGGACGGCCACCGGGGAGGGGAGGCGGAGCCGCTGGACATCGCCCTCGTCGGCATGGCGTGCGTCTACCCAGGGGCCCCCGACTCCGCCCGCTTCTGGTCCAACATCGTCTCCGGCGTCGACTCCGTCACCGAGGTGCCCGCCGAGCGCTGGGACACCGGTACGTACCACGACCCGGACCCCGCGCGGGCGGGCGAACGCACCCCGTCGCGCTGGGGCGGCTTCCTGCCCGCCGTCCCCTTCGACGCCCTCGCCCACGGCATCCCGCCGGCCTCCCTCGCTGCCATCGAACCGGTACAGCTGCTCGCACTGGAGGCGGCCGCCGAGGCCCTGGCGGACGCCGGATACGCCGAGCGCGACTTCGACCGCGCCCGCACCAGCGTCGTCTTCGGCGCCGAGGCGGGCACCGAACTTGCCGGCGCCTACGGCCTGCGCGCACTCCACCCGGCCTACCTCGGCGACCTGCCGCCCGCACTCGACGCCGAACTGCCCCGCCTGACCGAGGACTCCTTCCCCGGCGTCCTCGCCAACGTCATCGCCGGACGCATCGCCAGCCGGCTCGACCTCGGCGGCGCCAACTGCACCGTGGACGCCGCCTGCGCCTCCTCGCTCGCCGCCCTCGACCTGGCCTGCCGCCAACTGCGCGACCACGACAGCGATATGGCGCTGTGCGGCGGCGCCGATGTGCACAACGGCATCAACGACTACCTGATGTTCGCCTCCGTACGCGCCCTGTCGCCCACCGGCCGCTGCCGCCCCTTCGACGCGGCGGCCGACGGCATCGCACTCGGCGAGGGCATCGGTGTCCTGGTCCTCAAGCGGCTCGCCGACGCGGAACGCGACGGCGACCGGATCTACGCGGTCGTCAAGGCCGTCGGCACTTCCAGTGACGGGCGGTCCCTCGGACTGACCGCACCCCGGCCCGAGGGCCAGCGGCGGGCCCTCGAACGCGCCTACCGGCGCGCCGGGATCAGCCCCGCGCAGGTCGGACTCCTCGAAGCCCACGGCACCGGAACCGTCGTCGGCGACACCGCCGAACTCGGCGTCCTCACCGAGGTGTTCGAGGCAGCGGGCGCCACCCCGGGCAGCTGCACGCTGGGCTCGGTCAAATCGCAGATCGGGCACACCAAATGCGCGGCCGGCCTGGCCGGACTCATCAAGGCCGCCCGCGCCGTGCACACCGGCGTACGGCCCCCGACCCTGCATCTGACCCGGCCGGCCGCGGACACCGGACCGTTCCGCTTCGACACCGGGGGCGCCCGGCCCTGGCCGGTCCCCGTGGGGCGGCGCTTCGCCGGGGTGAGCGCCTTCGGCTTCGGCGGCACCAACTACCACGCCGTGCTGGCCGGTTACGACGGTGCGCCCGAGCCCGACCACGCCCTGGTCCACTGGCCCGCCGAACTCTTCTGCTTCCGGGGGGCCGACCGCCCCGCCGCCGTACGGGCCATGGAGCGTCTGGCCGCACGGCTGGCCGACAACGACGCCGCCGGACGGCCGTGGCCGCTGCGCGACCTGGCCGCCGAGACCGCGGCGGCGCAGGGGCCGGTCCAGCTCTGTGTGGTGGCCGACGACCTCGACGACCTCGCCGTCAAGCTGGCGGCCGCCCGCCGGTTCGATGCCGTCGAGGGCGTGTATCCGCGCCGCAGGGACGCCGACCCCGGGCTGGTCTCCTTCCTCTTCCCCGGGCAGGGGAGTCAACGCCCGGGAATGATGGCGGAGTTGTTCCTCGCCTTCCCCGCCCTGCGCGGCCTTCTGGAGGACGCCGATCCGGAGTGGGCCGCGGCCATGTTCCCGCCCACCGCGTTCACCGCCGAGCGCCGGGCCGCCCAGCAGGCCGCCCTCACCGACACCCGCGTCGCCCAGCCGGCGCTCGGTCTCGCCTCCGCCGCCGCGCACCGGCTGCTCACCACGCTCGGCGTGCGCCCCGACTGCGCGGCGGGCCACTCGTACGGTGAGCTGACCGCGCTGTGGGCCGCGGGCGCCTACGACACCGCGACCCTGCTGCGCCTCAGCGCCCGCCGCGGCGAGGCCATCCTCGGGGCCGCCGGAAACGACCCCGGGGCGATGGCCGCCGTGGTGGCCGCCCCGGAGCGCGTCAGGGAGCTGATCCACGCGGCCGGGGTCGTCGTCGCCAATCACAACGCGCCGGAGCAGAGCGTGATTTCCGGGCCCACGGATGCCGTGGAATCGGCGGTGGCGGCGCTGTGCGCGGCCGGCCTGGACGCGCGTCGTCTGCCGGTGGCCTGCGCCTTCCACAGCCCGCAACTCGCCCCGGCGCGCGACACGTTCGCCGCCGAACTGTCCGCGTCGCAGGTGGCCGTGCCCACCTTCCCGGTGTGGTCCGGCGCCACCGCGCGGCCGTACGACCGGGAGGCGTCCGCGGTCCGTGCCACCCTTGCGGACCAGGTCGCCGCGCCCGTGCGCTTCGTGGAGCAGATCGAGGACATGTACGCGGCCGGGGTGCGCACCTTCGTGGAGGCCGGGCCCGGCCGGGTGCTCACCGGTCTCGTCGGGCGCATCCTGGACGGCCGGCCGCACACGGCCGTGGCGCTGGACGTCCCGGGCGAGCCGGGGCTGGCCCGGCTGCCGCACGTACTGGCTCGGCTCGCGGCGGCCGGGGTGCCGATCGCCCCGGAGGCCCTGTTCCACGGGCGTACGGAGAGGCTGCCCGCGGTGGCGCCGCGCCGCCCGGGATGGCTGGTCGACGGGCATCTGGTGCGCACCGCCGACGGTGACTGCCTGCCGGGCGGACTGCGCCCCGCGCGCCGCGTGGAAACGGGGTGGGGGGCCGGGGAGGGGAGGACGTCCGGGGGCACCCCGGCGTCCGGGGGCTCGGCCTTCTCCGGGGGCTCGACCGCGTCTGTGGGCTCCACGGCATCCGGGAGCGCCACGGCCGTCGGGAGCGCCACGGCCTTCGGGAGCTCCACGGCCTCCGGTGACGGTGCTCGGCAGGATGCGGTGCTGGAGTATCTGCGGGCGTCGCGCGAGCTCATCGCGGCTCAACGGGATGTTGTGCTGCGGTATTTGGGGACGGGAGGAGAGGCGGGAAAGACGGGAGAGGCCACTGAGCGGGCTGCCGCGTCGTGTGCCGCGCCCATCCGGACCGGCACCGGGGACGCGGCCGATGCCGGTGCCGGTGCCGGGGCCGACGCCGGTCCCGGGGCCGCCGACGGCGCCGCGGGGCAGGCGCCCGGCACCGCGGCGCGGCGTCTGAGCCCCGCGGAACTCCTGGATGCCGTACGGGAGATCATTCACACCCGGACCGGCTACCCGCACGACATGCTCGACGCGGGGCTCGACCTGGAGGCCGACCTGTCGGTGGACTCCATCAAGCGCGTGGAGATCATCGGTGCGCTGGCCGACCGGATCGGACTGCCGCAGGACGCCGACGGAGCGATGGAATCGGCGGTGGAGCAGCTTTCCCGGGTCAAGACCATCAGCGGCATCGTCGACTGGATCGCCGCCGCCCACCACGAGGACGTGCCGGAGACGGCCGCGTCACCCGAGCCCGTGGCGACCCTCGCGGGAGCCGGCCCCGCAGTGGCCCTTGCCGGGGTCGGTTCCGCACCGGCCCCTGCCCTGTCCGAGCCGGCTGACTCCTTATCCGGACCACCCCGGCAGCCCCGGCCATCCCAGCCATCCCAGCTATCCCAGTCATCCCAGCCATCCCGGCTCTCCGAGTCCATGCCGCCCGGCCTCGCGCACCCGCCCACCGTCCCGAAGCCGCCCGCCGGGGCCGCGGCCGAAGCCGGAGCCGCGAGCGCCCCCGTGCCCCAACGCCCCACTCGCTACCTGGTGCAGGTAGCGCCCCTCGGCCCGCCGGCGAGCCGGCCGGCCGCCGAGGTGGTGGCGGGCAGCGACTTCACCGTGGTGGAGGACGGCCAGGGCGTGGCGCTCGCCCTCGCCGCCCTGCTGGAGAGCCATGGCGCATCGGTCCGTACCGTGCCCGCCGAGCGGCTGGCCGAGGCCACCGCCGACGGGGTGGGCGGACTGGTGGACCTCAGCGCCCTGCGGGCGGGCCGCGGCGCGGTCCTGCCCGGACAGTACGCGGGGCTGCGCACCGCCCTGACCGGCGGCGCCCGGTGGCTGCTGCTGGCCACCGCGGCCGGCGGCACCTTCGGCCAGGACGACGCCGGGGACGCCCCCGACCCGCTGCCCGGCGCCGGACTGCGCGGCTTTGCCCGTACGGCCGCCCTCGAATACCCCGGCGTCCTGATCCGCGCCGTGGACATCGACCCGAAGGACCGCCCCGAACGCATCGCGGCCCACCTCCTCGCCGAACTCTGCGCCCCCGGCGAACCGGTCGTCGTCGGCCGCACCCACGGCACCCGCACCACCCTGCGCACCGTCCGCACGCCCCTGCCGCACGACCGGCCCGCCACCGGCCGGCCGCTGCTCGACGCGGGCTCCGTGGTGCTGCTGACCGGCGGCGCGCGCGGCATCACCGCCCGTACGGCGCACGCCCTGGCCCGCGCCCACGGCTGCCACCTCGAACTCCTCGGGCGCACCCCCCTGGACGAGACCCCCGAGGACCCGGCGCTCGCGCACGCCCACGACCGCATCGCGCTGCGCGCCGCCCTCCTCGCCCAAGGGCTGCGCAGACCCGCCCAGATCGAGGCGGCGGCCACCCGCATCCTGGCCCGCCGCGAAATCACCGGCACCCTCGCCGCCTTGGCACCGCACGCCGCTTCCGTGCGCTACCACGCGGCCGATGTCACCGACGCCGCCGCCGTACGCGCCGTGGTGGACGACATCCGGGACCGGCACGGCCGCCTCGACGGGATCGTGCACGGCGCGGGCACCCTGGACGACAAGCTGCTGCGGGACAAGGACCCGGCCTCCTTCGACCGGGTCTTCGCCACCAAGGTCGACGGCGCCCGCCACCTCCTGGAGGCCGCCGGCGACGACACCGGCTTCCTGGTCCTCTTCGGCAGCGTCGCCGGGGTCTTCGGCAACCGCGGCCAGGCCGACTACGCCGCCGCCAACGACGCCCTGGACACCCTCGCCAGGGCCTGGTCGGCCCGTACGGCCGGGCGCGTCCTCGCCGTCGACTGGGGACCCTGGGCGGCCGACGGCGGCGGCATGGTCACCCCGGAGCTGGAGCGCGCCTACGCCCGCCGGGGCATCCCGCTCCTGGACCCCGCGGCCGCGGCCGACGCCCTGCTGGCCGAACTGGCCCACGGCACCTCGCCCCAGGTCGTCCTCGCGGCGGAGGCCGGCGGCGAGGCGGTGGGCGATGAGTGACACCGGCGCCCGGCGGACCGGCCCCCGCCCCACGGACGCCGCGATCGTCGGCATGGGGGCGCTCTTCCCCGGTGCCGGTGACCTCGCCGCGTACCGGCGCAACCTGCTGGCCGGCCGGGACTGCATCACACAGGTGCCGCCCGGCCGCTGGGACCCCGAGGTCTACTACGATCCGCACGCCGCCGAGGGCCCCGCCCGCAGCGACCGCTTCTACTGCCGGCGGGGCGGCTTCCTGGACGAACTCGCCGCCTTCGACCCCACCCGCTTCGGCATCATGCCCGCCACCGTCCCGGGAGCCGAACCCGACCAACTGCTCGCCCTGCGCGTCATCGCCGACGCCATCGCCGACGCGGGCGGCCAGGAGCGGCTGCCCGCCGACCGCTCCCGTATCGGGGTCATACTCGGCCGCGGCGGCTTCATGGGCGTGGCCACCGCCCGGCTCGACCAGCGGGTCCGTACCGCCCACCAGCTCGCCGCCACCCTGCGCCAACTCGCCCCGGAACTGGGGGAGTCGAAGATCGCCGCGGTGCGCGACGCCTTCCAGGAGAGCCTGGGCCCCGAGTCGCCGGAGGCGTCCATCGGCCTGGTGCCCAGCTTCACCGCCGCCCGGACCGCCAACCGGCTGGACTTCCGCGGGCCCGCCTACACCCTCGACGCGGCCTGTGCCTCCTCGCTGCTCGCCGTGGCCCAGGCCGTCGACCTGCTGGCCGCCGGGCGCTGCGACAGCGTGGTCGCCGGAGCCGTGCACCACTGCCATATCGCCACCCTGTGGAGCGTCTTCACCCAGCTGCGCGCCCTGAGCCCCACCCAGTGCATCCGTCCCTTCGACCGCCGGGCCGACGGCACGCTGCTGTCCGAAGGCACCGGCGTCGTCCTCCTCAAACGCCTGGCCGACGCCGAACGCGACGGGGACCGGGTCTACGCGGTCATCCGCGGGGCGGGGGTGGCGGGGGACGGGCGCGCGTCGAGCCTGATGAACCCCCGGACGGAGGGGCAGACCAGGGCGTTGCAACAGGCCTGGGGCAGCGCCGGCCTCGATCCGGAACACCCTGCCGCGCTCGGCCTGCTGGAGGCGCACGGCACCGGAACGCCGGTCGGTGACGCCGCCGAACTGGACACCCTGGCCCGGGTGTTCGGGCCTTCCGGCGCGGGCCGGGCGCCGATCGGTCTGGGCTCGGTGAAGTCGATGCTCGGCCACACCATGCAGGCCGCCGGGATCGCCGGACTGATCAAGGCCGCCCTCGCCGTGCACGACCGCACCCTGCCGCCGACCCTGCATCTGGACGAGCCGCACGAGGGCCTGGCGCGGACCCGGATGCGTCCGGTCACCGAGGCCGAACCCTGGGACGCCGGACGGGCACCCTTACGGGCCGGAGTCAATGCCTTCGGCTTCGGCGGGATCAACGCCCACGTCATCCTGGAGGAAGCCCCGGGATGCCGGCCCGCCGCCGCGCCGCCCACGCCCCGCACCTCCCCGCTGCGGACGGCGGAGCCGGAGCGCGCGGTACTGCTCGCCGCGCACTCTCCCGCCGAACTGGCGGAGAAATTACGGAATCCGGGAGAGGGGGTGGGCGCGAAGGCGGGGGGCGCGGGCACCGGCGTTCCCCTGGGCGACGGCCCGTGCCGTCTCGCTCTTCTCGGTCCCACCCCGCAGCGCCGCGCCCTGGCCGCCAAGATCCTCGCCCGGGGACTGCCCTGGCGGGGGCGTGGTGAGGTGTGGTTCACGCCGAGCCCGTTCTTCGGGCCGTACGCGCGGGAGGCGGGAGCGCGGCTCGCGTTCGTCTTTCCGGGGCTGGAGGCGGAGCCGCCGCCGCGCGTGGACGACCTCGCCGACCGGATGGCGCTGCCGCGCCCCGCGGTCTCCGGGGGCAGCGGTCTGGTCGAGCGGGCCGTCGACTCCCTCGCCGTCGGCCGGCTGCTCGCCCGCGCCCTGGACCGACTGGGCATCACCCCCGATCTGCTGACCGGCCACAGCCTCGGGGAGTGGACGGCCATGGTGGTCGCCGGAATGTACCCGCCGCAGGCCGTGGACACCTTCCTCGGCTCGCTGCGGCCCGGCTCCCTCGCGGTGCCCGACCTGGTCTACGCGGCCCTGGGCTGCGGTGCCGCACAGGCGGCCGCGGCGCTGGAAGGCCTGGAAAGGGTGGCGGTCAGCCACGACAACTGCCCGCACCAGTCGGTGATCTGCGGAGCCCCGGGACCGCTTGCCGAGGCCGTCCGCAGACTCGCCGCACAGGGCGTACGCGCCCAGGAGATGCCCTTCCGCTCCGGCTTCCACACGCCGATGTGGGCGCCCTACCTCGACCAGGTCGGCGCGGCCTTCGAGGCCTTGCCGCTGCGGGACCCGCAGGTGCCCGTCTGGTCGGCGACGACCGTCGCGCCCTTCCCCGACGACCCGTCAAAGGTCCGTGCGCTGGTGCTGCGGCACCTTCTGGAGCCGGTCCGCTTCCAGCACCTGACCAGGCGGCTGTACGACACGGGCGTACGCGCCTTCGTCCAGGCCGGTGCCGGCAGTCTTACCGGCTTCATCGGCGACACCCTCCACGGGGAGGACCATCTCACCGTGGCGGCGGCCGGCACCCGCGGCGGGGGAGGGGAGCAACTGGTGCGGACCGCGGCCGCGTTGTGGGCCGAGGGGATGGCTCCGCGGTGGGAGCGGTTGGCTCCTTCGGCCGGTGGTGCTCCGGGGGCGGGGCGCGTCGTCGCCGTGGACCGTGCCCTGGCTTCGGAGGGCGCCCTGGCCGTGGGCCGCGCCACGGCCCCGGACCGCGCTGGGGAACCGGAGGGAGTCACGAGTCCGGACCCCGCCACGGGCCGGGTGGGAGCCACGGCCCCGGCGGGAGCCACGGCCCCGGCCGGAGCCGGCGCATCGGTCCGCCTCGATCTCGGTTCGCCGCTGGTCCTCTTGGACGGGGTGGCGGCTCAGGGGGGACTGCTTTTCGCGTCCGCCGGCCCTCCCCCACCCCCGAACCCACCCCCCGCCTCCTCCCCCGAAGGGGGAGGAGGGGGAGGGGGCGGGGGAGCGCTGCCCGGCGCAGCCGGAGGCGGTGGTGGGGCAGTGCCACCGGATGCAGGAGAAGGCGGGGGTGGGGGAGCGCTGCCGCACCCCCGGCCGTCCGTCGCGGACCCCGTACGGCAGGCCCTGGACGCCGTCCTCGCCGAAACCCGGGCCGCCACCCGTACGGTCGCCGCCGCGGCCACCGCGGCCACCGCGGCCACCGCGGCCACCGCGGCCGTCCGGCCCGCCCCGACACCCGTCGCCGGCCGCAACGCCGGCCGGGCCCCGACCCCGAACCTGACCCCGCCCCCTGGCCCGACCCCAACCCCGCCCCCCAGCCCCCACCGCACCACCCGTCACCTCTCCCTCGGCACCCTCCCCTACGTCCGCGACCACTGTGTCTACCTCCAGCCCGACGACTGGCCGGAGCCGGCCGACCGCTTCCCCGTCGTCCCCATGACCACACTGCTGGAACTGGCCGCCGAGGCGGCCCACGAGGTGCGCTCCGGGCTCACCGTCACCGGCTACTCCGACGTGCGGGCCCTGCGCTGGCTGCCCGTCGCCCCGCCCGTCGACCTCACCGTCACCGCGACCCCCGCCGACGGCGGCCGGGTACGGGTGAACCTCGGCGGCCACGCCACCGTCACCGTCCATCTCGCGGCACACCACCCGCCTCCACCGCTCCTCGGCGCCCCGGCCCTGACGTCCTGCGGGCCGGTGCCCGTCAGCGCCGAGGCCCTTTACCGGGACCGGTGGATGTTCCACGGCCCGGCCTTCGCCGGGGTCCACGAGGTCACCGCGCTCGCCGCGGACGGCATCCGCGGAACGCTGCGCGCGCTGCCGGCCCCCGGCGCCCTCCTGGACGCCGCGGGCCAGCTCCTCGGTCACTGGATGCAGCTGAAACTCACCGGTGACCGGCTGGTCTTCCCCGCGACCCTGGACCGGGTACGGCTCTACGGGCCGCCGCCCCCCGAGGGCGCGCTGCTGACGGCCACCGCCCGGATCCATGAGGTGGGGCCCGGCTCGGTACGCGGCGATGTGGAACTGCGCGGCGCCGACGGCGCGGTGTGGGCGCGGCTGGAGAACTGGACGTACCGCCGGTTCGGTGCCGATGAACGGGTGTGGCCGATGAAGTTCACTCCGGAGGTGTGCGGCATCGGCGAACCCCGGCCGGGCGGCTGGTGCCTGGCCCGGCGCCGTTGGACGGACCCGGCCTCGCAGGAGCTGGTGATGCGCCGCTATCTGGGCGCCGCCGAACGCGCACGCTACGAACGGTGCGCGCCGCGCGCCCGCACGGGCTGGCTGCTGGGCCGGATCGCCGCCAAGGACGCGGTCCGGGAACTGTTGTGGGAGTCGGGAGCGGGCCCCGTCTTCCCCGCCGAGGTCCCGGTCGGCACCGACCCGTACGGCCGCACCAGGCCCGAGGGCCCGCTCGCCGCCGGCCTCCACCTCTCCCTCGCCCACAAGGACCACGTCGCCGTGGCCCTCGCCCACCGGGCGGGTCCCGTCGGCATCGCCATCGAGCCGGTCACCGACGATCCGCGAGCCCTCGAACAGATCGTCCTTACCCCGGCCGAACGCCGTCTGGCGGACGGCCTCCAGGCCCGCGGAGCGACTCGTGGAACGGGCCGCGCCTACTGGCTCACCGCCCTGTGGTGCGCCAAGGAGGCCGCGGCGAAGGCGGCGGGCAGCGGCCTCGGCGGCCGGCCCCTGGACTGGGCCGTGACGTCCGCACCGGGCGGCGCGCTGCGGGTGGACTCCCCGGACGGCCTACGCCACCTCGTCCACCTCGACTCCGTCCACGACCTGTCCGCGCACCACGTCGTCGCCTGGACCGGGCCGCCGCCCGTGCCCCGTACGGACACCGACACCCCCACTTCCACGGAGGCCACCCATGGCAGCTGACCCGCTCCCCGAGCGCACCGGGACGATCCTGGCCGAGATCACCGACATGCTGGTGAGCGTCGTCGGCGACGAACTGCTCATCGTGGGCGAGGTCACCCCCGCGACCACCTTCAACGACGATCTGGCGCTGGAGAGCATCGAGTTCGTCGCCCTCGCCGAGCTGCTGCAACAGCGCTACGGCAGCGCGGTGGACCTCCTCGGTCTCCTCGCGGAGAAGGACATCGACCAGATCCTGGCCATGACGGTCGGCGAACTCGCCGTCCACATCGACACGGTCACCGCCGCCGACCAGGCCTGCGCGGGCTGAGCGCACCCATGTCCCTGACCCCCGCGGGCGGGCTGCGCCTGCACACCCAGCGGCTGCCGGGCCGCGGTGACGGCCCCACGGTCGTCTTCCTCCACGGCCTGGTGATGGACAACCTGTCGAGCTTCTACTGCACCCTCGCGGGCCCCGTATCCCGCGCCGGTCACCCCGTGCTCCTCTACGACCAGCGCGGCCACGGCCGCAGCGACCGCCCGCCCGGCGGCTACGACCGGGACACCGCGGCCGCCGACCTCGCCGCCCTGCTCGGCTCCCTCGGCCTCGACCGCCGTCCCGTCCATCTGGTCGGCAACAGCTACGGCGGTGTCCTCGCCCTGCACACGGCGCTCGTCCGGCCCGAACTGGTCGCCTCACTGGTGCTGATCGACGCCCAGCTGACCGGCGACTGGGTGGAGGACATGACCGACACCCTCTCCGTCGCGGCCCTCGGCCTCGAACACCGCCGCCTGCCCGAGCAGCTTGCCGCACTCGGGCGGCGCAAGGAGGCCCGGCTGACCGCCGGTGCCGACGCCCTGCTCAACCGCACCTCCCTGATCGAGGACATCGCGGCCGGCGCTGCCTTCACCTCCCACGACTTCGCCCGGCTGAGGTGCCCGGTCCTCGCCGTCTACGGAGAGCACTCCGAACTCCTCCCCGGAGCCCGGGAACTCGCGGCCGGGGCACCGGACTGCGCTCTGTGTGTGCTCCCGGGCGTGGGACACACCGTGCTCAACGAAGCCACCGAAGGGCTCTGCGCCGCCGTGCTGGAACGACTCGGCGACCGGGCCGGGGCGGTGGCCCGATGAGAGTGCTGTTCGTCGTCCCGCCGCTCGCCGGACACGTCAACCCCACGATCGCGGTCGCCGCCGAGCTCACCGCGCGCGGCCACCAGGTCGCCTGGACCGGACCCGCCGCGGCCCTTGCGACCCTGCTCCCCGCGGGCTCGCTCCTGTACCCGGCGGGAGACCGGAGCGGGGGCGATGGCATCGACGTCCTGCACGGGCGGTGGCGCGATCTGCGCGGCATCGCGGCCCTGCGCTTCCTGTGGGCGGACGTCCTGCTGCCCCTCGCCCGCGCGATGCTGCCCGGCGTGCACGCCGCCGTCGAGGCCTTTGCGCCCGACGTGCTGGTGGCCGATCAACAGGCCCTGGCCGGGCCGCTGGTGGCGCGGCGTCACGGTCTGCCCTGGGCGACCTCGGCGACCACCACGGCCGAGTTCACCCGGCCCTTCGCCGGGGTCCCCAAGGTGGGGGAGTGGGTGGCACAGCGCATCACCGCCCTGCTCGCCGAATGCGGTGCGCCCAGCGGCTGGGACCCACGCTTCTCCCCGCACCTGGTCCTGGTCTTCTCCACGCCCGCGCTTCTGGGGGACGGCGGGCCGGCCGGTGACGAGGCCGGCGGGCCGCCCGTTGCCGAGGGCCATTCCTCCGCACCGGCCGCCGGCCATGCGGGTGCGGCGTCCCGTCCCGCAGGACGGCGGTATCCCTCCCACTACGCCTTCGTCGGACCCGCCTTCGGGTCTCGCCCGTCCCACGGAGACTTCCCGTGGCACCGTCTCGACCCCGCACGTGCCCGGGTGCTCGTCTCCCTCGGCACCCTCAACCGCGAGGCGGGCGCCCGCTTCTACCCCGCGGTCCTGCGCGCCGCGGACGCCCTCGCGGACCGGGCGCAACTGATCCTGGCGGCCCCCGCTGACCTCGCCGGGAACGTCCCGCACCATGTGCTGCACCAGGAGTACGTCCCCCAGCTCGCCCTGCTGCCACACCTCGACGCGGTGTTGTGCCACGGCGGCCACAACACCGTGTGCGAGGCGCTTGCGTACGGACTGCCGCTGGTCGTGGCGCCCGTCCGCGACGATCAGCCGATCGTCGCCGGCCAGGTGACCGGGGCCGGGGCGGGGGTGCGGGTGCGGTTCGGCCGGGCCCGTGCGGACGAGCTGCACCAGGCGCTGGCCGCCGTGCTGGACGCCCCGGCCCACCGCCGCGCGGCCCGCCGCATCCAGGCGTCCTTCGCCGCAGCGGGCGGCGCCCGTACGGCGGCCGACCGTCTGGAGAAGCTGCGGGCCGGCGCCGTGGCCGGACCTGGCACCGCCCCCACCGAGCCCGAGGCCGGGACCGCGCCCGAGGCCGGGACCGCGCCCGAGGCCGGGACCGCGCCCGAGCCCCAGCCCGAGACCGAGAACGAGAAGGGACCGTGAGCCCGATGACGCGAGTGCACCGTTCGGGACCCCGCACGCGATGGGTGGCGGCCGCCGCCGTGACGGCCCTGGGGGCGGGTACCGTGCGCGCCCGCCGCAGGCTCGCCGCGCTGCCCGTGCTCGAACCCGCCCCGGCCCAGGATGCCCCGCGGCCGCCGCTGCCCGGCTGGCACCTGATCACCGCGCCCGGTGTCACGGCCGACGCGGCGACCCTGCGCGCCGCGGCGGACCACGCCGTACGCGAAGGCCTGCGCGTCGTGGACCTGATACCGGTACGCCTGGAGGCCGAGAGCGTTCTCGGTCTGCTCCGGCTGCTCGACCCCACGGCCCACCGCACCGACCGGTGCGCCCCGGGACACGGCGCGGCCCACGCCCTGCTGGTGGCCGACGACGTCCACCGGCGGGCCGGTCTCGACGCCGCCACCCCGCCGCGTTCGGCCGCCGATCTGCTCCGCCTCGTCCGCACCCTCAAGGAGTACGCACCCGACGCCACCGGCTGGGTCCTCGCCCCCGGACTGACCGGCCCGCCCCCCGACCCCGCGCGGCACGCCGAGGAGCTGCGCGCCCGTGGTCTGCCGCCCGCCCTGATGTCCACAGCCCAGCTCGCCGGTCTCGCCCTGCTGGTGAAGTGCCTGGTCTCCGCGCCGCGTTGGGGTGCCGCGGCGACCGCTCTCTACTGGCTGCAGCCCGCCGTCGTCCTGGGGCCCGCCCGGGGGCCGCGCCCCGCGGGCCTCGCCCGCGCCACCGCCCTGCGTCCGCTGCGCGCCCTGTCGACCGCCCTGCGGACCCTCGCCACACCGGCCGCCGGAACGCCCGGCGCCGTCGACGCACCCGGCACCGCCGGTGAGGCGGCACGGCGCGCCGCCTACGCCACCGCTCTCGCCGGCGGCACGGACCGGTTCTTCGAGCCGCGCCGCACCGACTGCCCCTGGTGCTCGGCGCCCGGCCCCGAGGTGCGGCTGCGCACGCCCGACCTGCTCCAGGGCAAGCCCGGCCGGTTCACCCTGGAGGAGTGCCGCCAGTGCGGCCACATCTTCCAGAATCCCCGGCTCACCCCGGACGGACTCGACTTCTACTACCGCGACTTCTACGAAGGTCTCGGCGGCGACGGCACCGCCCTGGTCCTGGGCCGGATGAGCGCCACCTACCGCGCCCGCGCCGAACTGCTCCGGCCCTTCACCACCCCCCGGGCCTGGCTCGACGTCGGAACCGCCGCCGCACACTTCTGCAACGCCGCCCGCTCCGTATGGCCCGACACCCGCTTCGACGGGCTGGACATGGGCGACGGGGTCCACGAGGCCGCACGCCGGGGCTGGATCGACACCGCCTACCAGGGGCAGTTCCCCGACCTCGCCGACCGGCTCGCCGGCCGCTACGACACCGTGAGCATGCACCACTACCTCGAACACACCCGGGACCCGTTCACCGAACTCGACGCCGCCGTCAAGGTCCTGGCGCCCGGCGGCCATCTGCTGATCGAACTCCCCGACCCCGAGTCCCGGGCCGGCCGGCTGCTCGGCCGCTACTGGCTGCCCTGGTTCCAGCCCCAGCACCAGCACCTGATGCCCATCGGAAACCTCAAACAGGCCCTGGCCGCACGGGGGTTCACCGTGCTCGCGGAGCAGCACGGCGAGGCCCACCAGCCCAACGGTGACTTCCTCGCCGCCACCGCCCTCGCCGCGAACAGGATCGCCCCCGACCCGCAGGCCCCCTGGTCCACCGTGCCCGCGACCCCGGCCCGCCGTGCCGCCCGGAGCGCCGTACAGGCCATGGCGGTGCCCTGCTACGCCGCCGCGCTCGCCCTCGACGGCCTGCGTACCGCGGTGGCCCGGGCCACCGACGGCGGCAACGCCTACCGGCTGCTCGCCCGCAAGGAGCTCGGGTGAGCGCGGTGGACCTGGCCCGCCGCACCACGGCGGACCCGCTGCTGCGCCTGCTCTCCCACGGCTTCTCGACGGGTTTTCACCGTCCGCCCGACGCGGTGTGGCGGGCCCCGTACGCCTTCCGGGTCTCCGCGCCCGCCGTCCCGCCCGGCCCGCCGGGTACCGGGCCGGCGCCGGGGGCCGACTGGTTCGCGGCGGCCGGCCACTACGTCGATGTAGCCGTCGCCCCGCGCGCCGACGGGATGCTGCGCTGCGCCTCGCTCAACCACCCCGCGGAGACCGCCGAGCTCCCCCTCACCGGGCCGGCGGCCCGCGCCCCCGCCTGGGCCGCCCGCCCGTACGCCGTGCTGCGCGGCCTCGCCGCTGCCGGCTGTGGCCGGGGCGGCGCCGATCTGCAGCTGAACGCCCCCTTGCCCGAGGCCGTGGGGCTGCCCGTCGCCGAACCGCTGGAGTGCGCGGTCGCCCTGGCGGTCTCGGGTGTGCACGCCGGGCGGGGCGGCGACCCGCCGACCCGCCCGCAACTGGCCCGCCTCCTCGGCTCCGCCGTGCCCGGCGATGACGGGCTGCGCCGGGCCGTGCTCTTCGCCCGGGCCGGCCACCTCCTGGCGGCCGACGGCCGCACCCAGCTGCCGCTGCGCGCCCCTGACGGCGCCGCGGACGCCGGCCTGCTCCTCCTGACGGCCCGTCCCACCGCGACCCGCGACGCGGACAGCGGCGACGCCACCCCGGCAACCACTGCCACCCCCGACACCCCGACCACCCGTACGGCCACCGGACTCGCCACCGCGGTAAGCGCGGCCCTGCGCGCCGGCGCCTGGTCCGCCTGGTGGCCCGGCACCCGCCCGGGGCGCGGTGTGCTGCTGCTGGTGCCCCCGGACCGGCGCGCGGCGGTCCGGACCGCCACCGCCGAGGCCTTCCGCAGCTGTGACCTGCCCGTACCCCGCCTCCTGCGGATCAACGTCGTGGACGCGGCCCGCCGCGAAGCCTGACGACCACGACCACGACCACGATCACGCTCCGCCCCTGCCCCGAGTCACGACCACGCCCCGACCACGAACACCTCAGCCCGGCCCGGCATCACCGGAACGGAGGGAGACCCGATGAAGCGAACAGCCGTCCATCTGCGCAGGGCGCTCGTGGCGGTGCTCGGCGCGCTCGGCCTGACGTTTGCGGCCACCACCGCCGACGCCCGCACCACCACGGAAGGTACGGCGGCCCACGCGAGCGGCACCGGCATCCGGGCCGCTCTGCCGTCCTACGACCATGTCGTGATCGTCGTCTTCGAGAACAAGCAGTACGGCGAGATCATCGGCAACGCCGCCGCGCCCTACCTCAACCAACTCGCCGGCGAAGGCGCCGGCCTGACGGGCATGCAGGCGCTCACCCATCCCAGCCAGCCGAACTACTTCAACCTCTTCTCCGGCGCCACCCAGGGGATCACCGGCGACGGCTGCTACACCGCGCAGTCGATGACCGCGCCCAACCTTGGCCAGGAACTGCTCGCCGCCGGCAAGACCTTCGCGAGCTACAACGAAGGCCTGCCCAACGAGGGCTCCACCACCTGCTCCGACGGCCGCTACGCCCAGAAGCACAACCCCTGGTTCGCCTTCAAGAACGTGCCCGTGAGCACCGGAAAGACCTTCGCCCAGTTCCCCCAGGACGACTTCACCCGGCTGCCGACCGTCTCCTTCGTCATCCCGGACATGTGCAACGACATGCACGACTGCGGCGTCGGCACCGGCGACACCTGGCTCAGGAACAACCTCGCCTCCTACGCCCGGTGGGCCGAGGACCACAACAGCCTGCTGCTGGTGACCTGGGACGAGGACAACTACTTCGGCTCCAACCGGATCGCGACCGTCTTCCACGGAGCCCATGTCGCACCCGGCAGCCTCAGCGGCGCCTACAACCACTACAGCCTGCTGCGGACGGTCGAGGACATGTACGGCACCGGGCACGCGGGCAATGCGGCCACCGCCGCCCCCGTCACCGGCGTGTTCGACACCGGCGGCACCGAGCCGCCCGGCGGTGACCTGAAGCTCACCGCCCCCGGCCCGCAGACCTGCCGCTTCCTCCAGGACTGCACCGTCCAGCTGACCGCAACCGGCGGCACGCCCCCGCTCACCTACCGCGCCACCGGCCTGCCGCTGGGCCTGGGCGCCGACGCCCCCGGCGGCCGGATCGGCGGCAGGCCCTGGCAGACCGGCACCTTTCCGATCACCGCCACCGTCACCGACTCCCACGGCGCCACCGCCACCGCCGCCTTCCCGCTCACCGTCAACTGGTTCTGACACCTGGTTCCGGCACTTGGTGCTGAACATCGGCAACTTCGCGGCAGTCACGTACAGGAAAGCCGCAAACGCCGCGGGGGCGATCGCAGTTGTAGCGAAGATCGTCTTCCGCACCGAGCGAACGGGAGGCGGCCCGATAGCTTCTGGGGGCAACCGGAGCCGGGCGTGCGATCAGCGGCAGGTGATCAGCGCTCGGCTCGCCTCGTCACCGTAAGAAGGCAAGTTCTTGGCTCCTCACAGACTCCACCGGCTCCGCCGGCTCATACCGGCGTCCGTCGCCCTGACGACCGTGTGCGCGACGCTACCGGCCTCGGCGGCATACGCCGCGGACACCCCGCCCACCCCCCACCTGGACTCCATCGAGCGGTCGCTCCGCGAAACCTCCCCCGGCCTCGAAGGCTCGGTGTGGGAGCGCACCGACGGCAACCGCCTGGACGCCCCGGCGGACAACCCCTCCGGCTGGCTGCTGCAGACCCCCGGCTGCTGGGGCGACGCCGGCTGCAAGGACCGCGCGGGCACCCGGCGGCTGCTCGACAAGATGACCCGCAACATCGCCGACGCCCGGCACACCGTGGACATCTCCTCGCTGGCCCCGTTCCCCAACGGCGGGTTCGAGGACGCCGTCGTCGCCGGTCTCAAGGCGTCCGTCAAGGCGGGACACTCCCCGCGGGTGCGCATCCTGGTCGGCGCCGCCCCCCTCTACCACCTCAATGTGGTGCCGTCGCGCTACCGGGACGACCTGATCGACAAGCTCGGCCCGGCGGCCGGCAAGGTCACGCTCAACGTCGCCTCGATGACCACGTCCAAGACGTCGCTCTCCTGGAATCACTCCAAGCTCCTTGTGGTCGACGGGAAGACGGCCATCACGGGCGGGATCAACGGCTGGAAGGACGACTACCTCGACACCGACCACCCGGTGTCGGACGTGGACATGGCGCTCAGCGGGCCGGCCGCCCGCTCGGCGGGGAAGTACCTCGACACCCTCTGGGACTGGACCTGCCGGAACGCGTCCGACCCGGCGAAGGTCTGGCTCGCCACCTCGAACGGTTCCTCCTGCATGCCGTCGATGGAGAAGGAGGAGGCGGGCGCCGCCCCCGCCGGGCCCACCGGTGACGTCCCGGTCATCGCGGTCGGCGGGCTGGGCGTGGGCATCAAGGAGTTGGACCCCTCCTCGGGGTACCACCCGGACCTGCCCACGGCCCCGGACACCAAGTGCACCGTGGGGCTGCACGACCACACCAACGGCGACCGCGACTACGACACGGTCAACCCCGAGGAGAACGCGCTGCGTTCGCTCATCGCGAGCGCGCGCGACCACGTCGAGATCTCGCAGCAGGACCTCAACGGCACCTGTCCGCCGCTGCCGCGCTACGACATCCGGACCTACGACACCCTCGCGGGCAAGCTGGCCGCCGGGGTGAAGGTCCGCCTCGTCGTCAGCGATCCCGCCAACCGCGGTGCCGTCGGCAGCGGGGGCTACTCCCAGATCAAGTCCCTGGACGAGATCAGCGACACCCTCCGCACGCGTCTCGTGGCCCTCACCGGCGACAACGAGAAGGCGTCGCGGGCGCTGTGCGGCAACCTGCGGCTCGCCTCGTTCCGCAGCTCCGACGCCGCGAAGTGGGCCGACGGCAAGCCGTACGCGCTGCACCACAAGCTGGTGTCGGTGGACGACTCGGCGTTCTACATCGGTTCCAAGAACCTCTACCCGGCCTGGCTGCAGGACTTCGGCTACATCGTCGAGAGCCCGGCCGCGGCGAAGCAGCTCAAGACCGAACTGCTCGACCCGGAGTGGAAGTACTCCCAGCAGGCGGCGTCGACCCCGGCCGGGTGCCCGGCCGGCGCCACGGGCTGACTGCGCGAAACGGCGGAGGCCGCCCCCACCGTGCGGTGGGGGCGGCCTCCGCCGTCCAACCCGCAGAAGCGGGCCCGCGGCCCCGTCAGCGGCGCCGCACCAGCGGGAACGGCAGCGTCTCGCGGATCGACAGCCCGGTGAGGAACATGACCAGCCGGTCCACGCCGATGCCCAGACCACCGGTCGGCGGCATCGCGTACTCCAGGGCCTGCAGGAAGTCCTCGTCCAGCTCCATCGCCTCCACATCACCGCCGGCCGCCAGCAGCGACTGGGCGGTGAGCCGCCGCCGCTGCTCCACCGGGTCGGTCAGCTCCGAGTAGGCGGTGCCCAGTTCGGTGCCGAACGCGACCAGGTCCCAGCGCTCGGCGAGCCGCGGGTCCCGGCGGTGCTGACGGGTCAGCGGCGAGACATCGGTGGGGAAGTCCTTGTAGAACGTCGGGAGCTCGGTCCGCTCCTCCACCAGCCGCTCGTACATCTCCAGCACGATGTCGCCCCGGCCCATCTCCGGCTTCACCGGCACCGACGAGGCGGCGCACAGCCGGCGCAGCGCCTCGGAGCCGGTGTCCGCGTCGACCTCCTCGCCGAGCGCTTCGGAGATCGCGCCGTAGACGGTCTTCACCGGCCAGATCCCCGAGATGTCGTGCTCGACCAGCCGGCCGCTCTCGTCCGCCTTGCGGGCGGTGGCGCTGCCGAACGCGGCGACGGCCGCGCCCTGGATCAGCTCCCGGGTCAGGTCGAGCATCACGTCGTAGTCGGCGAACGCCTGGTACGCCTCCAGCATCGTGAACTCGGGGTTGTGCTTGTAGGAGATGCCCTCGTTGCGGAAGGTCCGCCCCATCTCGAAGACCTTCTCCATACCGCCCACGCACAGCCGCTTGAGATACAGCTCCGGCGCGATCCGCAGATACAGGTCGAGGTCGTAGGCGTTGATGTGGGTCTGGAAGGGGCGGGCGTTGGCGCCGCCGTGGATCTGCTGCAGCATCGGTGTCTCGACCTCGAGGTAGCCGCGCTCGATCAGACCCTGGCGCAGTGCCTGTACGGCCGTGCTGCGCGCCCGTACGTTGTCCCGCGAATCCGGCGAGACGACCAGGTCCACATACCGCTGGCGGACCTTGGCCTCCGGGTCGGTCAGCCCGCGCCGCTTGTCCGGAAGCGGCCGCAGGCACTTGGCCGTCAGCCGCCACCGGGTCACGAACACCGTCAGCTCACCGCGGTCGCTGGTGCCGACCTCGCCCTCGGCCTCGACATGGTCACCGAGGTCGATGTCCGCACCGAAGCGCTCCAGCAGCTCCTTGCCACTGCCCTCCCGCGTCAGCGCGATCTGCAGATCGCCCGACCAGTCCCGCAGCACCGCGAAGAGCACGCCACCGTGATCGCGGGTGAGCAGCACCCGCCCCGCGATGCTGACGGTCTTGCCGGTCCGCGCGCCGGGCGTCAGATCCGGGTACTCGTCGCGGACCTGGCCCAGGGTGTGCGTACGCTCCACGCCCACCGGGTACGGATCGGTGCCGGCCTCCCGCAGCCGCTCCAGCTTCCGGTGGCGCACCCGCACCTGCTCGGGCAGCGCGGCCAGTTCTTGCTCGTGCAGCTCCTCCTCGGTGGCTGGTCCGGTCTGCACCAGCCCGAGCTCGTCCAGGGACGGCAGGCCCGCGGTGCTCGCCGGGGCCAGCACCCGCTTCTTGTGGCCCTTGCCCCACAGCTTGCCCAGGCTCGGCACGGCCACGAAGCCCTCGGCGATACCGGAGGCCAGACCGATCCGGGCCAGCGCACCGGCGTCCGCGTAGCACAGGAACCGCGGGTACCACTCCGGGTTGTACTTCGCGTTGGAACGGTAGAGGGCTTCCAGCTGCCACCACTTGGAGAAGAACAGCAGCAGCCGGCGCCAGAACTTCAGCACCGGCCCGGCACCGATCCGGCCGCCCTCCTCGAAGGCGGACCGGAACACCGCGAAGTTCAGCGAGATCCGGCGCACGCCCATGGCACCGGCCTGGGCGCACAGCCGGGCCACCATGAACTCCATGACGCCGTTGGGCGCGGTGCGGTCCCGGCGCATGACGTCCAGCGAGATGCCGTCCTTGCCCCACGGCACGAAGGACAGCAGCGCGATCATGTTGCCGTCGCCGTCGAACGCCTCGGCCAGCAGGCAGTCGCCGTCCTCCGGGTCGCCCAGCCGGTCCAGCGCCATCGAGAAGCCGCGCTCGGTCTCGGTGTCCCGCCAGGCATCCGCCCGGTGGATGACCTCCTGCATCTCCTCGTCGGTCAGCGCGGAGTGACGCCGTACGCGGAAGGTCGCGCCGGTGCGCTCGACGCGGTTGACGGCCTGGCGGGTCACCCGCATCTCCCGGCCGTCGAGGTCGAAGTCCTTCACATGCAAGATCGCTTCGTCGCCGAGCTGCAGCGCCCCGAGGCCGCTGCGGGCGAACGCCTTGGCGCCGCTCTCGCTGGCCCCCATGACGGCGGGCTGCCAGCCGTACCGTCCGGCGACCTCCAGCCAGGCCTCGATGGCCTGCGTCCACGCCTCCCGGTCACCGACCGGGTCACCGCTGGCCAGACAGACACCGGCCTCGACGCGGTAGGTGACGGCGGCCTTGCCGCTGCGGGAGAAGACCACGGCCTTGTCGCGGCGGGAAGCGAAGTAGCCGAGCGAGTCCTGGCTGCCGTAGCGGTCCAGCAGCGCCCGGATGCGGGCCTCCTCGTCACCGTGCAGCGCGGCTTCCATGCGCTGCGAACGGAACAGGGTGGCGGCGGCGTTCAGCAGCGCCAGCGCCCCGAGCAGGCCGAGGACGGCGCTGGTCCAGTGCGGCGGATGGCCCTCGATCAGCCGGCCGCCGACGAGCCCGCCGCAGACGCGGTTGGCGGCCCACAGCAGCCGGTTGGCGGCGCCGGGCTCCAGCGTGCCCGGGGCCAGCGAGACCAGTCCCCAGCCGATCAGCACCGCCGCGGCAAGCCCGCCGATCAGCACCAGGATCGCGCGCAGGAACGCGCCGCGCCGGGTGATCGCATAGAACTCGCGGTGCGAGACGAGCAGGAGCACCAGCGCACCGGCGCACAGCACCAGGGAGAAGGTGTACTCCCAGTACCTCTCGACCAGGAACAGCGCGTCCGCGAGGGTGACCAGCACCATGTAGGTCACCACGAACCACAGCGCGACCTGTTTGCGGGCGGTCATCGCCGCGGCCAGAAGGAAGAGGAACACCGCATACGCGAAGTTCGGCACCACCGGGATGGTGAGCGTGTCCAGCCAGTAGATCACCGGGTGGAATCCGCGCCGGAGGGGCCCGATCAGCGCCATCAGGGCACAGAAGAGCCCCAACACGCTGAAGATGATGGCGAAGCCATTGGGGACGCGGCGCCGGAAGCGCTGCCACCCCGTGAGTTGATCCTGGTCCTGCACGGTGCTCATTCCGTCACATTAGGCTTGGAAAGGGTTCAGCTGCGCGCCGCGCGGCGCTGGTTCTCTGCCACGGGGATCAGCCGTCATTCCAGTCTCCGATCCCGATGGCCCTGTTGTCTTCCCCTCGTACGGAGGGTGCGGTGACCTCTATGGGGTCACTCCTGTGGACCTTGCCACAAACCGGCTCCATGTCCGAGTCGGTGCAACTCCGGCCGATGGTGAACTTCAGGTCATAGTCGTGGACGAAGTAGCGGCCGCCCCCGGAGTCCACGCCGTCGAGAGCCGCCCGCAGCGTGACCTCGGTACCCGGTTTCCAGGGCCGCGCGGGCCGCCAGTCCACCCGGTCGCCGCCGTCGCCGTCCGGTTCCCAGGCCCACGACCCGGTCATCCCGCTGTCGGTGGTGACGCTGAGCCGCCGTTCGACCGCGGCCCGGTCGGCCACCGGGAAGTTGAAGAGGATCGTCAGGGGCCGGTCGGCGCCGGCCGCCGCGTCCGGCGAGCGGGGATCGAGCATCAGCGTATTGAGCCTGGCCGCGGTCGCGGTGGTCAGCGACTCCTTGGCCGCGCCGACGCCGCCCTGGGCGTTCCTGGTCCGGGCGACGACGGAGTACTTGGTGCCCGGCGCGGTCTTCGCCCTGGACGTCCAGCTGGTTCCGCCGCGGGCGAGCCCGCCGGGCAGCCGCCGTCCGCTGGGGTCGGTGACGGACACCTCGGTCAGGACGCCGCCCTGAGCCGTCACCTGGAGGCGGTCGCCTGCCTGTACGGTCCTGGTCCCGCCCGCCGCGCCCAGCGCCACCTGCACCGGATCGCCCTGCGGGGCCGCCTCCCGGCCTGCCCCGCACCCGGTGAGCGTGCCCAGGGCGAGCACCGGGGCCAGCGCGAGTGCGACACGCCGCGGCCGGGAAGGCCGGCGGCGGCAGGGGGGCTGGCTCATGTCGGGGGCTTCCGTCTGCGGTGCGGGAGGGCGGCGGGTGGTGCGGTGGAGGGCAGGGCTGTGGGCGAGGGCGGCGTTGTCGGCCGCTAAGACGAGGGATCGCCACACTTCGTTGCAGGGAGTGATGTGATCCACGGCACAGTCGCCGGCGGGCCGTGGGGAGTGCGGGGGTGGCGGGTCGATGTCAGGAGCTTGCGGCGATATGGGCGATTGATCCCCTGCGCGCCGGTCGCCGCCGGCCTCACTCTGGGTCTGTTGCCTGCCCGCCGCACCCCGCACACACCTGCCCGGCACCCCGCAGTGACCCGCAGTGATCACCTGATCGGAGCACCCGGAGGAGAACCTGACATACCCCGAAATACGCCAAACTGGCCACCCCTTGCTGCCCGTTCGGGCGGCGGTTGAGGAGGTGTGCGTCCATGGCCATTTCCATCTCGGTCGTACTGCTGCTGGTCGTCCTGACCGTGATCTTCCTGCGCAGCGGCAAGCTCAAGATCTCGCACGCCCTGGTGTGCGCGCTGCTCGGCTTCTACCTGGCGAACAGCAGCCTCGCGCCGGACATCCACCAGGGGCTCTCCGGTGCCGCGGATGTGGTGAGCAGCGTGCGCCCGTGACGGTGGCGGCTCCGCGGCTGTGACGGTGGCGGCTCCGCGACTGTGACGGTGGCGGTCCCGCGACCGGTGTCGCCGGTGGCCGCCCGGGCCCTCACCCGGCGGAGAACACCCCGATCGCGTTGGGTACCGGCCGCTCCGCCCCGCCCGACGGATGGTTGCGGACCGTGGCCCCGTACCTGTCGCCGGTGACCAGCGTCGACGACCCGCCCCCGTCCAGGTCCATCGCGTCCCGCGCACCCAACGCCACCATCAGGTCCGCCAGTTCGCGCACCGTCAGACCGGTCTGGCCGGGGGCCCCGTCCAGCGCCATGAGATAGAGCAGCCGCCCGCCGTCCCCGGTCCCCGCGGAGGTACGCACCGCCACCGCGACCGTGTCCAGACCGGCCACCGGCGCGTCGTCCCGCACGATCGGGAAGCCGCCCACCGCGAACCGCAGGGGGACGGGCCCCCTGCCGACGAGGCGGGAGGCGAGCCGCACCGGATCGCCGACCTCCAGGGCGCGCAGCCGCCGCGCCCCTTCCTCCCGGCCCACCAGCACCACACTGCCCCCCGGCACCCCGCCGCTGCCCGGGACGTCCTCCACGGCCGTCACCCGGCCGTGCCGGACGGTCACCTCCGTGGTGTCCCTGCTGCACGGCGCCGCCCGGTCGGTGTCCGTGCCGCAGGTGGCGCGCATCCGGGACACCGTGCCCCACTGCGGGGTGTAGGCGCCGATGCCGCCGACGGGGAGTGCGTACTGGTTCAGGCCGCGCAGCGGCAGCGTCCCCCCGCCGGTCAGCACCGCGCCGCGCAGGGTGAGCCGGTCCAGCCGGGCCCGGTGGTCGTAGCCGACGCCGATGACGTCCTCGGTGGTCGCGCCCGGCGGCATGGCCGGCCCGAACCGCTGGCCGTCGGGCACCGCGCCCTTCAGCTGCCGCCCCGAGGCCACCGCCGGGCCGACCGAGGCGCCGGTCGCCTGCACGCCCGGGTGCTGGGTCTCGGTGATGTTGAAGAAGTCGCCGTTGACGGCGCCCACCGCGCCGCGCTCGGCCGCCAGCAGGGACACCGGTGACCGCGCGCCGACCGCCCCCGGATACAGCAGGTCGACCGAGACCCGCGGATCGGCCAGGTCGACCGTCAGCAGATGCCCGTGCACGAGGCCGCGCGGCACCGTCATCCGGAATTCGCCGTAGGCCACGCCGGGGGCCACCAGCCGGGCGGAAGAGCGGCGCAGTGCGCTGTCCGCGGCGGTGGCCGGTGCCCCGCCCGCCATCCCTCCGCCGGCCAGCACCCCCCACGCCACCAGCACCGTCAGCACCGCGTGCACTCGACCGAATCGCCGCTTCACGATCCCCCCTGACGTCGTGCCAACTGTCCCAGGTGCCGGAGACGTTCACTATGACCCGGAGATGTCATCAATGCGTAGACCCGCACCACGGCCGTCGTGTCGCCGACGCCGTCGCCGCCGGGGGCCGCACCGCGCCGGTCCGGACACCCCCGGAGGGCGTGCCACGGCGCGCCCGCGTCACCCGACGCCCCGCCAGGAGGCCTCGTTGACCAGCATCAGATAGCGCGCCCAGTCCCAGTACTCACCCGGGTCGGTGTGGTCGGTGCCCGGCACCTCGACGTGGCCGATGATGTGCTCGCGGTCCTTGGGGATCCGGTAGCGGTCACAGATGGCGGCGGTGAGCCGGGCGGACTGCTCGTAGAGCGGGTCGGTGAACCACGTCGGGTCGTCGATCCAGCCCTCGTGCTCGATGCCGATGCTGCGGGTGTTGTAGTCCCAGTTCCCGGCGTGCCAGGCGACGTCCCGCTCCCTGACGCACTGGGCGATCCTGCCGTCGGCGGACCGTACGAGATAGTGCGCGGCCGCCTTGTGCCGGGGGTCCTTGAACAGCTTGAGGGTGTTCTTGTAGGTCTCCTGGGTCACATGCACCACGACCATTTCGACCGGGTACTTCGTCGGCCGCCTGGCCGCGGTGAAGTTGGACGGGCTGGCCGGAACCCACTGGTGCGGGGGGTAGGCGCCGCCGCCCGGAGTCGGCCGGTGCGCGGCGGCCCCGGCCCCGGGCGCGGTGAAGGGGACGAGCGCGGCGGATGCGGCGAGCGCGGCCGCACCGGTGAGCAGGCGACGGCGGTCCGGGCAGCGGTGGTCGGGCTCCATGTGAACTCCTGACAGGGACCGTGGGGGGGCATGGTCGCGTACATGTCACACACCTGCGGTGTGTTCATGATGCGCAACAGGGCACGCCCTGCCAAGGGAATGGCCGCTTCGCCAATGGCTCGACCAAAGGCGGCAACGGCGCAGGTCAGGAGAGCGGAGATACCTGATCGGTCGTCACCCGGGTGCCACGCCCGCGGCCCTGGCGGCCGCTCGTGGACGTGGCACCCGGACCGGGATGGGGCCGGTCAGTGGCCGATTTCCACGTCCTCCAGGATGCCCAGTGCGTCCGGCACCAGCACCGCCGCCGAATAGTAGGCGCTGACCAGGTAATTGATGACGGCCTGGTCATTGATCCCCATGAAACGCACCGACAGGCCGGGCCGGTACTCGTCCGGGATGCCGGTCTGGTGCAGCCCCACCACGCCCTGGTTCTCCTCGCCGACCCGCAGCGCCAGAATCGAGCTGGTCTGGTCCGGGGTGATGGGGATCTTGTTGCAGGGCAGCAGCGGGATGCCCCGCCAGGCGCGGACCGCCGTGCCCTCGCACTCCGCGGTGGTGGGGTAGATCCCCCGGGCGTTCCACTCCCGCCCGATCGCCGCGATGGTGCGCGGATGCGCCAGCAGGAACTGCGTCTTACGGCGCCGGGAGATCAGCTCGTCCAGGTCATCGGGGGTCGGCGGTCCGCTGCGGGTGTGGAGGCGCTGCTTGAGGTCGGCGTTGTGCAGCAGCCCGAACCCGGGATTGTTGATCAGCTCGTGTTCCTGGCGCTCGCGCAGCGCCTCCACGGTCAGCCGCAGCTGCTGGTCCAGCTGGTTCATCGGGTCGTTGTAGAGGTCGGCGACCCGCGAGTGGATCTTCAACACGGTCTGGGCCACGCTGAGTTCGTACTCCCGCGGCGCCAGGTCGTAGTCGACGAAGGTACCCGGCAGGGCCGGCTCGCCGACATGGCCCGCGGCCAGCTCGATGGCCGCCTCACCGTGCTTGTTCTGCGCGGGGACCAGCGCCTCGCGGAACTCCTCCAGATGGCTGCGCAGCGACGGTGACCGGCCCAGCACCTCTTCGAGGTCGCTGCGGTAGAGGGTCAGCGCGGTCACCCGGGTCACCGCCCGCACGGAGTGCTCCCACTCCGCGTCCGGTGTCAGCAGCGCCGCGGCGCCGAGGGCGTCACCGTCGGCCAGCACCCCCAGGACCGTCTCGTCGCCGTACTTGCCGGCGCCGATGCGGTCGAGCTTGCCGTGGGCGATCAGGATGACCCGGTCCGTGGGCGCGCCGCTCCGGGCCAGCACCTCACCGGGGGCGAACTCCCGCTGGACGAAGCGGTCCGCCAGCGACTGAAGCGTCGCGGCGTCGGTGTACCCGCGCAGCGGCGCCAGCTCCCGCAACTCCGCCGGGATCACCCGCACTTCGGAGCCGGTCGAGGTGAACTCCACCCGGCCGTCGCCGAGGGTGTGGGTCAGGCGGCGGTTGACGCGGTACGTACCGCCCGAGACCTGCGTCCAGGGCAGGATCCGCAGCAGCCAGCGGGAGGAGATCCCCTGCATCTGCGGCACGGTCTTGGTCGTGGTCGCCAGCTTGCGGGCGGCCGCGGTGTCCAGGCTGGACCGGCTCTGCTCGACCGGGGACTGCTGCGGGCCGGACGTCGGATCCACCGATGTGGTCATGGAGAAGGCTCACCTGTTCTTGTCGGTGCGGGCTGTGCTCTGCGTGCGGGGCCTGCATCTGCGGACGGCCGGCGCGGCCGGGCGGGGACCGGGCCGCTCCCGTGCGCGCCGTGCCCTTCCGCGGGCCGGTCAGTGGCCGATCTGTACGTCGTCGAGAACGCCCAGCGCATCCGGCACGAGAATGGCCGCGGAATAGTAGGCGCTGACGAGATATTTGAGTACGGCCCGGTCATCGAGGCCCATATAACGCACCGAGAGGCTCGGCTCGTATTCATCGGGAATTCCGGTCTGGTGCAGACCGACAACTCCCTGCTTTTCTTCTCCGGTACGCAGCAGCAGAATCGAACTCGTCCGCTCCTTCGTCACCGGAATTTTGTTGCACGGGAAAATCGGCACCCCACGCCAGGACGGCAGTGAATGCCCCATGACCTCGACCGCGGTCGGATACAGTCCGCGGGCACTGCACTCCCGCCCGATCGCCGCGATGGTGAGGGGATGGGCGAGCAGGAAACCCGGGTCCTTCCACACCGTCGCCAGCAGGTCGTCGAGGTCGTCGGGGGTGGGCGGGCCGGTGCGGGTGTGGATGCGCTGCTTGAGGTCGGCGTGGTGCAGCAGCCCGAAGCCGGGGTTGTTGATCATCTCGTGTTCCTGGCGCTCGCGCAGCGCCTGGACGGTCAGCTTCAGCTGCTCCTCGACCTGGTTCATCGGGTCGCTGTAGAGGTCGCCGACCCGGCTGTGGGCGCGCAACACCGTCTGCGCGACGCTGAGTTCGTACTCCCGCGGCGCCAGATCGTAGTCGACGAAGGTGCCGGGGAGGGACGGCTCGCCGTGGTGCCCCGAGGTGATGGAGACCGCCGATTCCCCCGTGGCGTTCGTCGGCTGTGCGGCGTCCTGCCCGGCCTGGGCCAGATGCTCGCGCAGCCCGGGGGAGCGGTCGGCGATCTCCGCCACGGCCTGCCGGGGCAGCGCCATCACGGTCACCCGGGTCACCGCGCGATAGCTGAACTCCCAGGTCCCCTCGGGGTCGGTGAGTGGCGCGTCGCCGAGGTGATCGCCGCCGGCCAGCGCTTCGAGCACCGTCTCGTCGCCGTACTTGCCGGTGCCGATACGGTCCACCCGGCCGTGTGCGATCAGCACCAGCCGGTCGCCCGGGGTGCCGGCCCCGGCGATCAGTTCACCGGGTGCGTAATCCTGCTGGGTGAACCGCTCGCCGAGCGCGGCCAGTACCTCGGTATCGGTGAAATCCCGCAGGGCCGGCAGCTCGCGCAGCTCCTCGGGGATGACCGAAACGTCGTGGCCGCTGATATCGAAATCGATGCGCCCGTCGCCGAGGGTGTACGTCAGCCGGCGGTTCACCCGGTAGGTGCCACCGGACACCTGCACCCAGGGCAGCAGCCGCAGCAGCCAGCGGGACGTGATGCCCTGCATCTGCGGCGCGGTCTTGGTGGTGGTCGCCAGATTCCGCGCGGCGGTGGTGCTCAGACTGGAATTCTGGGCCTCTTCCGCACTGCCGGGCAGTGATTCCTCGGCAATCGTCACAATGCCACCTGTCTCTTCGGAGGGCGCGATACGGACCGCCTGCGGAGCCCCCTTTCACGGGAGTTCCGCGGCAGCCCGCCGAACCGAAGATAGTGGTGCTGTTTTTATCGACACAATCGCTCGATGGGGTGGCATGGAATTCTCTGTCCATGGATAGGTTTAGCGGCTTCCATTCCGGGGAGAGTGTGCCGAGGCGCCGGCGTGGAGGGGATCGTCCAGCACGGTCTGCAGCGCCGCGTGCGCCGCCCCCAGCAGCGGCCCGTCCGCGCCCAGGCGGGACACCGTCACCACCGGCCCGCCGGCCCGCCCGGAATCCGCCGCGACGGCCGTCCGCAGCGCCAACTCCCGCTCCAGGGACGGCAGGATCCAGGGCGCCAGCCCGGCCAGCGCGCCCCCGAGGACCACCGCCCGGGGATCGAGCAGATTCACCGCCCCGGCGAGCGCGATACCGAGCGCCGTCCCCGCCTCGTGCAGCGCCCGCACGACGGCCGTGTCCCCGTCAGCGGCACGGCGCGCCAGCAGGCCGATACGGGCACCCGGTCCCGGATGAGCGGCCGCCGCCCGCCCGGGGGCGAGCCCGCCCGCACGCAGTACGGCCTCCTCACCGGCGTACTGCTCCAGGCAGCCCCGGCCGCCACAGTCGCACGCCGGGCCGTCCGGGTGCACCGGCACATGCCCCAGCTCCCCCGCGAACCCCCGCGCCCCCCGCAGCAGTTGACCGTCCACGACGACCGCGGCACCGATGCCGATCTCCGCCGACACATGCACGAAGTCCGGGGGCGGGCCGGGCTGCCCGTCGCCCCCGCCCAGCCGCAGTTCGGCCAGCGCACCGAGGTTGGCCTCGTTCTCGACGGTGAGCGGGAGGGCCGGGCAGCCGTCCCGCGGGACCGTTGCCCCGGCGAGCCCCGGGGCGAGATCGGCGGCCCGCCAGCCGAGGTTGGGGGCATGCACCACGGTCGTCGTGCCGCGGGCCACCAGACCGGGTACGGCCACCGCCAGCCCGGCCGGCCGCAGCCCCTCGGCGGCGATCGCGTCGGTGACCTCGGCGAGCAGCGCGGCCAGCCGCCGCAGCACCGGCCCGGGAGCGCTGTGCCGGTTCGCCGCATCGGCCGCCACCCGGGCCCGGACCCGCCCGCGCAGATCGACCGCGCACACCGCCAGATGATCGACGCCTATCTCGGCACCGAGCCCGGCCGGGCCCCGGTCGCTGACCGCCAGTTCGCCGCCCGGCCGGCCCCGGCCACCGGTGGCCGCCCGCCCCGCCTCCACCAGCAGGCCCGCCCGCAGCAACTCGTCGACCAGGGGGGCCACTCCCGCCCGGGTCAGTCCGATCCGCGCCGCGACCGCCGGCCGGGAGAGCGGCCCCTCGGCGGCCACGGTCCGCAGCACCCGGGCAAGATTGCGCCGCCGGATGCCGTGCTGGGTGTCGCCGCCGGGCGCGGTCACAGGGGTCTCCTCGACGTGGGGGGGGGAGGGCGTTCCCTCCAGGAGGGGGACGGCGGCGGGGCCGGGGTCACCGTCGCAGCAGCGCCCCGCCGTCGGAGAGCGTCGCCGCCAGCCGGTCCCAGGCGGCGCCGTCCCGCGGCCGCGCCTCGTACTCCGCGCCGCGCGCCGTCCCCCAGCGACGCGCCACCGCCGCCGGGTCCTCCTCCAGCAGCAGCCCGGCCGCCTGCGCCGCCGCGCCGAGCGCCACCAGTTCCTGCGCCCGCGGCACCACCACCGGGCGTCCCGACAGCCGGCGGACGGTCTCCTGCCAGGCCACGCCCTTCGCGCCGCCGCCGATCAGCAGCAGCGGCGCATCGGGCGCGGCATCCGCGTCCAGCACCCGGTCCAGGGCCTGCAGCAGCGCGAACACCGCGCCGTCGTAAGCCGCCTGGAGCAGCTGACCGGCCGTGGTGCCGTGCCGCAGCCCGTGGACCAGGCCCGAGGCGCCCGGCAGGTTCGGGGTGCGCTCGCCGTCGAGGAACGGCAGCATCACCACGTCACCGCCGCCTTCCACGGCCTCCCGGTCGCGTCCCAGCAGCGCCGCCACCCGGTCCACGGCCAGGGTGCAGTTCAGGGTGCAGGCCAGCGGCAGCCAGTCGCCGCGGGCATCGGCGAAGCCCGCGACGGTGCCGGTCGGGTCGGCGGGCCGGTGGGTGGAGACCGCATAGACCGTCCCCGAGGTGCCCAGGCTCAGCACCGGCTGCCCGGGACGCAGGCCCAGCCCGAGCGCGGCAGCCATGTTGTCTCCCGTCCCGGCGGCCACCAACGCGCCGTGCGGCAGCGGCAGATCACCGGCGTGCACCGTCCCGGCGGCCTCGCCCGGGAGCGCCACCCGCGGCAGCGCCTCGGGGGACAGGCCGACATGTTCCAGGATCTCCGCGTCATAGGCCCCGGTGGACGACGCCCACCAGCCCGTCCCGGACGCGTCGCCGCGGTCGGTGACGGACTCGCCGGTCAGGCGCTGGGTGAGGTAGTCGTGCGGCAGCCGCACCGCGGCGGTGGCGGCGGCCGCGGCCGGCTCGTGCTCCCGCAGCCAGGCCCACTTGGCCACGGTGAACGCCGGCCCCGGCACGCTCCCCACCCGCTCGGCCCAGGCCCGCGCGCCGCCCAGCTCCGCGATCAGCCGCTCGCTCTGGGGCGCCGGCCGTACGTCGTTCCACAGCAGGGCGGGGCGTACCGGCTCACCGGCCGCGTCCAGGGTGACCAGACCGTGCTGCTGGCCGCCGACGGAGACCGCCGAGGCCTGCCGCGCCGCGTCGCCGCACCGCTCCAGCGCCTCGCTCAGCGCCCGCCACCACTGCGCGGGGTCGCTCTCCTTGCCGGCGCCGCCGCCGACCGTGTGCGCTGCCTGGCCCCGGGCGACGACGGCACCGGTCGCCGCGTCCACGACCAGCGCCTTGGTGGACTGCGTCGAGCTGTCCACCCCGACGACCAGCGGTCCCGCTGACTGTGCGCCCATCGTGCACTGCCTCCCTCGGCGGCCCTGCTCCATCGTCCTGTTCCAGGGGGTTCCCCGGTGTGCTGCCGCATATTAGTTTGGCCGCGGCGTAATTTGTAAAGTGCGTTGACGAAATCACCGGGAGTCGCGATGAGTCACCAGCCCGTGCCCGAGGACAAGTTCAGCTTCGGCCTGTGGACCGTCGGCTGGCAGGGCCGTGACCCCTTCGGTGACGCCACCCGTCGCGCCCTGGACCCCGTCGAATCGGTCCACCGCCTCGCCGGCCTGGGCGCGTGGGGCGTCACCTTCCACGACGACGATCTGATCCCGTCCGGCGCCGGGGACATCGAGCGCCAGGCGGCCGTCACCCGCTTCCGGAAGGCGCTGGACGCCACCGGCCTGGTCGTGCCGATGGCCACCACCAACCTCTTCACCCACCCCGTCTTCAAGGACGGCGCTTTCACCGCCAACGACCGCGACGTCCGCCGCTACGCCCTGCGCAAGACGCTCCGCAATATCGACCTCGCCGCCGAGCTGGGCGCCCGCACCTATGTCGCCTGGGGCGGACGGGAGGGCGCGGAGTCCGGCGCGGCCAAGGACGTGCGGGCCGCCCTGGACCGGATGAAGGAGGCGTTCGACCTCCTCGGCCAGTACGTCGTCGAGCAGGGCTACGACCTGCGGTTCGCCATCGAGCCCAAGCCCAACGAGCCGCGCGGCGACATCCTGCTGCCCACCGTCGGCCACGCCCTCGCCTTCATCGAGCGGCTGGAGCGCCCGCAGCTCTACGGCGTCAACCCCGAGGTGGGGCACGAGCAGATGGCCGGGCTCAACTTCCCGCACGGCATCGCCCAGGCGCTGTGGGCGGGCAAGCTCTTCCACATCGACCTCAACGGCCAGAGCGGGATCAAGTACGACCAGGACCTGCGCTTCGGCGCGGGTGACCTGCGGTCCGCCTTCTGGCTGGTCGACCTGCTGGAGACGGCCGGATACGACGGGCCGCGGCACTTCGACTTCAAGCCGCCGCGCACCGAGGACCTGGACGGCGTCTGGACCTCGGCGGCCGGCTGTATGCGCAACTACCTGATCCTCAGGGAGCGCGCCGCCGCCTTCCGGGCCGACCCTGCCGTCCAGGACGCGCTGCACGCCGCGCGGCTGGATCAGCTGAGCCGGCCCACCGCCGAGGACGGCCTGGCCGGGCTGCTCGCCGACCACACCGCCTACGAGTCCTTCGACGCCGAGGCGGCGGCCGCCCGCGGGATGGCCTTCGAGCATCTGGACCAGCTGGCGCTGGAGCATCTGCTGGGGACCTTCTGAGAGCCGTCGACCACCGACCCGACCCGACCGACCCGACCCGACCCGACCGACCCGACCCGACCGGTCCGGCCCGGCGCGTGCCCGGCCAGTCGCGTCGGGCCGGGCCGCTCAGCCGCCGAACAATCGGCGCACAAAGGATATTTCGGCCGCGCGCTGCTCGCCGCCGCCCCCCTCATGGGCATTGAACCGCCAGACCTTCAGCTCCTTCTCGCCCGCGTAGTGGTGGTACGCGGCGAAGCCGGTGGACGGCGGCACGACCTCGTCCCGCAGTGCCGTGCCGAAGAGCGCCGGGGCGGTGGCACGGGCCGCGAAGTTCAGGCCGTCGAAGTGGTCCAGGGTGTGCAGCGCGGTGTCGATGTGGCCGCGGGCACCCGCGAAGTAGCGGGTGAGCTCGCCGTACGGTCCGCGATCCGTGAGGTCGACGGCCCGGCGGATATGGGTCAGGAACGGCACATCGATCAACGCGCCCGCCAGCCCGGGGACCAGCCCCGCCGTCGCCAGCGCGGCGGCACCACCCTGGCTGCCGCCGGCGACCACGATCCGGCCGGCGTCCACCGCCGCGTGCCCCCGAGCCGCCTCCACGGCCCGTACGGCGTCGGTGAACAGCCGCCGGTAGTAGTAGTCCTCGGGATGGAGGAGCCCCTGGGTCATCTTGCCGGGCACGCCCGGATTGCCGGAGCCGACCGGATCGGGGGTGTCACCGGGCCGGTTGGGGCCGCTCTGCCCACGGGAGTCCATGACGAGGGTGGCGTACCCCGCGGAAGGCCAGAGCAGCCAGTCGTGCACCATCCCCCGGCCGCCGCCGTAACCGAGGTACTGCACGACGCACGGCAGCGGCCCCTCGGCCGCGCGCGGGAAGAGGAACCAGCCGCGGATACGGTGCCCGCCGAAACCGGAGAACGTCACGTCATGGGTGCGCAGCCGCGCCAGCCCCGCATCGACCTCGGTGAAGCGGGCATCGAGGTCACGGTCACGGGCTTCGTCGAGGGTGCGCTGCCAGAAGGCGTCAAAGCCGGGCGGCTCGGGGCGCGGCGGGCGGTAGTTGCGCAGCTCGTCCAGGGGCAGGTCGGTGAACACGAAGGACCTCCGAGCCGTAGGGTGCCTTGCTGCCTGTGGCCAAGGTGCCCACCAGCCGGATGGTTCAGACGCGGTTTCGGCCCGGTCAGCACGGGCGTCGGCGACTTCGGGAGCAGCATGCCGACGCCTGCCGACGTCCGCCGACGCCCGCTGATCCCCGCCGACGGCAGCGGGGCGGTCAGCGATCGATGCGCTTGCCCGCCGCGCCGGTGTCCGTCACCTCGCCGACCTCGGCGGCGGCCGGATCCAGCACCCGCGCCAGGAACGTCCTGGTCCGCTCGTGCCGAGGGGCGCCCACCACCTGCTCGGGAGTGCCCTGCTCGACGATCACCCCGCCGTCCATGAACACCACCCGGTCGGCGACCTCCCGCGCAAAGCTCATCTCATGGGTGACGACGAGCATCGTCATGCCCTCCTGCGCCAGCCCCCGCATCACCGCCAGCACATCGCCGACCAGCTCCGGGTCCAGCGCCGAGGTCGGCTCGTCGAAGAGCATCAGTTCCGGGTCCATGGACAGCGCGCGGGCGATGGCCACGCGCTGTTGCTGCCCACCGGACAACTGCGCCGGATAGGCGGCCGCCTTGTCACTGAGCCCGACCCGTTCGAGGTTGGCGCGGGCGATCCGCTCCGCCTCGGCGCGGTCGCGGCGCAGCACCCGGCGCTGGGCAATCGTCAGATTCTCCAGCGCCGTCAGATGCGGAAAGAGGTTGAAGGCCTGGAAGACCATCCCGATCCGCTGCCGGACCCGGTCGATGTCCACGTCCGGGTCGGTCACCTCGGTGCCGGCCACCGTGACGCGGCCCGCGCTCGGCTCCTCCAGCAGATTCACACAGCGCAGCAGGGTCGACTTCCCGGACCCCGAGGGCCCGATGACACACACCACCTCACCGCGCGCCACCGAGAAGTCGATCCCGCGCAGCACCTCCAGCTCACCGAACGCCTTGCGCAGGCCCTGGACGTCGATGGCCTTCGCATCCGTCGTCCCCGGTGCCGCCTGGTCGGTCGTCACACAGCTCACCTGGCCTTCGCCGTACGGGCCTCCAGCCGTCGGACCAGTTGGCCGAGCGGGAGGGTGATCACGAGATAGAGCAGCCCGGCGATCAGGATCGGGGTCAGGCTCTTGTGCTCATTGAGCGCATCGCGCCCGAAGTTGGCCAGCTCGAACTGGGTGAGGGAGAGCCCCAGCAGGTACACCAGCGACGAGTCCTTGGTCAGCAGGATCAGTTCATTGGTCAGCGGCGGCAGCACGATGCGGAACGCCTGTGGAATGACGATCGAGACCATCGCCCGGCCGTGCGACATTCCCAGGGAACGCGCCGCCTCCGTCTGCCCCTTGGGGACCGCCTGAATACCGGCCCGGATGGTCTCCGCCATATACGCCGCGCCCACCAGCCCGAGCGACAGCATGACCGTGACGTTCATATCGAGCGCCACCTCGAAGGCCAGCGGCACACCGAAGCCGAGCGCGATGAACACCAGCAGACAGGGAATCCCGCGGAAGAACTCGATATAGGTGACCGCGATCCAGCGGTAGGGCGGCACCGAGGAGAGCCGCATCAGGGCGAGCACCAGCCCCAGCGCCAGACCGAAGCCGAAGCCGAGCAGGGTGTAGAGGACGGTGTTGACCAGCGCCGTGGTGATGATGTCGGGGAACAGCGCCTTCGCGACCTCGACGTCGAAGAACGCCATCCGCAGCTGATGCCAGTCGGCGATCAGTGCGAAGACCACCACGGCGAGGACCAGGACGCCGTACTGCACGCCGCGGATCACCCGGGCGCGCTGTCGTTTCGACAAAGACATGACGGACATGACGGCGGGCCTCAGCTCTGCGGGGTGGTGCCGAACCACTTCTTGTAGATCCGGTCGTACGTCCCGTCCGATTTCGCCTTCTTGACCGCCGCGTTGATCTTCTTCCGCAGTGCGTCATTTCCGGTGCGCACACCGATGCCGTAGTGCTCACCGGTATTGAATTCCGCGGTGACCGCGGTGTCCGGATTCTGCTTCACATAGTCGAAGAGCACACCGTTGTCATTGATGCCGGCGTCGACCTGCCCGGACTTCACGGCGGTCAGCAGCAGCCCCAGATCCTCGAACTCCACCAGCTCGACGCCGGCGCCGTGCTTCTTGGCGTAGATCCCGCCGGTGGTGGCCTTCTGGTAACCGAGCTTCTTGCCCTTGAGGTCCTCGACCTTCTTGAAGGGCTTGCCCTTCTTCGTCAGCAGCGCCTGGGTGGCATTGAAATACGGGTCGGAGAAGTCCATGACCTTGTCCCGCGCGGGCGTGATCGTCATGCCGGCGGCGGCCAGATCACATTTGCGGATCGTGAAATCCTGGCCGGTCTCGATGCCTTCGAAGGGGGTGTTGACGATCTCCTGTTTGACGCCCAGATCCTTGGCGACGAGGTCCACCAGATCCACATCGAACCCGACGACCTTGCCGTCCTTCTTCACCTGGAACGGCGCGTAGGGCAGGTGGGTGCAGGTCTTCAGGGTCCCGGAGGAGACCAGTTCCAGGCCGCCGGACCCCTTCTTCCCGCCGGACGTGGTGCTGCTGCACCCCGCCAGGACGGCGACGGCTGTGGCGACGGCTATGACAGGCAACGCGGAGCGAGCGGACACAGGCCCTCCAGGGGCAGGATGAACATCAATCAAGCCGTGCGTGCTGCGATGTGGCTGCATCCTGCCACCGGTCCTGGGCTCTGTCGCCGCTGCGTCGGTTGCGTCTGTGTAACGCCTTCGGCCCGCATCCGGGCAGGCCCCGTCAGCGGCCCAGGGGCTGTCCCGTAATCCCCGGTGGATCAGCGCGCGGTGTCAGATGCACTGCACTCGCTGCGCTCGCTCCGTCTCGGCTCCCGCTTTCGCCCCTCGGATGCCGAGCTGCATCGCAAGGCGGAGGGTCGTTCTCATACTGGGCATATTCGGGCGAACCGGCAGCGCGGTGAGGCGCCGTAGCTGTCGTGCGCCCGCCGGGGATTACGGGGCAGCCCGTAGCGCCGCCGCCAGCCGGGCGATGGCGTCCGGACCCACCCGGCAGCAGCCGCCGATGAGCCGGGCACCGTCCGCGGCCCAGGCGGCGACCCGGTCCGCGCTGAACGCGGCCTCGCCGCACCAGGCCCGCGCCCCGGCGTCCCAGCTCTCCCCGCTGTTGGGGTAGACCACCACCGGCTTGCCCGTGACTCGCGCCGCCGACCGCACGGCCCGGTCCGCGTCCTTGGGTGCGCAGCAGTTCACCCCCACCGCGATCACCTCATCCGCCTCGGCCGCCACCGCGAACGCCTCCGTCAGCGGCTGCCCGGCCCGGGTGCGGTCCCCCGCCACGCTGTACGACAGATAGGCCGGTACCCCCAGTCCGCGCACTGCCCGCACCAGCGCCCGGGCCTCCTCGGCGTCCGGCACCGTCTCCAGCGCCAGCACATCCGGCCGCGCCGCGGCCAGCACCTCCAGACGCGGCCGGTGGAAACGCTCCAGCTCGTCCACCGACAGGCCGTACCGGCCGCGGTACTCGGACCCGTCCGCCAGCATCGCCCCGTACGGTCCCGCCGACGCGGCCACATACAGCGGCCCGGCCACCCCGCCGGCCGACGCCCGCCGGGCCGCCTCGCGGGCCAGCTCCACACTCCGGCCGAGCAGCGCAGCGGCCCGCTCCCCGCCGATGCCGCGTCGCGCGAACCCCTCGAACGTCGCCTGATAGCTGGAGGTGATCGCGACCTGCGCCCCGGCCTCGTAGTACGCCAGATGTGCCCGCACCACCGCTTCCGGCTCCTCGGCCAGCAGCCGGGCCGACCACAGCGCGTCGCTGAGGTCGTGCCCGGCGGCCTCCAACTGGTTGGACAGCCCGCCGTCGAGGACGAGCGGCCCCGCGGCGAGGGCGTCGGTGAGCGGCGGGGGCGTGCTGACCATGGTGCAAAGCCTCTCGGTGCTGCGGACGCGCGGGTGCTGACGCCTCACCCCGGATCGTAACGCCGACCGGTGACACCATCCCTGGCCGCAGTGGTGCGCACGGCCGACGACCGGCCGACGACCGGTCGGCGACCGGCCGGCGCCTCGTCCGGCGCGGGCTCAGTGCAGCGACGAGAACACGAACGAGAACCGTGCCGGCGCCACCTCCAACCGGTGCTGCGGCAGCACCCCCGGCCCGCAGGACTGGCTGCCGATGCCGTGCTGTGCATGGTCGAGATGGAGCCACAGGTCCTCGCCCGGCCGCAGATCCGTGGTGTGGCGGGCGGCGGCCAGCTCCTCGGTCGACCACCGGCGGGCGGTGAGGAAGAAGTCCGGATCGCCCTCGATCCGCAGGCCCGAGCCGTCCGAACGGGTCAGCTCCGCCCAGCGCACACCGGGCCGCGCACCGTTCTCCTGCGGCCGCACGTACGGCGTCTGCAGGGCGTCCACCGTCATCGACCAGCGGCCGAGCCGGGCGGCCGCCCGGGTGTCCGGATAGCCCTCGCCCGGCCCGCCGCCGAACCACCGGGCCAGGCCCAGGCTGCCGCACACCCGCATCCGCACGCCGAGCCGGGGCAGCGGCACCGGCCAGTCACCCTCGGGGTCGACGCTCAACTCCAGCCGCAGCAGGTTCCGTTGAGCCGTCCAGCGGCAGACCGTGCGCAGCGCCAGCGGCGACCCGGCCGGGGCGACCCGGGACCGTACGACCACGGTGTCAGGCCCGGTCTCGACGGCATCGACGCGGTGCCGCATCCGGTGCAGGCCGATCCGCCGCCACTCGGTGGCCGGCCGCGGCCCCGGCTGCCAGGGCGCGGCCTCGTCGTTGTCGGTCGGCGCCCGCCAGACATCCAGCCGGGGACCGCCGATCCGGACGCCGTCCAGATAGGCCAGCGTCCCCGTCCCCGCGTCGAAGGTCCCGGGTCCGAGGACGATCACATTGCCCTCACCGCGGCGCGGCGCGGCGGTGGCGGCCGGGGGAGTGACGGCGGGGCGCGGGGCGGCCGGCAGCTGGCCCCAGGCGATCTCGTGCCCCGCGGATGCCCAGGGGGTGTCCCCGTCCAGCACGGCCCGGACCGTCCAGAGCGCTTCGCCCTCGTCGCCCCTGGAGCCCTCGTCGCCCCTGGGGCCCTCGTCGCCCCCGGTGTCCTCGGCGCCCTTGGTGTCCGGCCCGACCGGCGGCGCCGGCAGCTGCACCACGGCCGACTCGCCCGGCCCCAGCGGCGGCACGGTGAGCCGGCCGTGACCGCGCAGCTCACCGTCCACTTCGTAGCTCCAATGGAAGCCGAGGTGACCCAGGTCGGCGAAGTCGTACAGATTGGTGATCCGGACCGCGCCCGCCGTGCCGCCCTCGTCGGCCCGGGCCGCGCTCCCGTCGGCCCCGGCCGCGGGCCCGGTCTCGTCGGCCCAGGCCTCGATCCGTACCGGTTCGACGACCTTCTTGAACTCCAGCAGGCCGGGGGAGGGCACCCGGTCGGGAAAGACCAGGCCGTCGCAGACGAAGTTCCCGTCGTGCAGCTCCTCTCCGAAGTCTCCGCCATAGGCGTGGAACACCTCCCCGGCGGGCGTCCGCTGCCGCAGCCCGTGGTCGATCCACTCCCAGACGAAACCGCCCTGGCAGCGTTCATAGCGCTCGAACAGCCGTTGGTACTCGCTCAGTCCGCCCGGCCCGTTCCCCATCGCATGCGCGTACTCGCAGAGGAGGAAGGGGAGTTGACGCCGTCGGGCGTCCAGCTCCGGATCGGACAGCGGCTCCTCGGCACGCCGCCCGATGCGTTCCACCTCGGCGTGGTCGGCGTACATCCGGGAGTAGACGTCGGTGTCGGCGCAGCTGGGGTCGCCCTCGTAGTGGAGCGGGCGGGACGGGTCGCGCTCGCGCATCCAGGCAGCCATGGCGGACAGCCCGCGCCCCGTACCGCACTCGTTTCCCAGCGACCACAGCACGACGGCGGGGTGGTTCTTGTCCCGCTCGACCATCCGCCGGGCCCGGTCGAGCAACGCCGGCTCCCAGCGCGCGTCATCCACCGGATTGTCCCGCCGGCCCTGCCCGCCGAACCCATGGGTCTCCAGATCGCACTCCTCGACGACCCACAGGCCCAGCTCGTCGCACAGGTCGAGGAAGGCGGGGTGCGGCGGATAGTGGCTGGTGCGCACCGCGTTGACGTGGTGCTGCTTCATCAGCAGCAGATCGCGGCGCATCGTCTCGGGCCCGACGGCCCGTCCGTAGCGCGGATGGAACTCATGGCGGTTGACGCCGCGCAGCAAAATCCGGCGGCCGTTGACCTTCAGCAGCCCGTCCTCGACGCGGACCGTACGGAACCCGATGCGCAGCGGGATCCGTTCACCGGAGGTCACCAGCTCCCCGGCGTAGAGGTGCGGCGTCTCGGCCGTCCAGGGGCGCACCGGCACCGTCGCGCTCTGACCGGTCGCCAGATCGAGGCCGAGTGCCGGGACCGTCACCCGGCCCTCCGGCTCGGACTCCACCCGCAGCGTGCCGTGTCCCGTGACGTGATCGAACCCGGCATGGACGAAATGGTCGGCGACCGCCCCCTCGGGACGGCGGTGCAGCACGACCTCCCGGAAGATGCCCGGCAGCCACCACTGGTCCTGGTCCTCCAGATAGCTGCCCGACGACCACTGGTGGACGCGTACCGCCAGCACATTGC
Organism: Streptomyces sp. NPDC047049; assembly: GCF_040643995.1. Lineage (NCBI taxonomy): Bacteria > Bacillati > Actinomycetota > Actinomycetes > Kitasatosporales > Streptomycetaceae > Streptomyces > Streptomyces sp. NPDC047049. The sequence goes on along the minus strand of NZ_JBEYVM010000020.1, from coordinate 7,236 downwards.
CGCGCGGCCGCAGCAGTGGACCGACCTCGAATTCATGCGGCAGCCGGCTGCCCTTGAAGTGGCCCAGCTCCTGGCCGTTGAGCCAGACCCGGGCGCAGGATTCCACCCCGGCGAAGTGCAGCACCGCGGGGCCCTCGCCCCACCCCGCGGGCAGATCGAAGACCTGCCGGTGATCACCCGTCGGGTTCTCGTCCGGCACCCGTGGCGGATCGACCGGGAAGGGGTAGGCGGTGTTGGTGTAAGCGGGTGTCCCGATCGGCCGCGCGGTGCCGCTGCCCTCGTAGGAGCCTTCGGAGGCGAAGCGTCCCTGGAGTGCCCAGTGGCCCGGCACCCGCAGCTCCGGCCAGTGCGTGTCGTCGAAGTCCGGGCGGGCGAACGAGTCGTCCTCGGCGGTGGCGCTCGCCGAGAGCCGGAACCGCCAGCGGCCGTGCAGCGAGAGGCGGGCGGCATCCGACCTCGGGTACCAGGCGCGCGGCGGCAGAGCCCCGCTTCCCGGTGAGCGGTCCTCGTAGTACGGGGGGTGCTGGTCCTGGGCGGGGTGGTGCGGCGCGTGCGGCGAGGTGCCGGTCACTGGTCCTCCTGCTGCGGGCGACGTGCCTGGCGGTGGGGGGATCAGCTCAGCGAATCATGTGCGGCGGCACGGCGCAGCCGGATGGGGAGGATGGGGCCGGGACGCCACGGGGTGCTGCCCAGCGGCCGCCCCGGCCCAGGGGGCAGCGGCCCACCCCGGCGACGAAAGGGAGCTGGACGGCGGCCGTGGAACCCTCGCCCCGGGCTGCCGGATGCCGCCACGGCGCGGCGTCCCGCAGCACCGGCAGCGCCCCTCTCCCCGACCCCCCGCCTCACCGCTCCCCTCACCCCTCGGCCGACAACACCGCCCAGGCGCCCGCAGGATCGTCGGTGGCCGGGCCCGCGGGCACCCACTGCCCCTCCTCCCTGCGGTACGGCCACCAGCGGCCGTCCCGCCCGTAGCGCAGCTGGGCCTCGCCACCGGCCACCGTCCAGCGGTTGCGGGCGGCCCGCAGCCGCGGCCGGGCCTCGCCGTCCTCCCAGGCGGCCGCGAGCTGCCCGGTGGCCCGCGCCAGCGCCTCCGGCTCCGGTGTCCAGTCCTCCTCCAGGACCGCGAGCCCGGCCGGGCCGCCCAGGTCCCAGGCCCGTACGGCCAGTGCCAGCGCCCGCGCATCACGCCCCGAACCGGCCGCCAGCCGCGCCGATATGGCCTCCCCGGGGCCGGCCGCCGCGAGCCGGACCGCGTCCTGGGCGGGGGTGAGCACCGGCGGCAGCGGATCGTCCGGATGCCCGGCGGAGAGCGCATCCGCCAGCAAGCCCCGGGCGCGCCCCGCCGCGTCCCCGATCAGGAACTCCAGTGCCGCCACCGCAACCCCGGGCGCGGGCGGGGTGGCACCGCCGAGCACCGGTGGGACGCCCGGTGCGGCGACCGGCGGCGGTGCGGCGGGCAGCGGCGGCAGGATGTCGCGCGCCGCATACGCCTCCGTCGCCGGCACCCCCGGACCGGGACGCTCCGCCGCTCCGTCCCTGCCCGCTGCTCCGGCCCCGCCCGCCGGCCCTGCCGCCCGCGCCGCGCTGCGTGCCTGCAAGGCGTCGAGCAGTTCCCGCTCCCCCCGGCCGCGCAACAGCAGCAGGACGAACGGATCCTGGTCGAGCAGCCGCGCCAACTGGTAGCACAGCGCGGCCGTATGCGCGCAGTGGTCCCAGGCGCCGCAGCCGCACTCCGCCTCCAGGTCGCCGATGCCCGGCAGCAGTTCGACCCCGGCGGCCGACGCGTCCTCGACGAGTACCGGCGGCATGTCCCGGTCCAGCAGCGCCGCGATATGCCCGGCCCGGTCCGCGACCAGGTCGAGAAGGCGGTCCCAGTCCGCCGCGTCCAACTGCTGCAACAGGACATCGGACCGGTGCCGCGTATGGTCGCGGTCCTGGACGATCGCGGTGATCCGGCCGGGACGCACCGAGACCGCGCCGACCGCCCCGGCCCGCGCATGCCGCCGCCCCAGCTTCAGCTGCTCGCCGTCCAGCGCGGTGTCCTCCAGCGCCTTGAGCCACGCCTGCCCCCACCAACTCCGCGCAAAGGCCCGGCCGCGTGCCGGGGGCAAGGCACCGAACGTCCGCTCGCCGGCCGCCGCGTCCCGGTCGTCCGGGCGCCTGACCTGCTCCGGGCTCCGCCCGTCCGGGTGCCGCTCCGTTGCCGGGTCCCTCTCGTCCGGAGACGACTCCTGGTCCGGGGTCATCACTTCTCCCTCTTCCTCTCCGGGCCTCGTCATCGCTCACTCCCTCGCAGTGCGACCAGGTCGGCCAGCTCGGCGTCGGTGAGTTCGGTCAGCGCGGCCTCACCGGACCCCAGCACCGCATCGGCCAACTGCTGCTTACGGGCGAGCATGTCGGCGATCCGGTCCTCGATCGTGCCCTCCGTGACGATCCGGTGGACCTGCACCGGCCGGGTCTGCCCGATGCGGTACGCGCGGTCGGTGGCCTGCGCCTCGACGGCCGGATTCCACCAGCGGTCGAAGTGGACGACATGCGACGCCCGGGTGAGGTTCAACCCCGTACCCGCCGCCTTCAACGACAGCAGGAACACCGGCGCCGCGCCGTCCTGGAAGCGCCGCACCATCTCCTCACGGCGGGCCACCGGCGTCTGGCCGTGCAAGAACTGCGTGGGTACCCCGCGCGTCGCCAGATGGCTCTCCAGCAGCCGTGCCATCTGCACATACTGGGTGAACACCAGCACGCTCGAACCCTCGGCCAGGACGGTGTCGAGCAGTTCGTCCAGCAGCTCGACCTTTCCCGAACGGCCCGCGATCCGCACCGCTCCCGCCGTCTGCCCCCGGTCCGCCGTGCCGCTGCCTTCCTTGAGGTACTGCGCGGGGTGGTTGCAGATCTGCTTCAGCGAGGTGAGGAGTTTGACCACCAGCCCGTGGCGGGCGAACCCGTCCGTCCCGGCGATCTCCTCAAGCCCCTCGCGCACCACGGCCTCGTAGAGCCCGGCCTGCTCCCCGGTCAGCGCCACGACACGGTCGGTCTCCGTCTTGGGCGGCAGCTCCGGCGCGATCCCCGGATCGGACTTACGGCGGCGCAACAGGAAGGGCCGCACCAGGCGGGCAAGCCGCTCGGCCGCCGCGCCCGCCTCCGGGGACGCCGCCGCACCGCCCTCGATGACCTGCGCATAGCGCGTCCGGAACCGGCTGAGCGGCCCCAGCAGGCCGGGCGTCGTCCAGTCCAGGATCGCCCACAGCTCCGACAGATTGTTCTCCACCGGGGTGCCGGTCAGCGCCACCCGGGCCTTGGCGGGCAGGGTGCGCAGCGCCTTGGCGGTCGCGGAGACGGGGTTCTTGACGTGCTGTGCCTCGTCGGCGACGACCAGCCCCCAGCCCACCTGCGCCAGCTTCCCGGCGTCGAGCCGCATCGTTCCGTAGGTGGTCAGCACGAGCTCGCCGTCCGCCGGCTCCGCCAGGCTGCGCCGCCCGCCGTGGAAGCGGCGCACCGGTGTTCCCGGCGCGAACTTCTCGATCTCCCGCTGCCAGTTGCCCATGAGGGAGGCGGGACAGACGACCAGCGTGGGGCCGGCCGAGGCGGGGTGGGTCTGCCGGTGCAGATGCAGGGAGATGAGCGTGATCGTCTTCCCCAGTCCCATGTCGTCGGCGAGGCAGGCGCCCAGCCCCAGCGACGTCATCCGGTGCAGCCAGCCGAGTCCGCGCAGCTGGTAGTCGCGCAGCGTCGCGGTCAGCGCGGCCGGCTGCCGGACGGCTGCGGCAGTGTCGTTCTCCGGGTCGGCGAGCAGATCGCGCAGCCGGGCCGGCCACCCGGAGGCCGTCACCTCCACCCGCCCGCCGTCCGGCATCTCGGCGGATCCGGTGAGCGCGGCGCCGAGCGCATCGAGCGGCGTGATCTTACGGTCCGGCCGGTCCCGGGCGGCCCGCACCGTCTCCGGGTCGATCAGCACCCACCGGCCGTGCAGTCGCACCAGCGGCCGTCCCGCCTCGGCGAGCCGGTCCAGCTCGTTCCTGCCCACCTCCTGGCCGCCCACCGCGAACCGCCAGCTGAAGGAGAGCAGGGCATCCGCCGACAACAGCGACGGCAGCCCCGGCCCCGGCCCGTCCCACCGGCTGCCGTCGCCCGCCTCGGGCGACCCCACCTCGGCCCGGCTGGTCAGCGTGCGCGCCAGATCCTTCGGCCAGTGCACCTGCACCCCGGCGGCGGCCAGCGCACGGCCGGCCGGGCCGAGCAGTTCGGCGACTTCTTCCTCGGCCAGCTCCAGCGCCCCGGGCACCGCGGCGGACAGCAACGGGGTGAGCGGCGCCCAGACATCCGCCGCACGACGCAACGCCAGCAGCGTGTCCATCCGCGCCTGCGACCCGAAGGCCTGCCCGGCGGGCGACGCCCCCGCCCACACCGCGGCGGCATCGGCGACCAGCGTCGGGTCGGTGAGGCTGTGCAGCTGGAGCACGGCGGTGAAGGCGATGCCGGCGGCCGTGGGCTCCGCGGTACCGGCGACCGGGGTGGCTTGGGTGGCCTGGGTGGTCTCGGTGGCCGCCGAGGTCTCGGTGCTTCCCGCCGCCTCCGTGCCCCGTACCTCCACCCGCAGCGAGATCCGTACGCCCGCGTCATGCCCCGCGGCGACCTCGGCGGCCCAGGCGCGCTGTTCGGGGATCTGCTGGGGCGCCGGCACCGCGAAGGCCGGCGCTCCGGTGACCAGCGCCGCCGCGGGGGAGCGCGGCAGCCCGTCCGCCACCGCGTCGAGGAAGGCGCGGACCTGCCGCTCGGGGTCCGGCAGCGCCGGCGGTGCGGAATCCGGCAGCGGGACGGCGTGGGCGTACGGCGGCATGGCGGCGGCGAGATCGCGCAGCCGCTCGATGTCCACCGGATCGAGCGGACCCAGCCGCCAGGCGTCATACCCGTCGGGACTCACCCCCGGCAGCAGCCGGCCGCGCGCCGCGAGCTGCAGCGCCAGCACCGCCGCGGCCCCCCAGAAGGCGGCGGCCGGATGGGTGCCCCGCGCGGCCCGCGCGCGGGATAGCACCGGCACCGCCTCGGCAACCGTCAGGACGAGCGCCGGTACCTCGCACAGGGACACCCCACCGTCCTCGTCCTCGTCCGGCAGGACCACCTCCAGCTGCTCCGTCACCCAGGCCTCCCCGTCCCTGGTGCGGCCGTCCCCGTCCGGCGCCCCGCCGTCCCCGCCCGTCGCCCCGTCCGCGCCGCCTGCCTCTTCCACGGGTGCGCCATCGGGACGCCAGAAGGCCACCCGCCCGGCACGTGGCGGATCCGACGGCAGGAAAACCGCTGCACAGCGGGACAGAGCGGAGAGCCGAGCGGGTGTGATCGCCGCGAGTGGTGTCACTGGATCAGGACTCCTCAAGTTTGACTACTGGCGCCTGAAGCGCCCGAGAGTACAGGACGGCACGCGGATACCTGGAACCTGTTGCGCGAAAACGGCGTTCAATGGAGTACACAGAGCGCGGCGTACGCCGCGGAAGGGGCGTGAAGGATGTCCACACAGGCGAAGGTCGCGGTCGGCGGCGTCGCGGTGGGAGTGATCCTGCTGTGGCTGCTGCCCTTCTGGGCGGCCCTCTTGGTCATGGTCGGGGTCCCGGCCGTCGCGTATCTGACGCTCGACCCCTCCCAACGGCGCCGGCTCCGCCGCGTCAGCCGCAAGCAGATCGGCCGCTGACCGGGCGGGCTCACGGGCCCTGGCGGGAGGGGGGAACAGGCCCTGGCCCGCCCCGCGGTCTCCTGTCGTACGGTCGCGCCCGACCAGCCCTCCCCGCCCGTCCCCGCGCGCAACGGTCCGCCGGAGCAGCCCGCCTCAGACCGGCCGTACCGCCAACTCGTCGAGCGACGACAGCAGCGCGGGAAGCGCGGGCCCCCGCCCCACCGGATGCACCTCACCCGGTTCGTCGTCCAGCAGCACGAACGCAATGTCATCGGTGCGCGCGACCATGCTCCAGCCGGGGCCGTCGACCCGCAGGGTCCGCGCCTCACCGGCCGCGAACGACGACCGCACCCGCCCGGGCGGCGGCGGCTCGCTCACATAGCCGCGCGCCTCCTCCAGCACCCTCCGCACGCCCTCGTGGGCAGGATCCCCCGGCTCGGCGAAGGTGTCCTCGTCATCCACCTGCTCGCGCCACGCCGCCCACTGCATGGCGATCTCGTCCGCCCCGAGCCGCCGTTGCGCAGGCCCCCACTCCTCGGCATCCGGCGGCGCGAGCGGCGCCGGGTCGCCCTCCTGCGGCTCCGGATCGTGCGGCTGCGGCACACCCGGCGCCGCCACCGCGAGCGAGAGCGGCCAGCCGGGAAGCGCCCCGACGATGCTGTGCTCCCCGGGGGAGAGGTCGTACTCCATCCCGCAGTCCCAGGCCGCGATCGCACAGGCCACCAGCGACACATCCTCCGTCGCCACGGTCCAGCGTGCGCCGTCACTGTCCTGACCGAGGACCAGCCCGTAGCCCTCCGCGAACGGTTCGAGGCCGAGGCCCGCACACACCTCGGGGTAGTCGTCGCCGAGCACGCTCGGGAACTGCGCGGGCGTCAGCAGCACCGCCGTCAGCACGAACAACTGGTCGTTGTCGGCGCTCTCGGTCGTGGGCACGCGTGCCTCCCCATCCAATCCATCGCGGAGTATGTCGGCGCACCCTAATTGGCTCGGTACGGCCTTGTCACCAGCCGTACGCTGCGCGGATGTGTTTTTACAGCAGCCGGATGCACTTCGTGTGCCTGGACTGCCGGGCCGCGTGGAAGAAGACGGCAACCTCACGGGGGCCGGGGCGCTGCCCGCAGTGCCGCGCCGAACTGATCGACGCCGGTGCCGACCTCGCGGTCCCCAAGCGGCGCGACACAGCGGGCTGGCGCGCCCTGGAGGCCGTCCTGCGTGCGGGGCTGACCTTCCACGGCGGCTGCTGCGGTACGGGGCCCGGCTACCGCCCGCGTACCCCGCGCGAGGTCCGGGAACGGCTGGCGCTCGCCGGCCGCACCGGGATGCCGCTCACGAAGGCGCTGGCCACGGCGGATCCCGCGCGCACGGACCGCTATGACGCCGAGGCACACACCCTGAGGCGTTCCTAGGGCCTGTCTAGACAGGCCCTAGCTGTGCTGTCCCGGCACGTTGGTGACAGGCGACATGCGCCTTCGTGGTGCTTGAACGAGGTGAGGGCCTTCTGGCTCGGTGGGGATTGCGACATCTACCGCCGAGTGCAGGAGGCCCTCGTGTCCCACCGTAACGCCCCG
>NZ_JBEYVM010000019.1:129282-164003 GCF_040643995.1 Streptomyces sp. NPDC047049 | reverse complement strand
GATCCGGCCGACGCGGCCGGGAGCCTCCGTTGACGCCCCCCGACGGCAATCCTAAGGTCTTGCATAGGATTCCTTGAGCGGCATGGGGGGCGGAGCCATAAATGGCTTTGAATTGGGCCTTTCGGCCCAATAAAGGCCCCTGGAATTCCCCGTTGGGGAATTCTTGGTGGGTTTATGTCGGCCCCCGTTGGGGGCCTTGTTTTGCGGCTTGAATTCCTCCGCTGGAGGAATTCTTGCTTTGGTGTTGTTTGAAATTCCTTCGGAATTTTGGGGCCCCTGTCGGGGCCCTGGTTTTTGTTGGTTCGTCAGTTTTGTGTGTTTGGTGGGTTGTTGGTGGTTCGCCCGTTCCGGGCGGTGGGGTGGTGGGGCTCGGCCCTGTCGGGCCGGCTGTGGGGCGTGGAGGGGTTGTGAGGTGGGGGGTTGGGCCTGTCGGCCCTGGTGGTGGCTGTGGGGGCGCCGTTGGCGCTGTGTGGGCTGGGAGGTGTGGAGGGGGGTGGGTGGCCTGGTTTGCGAGTCTTGCAATATACGAAGTTCTGGTAGTGCGGCCACAGTTGAGCGGCCGTTGGCCGCGGGGGCCTGGTGGGTTTGTGCGGCGAGTTGAAGGGTGCCCTGTTTGAATTTCGTGCGCTCGGAATTGTGTCGCTTGCGGGGCGGCTTTCGTGTTGGCTATTCGGGTGTTGCGTCGGTTCATATTCTGGCTCTGAGGGGTTTATGTGGGGCGGCTTGGTGTGGGTGTATTTGCGGGAGTGGTGGGCGTCGTTGTGAATTCTCGCGCCGTTCTATTGATATGTGATTCGGTTTGTTGTGTGGGGTGCTTCTTTGGGGGCTGGAATTTCAGGAGGTGGTTCGGTATTTGGTTGCTGTTTTCTTTATGCGGGCGCGATGAGGCGCCCGTTGGGTGCCTCGGGCTCGGGTGTCTGCGGCGCGGCGGGGGCTGGCCAGCTCTAGGGTTCGGCGAGTCTTGCAAGATACGAACGCCCGGCAGGGGAGCCATGGTTGAGCGTGCGGCGCATCCGGTGTTGATTGCGGTGGAGGAAGGGGTGCGGCAGCGAGTTGCTAACGCGGTGAGCGCACAGGAGCAGCGGGCGGCACGGTTGTCGGCGGAGGGGAACCGTTGGCTTACGCGGGGGTTGACGCGGACTCAGGCCGCGGCGGTACGGGCGGCCTGGCGCAGCGAGGTGCGCCGGCTGCGGGCGGCTGGTGAACTGCTGGACGTACGTGACGCGCTGGTGGCGTACGGGGTGCGCGAGGAACTGCGGGTGCGCGGGTGGGAGCGGGTGTGGGATCCGGCGCCCGAGGAAGCGTGGGACCAGGGCCGTTGGCCCGGGTCTCGCGACAGCGGGCCGGGCGGCTTCCCGGAGCGGATCTCCGCGCGGCTGGACGCCTCGCTGGCCGCTCAGGCCGTGGCTGCGTGCTGGTGGACGTCGTGGCCGGCGATTCAGGCGCTGCGTGCGTGGCGGGATGAGAACCCGGGGATCACGCCGCCCCGGTACCGGCTCGACGAGGAGGAGCAAAAGCGCCTGGTGGGTCCGCTCGCGGCGTACGAGGCACTGTCGGCGCAGGTGACGACGACCGGCGTGATCTGGCGAGCCGGCGTCTTCCGCGGCTTGGCGCAGGCCGCGGCGATCGGCTCCTGAGCCTGCGGCCGCCCTGGCCGGCCGTGGGCAGCGGGGGCGAGAAGACATTCCTGACAGGCGCGGCAGTCATCGAGGGCCGCGTCGTACAGCTCGGCCAGCTGCGCCTCGTCAGTGTCCGGAGCGGGTTGGTGGCGCCGGGCGCTGTTGGGCGCGAGCGACGAACTGACGGCGGTGGTCGTCTTCTGCGCCGTGGGCGTGGTGATGGTCGGTGCTCATGCTTCCTGGTACTCGTTGCGGCCGTGGGGCGCAGCGGTGGCCTGCGCGCCGTGGGTCAGCCTGCGTTCGGGTAGATCGGGCCCGGCAGCGGCAAGGGCGGCAGGGAGTCGTCCGGCGTCGCCTGGGGGAGGTCGTGGAAGCAGCCGGGGGTGTCGATCAGGACCGGCGTCCAGTCCTCGTCAGAGCGCTGCGGGTCGAGGTCGACCATGAGCACGCGGTTGGTACGAACGTCGGTTGCCTCGGCAGCGGCGGCCAGGAGCGACGACAGGTCAATCTCGGAGGTGGTCTTGTCCTCCCCTCCTCGAAGGAACGTGCCGGAGGTGATGCGGGGGTCCTGGGCGGTCATAAGGGGCTCCTCGTCGGGTGCGGGGTGATAGGTCGAGCGTACGGGCCTGGGCTGCCAGGCTGGGGCCGTTCCGGCCACTTCTCCGTTCGGCCAGCGGCCGCCGGCGGCCTCGTCGGCCGGCGAACGGCAGGGCGCAGTCGAGCGGGCGCGGCGATGAGCGCCAGGACGACGTCGGCGACGTGCTGGCAGGCCCGTCAGCGGACCGCCAGGAGGACAGGCGGCAGCGAGGCGCTGCCGGTGGCCGGGTCAGCTACTGGCGGGCGTCGGGCACCTCGTCGACGTAGGCGGCCTTCGTCCGCCAGGCCGCGGTGCAGCCGGGGGCGGTGCACTCGATCCGGGAGTAGAGCGAGGGGGTGCGCCGGTAGCCGTTGAACGCCGAGTGATTGCACCGGCGTTGGGCCACGACCCAAAACGGGCGGTGGGCGGAGGTCGTACAGGCGGGCATGGGGCCTTCTAGAAGTCGGGGAGCAGCAGGGCCGGCGGCGTCGGTGGACGGGGCCACGGCGAGCGGCGGGCAGTCAGTCGCGGCGTTCGGTGCAGTCGGGGCAGAGCTCAGGAGTGGGTGAAGCGGGGTCGAGGCGGTAGTGGTCACCGCAGATCAGGCAGTGGCAGTACATGCGGTCCTTTCGCGAGCAAGGGCTGTGCCCTGCCGGTGCCGGGGCGTGGCCGGGAGTGGAAGCGAGGCGGGCCGGCCGTTGGCCGGCGGTGGGGCGGCCCCTGTCGGGGGCGCCGTTGGGGCCGGGGCCGGGCCCCTGTCGGGGCCCGGGCCGGAGGGGCGGGTCGGTCAGCCGGCGACCAGCTCGTCGAACTTGTCGGCCTTGCGGTGCACGCGGGTGGGGTTCGTGGCGGTCACGTAGGCCACCGTGGCGCGGGTCCTGGCGACGTCGACGACCAGGCCCCGGCGGCACATCCCGCGCGCCCAGACGTACGCGACGTCGCCGACCTTCGGGGCGGCGCCGTCGTCCCAGCCCGGCATGCCCGCCACGTTCGGGAGGGAGTCGATGAGGGGGCGCAGCTTGGGCAGCAGTTCCTCGTCGGCGTGCTGGATGTCGATGTCCTTGCGCAGCTTCTTGGCGACGGTCTCCACAGGGCCCGCCGGGCAGTCGACGGGCCGGCCGTCGAGGGTGGCGGTGTGGTGGGCGGCGCGACGCTGGCGGCCGCTGGCGGTGGCCGGGGTGAAGGTGATGGTGATCTCGCTGCCGCGGTAGGTCTCGCGGAGCACCTCGAAGGGCTTCAGGCGGCTGTTGCGGGCGCGCTGCTCGGCGAGTTCGTCGGCGGCCGCGGTGGCCTCATCCAGGGTGGCGAACCGGGGCACAGGGGTCTTGGGGCTGCCCGGGGTCCACAGCTCGAAGGGGGTGCCGGCGAACCTGCTGCCGGCCGGCCAGTCGTAGCGCTCCACCACGCCGATGGTGTCGAGGCCCTGGATGAGGGCCCACTTGCTGTCGGGCTTGATGTCGTCGGGGGTGACGGTGACGCTCAGGCGCATGGCATTCCTTCCGGCTCTTTTGACTCTTAAGACACTACATCGACATTGCGAACATAGCAAGCCTTAAGAGACGAATAGGAACGGTGGGGCGCAGCAGATCGACGGCAGGCTCCTGGACATGCGCACGGCGGGGCGAGATCCGGGAGCGAGGAGGAGCAGCGGCGGGGCCGGCCGTTGGCCGGCGGTGGGCGGCCCCCTTCGGGGCGCCGGCTGTGGTGGGGGCCGGGCCCCTGTCGGGGCCCGGGTGGGCGGGTGCGGGCCGGGAGCCGTTGGCTCCCGGGTGGTTGGGTCCTTCGGGGGAGGGTGGTGGTGACCTGGCGGGGCGTGGGTCGTTGGGCGGGGGGTGAGTGTGCAGGCCCTCCTCGATACCGCGTTCGCGCGCCCGCCTGCCCCGGGCACCGGTGGGGGCGCCGGCGGGTTCACATTCTCGGACCTGCGCGAGGGCCGGTGGAAGCAGTTCCTCCTCGGCGACGGTGAGGGGCCCTGGGACCGGCCACTGGGCGAGCTGTGGCAGCGGGTGGTCGTCGAGTGCGGCGCCGCCGAGCAACTGGCGGCCGAGCACGGCGTGGTGTGGGAGGAGCTGCCGCACGACTCCAAGATCGTCCTTGCCCTCCAGGATGCGGAGGGCGACGTCGTCGACGTCGCCGCGGTGGCCTTGCGCACGCAGCAGGAGGCATGGGAGCGCGAAGCGCGGTACGCGCGGATCCACCGCCCGCTGCCGGAGGACCTGACCGGCCTGGTGCCGGCCGACGTCGGGGCGCTGCGTTCCGGGCTGTTGTCGGCCGGCGACTTCCGCGACGACGGGTATGGCGGCGGGGCGCAGCAGCAGTTCCAGCGGATGGTGACCGCGTTGAGCGGGACGGCCGCCTACCTGGCCGCCGCGCACTTCATCCCCGCTCCCCTGGCCTTCGATGTGGTCACCACCGCGCCCCTGGACAAGGAGACGCGTGCGGCGCTGCGGCTGCCGGCGCCGTGGTCGCTGGTGGTTCACGAGCCCGTGCCGCTGGCCGCCGCGCAGGCGGATGACGCCGAGCTCGCCGAGCTGATCGAGGCCGGCGGCTGCCTCGGCCGTCAGCCCGCGATCCTCGGCGGTCTGCTGGCCGCCCGCCCGGACGGGTCGCTGGACACCACGACCGGGTTCCTGCTGCTGGCCGCTTACGACGCCGTCGGCCGCCGGTCGGTGATGCTGCAGCCCGCCGCGTACGGCGACCACGCCGGCGGACGTGTGCTGTACGGGTACGCCGCCCAGTTGGCGTTCGCGCGCTGGACGGAGCCGCCGGCCCTTCCCGAGGCCGGCGGCCGGCCGGAGGCGCGCAGCACCCTGGCCCGCATCGCGCGCAGCGAGGCCGGCCGAAACGGTGCCTGGCACCACGTACGCGCCCTGGACTTCACCCCACCACCCGAACATCCCCCCGAGCCCGGCCCCGAGCCTGCGGGCTCTCGGAGGCCGCTCACGTGGGGCACGTGGCGGCGCGCGCACTGGAAGCCGGGCGTACGGATCGGGATCCGCGACGAGCGCGGCCGGCTGGTGGGCCCCGTCTACAAGGACGGTGCCCTCGAAGGTGTGACCTTCACCCGGGAGCGCTACTTCGTCCCCCGCACCCGCATCCGCCGCGACCTGCCCCTGGCCCCCACCACCACCGTCTACCGGCCGCCCCGCTCCCGCGCCGCCGGCTGATCCGCGGGTCCGTCCACGGCACAGCTACCACCTCGACTCCCCGGCGGCCTGCTTCGCGCTGCGCGCAGCAGCGGGGCGCCACGGTAGTGCGCGCAGCGGGGTCGGACAGCGGGTCTGCAGGGCGGCGAGGAGCAGCAGAGGCCGGCTGCCGGCGTAGGCGGCCCCGGGCCGGCCTGGTTGGTGGCGCAAGCGGGCGGGGCGGGAGCGCCCCGCCCGATGTCGCCGGTGAGGCTCGGGCCCGGGGACCGGCGGGAGGAGGCGGACCGCAGGGGGTGGGCGAGGAGGAGCGGCGGGGCCGGCCGTTGGCCGGCGTGGGGCGGCCCCCTTCGGGGGCGCCGGCTGTGGTGGGGCCGGGCCCCTGTCGGGGCCCTCGTGGGCCGGTGCGGGCCGGCCCGTATCGGGCCGGCCCTTCCGTGGCGCCGTGCGCTGCCACACGTCGGGCGCCTGGTGTGTTCCGGTCGCCGCTGGTGGAGAAGTCCGCGATGTCGAAGGGAACTGCCAGGACCTTCGCACCCGCGCTGGACCGCCAGCAACCGGGCAGGGGACAGGAAAGCATCAACCCCCGGGGCGGCCATGTCCGCACAGCACGATCAGCGCACGTCAACGCTCATGGCCGTCGGAGATCAGGAGCGTGGGGCCTCCGCGTGGCTGGGCCGCCTGTGCATCAACTCCTTGTGCCCGCGAGGTTTTCCGCGCCACGGCGCCCTCCCGGTGCGGCGGCACGGGGGCGGCGGGGCCTCCTGGGCACGATCGCGGTCGCCGGGTGCTGCGGCGCGCCGGGCCGGCAGGGCCTCGGCGCGGGCGGTGGGGCGTGGCGCGGGCGGTGGGACACCATTTGCTCGCCTGCGGCCGGTGACCAGCAACGACTCCCGCGGCGCGCATGTCACGTCACTCGTCGGCAGCGGGCCGGTGCGCTGGATCGCGGGGCGCTGCACTGCCACCATCGGCACGTCCCCCCGGCGGCCAACTCCTGGCCGCCGAAGGGGAGATATCCGCGCGTGCCGTCTGCGGCCGCCGCGGCGTCCCGCACCCGGCCCGGAGGTCCGCCATGTCCACTCCGACTGTCCCCGAGCCCTACGAGGGCGCCCGGCCCGGGCCCGCCGCCGGCCCTGTGTGCTGCGCCGGGCCGGGTAGCCGGCTCGGCGCGGCCGAAGCCGCGGTCGTGGTCACCGTCGTGGGCGCCGACACGGCGCTCACCCTCGCGCACCTGCCCGTCCCCGCGGCCTTGATCGGTCTCGGTGTGGCCGCGGCCGCGCTGCTGCTGCCGCGTCCCGCCGGGCCGGGCGGTTGCAGCTCGACCGGGCAGGGCTTGAGTTGACGCACCGCCTTGGCGCCGGCCTGGCCGGCGCCACCGAGGAACTGCGCCATCTCGTCGACTGGCTGCTGCGCCACAAGGGCCGGCACACCTACAAGCAGCTGGCCGCCGCGGCCACCGGCCTGGGCATTGCCGTCCATCCGTGCACGCTGCGGCGGGCCGTCGATGGCCGGCTGCCCACCTGGCGCACGGTCTGCGCGTACGCCGCCGGCGCGGGAGGCGACCGGGACGAGGCGGGACAGCTGCTTGCCGCGGCTCAGAAGGCGGCGGCGCGGGCCGGCTCGGTGCCGCGCCGCCTGCGGCCCTACTCCCCCGGGCGCATCACCACACACCAGGGCCTCGCCGCGGCCATGCGCCGCATCCGCAGCGATGCCGGCGCTCCCTCCCTGCGGGCCCTGCAGAACGCGCCGCAAGCCGGCGGGCTGCTTCCCCGGTCCACACTGTCCGCGGTCCTGCGCGGGCAACGGCTGCCCAACGCCGCGCAGCTGAGCGCGTTCCTGGCGGTCTGCCGCACCAGCGACCGCACTGCCCGGGAGCTGCTGAGGTTACGCAACCAGATCGCCGGCACCTTCGCCGCAGCGCCGCCGGGGCCTCGGCCCCGCGAGGCCGAGGCAGCCGAGGAGCGGCGCCAGCTGGACGAGTGGATCAGGATGCGCTGTGCGCGGGAGCAGGGACGACAACAAGGGCCTGTGCGATGTGCCGGCCGGTGAGCTCGCCGCGCTGCGAACCTTCACCGCCCGCCTCCGCTACGCCTGACCACCTGCCGGCATTCGAAGGCAGCCGCGGGGCCCGGCATCTGCGGCTACGGCAGGCGTGGACGGGCCTTGCACGCTTCTGGCCCTGAGCTGGGGCTTGCCGAAGCGCCCGAGACGGCGTCGGCTTCGGGCTGCCGGCTGATCCGCTCGCGCGGGTGACACAGGCGCTGCCACCATCGGCTCACCGCGCCGGGCCCGCGTTCCTCGCAGGACCCGCTCGGCCCCACCCTGCCCGACAACACTCAGGAGAACCGCCATGGCCGCTCCCCCTCCCGCCCAGCACGCCGGCGCCGAACCGGCCCCCGTCGCATCCACGCGTCTGAGCGCCGGCGAGGCGGCCGTCGTCATCGCCGCCATCGCCGCGGTGACCGTGCTCGCCGTCCTCGAACGCCCCATCCCCGCCGTCCTGACCGCGTTCACCGCGGCGGCCGGCCTCCTGCTGCTGCCCGGCCGCGCGGGCCGCCTGCTCACCGCGCTCACCTCCGGCAGCCGCGGGTGACCTGCCCGTCCGGCCCCGGCCGCCGCGCCCGGCCGCCGGCCGAGCCGGAGGAACTGGCCGTGCTGCGGGGCCGGTTGCGCGCCGCGAAGGGGCGCATGACCTTCCTCAGCCTCGCCACCTGGACGGCCAGGGCCGACATGCCCGTCTCCGCCTACACCCTGCGCCAGGCCCTCAACGGCAGCAGCCCGCCCTCCCGGCGCACCGTCCTGGCGTTCCTGGGCGGTGCGCGCGCCGCCGCCCACGCCCGTGCGGCAACCGACGAGGAGGCCGCCGCACGCCTGCAGCGGATGCCGGGCGAACAGGCCCTCGTGCGGTTGCAGGAAGCAGCGGTGGCCGCCGTCCGCCGGCCGCCGCCGGCAGGCCGGCCTGTCCCGTACCTGCCGGGCCGGGTCACCACCGGGGCCGGGCTGGCCCGGGCCATGCGCTGCATGCGCACCGCCGCCGGCGAGCCCACCCTGGACGAGCTGACCGCCCGGGGCGGGGGCCGGTTCTCCCGCAGCGCGCTGCACAACGCCCTGACCGGCCGGCGTCTGCCCGGTGAGCAGCTCCTGGCCGGCTTCGCGGAGGCCTGCGGAGCGGGCGAGGACGCCGCCGGCGCGCTGCTCGCCGCCCGCCGGCGGATCCTGGCCGGGCCGCGGCCGCCGGCGGTATATCCGTGCGACATCGCCGAGCGCGCCGAGGAGCGGCGCCAGCAGGACGAAGCCGCCCGGCCCTGGCTCACCGGTCCCGAACGCGACTGGTACGACCAGCAGTTGCACGACGAGGAGGAAGCCGCCCACCGGCGGATGACCGCATGGGTCGATGCCCTCACCGACGACGAGCTCCAGGAGCTGGCGCAGTCGGCGGCCGGCACGGGGCGCAACCTGCGTGCCGAGCTCGCCGCGTACACCGCACACACCCGGCCGGACACAGAGACCGACCGCTGACCAGACCAGCGCACAGCAGGGCGGACAGCGATCCGGCACAACGGCGAGGAGCAGCAGCGGCTGACTGCCGAGGGGCGTGGGGACGACGTCGCGGGCGCGGTTCGGCCCGGGTGCCGGCAGGAGGTGGCCGACCGTACGGGCCAGACGAGCGCACGCGGGCCGGCCGTTGGCCGGCGTGGGGCGGCCCCCTGTCGGGGGCGCCGGCTGTGGTGGGGCCGGGCCCCTGTCGGGGCCCGGGGGGGGCGGGTGCGGGCCGGGAGCCGTTGGCCCCGGCGCCAGTTGAGCCCTTGCCCCGCGCGGGCGAGGAGCGCAGCGGCGGGCGGGCCGTTGGCGGGAGTGTCAGTGCAGGTCCTCGCAGCAGCAGGCTTCGTGCGGGAAGCGGCAGGGGCGGGGGTGGGCCCTGGAGGCGTCCCGGACGGCGATGATGGCGCCGATCTCATCGAAGCTCAGCCCCTTGGCGAGCCGGTAGCTCTCCCGCCAGTAGTCGGCTTCCGTGTACTGCTCGTCCGCCTCGCAGCGGGCACGCTTCAGCTCGTCGAGCAGTTCCCGCAGCTGCAAGGCGGGCAACGATCCGGTGTTCTCGACGGCGGATTCGAGAGCAGCAAGGCGTGCTGCGGTCATCGGCTCGGGCAAGGGGGTCTCCTGTCATCTGCCGGGCAGCCGGGGGCTGTCGGCGGGGCATCCGGGCGGTGGGACGGAGCCCGGGCCCTACTGGGGCCCGGGCGGGTGGGTCAGCAGATGAAGGCCCCGTCAGGCACGACGCGGCCTGCCAGGCGCCAGGGCGTGCCGTCGTCGAGGACGTTCATGGGGCAGCGGTCCGGGTGGTGGCGCGGCACCTCG
Organism: Streptomyces sp. NPDC047049; assembly: GCF_040643995.1. Lineage (NCBI taxonomy): Bacteria > Bacillati > Actinomycetota > Actinomycetes > Kitasatosporales > Streptomycetaceae > Streptomyces > Streptomyces sp. NPDC047049. Next base: position 154,305 of record NZ_JBEYVM010000019.1, on the reverse strand, counting down.
ATGTCGGAGTCCGAGAGGAGGTAGAAGGTCAGCGGGCACCTGCTGCCTCGCGTGCAGGCCCTGCGGCTGGCGGTGAAGACGTGGAACACGTCCGGGGAGAGGGGCAGGGTGTCGCGCCTGAACCCTCCGTCCCGGCTCCACTGCTGGCGGCCATAGACGTACTCCGTCCTGCCGTCCCGCTGAAGCCGCCAGCGCAGCAGGCCGCCGCGCATGCGCGGGTCTTCCGGGAGGTCCGAGAAGTCCCCGGCGGGCACGGCACCGGTCATGTCCAGCACGTTCTCCCGCACGCCTACGAAGGACTGCCGCACCGCGAGCGCCCAGTAGCTGGTGCTCTGGTCGTCGAACCGGTAGGCCGAGCGGCGCTGCATCTGCGTCCCCGCCTTCCGGCGCTTCACGATCGGCTTGTTGCGCTTCATCGAACACACCCCTCACTGCGGCCACATGAACCGCACCCGCTTTCGTCTCTTAAGACAATACATACCGCATGCGGGACTAGCAAGTCTTAAGAGACGTACCGGGAGGAGTCGCACACCTGCCCGCGGGCGGGTGGGAGCGGCAGCGGATGCCGGCGCGCACCGGGAGCAGCGGGGCGGCCTCGCGTGACGGTCGCCGAACGGCCCGGGCCCGCCGGCCCACCGCATCGGTACCGAATTCCCGTCACCCTCTCTGCCAATTCCGTCGCGGAAATGCTTCTGAATTCCGGCTTCATTTCGCTTGCTATTTCCCTTCCCAGCCCCGTCGAAGAGTGCGACCTGTGGCAGATGCGGGCTCGGAGGAGCATCGGAGCAGCGCACGAGCGGTCGAGGAGGCGCCCCCGGCCACCGCCGCCCCTCCTTGAGCGCGTTGCGCCCCTGCGCACGCCCTGCAGCCCCGTCACGGCCCAACAACGCCCCGTCGGACCCGAGGTACCGGAACAGGCGTTCCCCGGGCGCAGCGCGCGGCTGAGCGGCCGCCGGGGGCCGGGAGCCGGGAGCCGGGAGCCGGGAGCCGGGAGCCGGGAGCCGGGGAGCCGGGGAGCCGGGGGTGAGCGCAGATCGGCGTCCCCGGCGGCGGCGCCGATCTGCGCTCACCCGCCGACCCGCGCCTGGTGGACGGCGCCGGCCTCGCCGGTGACCTGCCCGGCCCCGCGGATGCCAGCGGCCGCGGGGCCGCTTCGGTGAGTACCGGCCTGCGGATTCAAGCGAGTTGGCCCCACGTGGCGAGTTGCGCGGCTACGCTGGCCGCTGTTGTGCGGGGTGTGAACCCACTCCGCCTATGGGGTGGCTGACGCCGCCCCTTTTTCATGTCCGGCGGCACCTCGCCGGCCCCTCCGCGAAGGCCCCGACGCCCTGTGCGTACGGGGCCTTTCGCATGCCCGCATCCCGCCACCACCCTTGGAGACGCCCATGTCCCCTGCGCGTTACACCGACCCCGAGCTGCAGGCCATCTACGACTACCTCGCCCCCGCCGAACAGCCGCGCGCGGCCAGCGCGGAGGCGATCGCCGCGCGCGAGGGCCTCGACCTGGGCGCCGAACTGGCCTCCGTCCGCCGGCGCCCAGTCCCTGCGCCCCGGCCCGCCCGCGCAGGCCGGCGCCACAACCTCCGGGCGCTGCAGGACCACATCTACGGCGTCCTGCGGGCCCGGGCGCCACGCATGCGGTCATCCGTCCTGCGGGCCCAGGCCGCCGCCTGGGCCGAACTGAGGATGTGGCCCCACGAGACGGAGGCATGGATCAAAGCCCTCGGCGCCGAGGGTGCCGCCACCGCCGCCGCCTGCCGGCGCCTGCACATCGCACTGCCCGCCCTCGACATCGTGCTCGACGGCCAGACCACGGCCCGCCGGCTACGAGGCGGCGAGACCCCCACCGCCGTCCACGCCCGAGCCGCCGCCCTCGGCATCACCCTGCCCGGCTGACCAACCCCACAGCGCCAGCGCAGCGACCGGCCGAACACCCCGCACCGGACAGGACCGGCGACGTCACCCTGGCACGCCGGAGAACACCAACGGCCCGGACTCCACCGCAGCCGGCCGCGAGCAGCAGAAGACCCGCGAGCCGTCCGCCGACCGACGGAGCCCGCTGCTCCCGGCCGGGCAAGGCGGCGGACCCAGGACAGCGAAAGCGCCGGGCCGCGGGCGGTGCGCAGCGACAGGCAGACCGGCCCGGCCCAGGGCGAGTTGCCCACAAGCAACCGGAGTCCGCGTCGTGCGGTTTCCGGTTGCCCATAGGCCACTCAGCGCACCCGGGAAGACAACGGGCCGGCCGTTGGCCGGCAGGGGGCGGCCCCCTTCGGGGGCGCCGGGCGGGCTGAGGCCGGGCCCTGCCGGGCCCGGCGGCCTCCGGTGCGGGCCGGGGCCGTTGGCCCCGGGCCGGGCGGCCGGCGGGGCCGACCGGCCGGTCGTCCGGCCGCGCTCGCCTGGCTCCGCTCAAGGTGCCGATACGCCGCTGCCGCCCGCAGGCGTAGCCGGGCGCCGGTGCAACGCGACGACGGCACGAGGCAGGAAGATGCCAGGCGGGACGCACCCGGACGTGGCGCCCCGGGCCCGCTCACCTCCGGACACGGCCGGACGCTGACGGACGCCGGCGAACGAGGGTACGAGCGGAGCACCGGACGCATACCTCTCACGCAAGAACCGGCGCCGGGCCTTCAGGTGAGCGTCACCCGCAGTTCGTAGGGCTCTCCGCTGCTGATCGCAACGGCCTGCTCCCGCAGGTCGGCCGGAGTAAATCCGAGCAGAGCGCGATCGGCGGCCCGGCGCAGCGCAGGGAGAATCTCCCCCACCGGCCGGCCCCGGTGCGTGCCTGCGAGGTCGTTGAACGCCTGCTGATACGACGAGGCGCCCGCGCCCTGGCCATCCGGCAGAAGGCGGCCCAGAGCCTCACGGTCGATGCTGATACGTCCCATCCGCCGCTCCTCCCGCAGACCGGGCCCGACCCTCTCGAACCCACGCCTCCCACGCTACGGGCGACCACTGACAACCCCCGGCACCAACCAGCCGGCCGGTGGTCATAAGGACGGCCGGGCAGGTCAGCTGAGAGCCGCCCGCGGCCGCAACCGCGCCACACCCGCCCTCTGCAGGCGCAACCCGCGGGGGCGGAGGGGAGGTCGGCGATCACGTCCCGGCGGGACCATCACCCCTGCGCACCGAATCGGCGCAACAGCCCAGCATCTGGGTTGAGTGCTCCCACGGGGATTCGAACCCCGATTCCCGGATTCGTAGTCCGGTGCCCTCTCCGTTGGACGACAGGAGCCAGCCCGCCGGCACGCGCCAAGAGTGAACGGCCACGGGTGAGCGGCCGAGCACCTCACGCCACCAGGCAGCCGTCCGTTTCCCGAAGTACCAGACCTCGGGAAACGGACGGGAGGTCGGCGATCGCGTCCCGGTCAAGGGACCATCACCCCTGCGCACCCACCACGGCGCAACAGCCCTACAAACCACCCGGCCTACGGTGCGGGACGCGTCGGTGCACGGCCCTGGGCCGCGCGTTCGCCTGTCCCGCCCCCGGCAGGTGGCGCCGGGCCCCCGAAGGGAAGGGAGGGCCCGGCGTGCGGTCCCGCCACCCCGGGGGGGGCAGGGCAGCGGGACCAGTGAGCCGACGGGATTCGAACCCGACCGGGCCCCCGGCAAGGGGGCCGTGCAAGCCAGCAGCTCCAGAGGGGAGCTACCCCTCCTTCAACCCGGGACGCTGATCAGGCACCCGGGTCCGACACGGCGTCAGGGAGACGGTTCGGCCTTACCGGCGCTCCGCCCACACCCTGACGACCAGCGATCCGAGGGGACTCGAACCCCTGCACACCCACAAGTGGAGCCGCTCTACCAACTGAGCTACGGACCAAGCCAACCAAGAACCGAGGAGGCCATCCCCCACTCCCTGCCTGACTCTTAAAACTATACAGGTCGAGGGCGGTACACGCAAGCCATAAGAGACAACCGGACGGGCGCGCCACCGACACCAACAACCACAAGCCCCGACGGCACAGCCGACCCTGCACCGGGAGCAGCACCGAACCAGCCCCTCCCTGGGGGCCACAGTCCCTCGCGTGCCAGATCCCCAAGATTCGCCGGCAGATCACATGGGCACTTGCACAACCCAGCGGCGGTGCGCGGCAGCCGCGCCACCATCCGGGCATGCAACGCCTCGCTCAGCGCCAGGAGCGGCGACCACCCGCCACGGCGGCGGGAATCACGACCGGGTCACCGGTAAAGATGGAGCGGCGGGTGTCTGCACAGTGCACCGACGCGTGGCGGTGTGATCCCTTACCGGTGCGGTAATAGGTAGCCATGTGAGACGCTCCCCGTTCGGTTCGACTGCAACCTTTTGACTCTTAAGACCATACGCACGGATGGCGCAGAACGCAAGTCTTAAGAGACGTTGAGCCCGCGGTCAGAACGCAAACGCATCCTCAATGAGGGTCACCTTGCGAACCATGTCGGCATGCCCCTTGCGCGCGGCCTCCGGGGTCGCGTAGCGGCGAATGCCCACTTCATCAATCACTGCGCCATCCGCCGACAGCTCGAACACCATGGTTTCGTAGGCCGCCCCGCCGTCGGGGGCAGATACCGGGATCATGAACGGAAGCTCGACCGTGCTCACCTTGTAGCCGCTCACCATGTCGATGAGGCGCAGTTCAGTGATCATGTAAGTTCCTTCCGTTGGTGAGCATCGCGACGGGGCGTCGCACTTCTGCGGCATTGCCTGCGAGGGCGGTGATCCAGTTCCGCCTTCACACTTCGCGTCGCCACTGGCGGCTCTCGCGACGCTTCGCGATCCGCTTGACCGTCCGGTCGTACGTGCGGCCATTCCGGCCCTTGTGGCCATAGTTGAGAGTGCGGCTGCGGCGAATCATGACCCCTCCCGGTTCGACTCTTAAGACAATACATGAACCGTACGCCGAACGCAAGCTTTAAGAGTCGTACAGTCAAAGGCGGTCGGGGGCTCACCCCTTCCACCGCCCCCGATCGCCGAGGCCAGCGCCGCAGGGTGCGCCCCACGCCGGCCAGCTGGCCAGGTCGACCGTCACCCCGGGCCGCCATTGCGGCCCCTTGGGTCGCCTCCATGAAACCCGCATCACCTGCGACTCTTAAGACTTGCAATCCCCTGACAGTGAATGTAGTGTCTTAAGAGTCGAAGGGCGCAAGCCCGAACGCATAGCCTCAGGAGGACCCGTGATCACGAACACTGCCGACGTCGCCTACCTCGCCCTGCGACTGCCCGCCGGCACCCGGGTCACCTACCACGGCACCGACGCAACCTCGCATGGCGAGTGGACCGTTCAGCCGTGCGCATGCCGCCCGTGCACGGCCGCAGCCCTGCTCGGCCGCCCCGCCCGGCGCTACGAGCTGTACACCGTCGACGGCAAGCCTGGCCCTCTCGTGCACGTCCGGCACACTTCCGTCACCCCCGTGCCCGGTGAGGACGAGCTGAACGAGGCGATTTGCGCCATCCCCACCAAGTACGCGGCCGCGTACCTGCGCAAGGAGCTGCGACGCGCTTTCCCCGACGTGAAGTTCTTCGTGCGTACCGGCCAGGGCAAGCACCGCCAGAAGATCTCCGTGAGCTGGACCGGCGGGCCGGGTCGCACGCGGGTGAGCGCTGTCGCCGCTCCGCTTCTGGCGCAGTTCGGCCCCGGTGACCGGCGGAATCCGCGTCGCATCAGCGTCACCGTCGCTGGCCGTGTCTACTCCGGGATGCCGCTGGTCGAGGCGATCACGCTCGACCACAAGTAACTACCCGTATTGACTCTTAAGACTTGCATTCGCTCCGTCTCGAACGTAGAGTCTTAAGAGTCAAAATGACGGAGCGACCCGCCGGTCGGCCCACCAAGGAGAAACAGCTGTGAGCGCCCTGACCTTCTACTGGAACGCCCCCTGGACCGCCCTTTCCCCTCGGCTGACCGGCGAACTCATCGCCGCGGGTGCCACCGAGTGCGTCAACTCCAACCGCCCCGAATCCCTGTATGACCTGATGTGCAATCTGGACGACACCCGTACCTTCAGGGGCGTTTGGGATCGCACGAGCGACCCCGTGACCCTCAGCGTCCTGGCCGAGGACTTGGCCGACCTTCACGCCGAGCGCACCGGCATCCGCGGGGCCCTCCGTCGCGGCTTCGGCGACGCCGCCCACGACCACATCTGACCGCCACCGAAGGGACATCGAGATGGGCACGCTCAACCTCGCAGGCCTCGCGCTGTACATGTCGATGCACGAGACCGGCGCGCTGGTCGTCCCGTATGAGGTGGCGCAGCTGCGGGCCGAGGCCATCAGTGAGTTCGGCTATGACGGCCTTCGCGCGCAGGCGTTCCGGCGCGCATGGTTCTCTGCGGTCGCGGAGCCTGGCGTTTGCTGTGACCGGGCGTCGTGGGCCCGCGCTACCGCGTCCTTCGTCGAGGACCCCGCGTAGCCGTTCCGATCGCCGACTCTGGGGGCCCTGCGCCCCCTGGGCGGCCGTACTTGGCGTAGATCCGAAGCCTGGCACGCATCCGAAGACTCCACCGCTTGACTCTTAAGACTTGCATTCCCCATGCCGCATCTGTAGTGTCTTAAGAGTCAGAAGGGGCGGGAGGGAAACCCCGCCGAGATTCTCTGGAAGGAATCCCCGTGATCCAGCTCCGCCTCGTCAACGAGAACGGCATCACCGTCACCCTCCCCGGCATCGAGACCGTGGTCACCGTGGCAGACGAGCTGGCAGACGCGACGGCGGCATCCCTCCTGGGCGAGCCCGCCGAGGTCGACGCCGCCATCTGGCGACAGGTGGCCCGCGAGCACGCAGAGGCCCTCGGCGGCAAGGAGACCATCAACGGACAGAGCGCGCTGGCCAAGGTCGGGAACCACGACGCACGCCGCTACCGCGTCACCCGCACCGCGACTTGACCAACCCCGGCCCCGCGCACCGCGCGGGGCCGCCCCCTGTCCAGCCCCTGACACCGACACACCCGGCGCCCCGCACGAAGACCCCGTAACGACTCTTAAGACTTGCATTGCGACGCATTCGAATGTAGTGTCTTAAGAGACGACAGGGAAACGAGTCCCTGACGCACACCACAACAAGGATTGGAAGACGACATGAAGGCGTCCACGACCCCCGCGCCCCTCTTCGGCACCGCGGAGCTGATCACCTCCACCGTCCGGACGCCGGACACCCGTCCCCACCGCCTGCGTGTCGTCGACCTCTACATGACCGGTGACAAGCAGGGCGGCTTCTGCGTCCTGTGCGACGCATACGGCGAACTGAACGCTCTGCGCGACCTGTCGGCGCACGCCTACGGCTGCACGCCCGGCATCGAGCCGTTCGCCAGCCCGGCCCCTGCCTGGCTCTGACCAACCCGGCCGGTCCCGCGCCCCTGGGACCGGCCCACCCGTTCCCGACAACACCCTGGAGTTCACGTGTTCACGTACGCCCACGCCCAGCGCATCGGCACCCGGCTGTACCAGTGCGATGCCACTGCGACGGCCGCCCATCGTGGCGTTCGCGCCTGGGCGCTCCTGGACGGCATCGGTGACCGGCCCGACGTGCGGACCTGGGCGCGCCACAACGCCCGTCTCCTCGCGCATGTGGCGGCGCAGACGGACAATCCCGAAGCGGCCATTGCGGCGGTGCGCGCGACCACCGACTACGACGGATACCAGGACGACGAGTGGGATGCACCGAGCGCGGTGGCGGTCGTTGGTGTGCGGGCCGAGGACGGCGCACTGCGCATCGCGTGGTGCGGTGACGCCCGCGCCTACTGGCAGCCGCTCGGCGGCGCGCCCGTGCAGCTCACCCGCGACCACAACGAGGCTGAGCGGTGCCGGGCTGCTGGCCGCACCAACTTCCCCTGGCAGTACCGCAACTACGTCACGTCGAGCCTTCGGCGCCACGGTGACGAGGTCGGCGAGGTGGGCACGGTGCGCGCGCACGGGCCCGGACGGCTCGTGCTGTGCTCCGACGGCGTGTACTCGCCGTTCGAGGACAACGGCGCTGACCTCGGCAGTGCGCTCACGGACGCCACCCCCCGCAAGGCGGCTACCTCTCTGGTCCGCCGCGCCACCGGCTTCAAGGCGAACCGCAAGGACAACGCCACCGCATTCGTCGTCGACTTCACCTGATCCCCGCGCGGGAGGCCCCTGGCGGCTTCCCGCGCCCGTACCCCCGGAGCGCCCTGTGTCCGTCACCTTCACCCCCGGCCACGGCATCACCATCGCTCACGTCGTCACCTGCGGGTGCCCCGGCGCCACCGAGCTCGCGCCGCGCTACGGCGCGTGGACGGACGCCGACGATGATGCCGGGCGTGCCAGCGCAGCCACGCAACGCACACCGCTGCCGGGATGCGAGATGCCGGACATCTGCCCGCAGTACCCGCTGCACGCCGAGGAGATCGACGCCGACGGCCCCGTACCGGACGTGAACATCCATAACGGCACGGCGCGGCTCCTGCTGCCCCTCCTGGGCCTGCCTGCGGCCGACGGGACGGACGACGCGTACGGGGACCTGCCCGCAGGGGACTTCGTCGGTCGCGTTCTGATGGCTCTTGCGCTCGCCCCGCAGGGTGCCGGCCCACGGGCTGAGCGCAGCGGTTCGACCTTCGTCGACCACGTTCCGGGGCACCTTCGGATGCGGTTGGACGACCTGCTCCACATGGCGCAGTGGTGCGTGACACACGGCCGCCGCGTCACCTGGTCCTAGCCCCATCAATTGACTCTTAAGACTTGCATTCACCATGCCGTGACAGTAGAGTCTTAAGAGTCAAGAGGGCGCGGGGGAACCCGGCCGAAGCACCACACCAGGGAGTTCCCGTGACCACCGCCCTCATCACCGAAATGCCCGAACTGCACCTGGAGGTTACGGAGTTCGACCGCATTGAGTGCGACGCCTGCGGGAAGGCCTCCCCCTTCCTCGACGACGGCGACAACGGCACCCACGAGGCCCACGACACCGGTGACTGGCACGTGCTCAACCTCGACGAGTGCGGTTGCCCCAACCTCTGCACCAACTGCGCCGAGGAGCAGTGCGGAGCCGTCGATGACAGCCCGCGCCTGTTCGGCATGCGCGTCGTGTGACGCGCAGCGCGCGGGCGGCCACCAGGCCGCCCGCAGCCTCACATGGCCACCGGCCCCGGACCGCCTCACGCAACGGGAGAAGAGATGGCACGCCGCACACACCGCCCGACCCGCCCCGCCCGCACCGCTGGTGCCGACCGCTCCACCGGGGCGCGGTGCTGCTCGCCCTGCCCGGCCTGATCCCGGCAGCAACGTCCGAAGATGTCGTCACACGGCTGCTCCTGGCCGCCACCGGCGCGGCCGCCCTTGGGGCGGCCCTCCTCCTTCGCCGCAGCGGCGCGCCCCGCACGGCCCCCACGAGGCCGCTGCTTCTCCGCCCCGGCTGGACGGTCGCCGCCACCCTCGCTGACATTGCCGCATCTCATACCCGCCCGGCGCGCCCGCGCTGAGCGCCACCCCCGGTAAGGAGCACGAGCCATGGACGCCACGAACAACGCCCCTACCGCCGTCCCTGCCCAGGTACGCACGGCCGACGTGAACGAGACGATGCGGGCCCTTAAAGACCGGGTGCAGCGCGCCACGGACATGCCCGAGGCCCTGCGCCTCCTGGCCTGCGAGGTGGCCGGCGAATTCGGCCTCCTGGAGCAGTTCGTGTCGCTGCTGCTGACCGCCCGTGAACGTGTCGAGCCGTTCGCGGACTTCGAGAACGCCCACGGCCCGGAATGGTCGCTGTGGCACTCCCTCGGCTTGGCCGCCGAGGATCTACAGGACCGCCGCGCAGAGATCACCGGTCCTCTTGACGAACTCGGACTCACGCGCCCCGAGCACAACCGCCCCTGAAGCCCCGCCAGAACAACCCGCACGACTCTTAAGACTTGCATTGCCGATGCCTCGACGATAGAGTCTTAAGAGTCGTAAAGGGCGGCGAACCATCCTCCCCACCAGCGAGGTTATTCATGGACTACAGGTACGTACGGGCCAACATCTTCGGCATCGGTTTTGTCGACGCTGCGACGGCGCGCCCGCTCCGGGAGGCGGAGATCCGGTGGGCGTATCAGGACCTGCCCGCGACCGTCGAGGCGACGCCGGGCACGGTCACCGTGACCCTGGAGGGGGCGGGTCCGGCCTACATCTACTTCGCCCAGCCCCCGGCCGACTGGACCGACGCTTCCTCCAACGAGCCGTTTCGCCCGCCGTTCTGACGGCCAGCCCCACCCGGGCGCCGCAGAAGCAACCCGCGGGCGCGCACAGCGCCCGCGAGTGCCCACGCTCCCCCGACCCGAGCGCGCAGCGCTGCACACCCCTCCCACCCCCTGACCGATTCTTCGAAGGGTGCTCGATACCCGTGACGACCTCCGTTTCCGCTCCCCCGAGGCCGGCCTGCCCCGAGCCGTTGCGCTTTTGGGACGGCGACCGCCTGGCCGCCGTGCACGACCGCAGGGTCTGGCACCGGTGGGGCGGACGGTGGGTCAACTACCTGTTCGCCGAGGACTCCGTGCCATTCACGGACACCCAGGCCCGTGGCCGGCTGTGGTCCCCCGGGGAGCCCGACGCGGTTCGGTTCATTCCGCGCGCACCCGCCGCCGGCGATCCGCTGCCGGGCACGGCCGTGACGGCCGACGACATCGACCGCCTCGTCTGGGCACCTGCCCGCAGCGTTCTCCCCTACCTGCTCCTCCCGGCCCAGGCCCGTGGGGGCGTGCACCATCTCCGGGCAGCTCACGACTTCACGCAGCAGCTCAATGCCCAGCAAGGGTGGCGGGCAACTGCCCTGCAGTTGCCGGCGATCACCTTGCCGGCGGCACGCGCAGCTGTGCGATCCCTCCTCGAAGGAGGGCAGAAGATCAATGCCTCCTACCACCGCCCAGCGGGGCGCCTGTACGCGCGACAGACGCTGGAGTCGGGCGTGATGACGTTCGTATGGATCTTGAGCAGCGAAGCCCACACACCGCATTGAACTGCGGAAGGTCGACTACCGAACCCACGAATACGCCTCTTAAGACTTGCCAACCACTCCACCGTAGAGTATAGTCTTAAGAGTCAACAAGGCGAGGGGTTCACCCCCTCGGAAGGAGCGCGCTCGTGACGCCTGACTCTCTCAGCATCGCCGACCTCTCTGCTATCGCCGTCGAGTTCGGCATCCGAGAGGGGATGCTCGACGCCGCCGTTGAGGAGCTCACACACGAGTGGGCGGCCGACCGATTCAACAACGGCGCCCTGCCCGAGCTGGACTTCTGGGACGCCCACGAGCAGCTGCACGACGAAGCTGACGAATACGCGGCGAGCCTCAACAACAGCGGGGTTTTGGTCCAGCTCCAGGTCCTGTCCGAGGGAGGCACGCGCGCGGCACTGCGCTCGCTGCTGCACGACCTTCTCACGCCCGCCTGAGACCCGCGCCGGAGCACCGGCACGGCCACACCGAACAACGGAGAACACTCATTCCGGCATCTGTCGAACTCCCCCTGGCCCAGCACATCCTGCCCTCCGGCCTCGCCCCGACCGTCTACAAGCGGTTCAACCGGGTCCGCAAGGCCCTGGCGACCGCCTACTACCTGCACATCAGCCACCATGGCCTGCTGACCGGCGCCGATATCGGAGCGCTGACTCCGCACCAGATGGCCGTCGCCGCGCGGTCGGCCGGAGTCGAGGCGCCGAACAGCATGGAGTCCCGCGAGCTGGTCCGCGCGCTCCTGCGCGTCTTCAACGGGATCGAGGAGCCCGAGACCGCCGCCGTTGAGGCTCCGGTCTCCCGCGACGAGCTGGCCCGCGCTCTCAGCGGCCTCGCCGTCGTCGTCCAGGCCGCCGCGCAGGGCGTCAACCGGTAGCCGACCGAGGCCGGGTGGGGCGCCGCGCCCCACCCGGCCGCAAGGCATTCCCGGCCCCGCCGCAATCCCCCACCGCCCCGAGGCCAGCACAGCCCTGGGGCTCCGGAAGGAGCCATGCACCAGACCGTTCCGCGCTGGCAGCAAGAGCCGATCCTGCTCTGCCCGGCCGCCGTGACCGACCCCGCTCTGCTGGGCGGGGTCCTGTCCGTTCTCAGCTACCAGGACCTGACCAAGATCGGCCTCACGGTCGACGAGCACAAGCTGCGACGCCTCCAGGGCGCCATCGTCGGCGAGTTGCGCACCGCCGTAGCGCGGGCACTGGAGGACGGCGAGACCGAGAGCCCGGCCGCCGTCGTCCAGGTGCGCATCCACGTCCGTCAGGTCGACGGAATGCCGCCCTACTGGTCCGCGCGCAACCTCACGCTCCGGCACGCCGACGGGCTCTCCACCTTCTGCTTCGATGCCTCGCACACCGGCCTGGAAGACCTTCTCACCGACTACACCTGCATCGACCAGCCCTCGGAGCGCGACATGCGGACCATCGACGTGCGCGCCGGCCGATTCGGCCGCTGACCCGAGAGGGAACACCGTGCCCACGGAGCCTGGGCGGTTCGTGCTGCGTGCGAGCCCCCCCCCGCAGGTCGACTCCAACCATACCCAATTGACTCTTAAGGCTTGCACGCATCACACCCCTACTGTATTGTCTTAAGAGACAGCGGGGAACGGCCCCGCATCATCGAAGGGTGCACCTGGTGCTCATCCGGTTCCTGCTCCTCACCCTGTCCGGCATCGCAGGCGGTCTCATCGCGGGGGCCATCAAGGACAACCTCTCGCCCGCCAGCGTGATCGCCAGCGCCCTCAGCAGTGCTGCCGTCGCCCTCGCGGTGATCTATGTGCGCTTCCGGCGCCAGAGGAAGTCGCAGGACGCGTAGCAGCTGGTGCCGCCCTCCGGCAGCTGCCGGAGGGCGGCACCAACCTCCCCAACCGATCTGACCGCCCCGCTCCTTCCGGAGGCTCCATGTTCTTCCCGTCCGACGGCGACCGCATCGTGCTCACCCGCATCGGCCGTGACGGCCGTACCACCTCGTACATCGGAACGGCCACCGACGTGATGCCGTACCAGCGCAGCTCCATCGGCGGCCTCTGGCTCGGGGGCTGGCGCCTGACCGGCCACAACACGGCCACCGGCGAAACCAAGGACTCGTACTTCGCGTGCACCGAGGTCCTGGAGCGCTACGACCAGGGCATCCGCCAGACCGTCCGGCTGGCCGCCGCTGACGACGAGTAACACGCGCGCCCGGTCTGATAGGGCCGGCCACGCCATCGCCACAACAGCAGGAAGGACCCTGACATCCGCACCATCCCGCGAAATCACACCATCGTGATCGCCGGCCTGCGCACCGCGCTCACCCAGGTCACCCGCCACCACGGATTCCGGGATCTGAGCGGCGCGCCCGCCCCGGCCGCCGAAGCCTGGGACCACTTCGACAACGGCCCCGCCCGCCGCTACTGGCCGCTCCTGCGCGAACTCGACCCGCGCGCCGGGGTCTATGAGATCCGCGTCAGCGGCGAACTGCGCTACGAGCTGCGCCGGGCCGCCCCGGCCTCCGGGCACCGCATCGACGTGGTGGTCGACCGCGATCCCGACAACGAGACCGGCGTCACCGTCTACGTCAACGGGGCCAAGACCACCGGCCCCGACGTACAGATCCACATCCTCGACCCCGGCCGCGCTGGAGCCGATCACGAATGGCTCAACGACCACCTCCAGCACGGCGACTCCGTCCCCGTCGCGGTCCGTTCCGAGATCGCCCTGCTCGCCCAGAGCTACCACCACAGCCGTTACTGCGCGCACCCCGACTGCGACGGCTGACCCCTCACACCGACGAAAGGCCTCCTTGCCCATAACCTCCCGCGCCACCAGCTCCGCCGAACTCGACGCAGCGACGCCCCAGGACGCGGCCAACGCCCGTATCGCCCGTGCCGCCGGACTTCAGATCATCAGCATTGACATCCGCTATATCCGAGCCCGAGTTGGCCGGTGGACCTACGACGGCAAGGTCACTGAGACCGAGGGCGAGTTGGCCACCTTCTCGTACACAGACCGCCGGGGCCGCCCGCGCACGGCGACCCGCTTCACGCCCCACGGCTGAAGGAGCCTGCCTTGTCCTCCATTCCTCTCCACTACGGCAACCCCGATGTCACCGTCTGCACGCGTGCCTTCGCCGTCCAGGGCGCGGACACCGGACTCGCCTCCCTGCGCACCGGCCACCTCCTGCGCCTTGCCGAGGACGCCCTGGGCCTGAGGGCCGGGCACTACCAGGCCGGCCACTACCAGGGCAGGCCCGAACAGGGTCAGCGCACCCTCATCGCCCTCTCCGACGCCGAAGCCGCCGCCGTCCGACAGAAGGGCGCCACCGTCAGCGAGGCCGCCCCCGCCCCCGACTGGTCCCACCCCTTCGCCATCGCCGTGGAGGGCATGCGACTACGCGAAGTCCGGGCCTTCCTGGCCGAACACCCGGATCTGCCGGACGACGCCCTCGTCGTCATCAGCCCCGCAATCCACCACCTCGACGGCGAGGCCACCCCCGCAATGGCCGGCCTCGACGCGGGCGCGTACGTCCCGGCGATGGACGGCAGAGGCAACTACGGCAACTTCTGGCACCCGGACCACTCCGACGACCCCCGACCGGAGCGCAGCATCCCCGCAGTGCTGCTCAGTCCGTCCGCCTGACCGGCAGGCGGACGGCAGCACAACCAACACCCCAGGACGCCCAACGCGGCACGCCTGCCGCGCGTAGGTGGTGCATCGGCTTGGACCTCGACGGCCGTGGACAGGTCTGCCGCAGGGCGTGCTGGGCCCGTCCGGGTAGTTGTACCACTACAGGGTGAGCAGCGCCCATCGGCGCCGGCCGTCGGCGCTGGTGTCGGTCCCACAGCTTGCGATGGAGCCTGCTGCCGCGAGGCTCGTGAGGAAGTGGGAGTCCTCCACCGGAGCCTGGCCCGACTGGTGACTGAGGACCAGGACAAGAGCCTGCCTGTCCTGGTCGGCCAGGTGGAGGCTGATGCGGCCCCCTCCGTCTTCGACCGCCGCCCCTACCAGGAGTCTCACGACAGAGTCGATCGAGGAGGCATCAGGTCGATACCCCCATTCACCGAGCTTGCCCAGCACGCGCCGGCTGGCGCCGCTCGCCGCCCACGCCGCCGACTCCAAAGGCCAGTTGACGCCACGCCGGTTCCGCATGGTTACCCGCCCCCGGGACGACCTGGCCACGCCTCGTTCTGGACGAGGCAGCTCAACTGGCTTCTTGGGCGGCGGAGGGGTCTTTGGTGGGTAGCTGGGCGGGTGCGGCGACTCAGCTTCCGCAGGCACAGGCTTCTGTAGCGGCTGGGGCACAGCGACCTCCCAGGTGCCGGGTTCGGGCGGCTCAGGCCGCCCCGAACCATGGTAGTCCGGCAGTTACCGCCTGTTCATCGTTCGTGACTTCCGGGCGCTGTGTATGGCGCGGGAACCGGCCGCCGCCCGCGAACGGCCCGTGGCGTGCCCCCGCATCCCGATGGGCGGAAGTGCACAACCGCTGCCGCTTCGACCCGCGCCGGCCTTCAGGGCCGGTCGGCCGGTCACTCGGCAGTGCCGGGTGCGACACGACACTACCCACAAAACCATGGTTGCGCCTCTTAAGACTTGCTTGGCGACGCCGCGTTATGTAGTGTCTTAAGAGTCAAAGAAGCCGTTACCGACAGCGGAGGCACGTACCCATGGACATCTCTCCCGCTCAGATCAGCACCGACCTGAAGCGCGCCTGCAAGCTGGCGCTGGACCTCTACGGCCGCAATGTCGCTGGTGACGCTGCTGAGTGGAAGGAAGTCCACAGCCTTCTTCAGGGCGCCCTTCAGGCCCTTGTGGAGCAGGACACCACCGACCGCGACGCCGTACTGCGCACCCTGCCGCGGCTCGCCGCCACCTGGCGCCAGTGGGGCGATGTCCGGACCATCCGATCGCTGGTGCGGCACGTGTCAGCCATCCGCGAGGAGCGCGGTCCCGGCCCGTTGATCTTCATCGCGGCTCTGTGCAACGCCGAGCTCGTGGCCGCACGGCTCCTCCCGACCTGACCGGCACGTGCCCCGCCAGCCGAAGTGAGCGGAGACCGCTCCGGTCTCGGATGACCGGAGCGTCGTCGCGCACCTTGTCCCCGCCGCCCGGCCGCCCGGAGGGCCGGGCATTGTCAGTCCCCTACGTAAGGATCATCTGCATGACCACTCTTCCCGCCGATAAGGCGCTGTCCGTCCTGTCCGCTCGCGCCGAGTACGAGATTGCACTCCAGCGCCTGCGCGAGGCTTCGCGGGCGTACTACGGCGACGGCGACAGCCTGCTGGACGACGCCACCTACGACCGGCTCCGGCTCACCGTGCTGGCCTGGGAGGCGGAACACCCCGACGACGTCGCCGAGGACTCCCCCACCGCCCAGGTCGGTGACGGGGCCGCGCCGACCGGCGACGTCGCGCACACCACCCGCCTGCTCAGCCTCGACAACGTCTTCAACGCCGACGAGCTGGTGACCTGGGGCGCCTCCCTCCAGCGCCGCCTGGGGCATGCCCCGGTCGGCGGGTTCACCGTCGAGCCGAAGATGGATGGCGCGGCCATCGCCGCCCGCTACCGTGCAGGCAGGCTGGTGCAGATCATCACCCGCGGCGACGGCAGTCACGGCGAGGACGTCAGCCACACCATCGGCCAGATCGACGGCTTGCCCGCGCAGCTTCCGGTGTCGGCCACGGTCGAGGTGCGCGGCGAGGTCCTGTTCACCCAGGAGCAGTTCGAGGCCGCGAACGAGATCCGCACCAACCATGGCGCGCAGGTCTTCGCCAACCCCCGCAACGGGGTGGCCGGCACCCTGCGGGCGAAGGACCGTCCGTACCAGCTGCGGATGACGTTCTGGGCATACGGGGCGGTCGAGCTGGACGCAGAAGCGTTCCTGCCCGTCGGGGCCACGCACGCCGACGTCCTGGCCGCGGTCGCCGTGGCCGGAGTGCAGACGACCGCGGACACCCCGGCAGGGCTGCACGTGGTCGCAAGTCTCGCCGAGGCGCAGCAGAGGGTCGACGAGATCGCCGCGCTGCGTGCGAGCCTGCCGTTCGGCATCGACGGGGTGGTGATCAAGGTCAATGACGCGGCCGAGCAGGCTCTGGCGGGGTTCGGCAGCCGGTTCCCGCACTGGGCCATCGCCTTTAAGCTCCCGGCCGTTGAGCGGCAGACCGTGCTGGAGGACGTGGTGTGGGATGTCGGCCGGACCGGTGTGCTCGCCCCGACCGCCGTGCTCGCCCCGGTCGAGATCGACGGGTCTACGGTCACCCGGGCCACTCTTCACAATCCCGCGGATATCCGCCGTCGCGATCTGCACCTTCTGGACACCGTGACGGTCTACAAGGCGGGCGACATCATCCCGCGCGTCCAGGCTCCGATCGTGCAGCTCCGCCCGGAGGGTGCGCGGGAGGTGCCGCTGCCCGAGGCGTGCCCCAACTGCGGCGGGGAGATCGACAAGCGGCAGGAGCGGTGGCGCTGCGCCAAGGGCACCGCGTGCGCGCTCCCGGCGCTGATCGAGTACGCCGCGGGACGCGAGATGCTCGACATCGACGGCCTGGGCAAGACGTACGTCAAGGCCCTGGTGGAGTCCGGGGACGTCGCGGACGTCGCCGACCTGTTCACCCTCTCCCCCGACCAGCTCACCACCGCCTCCGGCAGCGCCAAGCGGGCTGCCAAGCTCGCCGAGCAGATCGAGGCAGCGAAGTCCCGCCCGCTCAGCCGTGTCTTCTGTGCTCTGGGAATCCTGGGCACCGGGCGCAGCATGTCCCGCCGGATCGCTCGGCACTTCGGCTCGATGGAGGCCATCCGCCAGGCCGACGCTGCGGCCATGCAGGCGGTTGAGGGCATCGGCACGGAGAAGGCGCCGGTCATCGTCGAGCAGGTCGCCGCCCTGGCTCCGGTCATCGACAAGCTGATCGCGGCGGGCGTCAACATGGCCGAGCCGCAGGAGCAGACGGAAGCCACCGGCCAGGGTCCGTTGTCCGGCAAGGTCGTGGTGGTGACCGGCAAGATGACCGGGCCGCTGGAGGGCTGGAAGCGCCCCGAGGTGAACGCCCTGATCGAGAAGGCGGGCGGGGAGCCCGGCAGCAGCGTCAGCGCCAAGACCGCCATCCTGGTGGCCGCGCCGTCCGCGAGCGGCAAGCCGAGCTCGAAGGCCGCCGCGGCCGAGAAGTTGGGCGTCCAGGTTCTCTCTTCGGAGGCCTTCGCCGAGCTCGTGGCGGATTACCTGGTCTGAGCACGCAGCCTGTCCCGAGGCGGGGCCGCACCGCAGGGTGCGGCCCCATTCGCGTTTGCCGGGCAACCCCCGTGGCTGGTCGCGGGGCGACCCCGCCGGCCCCGATGCCTGGCGGTCAAGCTGGAGGCCATCAGCGTGGTCGGTTGACGGCAGTTGACCGCTGACTTCCGCCGGCAGCTGGACGCGCGCAGCCGCTCAGACTCCGTGCGGATAGGTCCTGCGCGGGCACACGAGCGAATTCGCAGCGCGAGCAGCAAGCTCACCCCTATCGACTCTTAAGACTTGCGGTCGCCACACACCACATGTAGTGTTTTAAGAGACGATAGGGTTTCAGCCCCTCCCGCAGAAAGGAGTGCTTGTGCACACCAAGGCCCGCGCCACGGCGACCAGCGCCACGCTCCCCGAGTCCGTGGAATCCCTCCGGGCACAGCGGGACCTGCTGGCCGACTTCATCCGCCAGCTCGCGGCGGACAACCCCCGGACCATGGCGCTCGACGCCCAGACCCACCGCACTGCGCTGGAGCTGCTGGATGACCTGCCGACCCCCGAGCGGTGCCCGAACGCAGAGACCGACGACCCGGGCGACGGGCACACCTTCGTCCTGCCCACCGATAACGGGACGCGCTGCCTGAACTGCCGGTCGCTGCGCCCCAAAGTCCCCGCCGTCTCGGGCACCTGACGCCTCCAGCACCCGCTTGACCCAGGTGGCGTGCGCCCGCCGTGGCGGGCCCGGACACCCCCTTCCCGACGACCCTTCCCCGAAGGAGACAACGCCCATGGGCGCCGAGATCTGTTACACCGGCCGCATCGACTTCGACAAGCCCGTTCCGGCAGCCGCCATCGGCGTCGAACTGGCCGAACTCCGGGACCTGGAGCAGGACGAGCTGTTCTCCCTCGCTTACTCCCCCGTCGGCGACCTGGCCGGCGTGATCGCCGACGACCGTCACATGTTCGGTCACACCCACCAGTGGCGCCGCACCCTGCACCTGCTGGAGACCATCGCCCATAGCCAGCAGCAGCGCCTGACCGCCGATGCGACCTGGGTGTCCGACCCCGGCCCCTACTTCGGCACCCTCATCATCGACACTCTGGGCCGCTTCCATGAAGTCCTCGACGACGAGTGCGCCGACACGCACCGGAGCTCGGGCTGCAACTGCTACGTACGCCGATGACCTCCTGTCCCCGCCGGGGTCTTCAGCACATTGCCGCACACGCCGACCACCATCCCTCCATCGACCTGAGGACATTCGTGACCAGCACCCCCTCGCCCCTGCCGACCGCTCTCGCCAACTCCCTGAACCTCGCCGTGGAAGCAGCCCGCGCAGCAGCCTCGGCGGCTGCGCACGTCGCCGCGTCGGCTTTCGTCACCGCCACGGACGGCGAAGGCACCATCCACCCCACCACGTACGGCGAGAGCCCCGACGCCTGGTGCATGGTGAGCGCACCGAACCTCCAGGCACACCTGCTGCGGGACATCCCGGGCGGGATCGCGCAGGTCCGCTTCACGGGACTGCCCCAGCAGGCCTACGAGGCGATCCGCGCCCACTGCCTGGCGAGTGACGAGTGTCCGCACGACGAGTCGTGCGACTGCCTGGGCAACCCCTGGATGTCGTGGACCGAGCTGGAGAAGGTTGCCTACGACCCCGACATCATGCACAAGAGCGGCGAGGAGCGCGGGCACGCCGGCATCGCCTTCGGCCGGGCCGAGGTGACGCTGTACGAGGAGCCGGTGGCTCTGGTCTACGAGCTGATCCGCCTGACTCGCACACAGCTCTGACCTCACAACGTCTCTTAAGACTTGCCATCGAACCTACCCGCATGTATAGTCTTAAGAGACAATCAGCTTTCCTGTCCCTCCACCAAGGAGATCACCACCTTGCCCACGACCGTCGCCGAACAGCCCACCCCCACCCTGGAGTCGGCCATCGGCTACATCACCCTGCACGCCACGCAGGAGGACCTCGACCGCATCAACGCGGCAGTGAAGCAGCGCACGAAGGCCCTGCGCGAGGTCCGCGCTGCCGCCGTGACCAAGGGTGCGGACGTTCGCCTCGGTGACTGCCGCCCGAAGTACATGTCCGGCCTCGCCGGAAAGGTCGTCGAGGTCCGCCAGGGGCGGTCCACCACGACGGTCGACATCGAGCTGGACTCCAAGTCCACCGAGACCCTGCGGCTGCACCGCAACATCCCCGACGGTGTCGAACGCCACCGGCTCAACAACGTGCCCGCCTCCATCTGCCACATGCAGTGACCAGCCGCCCCGGGCTCCGTGCGCCCACCGTGGTGTGCGCACGGAGCCCGGGTCTCGCCGCTGGCCGACTGCCGCCCTCGACCTTGCCCAGCTCCTGGCCAGCGCCTACCGCACGACCGACGCGGACCGCCTGCGCCAAGGGCGGCGACGCGCCCTTCTTCTCGCGTGACGACTTCACCGACGACGACCAAGGCGCCGACCTCCTGGAGCAGTGGGCTCGCACGGAGGTCGCCCGGGTCTTCCCCGCCCTCTGACCGGCGCCTCGCACCACGTCCTCGGCCCCGACCGCAAGGTCATCGGGCAGGTCATCCGCGCGAGCGGATACCGAGGCCGGCTCTCCGACCCCGGCACCACCGAGCCCGACCGCTCCCCCGAGGGCGCCGCCACCGCACTCATGCGAGCCCACCTCACCCAACAGGCCACCACGCGGCACACCCCCTGAACACGCCCCGTCCCGACGACGCAAGGAACAGCATGACCACGCGGGACCCGGTCTGGGTGCACTACGTGCTCGTCTGCGAGAGCGCCGGAACCGACCACGAGCACTGCACCGACTGGCGCTACGCCGGCGAACACCGGGGCACCGAAGGCGAGCAGTCCTACGCCGACGCGCGAGCGCACCCCCACGCCCGGGTCATGCGCCACCCGGAGCACTACCCCCTCCACCGCACCGTCGCTTTCGAGCACCGCACCGGCGGAGGCCCCTGCGCCGCCTGCGGCACAGCCCGCGGCCCCTGCACCGACACCCCCACAGGCCCGCTCTTCCTCTGCGAAACCTGCCTGACCCTGCTCGAGAACGAACTGCGCCGCTCCCTCACCCACTTCGGACTCCCCGACCCCGGACCTCAGCCCCAAGCCATAACAGGACCCTGACCAGCACCCTCAACCCAAATGGTGACTCTTAAGACTTGCCGCTTAGGGATCTTCAGCGTATAGTCTTAAGAGTCGTAGGGGGAGAGGGAAGCCCCCGGTAGGGGAGAGCATGGCGAGCGAAGTTGACCAGCTGATCAAGAAGCTGCGGGACCAGGACTTCAAGGTAGACGGGAAGAACCGGCGGCACCACAAGGTCACCAAGGACGGCAAGTTCGTCACCTGGCTGCCCAAGACCCCATCCGACCACCGATCACTGCCAAACTGCATGCCCTATCTCAAAGCAGCTGGCTACAAGCCCGCCCCCAAACGGGCGAAGAAGAAGCCCAAGCCCTGACCCGGCCGGGCCGCTGGATCCCCAGCGGCCCGGCACAGTCGCCGTTCCCAGCAGACAAGGAAAACCCCCGTGCAGCGGTCGTTCAGCGTGTACGTCGAATTCGACACCACCGACGTCTCCCCCGACACCTACGCTGACCTCTTCGACACCCTCCACGACGTAGACGGCGCAGCCGGCCCCGCATCCAACGGCAACCTCTCCGTACGCCTCACCATCGAGGCCGACAGTGTCCGCCAGGCCATCGCTCGCGGCATCGAACACGCCCAGGCCGCCGCCACCGCCCACGACATCACCCCCACCGTCACCGCAGTCGAGGCAGTCACCGAGACGGAACGCGACCGCCGGCTGACCGACGAGGACCAGGAGGAGGAACCGCGCGAGACTGCCCTCGGCGCACGAAGCACATTGGGGCCGTTCAGCGTGTACGTCGAGTTCGACGAGACTGAGACCTGTTCCGATACCTACGCCGATCTTGTCGACGCCCTCCACGACGTCGAAGGCGCAGCCGGCCCCGCATCCAACGGCAACCTCTCCGTACGCCTCACCATCCGAGCCGGCAGCATCATGCAGGCCGTCGCTCTCGGCATCGAGCACGCCCAGGCCGCCTCCGCCGCACTCGACATCACCCCCGTGGTCATCGGATTCAAGGGCGCGATCACGACCGAACACCCTCGCTAGCCGATCGAATAGACCAACGACGAGAAGCCGTAACAGACCCCTACAACGAGGCACCTTGCCTTGGCCTGACACACCTTCGGGTTTGCTCAATCGAGAGCATTCACCCCACATCCCGAGCTTCAGAACCCATCGGGTTGCTCACCGCTTGCGACGCTCTGACCTGCATGTATATCCATAGCTATACCCATAGAGCTGCCCATCTGTATCGCTTCAAATGCGCCGATGGCGCTATCCATCTGCCTCACTTGGCTTGTCGCGATACCAATAACGATAGGTCTACCTTGAGCTATGCCGATGTAAGTGACCAAGCAAAGTCCTTCATCAATCTCTTCGTCGCTATCCTCCCGCGTCCCTTGAGGCGCACCTCTATATCCATCTACATCGATACCTTCACGCGCCCTTTGGATCGCATCTACAGAACCCCCTGTATGGATATCGACATGACTTCCTGACTTGCCACCCTGAGGCATACATACCGATCCTCCTTGCCTGCTACCCCTCGACCGGCAGTCCCACGTATGCGCCTCACTACCGCGATACGGGTCTACTCCCCGTATCTCCCTACCTCCTGCCTTCTTCGATACCTATCTTCCGGACTTACGTGAGGCCCACCGACAGACAGCGCGAACGTCGCTACCACCTGACGACATAGAGGCCGATCGACTGTCCTTGCCCTACGCAGATCGACCCTTCGCCCCTCCGCAAATGCCCCCTACGGACCTACAGACCAACGTTGAGGCCCACCGAACGACCTGAGGGCCGAAATACCCACCCGTCCGCGTACCTTCCATGCGTCCGACTACCTCACACGGCGGGCGATCCTCCGGTCCCGCTGTTCACCTCCGGTCAGCAGGCGCTACCCACCCCCGCCCCGCCACAGCTCGCCAGCGTGCTGCCCAACGCCCTCCAGGCCTGTTGACCTACGCTGCACTCGACCGCCTCCTCCCACACGCGACCGATCGCTCCCCCTGCCGGGACCCATTCCCGCCCTGCTGCTCATCTCTGGTCAGCAGGCACTACACACCGCCACCCCTCCACATGGCTTCACCGGTGCACTTTCGCCCAGCCCACCATCCGTTCAGAACGCCCTCACTGCTGAACCACGTTCTGTTTCGCAAACCGACTCGCCGCGGCATCGGAGGCAACTCGCCCTCCACTGACTTCGCCCTCCAGCAGAAACAGCCCGGTTCTGTCAACTCCTGCCGAGTCGGAACCCCACAAATCACACGGGAGCTGTTAAAGTCGCGCCAGCCACACCCCTGACAGGGGCATAGCTTGCCCCTCTTCTGAAGTGCACGTAGCGTCTTGCCTGCTCAACAGCAGAGCAAAGTCACGCGCTGACCAGCCATGAGGTTGGCAGCCGGCAGGAAGAGAGTTGTCCGTGGAGAAGATCGCCGTTGCGAGCCAGAAAGGAGGCCCCGGCAAGACCACGACGACGGTCAATCTCGCGGCGGGCCTTGCTCTCGCGGGGTACCGCGTCCTCGTTGCCGACATCGAGCCCCAGGCCCAGGCCGGCATAGCTCTTGGAGTGCGTCTGGCCGGCACGGACATCGCTAAGTCGCTGGCCCTGCCTCTTCAACACCTCGCTCAAGGTGTGCCCTCGTCGCTGCGCAGCATCATCATCGACCGCAGCGAACTCCTTCGATCTCGCAAGTCGAAGGGCACCCTTCATCTGCTGGCCTCCGAACAGGCCACCATGACCAATGCGCAGCACATCCTCCACGCAGCAGGAGTGGAGAAAGCGCATGTCCTCCGCGACCTGCTGAAAGAGCTTGACGACGAGTACGACTTCGCAGTCTTCGACACCCCACCAGCTGTCCAGTCCCTCAATGGCGTGGCGTTGGCCGCTAGTGACTATGCCTTGACCTTGTGCAACCCCAAGGGCGCGACTGTCGAGGGTGCGGTCACGATGCGATCCACGATCAGGCACGTCAAGGACCGCACCGGCGGGGCTGCCGATCCCAAGTACCTCGGCGCCGTCCTCAACATGGCCCATCCCATGGGTGAATGGAGCACGGAGGAGATCGATGTCCGCAACCAGATGGTTGACGCCAACCTCCAACCGTTTCTAACAGAGATCCGCGAAGATTCTCGGATCTCTGGCAGCTACTCCAAGGGGATGCCAGCTGTTATCGGCTACGCCCGAACTGCCCCTGGGAAGCGCTACGCACGCTTCCTTCAGGAGGTGCTGGACAGGATGGATACCCCAGAAGACGAGTGGGAGATCGCCCAGAGCGCCGACGAGCAGCTGGATGCGGCCGAGGCTGCCGCCGTACCGGCACAGCAGGTGAAGGAGGCGTCCAGTGTCTGAGGCCGCCAGTGGTCAGGGCGAGAATCCTGCTGGCGAATTTGCTGCGGTTGCTCGCCGGGGGCGTAGGAGGCGGGGAAGCTCCGACCGCCAGGCAACCGCAGCTGCGCTCGTGGCCAACGCTGAGTCCGTGGCGGCGAGTTCGTTTCTGGGAGGAGGGCCTCAGGGGCCAGTAACAACCCAGGCCCCTGCAATCCCGGTTCCAGCTACCGGTGACAGAGCCGTCAAACCTGCGCAGTCTCCCGCTTCGGTCCGGGACGCGAAGCCCAACGTCGACACGCAGGCGGACGCAGACGCGAAGCCCGATGCGGACACGGACGCAAAGCCCGGCGCGAAGCCGGACGCGGAAGCCGACGCGGAAGCGAAGCCCGACGCGGAAGCGAAGCCGGACACGGACGCGAAGCCGGACGCCGACGCGAAGCCGGACACGAAGCCCGACGCCGACGCGAAGCCGGACACGGACGCGAAGCCGGACGCCG
>NZ_JBEYVM010000019.1:0-129189 GCF_040643995.1 Streptomyces sp. NPDC047049 | reverse complement strand
GAAGCCGGACGCCGACGCGAAGCCGGACACGAAGCCCGACGCCGACGCGAAGCCGGACACGGACGCGAAGCCGGACGCCGACGCGAAGCCGGACACGAAGCCCGACGCCGACGCGAAGCCGGACACGGACGCGAAGCCGGACGCCGACGCGAAGCCGGACACGAAGCCCGACGCCGACGCGAAGCCGGGTGGCACTGCCACGTCTGGCGCAGGCCGGAAGCCTCGCGCCTCACAGGGGAAGCGATCAACACAGGCATCGACTCCACCAGAGTATGGGCCGGCGCAACGAAAGGTCTGGGATAGCTTCCTCGACTCGAGAGTCCACTCCCGTAAGTGGGACAGCCATGGCGTGAACCTGATTCCCGAGCTATGGCGGCTGTTGAAGGTACGGATCCAAGCGGATCGGAAGTCCACTGGGCGCACCGAGCTGACACAGGGCCACTACCTGGACGCCGTCCTGCTTAACGCGCCTCTGGACCAGGACAAGCTGGTCCAGCTGGCCGATCAGTTTCAAGTCGAGCTGGAGGGAGCTCCGAAGGGGAAGAAGAGCACACTCAGTCTCAGCCCTCAGGCCATCAGCAACTTCGACACCATTCTGGAGTTGCTCGATGCCGCGGACTACAACCGCAAGGGCAAGGACGCTATCTGCTGGCTCGTCCTGCAGCTGCTTCGTGACCTACAAGAGGAGGGCCCGTTGCCGAAGACTGAGCCCAAAACGCTGTTGTGAGCGAAGCGTTCTCTGCGAGAGGGGGGTGGCCTGAGGAAGGCCGCCCCCCTCTCGCATGTTCGCAACACGCCGAGGCACGAAGGGGCGACTTCCTCGCCTTTTGGATGGAAAACCGCAAAACGGCCTAAAGGCATTCTGATCGCCCGAGTGGCAAGGTCGTGGGTCCGGCCATCGCTGTTCTGATGCGCACTTCGAAGTCACGTTGCCTGCCTGGTTGAAGGTACTTCCGTGGATTTGAAACATCTCTTGGAGCCCTTCTGACCTGCACGTATATCCATACGTATACCTTCTCTCAGAGCCATGTTGCTATCGACATCTATGCCCTTACTAGTACCTACGCGGCGATCCATCCACCGACCATCGCGCGCTCCCACGCCTCCACCAGGCACCCCGCAGACCTACGCATCTATTCCCCTCACAGGGAAATAAGGAGCTGGTTTCGGGTATGCTGGCGTCGTCAGATTGATCTTCTTCAGGAGCTTCGATGTCGTCAGGTCGCCTCAGCGCAAATGCTGTTGCCGTCGCCGCCGGTGTGGACAGCAATTGGGTCTACAGAGCTGTCGAGAACGGCGTACTGCCGGAGCAGCACTTCGAGGCCGACGTCATCGTCATCAAGGTCTACCGGCTCATCGCGAACTTCGTGTGGCCGGACCGACCCCGCCAGCGCTCCAAAAAGCACCACATCGACACCTGGCAGCTCTCAGCGCTGCACGCAGCTCGCGATGCTGTCACCGACCCCAAAACGACGCCCGAAACGACGCTTTGGATCATGCAGGACTCGGTTCGGGTCGCTCACACCCGCAGTGAGCGCGCCGCACTTGAGTCCGTTAAGGCCGACGGCCACCATCCGTCTCTGCTCGATGCCCAGGTAGCTCTACGGCTGCCTATCGGGCGGTGGATCGACGAGTTGCCGTCACTGCTGGCCCGCATCCCGAAGCGCGAACCACGCCGGAAGGCAGCAACTCGCTCCAACCGGTCCCAGAACCGATCTGCCGCCTGAGCACCGTTCTGGTGTTGCGGTCCGGATGCGCCACTGGCCCGGGACTCCTCAATCCCGGGCCAGTTCTGTCGAGGAGGTGAACGCCACCCACATCTCTAACTGAATACCGTCGCGCGGCCGGCCTCCCTACCTCCCCAGGCGGTGTGCCGGTTGGCGATGGGTGTTGTCCTCGCACCTCCTCGACAGGAGCACATCATAGCTACCCGTCAGAGGGCTGGCTCAGTCGTGCCTGATGGTGGCGTGAATCGTCCGCCGGCCCCGAAATCCCCAATGACGCTCGGCCCGACGCGTTCCAACTCGTACGGCCAACGCGAAGCTCTCCGGACTGCGGGGGAGCCCCTGCAGCTCAGCCGATCGATGCGCACCGCACTCCTCACGGCAGTGCACGCACTCCTCAACGACCCGCGCCTGCGCGGCACCCTAGATGTGGTGCGCCTGGCCGCCGTGATCCTGCTGGCCAAGGCCCCGGCAACGTCGTCGTGCGTGGAGGTCAAATATCGAGACCTGGCAGGCTGGCTCGGCTGCTCGATCTCCCACATCGGTCACACCGTCATTCCCGCGCTGAAGCAGGCCGGCGTGGTCACCAGCATCACGAAGCGAGAAGCCGGCCACGCCGTAGGCGTCGAGCTGACCCTGATTCCGCTGAAGGAAGCTCGGGAGGCAGGAGGAGTTCACCCGCTGGCTCTGTTGAACGTGCGTGATCTGGCGACGCTGCTTCGGCTGTGTGAGGCCGTGTCATGTCCGGGTTGGGCCCCGGTGGATAAGCCGGAGACTCCAGCGGGGTTCATGGCGGATCGTCAAGGACCTGATGCTGCGACGGACCGCCTGGCGATGGTGCTGCTCGTGCTGAAAGCGCGTGACAACGGGCGAGTACGCATGGCATCGGGCCGCGTCGTCAAGGGCTACCGGCGGGCGGATGCGACGGTGGCGCAGTTGCTGGGCTGCGAGGTGGCCGACGCGGCGCCGGTCGTGGACCGCTTGGTGGGCCTGGGCAAGGCGGAGTTGGAGGAGGCGGAGCGGGGTCGGCTACGGATTCCTGAGGTCGCGAAGGCATGGGCGAGGGCCCGCAAGACCACTCCGCCTCCGGCTCCCTCGACGAGGGAGCCGAGCAACGGCGTCGGCACCATGCCGCCGACGCCGGATCAGGGGGCCTGCCCTCGGTGCCAGGAGGGAACGGCCGGCGACGGCGACGGCGATGTGCTGGTGCTGGCCGGGGATGGTTGGGCGCAGCAGAGCTTCGATGACGTGTTGATCGGGCAGTCGGAGAGTGCATTCAGGGATCAAGACGCCTCCGAATCTGCGTCACCGCAGGTCAACGAGGGTTTTGATGGGTCGTCTGCCAACGGTTCCGCTGCACGACTCCACGCCGACCACCCACCTGTGGCTGATCTCTCTGGGAATTGTGCGGGTGATAGTTCCCGCTTTTCCGGCTCCGCCGTCTTGGGTTGCGACGATCTCCGGGAAGGCGCGCGTGCACGCGAAGATCAGCTTGGCGATTCTTCGAAGCTGCGAGGGGCTGCCGACACCGGGAACAGCCCGCTTCGCGGGGAACAGCGCAAGCAGCAGGCCAGTCGATCGAGTTCAGGACGGACGACCTTCGGAGGTCCGCTGTCGGTGCCTGAGGACCTGCGGGAGGCGCTGGAGCCGCTGGCGTACGTGTGGTCCCGTCTGGGGCGGGTGTCGACCGGCCGGAAGCTGGCGACTGCGGTTCGCCTGGAACTGGTGCGGCTGCGGGGAGCGGTCGGTCAGGAGCGTGCACAGCAGGCCTTGGCGTGCCGGCTGCGTCGCCGGCTTGACCGGCAGGGGAGTCGACCGATCCAGGACCTGGTCGGTTGGCTTCTGCAGCGCGGACTTCCCCACAACCCCGAATGCTGGTCGACGATGTGCGACGACGGCGTGCGGATGGACACCGGTGGTCCGTGTGAGAGCTGCGGGTGCCTGGTGGGGGACCGCCGCGGCCTGCGGCGTGCAGTGGCGGCGGAGGTCGCCGCATGCTATCCGCAGCTGCTGCCCGAGGCGCGGCGGCCGCTGTACGAGCAGGAGCTGCGGGCCCGGGTTGAGCAGCAGGTTGCGCACGAGCTGGCGCGGCGCGAGGCGGCGGCCTGTCAACGTGAGGAATTCGACCGGGCCGTCCAGGAGCAGAAGGACCTGCTGCGGCAGCAGGAGGAGGAGCGCGCTGCATCGCCGTGCCTGCAGTGCGGGGAACCACAGGCGGCTAAGACCTGCCCGTTTTGCGCGTTCGCCGCCCAGACGCAAAGGCTGGTCGATGAGGCCGTCGACATCGTGCTTGCGATGCGCGCCGATCTCGACGACCGGGACGCCGTTGCCGCCCTGGCCGAACAGGTCGAGCGGGACACATGGACCGTCGTACGCAAGGTTGGCGATGACATCGCGGCCGGCGAACGGGTGGCGCGACTGCATGTCGAGTACGAGCGCGCACGGGTGCTGCTGGCGCAGCGCCGGCGCAAGGCCCTGGCCTCGCTGGCTGGTTCGTCGACCGCTCAGGCCGAGGCGCAGCATGTGCGGCGGATGGTCTTGAGCCGCACCTGGCCGGAGACCGCAGAGGCGAGGGATCGGGCCGAGCTGCGTGCGGCAGAGGCGAGCTGGCGGGTGGCGTACGACCTGCTGGCGGGCTTGCTCAGCGATCTGCACCGCTGCCGGGCCACGGTGAGTCCCGACCCCCGTCCGTGGCGGGAGCGTCTCGACGAGCGTATGGCCGAGATCGCCGAGCGGAACGCCAACCTCGTCCCCGAGCCGACCGGTGCACCGTGATGGGCACCACTGCCGATCCCCCGTGCCGGATGTTGTGGCGTTCGACGCCCGGGTCCCATCGCCCTGGGTGCCTGGGCCACCGCCTCGGCACCCTGCTCACTGATCAC
Organism: Streptomyces sp. NPDC047049; assembly: GCF_040643995.1. NCBI lineage: Bacteria > Bacillati > Actinomycetota > Actinomycetes > Kitasatosporales > Streptomycetaceae > Streptomyces > Streptomyces sp. NPDC047049. Next base: position 124,583 of record NZ_JBEYVM010000019.1, on the reverse strand, counting down.
ACGGCCACAGAGGGGAGGTTGAGTGTTTCAGCCGGGAACGACGGTCCAGTGCATCGCGCCCCGTGAAGACTGGGGAGCGTACGGAACAGTCAGCGGTGATCTCGGAGACAGCGAGACGTACACGGTGGACCTGCTCCCACCGCGCACGGGGACCGCGGTGTGGCGCCACACCAGCGTCGCCCGCGTCTGGGACAATCCCGTCACCGAACCCACCCCGCCGGCCATCCACCCAGGCGGGACGATTCCCCTTCCCGGCCTGCGCCCCCTTCCGGGGCGGCGGCGCCCACTGCTCCACCCTGTCGTCGGGTCGCTTGCAGAGGCCCAGGCCGTGGTCGACTGGCGACCGGAGTACAGCCCATACGGCGACCCGCCCGGCTGGACCATGGTCGGTGAAGGCGCCCATCGCGCCGTCATCCTCGCCCCCTCCCGCACCACCGTGTACAAGATCGAGCTGGAGGCTGGCCGAAACCGGCGCGAACACCGCACCCTTCGCGGGCTCCGCGACCAGGGCTACGCCTACGCCCCACCCACCACCGTGTGGACTGCGCCCGGGCCGGGACGCGCCGCCGAGGTCTTGGCGATGCCGGTGCCCAACGACGGCACCGCCTCGATCACCCCATACCCGCGGGCCGGCGTGATCGACTTCAACCCCGGAAACATCACCGTCTGCCGCGGCCAGTATTGGCTGATCGACGCGAGCGGTCTGTGAAGCGGCCGTGAGAGGTTCGCGGCCGCGGTGGCAGAGACGGATGCCGCCCTGCAGCAGTCGGGGTTCGACCTGCTGGCCTGCATCGCCAACGCAGCCCGGCTCCCCGACGGCGGCGTGGTCGTCCTGGAGGAGGACGAGGGCCCGCCCAGCTGGCAGGTCCTGACCCTCCCGGAATTCGAGGAACTCCAACCCGAGGGGACCTGAATCCGCTGCGCTGCTGCTCTCATCACGTAGGAGCAGCGCCAGCTCAGGCTGGGCGATCATATCCAGTGCAACACGTGTGGTGCACGGAAGGGTCACCGCGGGCCGTTCAGCCGGTCGATGATGGCCTGCCGTTCCGCTGGCTCCCGTTCGATCGCCTGCCGGAGGATGTCCAAGTCACGACGGGCCTCGATCGCCTCGCGCACGATCGCGGCCAGGACGTCAGGCGTCAGCGCTTCGGCCTGGGTGGTGGTGGAGCCGGAGAACGAGCGCCGGTCGGTGACGCTCGGCGGGGCGGTCGGCAGGTGGTAGCGCTCAACCTGCTCGGGGGTGACCGCGACGCGTACGAACTCGACTTCGGCGGCGGCCGCCGCGGCGAACGCGGTGACGTCCTCGGCGAGCGCGGTGAGGATCCATTCACCGCTCGCGTCATAGTCACCTATGTGAAGAATGCACGTCTTCTTGCCGCCGGCGATGGCCCGTTCGGCTGCATCGTGCTTACCGGCGAGGCCGTCGAAGCCGCCTCCGGAGTAGCACGAGATGCCGAACTGCTCGCCGATGCGGGCGAGTTGGGGAACCATACCTTCGGTCTCCGACCACAGCTCAAGCCGGATGAGCTGGCCGTGCTGGCGGTCGACCCGGTAGTCGCGGGCGATCGCGTCCACGGTCCGCCAGAAGTGCCCGGGGCCGGTGAAGGACGGCGGTGCCTCAGCGGCGACCTGCTTGTCGTCCCGGATCGCCGACCACGGAATCCGGCCGGAGCGGCGGGCCATGCCGACGTACTCGCCCAGCCGCTTGTAGTCGCGAAGCGTCTTGGCGAGCACGCCTTCACCAGTGAGGACGTAGAAGATCTGCCGGAGGGTGACCGGAAGGTAGTCGGCGTAGAGGTCTAGGACAGCGTCGACGGCGGCGATCACTCGCTGCGTCTCGCGTTTGGGCCGCCAGTTCGGCTGCGGTCCCCGAGGGCGCTTGTCGGGCATGTCCAGGACCTCCTTGCCCCCTTCCAGAGTGCGCCTAGGCGTCCTTTTGCTTCAAGAGGCACGACATGGGTGCGTGACCTGCGCTTTCACTCCTCTTGGCGTGCCGGGTCGCGGTTGATCTGGGCCATGAGCTCGCGGTTGGCCGCGCGGGCGGCGGCGAGGTCGTTGTCGCGGTCCTGGAGTTTCAGCTCCAGGTCGATCACCTGCTGTTCGAAAGTGTCGAAGCAGCCTCTTACCAGGGAGGACTCGCCGAAGATCCACCAGCCCGTGCGAGGCATTGCCCGCCAGTCGGGGATCCACCCCGAGCAGTTCCGCCGGATCTCCCTGCGCCGACCCGAGACCGCATCCTTCGAACTCGCTGCTGCCCGTGCGGTCGCAGAGGGGTGTACCCCAGCAGGGCCGACTGGGCACGAGCAGGTACCTGTCGTCGGCGAAATCTATCCACAAGTGATCCGGGTCAGAATGCGGCTGCTCAACGATGGAAGGAGTCGGCCTTGACCCGCGGCCGTCGTATCCAGCTCACCTTCACCCACCGTGTCCTGATCACCGTGGTGGTCCTCGGCGCGCTCATCGTCGCCGGCATCGGCTTCGCAGGGTCCTACTCCGCGGTCAGTGACCTTGCGGCCCGCCAGGGCTTCGGCGCCTACGCGCCGTGGTTCCCGATCGGCGTGGACGTGTCGGTCCTGATGCTCCTCAGCCTCGACGTTCTGCTCGACTGGCTTGGGATGACGCTGGCGCTGCTGCGGTATGCCGCCTGGCTGCTGGCGGGGGCCACGATCGTCTTCAACGCGATGGCGGCTTACCCGTCTGCGCTGGGTATGTCGATGCACGCCACCATCCCCATTGCGTTTTTGGCGGCTGTCGAGGCTGCCCGGCGCGCCATCAGCCGGATCGCGGGCCTGTCCGAGGACCGTCGCATGGACGGTGTGCGCGCAGTGCGTTGGCTGCTGGCCCCGGTGAGCACTGCGCTGCTCTGGAGGCGGATGAAGTTGTACGAACTGCGGTCCTACGACGCGGTGATCAAGTTGGAGCAGGAGCGGTTGGTCTACCGGGCGCGGCTGAAGTCGCGCTACGGGCGGAGCTGGCGACGCCGGGCGCCGGTCGAGTCCTTGATGCCGTTGCGGCTGGCCCGCTTCGGAGTGCCGCTCGGCCAGACGGCGCCGGCCGGTCTGGCAGCCGCCGGCATCGACTCGGCCTTCCTGCCCCTGGCGCCGGCCGACGTGGGTGCCCCACAGGTGAGGGAAGCCGAAGTCGAGCCCCTGCCCATAGCGGAAAGCGGGGCCGAACCTGTCGCACGGCCGGAGCCAGCACCCGAGCCCGAGCCCGAGCCGGCGCCGGTCCCCGGTGAGGGCGCGGCCGCGGGTGAGCAGTCGGAGCCGGCGGGCGGGCCGGAGGCACCGCCGGAGAACCCCGCTGCCGGGGCGGAGGAGAAGGACGACGAACCGGAGGAACCGGTGGACGAAGACGACCAGCACGCCCAGGCGGTCGCCGACCTCAAGCCGGCCGACGCGGTGCGCTACGCCATCAAGGCCCTCGACAGCGTCGACACACCAGCTCTGACCCGCTGGTTGAAGGACCACGGCAAGGTCGTGAACTCGGGGCAGGTGTGGAAGATCGCGCAGAAGGCGAAGCCGGACGACGGCCCGGGGGAGTCGAGCGGCACTAACGCCCAGGGCGCGGCCGCCGCGTGAGCACACCTCACAAGGTGTGTCCGCGGTCAGGTCGAGGGAGCGCTGCTAGTTGGCAGTGGGGAAGGGGGCAGTGGGGTAGAGCCTGTCCCAGGCGGTCTGGCCGTCCACCAACCGATACCCCTCTTCGGTCATGCATTCCTGCGGCCCGTGGTAGGCGCCGCAGCCGTCCGGCCCGGCGCAGTTCCACTCGTCGCTGCCGCACCGCACGCTGCTCAACAACTTGCAGTAGCAGCAGCTGCGCGTCACCTGGAAGAGCCAGTCACCCGCCGCTGCAGCCTTGGGTGCCTGCTGCAGCTCGTCGTGCAGGTGGTCAGCAGGAGGAGCGTGAAGAGGATCCCGGGCCGGCAGGATCTTCACCGTCTCCGTGTAGTCCGGCTCGGGTTCCGGCAGCGTGCATAGCGTGCATGTCCCGGGCAGTGTGTATGTCCCGCTGCCCCATCCGCCGGCGCCTGGTGGTCTGGGGTCCGATGCCTTCTCCGTCTGCATGAGGCCATGTTCATCGCCCGGCACGGTCCGACGGCCGCGCAACTCCGGTACTTCCCCCAGAGGCACCAGTGCAGCGCACACCTGCCTGCTCGGCCGGATCGCTGCCGGCCGAGCAGCACCGGGCAGCGCGGGAGAGGGACGGTGCACCGGGCTGGCCCTGCGCGAGCAGCACCTGGTGCAGCGGTGCAGCGGGTGCCGGCAGTGTCCGGTGCTGCTTCGCACGACTGCATGTGCAGCGTGGGTGCAGCCGAGCAGAAGGCCGGGCACTGCATCGTGCATGCCGCTGCGACGGGTTGCAGTGCAGGGTGCTGCTCGTGCTGCATCGGCGAAATCTATCCACAGGGGAATCGGCTTAGCGTGCTGCAAGATCGCTGTCCGCTGCTGCGCGGCCGGCATGACGATGCGCACTGGAGGAGGCCGAGCGATGGCGCGGAGCGAACTCGACCGGAAGATCGAAGAGAACGTCGAGGCCGCCGTGATGACCATCGGCCGGCTGTTGTCCGGCCGGGAGATGGATGGCGTCAAGCGGACGGATGCCACTTTCTTCAAGAGCGGGAAGCGTGTCCTCAACGGTGTCGAGGGCCGGGTCGGCGTGTGGGCGTACCGGCCCGGGTGGCAGCGGGCCGCGGCCCGGGTGACCAGCCTCGGTGCGGTCGGCGGGGGAGGGTGGGCGTACTGGACCGCCCCCCAGCAGACCCTCCAGGCGTTGGAGTACGGCGGGGGAGCGGCCGGCGGGCTGGTCCTGGCGGGCGGCATCGTGCAGGCGGTGCGCCACCGGGGACAGCGTGAGCTGATGCGGGAGTGGATCACACCGCTGCATCTGTCTCTGCTCGACCCGCTCGGCATACCTGAGGCAACCAGGCCGCGCTCGTACCTGCACATCCCGGCGAACTTCAACGACGACGACGCCGAGATCCGTATCGACCTCCCGGTGAACCTGCAGTTCAACGAGCAGGCGGTCGCCGAGATGGTCGTCAAGAAGCTGGCCCTGCAGGGCGTTTCCTTCAGCTGGAAGTACGACGGCCGCGAGCCGTACGTGAAGGTCAAGAAGGTGCACCGGCCGCCGACCAAGGTGGTCTTCAGCGACCCGAAGGTCAAGGAGCTCGTCCAGAAGGTCCCGGAATCAGCCCCGCTCATCGGACTGGAGCGCGGCCAGAAAATCGTGTCCGTCGACTTGGACGCCGAATCTCCGCACGTCCTCGTATCGGCCGGCACCGGTGGCGGCAAGTCCGTCATTCTCCGCACCATCGCTTCGCAGCTTATCCACCACGGCGCTCACGGTTACATCCTGGACTTCAAGCGGGTGTCCCACCTGTGGGCCCGCGGGGTGAAGAACGTCGAGTATTGCCGCGATATCGCGGATATTCACGACGCGCTGATACGTCTCGGGGCCGAGGGGCAGCGTCGCATTCATGCGGCGGAGCAGTTGGGGGATGACTCCGACCCCTCGGAGGTCGGGCCGCGCCTTGTGGTTCTCCTGGAAGAGATCAACGCGACGATGAAACAGCTGACTCGCTACTGGGAGAAAATCAAGGAAAAGGGCGACCCGAAGGTATCCCCGGCGGTTGATGCACTTGCCGAGATTCTTTTCATGGGGCGTGCGGTCCGGATGCATGTGCTGCTGGTTGCCCAGTCGGCGACCGCGCGCGCTCTGGGCGGCCCAGAAATGCGTGAAAATTTCGCCACCCGCATTCTCGCCCGGTACACCCAAAACGCGTGGCGGATGCTCGTGCCCGAGGTCCAGCCGGCTCCCAAGAGCACCCGGCACATCGGTCGCGCCCAGGTAGTCCTCGGCGGCCAGAGTCACGAGACTCAGGTGATGTTCATGTCCGACGGCGAGGCTCGCGCCTGGGCCATGGCCGGCACCTCCAGTCCGCCGCGGGTGACCTTGGAGAAGGTCACCCAGACCCAGGGACCCAGGGACCCAGGTGACTCCGTCCACCAGGGGAAACCCAGCAGTCAGGACCCAGGGACCCAGGACATAGCAGACATAACGACGGACCTGGGTCCGGCCCGGACCCAGGCTCCTCACACCGCACTGCCGGCCTCCGCGGCAGGCCCCCAGGAGGGGCCGGACGCCCCGACGCGCGCCACTGCCGGCGCCGCCGAGCCGCCGTTGCCCACCTCGCAGGAGGAGCCCCTGACTCTGCGCGAAGCCCAGGAGGCCCTCTTCCCGCACCTGACCCTGGAAGCGCTTCGCATGGCCCGGAAAAAGGACCAGGACTTCCCCGAAAGCGCCGACACGAAGGGCCAGCAGCTGCGTTACTGGGAAAGCGATCTAAGAAAGTGGGAACGCAACCGGATCAAATCCGAAAATTCGACGCCCTTTGAGGAGGGCATCGACTTCTCCTGACCCCGGCTCCATAGGGGAGGGGCTCGCACTGTGTGCGGGCCCCTCCCTTTTTTCGTGCCCGCGTCGCGGGGGTTGCTCGGGTGCCCGCTCGCGAAAATCTATCCACAGGTCATTCGGCTTAGCGTTTCGATGTGAGGTTCCCGCGTCCTGCGGGACGCCTCCGCATTCATTGTGCCCGCACGAAATCAACCGGGCCGCGTACGGCCGAGGAGACGACCATGACCTGGTGGAGGAAGGTTCTCAACCTTCCAGGAAAAGGGCCGTCGGGAGGTGATGAGTTCGCCGACGCACTGGCCAGCAAGAAACCCACCACCCGCACACCCGAACCCAGTCCGGAATACCCCACGGCAAAAGCTCCCCTATGGGCGGAGGAAGACGAGGGATCGGGAAGCGTCATCGCGCGCAGGACGGGCCTGGGAATCGTGTGGCTCGTCATCGCCCTGCTCGCCTTCGCCGGACTACGGGCCATCGTCTGGCCCCCACAGCAGCCCCACGCGGAACCGAAAACCGGCACCCAGAGCCAGGCGCACCGCGACGACGTCCCCGAAGCCGCGGCGCAGCAGGTCGCCTCCCGCTTCGCCCGCTCCTACCTGACGTGGTCGAAGGACGATCCGCAGGCCCGCGAGAAGGAGCTCAAGCGGGACCTGCCCCAGGGAGCAGACACCAAGACCGGCTGGAACGGCGAGGGCACGCAACTCGTCGCGCAGACCATCCCGGGCGAGGTCAGCCAGACCCGCCCGCACCAGGCCCGGGTCCTGGTCGACGTCCGCGTGTCCGCCACGACCGGCACCGGCAAGAAGGCCCGCGCCATCTCGTCGTGGCGTGCCCTTGAGGTTCCCGTCGCCGAGAGCGGCGGCCGCGTCCTGGTGACCGGGCAGCCGGCGCTGGTCGGCCTGGATCAGCCCGCGCGGTGGAAGGCCGCCGCGGAGCCGGACACCGACATCACCCTGACCGCGTCCACCCGCACCGCCGTCAACGACTTCCTCAAGGCGTGGGCGAGCGGCACGCAGGGCCAGACCACAGCCCCGGGCGCCAGCATCGCGCCGCTCGGGCCGGGGGTCACGCTGCACTCCCTCGACAACTGGGCGGCCCACACCGGCTCCGGCTCCCACCGCACCGGCACCGCCACCGTCCGCTGGGAGATGGGCGGCGCCCAGCTCCAGCAGACCTACCGCATCACCCTCGCGCAGGTCAGCGCCAACAACGCCTCGCGCTGGCAGGTCTGGCAGGTGATGTCGCAGTGATCGCGCACGCGCCGTGCCCGCCGGCCCCGCACCGCCGCGGCCGCCTCCCCCATCCACCCCCGCATCTCGATCTGTAGGAGAACCATGGGCAACAACGCGCTGACGTCCTACATCATCAGCATCGTCGCCTCGGTCTTCGGAGCCGTGCTCGCGGTGCGTACCTTCGGCCACTGGGGCAAATCCGAGTGGGGAAAGCTCGTCACCTGCCTCATAGGTGCCGCCGTCGCCGGGTTCTGCATCTTCAAGACCAACCAGGCCGTCACGATCCTGTCCTTCCTCGGGGCAAAGATCGCTTCCGTCTTCCCGACGTGACGGGGGCGGACGATGCGTACTTCGAACACCTACACGCGGCACTGGGACATCGAGACCAGGCAGCACGAACTGCTCGGCATCGACCTCGGTGAAGGCATCCCGCGCAAGACGCTGCGTCACGGAATCGTCTTCTTCGGTCTGTGGTGGGGCGGTTGGCTGCTGCTGGCCGGGTTCCCCTCCCAGTCGGCCGTGCCCTTCTTCCTGCTCCCACCGGGCTGGCTCACCTACGCCGGCGCCAAGCGGTCCCTGACGTACTGGCGGCGCACCAACCTCCTGGTCTGGGGCGTGCACGCCCAGTACCTGCTGCGCGGCATCCAGCCCGTCATCGGCCGCGGCCGCATCCCGGCACGCCGGCTCGGCCTTCGCCAGCGGACCCGCCGCCTGGGCGAGCGCTTCGGCCAGTTGCCCCAGGTCCCCGGCATCGGCAGCCTGTTCGCCGGCCACGGCCCTGACCCGGCCCGCTCCACCGGAGCACCCATCCACATCCGGCCGCGGGTGCGCCTGTACGGACCGGACGCGGTCGCCAAGTCCCGCCGGCGCCTGCGCCGCAAGCGCGTGCCCACCCACCCCCCGGAGAACTGACATGACCTGCGCCCAGACCTCCATGCCGATCGAGGCCCTGCGCCAGAGCGTGCACCTGGTCGACGCGCCCACCGTCAACGCGCTGCAGCACACCCACCAGGTACTGCTCGGACTCGCCGACGGCGACCGCCCCGTCTACCTGCCGACCGAAGCGGGCAACATCCTGGTCGCCACCGGCGCCGGAGGCGGCACCACCACAGTGCTGCGCACCCTCGCCGCCCAGGCCCTGCACCACGGCGCGCACGTCGACATCCTCGACATCGGCCAACGCCGCCCCTCCCACCAGTGGGCAGCCTCCCTGCCCGGCGTGCTGGTCCACAGCTCCATCAGCGAGGTGCACAACCTCCTCGTCGAGATGCTCGACCGCCTGCGCCACCAGGACGCCGTACCCCCTGCGGACTGGCGGCGCAGACGGATCCTCGTCATCGAGCACACCGACCGCCTGCTGTACGGGCTGCGCCAGCACTGGGCGCTGACCCGGCCCGAGAGCCAGCTCGAGGACGCCCCCGGCGTCGAGGCTCTCGGCATGCTCCTGGTCGCCGGTCCCCACGCCGGCCTGCAGATCGCCGCGGGCAGCACCCACCTCCCGCCGCGCCTGGATGCCGCGGTCAGTGACGTCTTCCCGACCCGGGTCCTGGCCTACGCCGGCCAGACCTTGTGGGCGCGCATCGCCCCGGAGGTGTGGCCGGTACCGCCCTACTCCGTCATTCCCGGCCGCATGCACGCCGTGCAGGACGGCCGCGCCACCCGCTTCCAAGCCCTTTACCTGAGCGAGTCCCAGGCCCGCGCCTGGGCCCGCGGCACCGTCCCCAAGGAGTACCGATGAGCACGAAGAAGACGTCGACAAAGGGGGTCTCGCGCGCCGGCCGGCTTCTGGGTCTGGGCGCCGAACGGTTCATGCCGGCACCGCAGCTGGTCGCCGTCGCCGACGGCCTGGTGGTCACCACCACCAGCGCCGAGGCGTGGTTCGTGCTCTCCGGCGCGAACACGGACCTGATGCCGGAGGAGGCACAGGACCTGGAGCAGGACGCCGCGGCGCTGGCGATGAGCAAATCCCTGGCCGGCTACGAGTGCCACCTCAAGATCCTGTGGTCCCAGCTCGACGGCGAGCTCTACCGAGTCGAGGCGCAGGAGATGTTCAGCGCCGGCGACGTCGACGCGTTCGCCGACATGTGGGCCAACCGGCTCGACGGACTGGACCTGCCCCAGCGCCACCTCCTGCTCGGTGTGAAGATCGCCGAGCGGTCCACCGCGGCGAACGCCACCGTCAAGGACGCCGCCTCCTCCGCACTCGGACTGCGCCACACCGGCCTGCCGAAGAATGAGCTCGCCCAACTCGACGCCGCCGCCCGCCGCCTGGAACGCCGGCTGGAGGCGACCCCGTGGCGGGCCAAGATCGCGCCGGCCGAACTCCTCGCATGGGCGATCTCCCGCGAGTCCTACCGGCCCCAGCCGGCCCCGCCGAACCTGCCAGTCATCAGCGGCGCCTCACTGGTCAGGCTCACCCAGTCCCGCGCCATCCCGCACAGCGACCACGTCGAACTCCTTGACGCCCGCGGCCAGACGAGCGCCTGGGTGTCCCTGCTGGCCATGCCGACCTTCCCTGAACAGCTCTACACCCCCGGCGAGCAAGAGTGGCTGCGCTGCCTGTCGGAGATCCGCTACACCCACGCCTCCGGCGAGGAAATGCTGGTCTGCCCCGAAGCGAGCCTGCGCCTGTCGGTCTGGCGCAAGGGCGCGGCGATCAAAAGCGTCGACAAGGTGCGCCAGTCGGCGAAGGAGCAGCGCCGCAGCGCCGCGGAGAGTTCGGCCGGCGAGACGCTGGCCGAGACCGAGGAAACCGAGAACGTCATGGAGAACCTGCGGCAGCGGATGTCGCGGGACAGCATGACACTGCTGGAGGACCACCCCCGGCTGCTGGTGGCTTCCACCGAGTCCCTGGAGGACCTGCGGGCGCGGTGCGATGCGGTCATCGCTCACTACGCCGGCCTGAGCATCGACGTGCTCGTCGCCGCCGACGAGCAGCGGGAGATGTGGCTGGAGAGTCAGGTCGGCGACATGTTGCGCGTGGCCGACCTCGGGCACATCCGCGAGACCGACGCCCTGGCGGCGAGCATGTGGTGGGGCGGGTCCGAGGCCGGCGACGACGAGGGCCCGATCGCCGGCCTGCTGACCGGCACCACGCCGGGCGTCGTCCGGTTCGACATCACCGCCGGATCGGCCAGGGGCGACGCGACCACCACGGCGTTCCTGGGCCGCTCGGGCCGCGGCAAGACCACGTCCATGGAGCTCGCCACCCTCACCGCCGCGATGCGCGGCGCGTTCGCGCTGATGCTGGGGTTCAAGGGCGATGAGGTCGGCCTGATCCGTGCCGGCCGCTATCTGGGCCTGAACTCCCATCACGTCACCTGCGGCACCGAAACCCCCGGAGTGGCCGACCTCTTTCGCGTCCTGCCGCGCGGTGAGGCAGCCCTTCAGGTCGTCTCGCAGATGCTGATCACGCTGCCCGAACGGATGCGCGTCCAGGGCGTGGAGACGCACCTGCTGCGCGCGGCGAACACCATCGGAGAGCACGCCGACCCGGCGTCCTGGCGCGTGGTGGAACTGCTCGAACAGGACGAGCACGAACTCGCCCGCGACGCAGGCCAGGCGCTGGCCGAGCTCGCCCGCACGCAGCTGGGCGCACCGGTGCTGGGCCGGCCGCGCGACGGGGCCTCCCCGCTGCGGCCGGAGCAGGGCCTGTGGCTCGTGCAGGTCCCGGGCCTGACCATGCCGCAGGCCGGCACGACGCCGGCGGACATGACGATGAACGAGCGTGTGTCCCTGGCACTGATGCGCGGTTTGATCGCCTACGCGCTGAATACGGCATCCCGGGCTGATCTGCGCAACCTGCCCAAGGTCATCAGCGTGCCGGAGGTACACGTGCTGACGGGCACCGATGACGGCAGAAGGTTCCTCGACCTGGTCGCCCGAATGGGCCGTGCCCTGGACACGAGTCTGGCGATCGACAGTCAGGACCCCCACTCGCTGCTGGGCCTGGACGGCGTGCTGGAGGCCATCACCACCGTCTTCGGATTCGAGCAGTCGACGAAGGTCCAGCAGGACGCCCTCGCCGAGCTGCTGCGCCTGCCAGTCGGCGACGCCAGCCGTGCACTGATCCACGGGGTCGGCAAGACCGCCCGCGGTGTCATCCGGCACGGCCACTGCATCGTGCGGGACCGGTTCGACCGCGTGGCCACGATGCAGTGGGACGCCCCCAGCTGGGAGCTGCTGCGGGCCCTGTCCACCAACCCCAAGGACCAGGCAGAAGACGTCGAAGCCGACGAAAAGGCGCGTGCGCAGGAGCAGTTGGACACCGAAAGCGAGGGGCCGCAGGACGACGCCGAGGACGGCACGGCAGGATCGGAGGCTGCTGCATGACACCGCCTTCGACAAGGAGAAACCGTGAACCCGCGCATCCGCTCCACGGCCGGCGCCGTCCTGACCGTCACCGCACTGACCGCCCTGGCGGCGTGCTCGTCCGACGCCGGGGCCGACAAGCCCAAGTCGCACGGGCCCTCCACCACCAAGCTCGTCTCCAAGAGTGCCTACGACTACATGCACGCGTGGATGGCTGTCGCGCCCGCCGACGCCAAGACGATGTGCTCACTGCAGACCAAGGCCGCCCGCCCGAACTTCGACGAGGGCGGCTCACTCGCCGGCTGCATCAAGGAGCGCAAGGACATCGGCGCCGAGGACAACGACAGCGGCCGCGCCCCGCTCAACATCAAGATCAGCAACGTTCAGAACGTTGCCGCCTCACCCCGCCACCCGGCCGGCAAGGGCGCGCTGGCCACCATGCACCGCGCCGGCGAGGACCAATTCCGCTACGTACTACGCCTTGTGAAGGAGGGTGACAAGTGGCTCATCGAGCAGACCAGCGACGTCGGCACACGCTTCTCCCACACCGCCGACCCCGTCGCCTCGGTGCTGGCCGACAGGGGCTGATACGCCGCGCCGGCCGCCGGATGCGGACCCTTCGACTGCCGCGGCTGCGCACCCTCCTGCTGTGGGTCGTCGGCCTGCTGACCACCATGATGGTCACCGGGCCGGCCGCGGCCGCGGCCGTCCACGGGCCCGACAGGTACAAGCCCGGCGGCGTCGGCGACCTGATGCCCTCACCCATCAAGCCCCACGGGCAGGGCACCCTCTTCGAGACCTACAAGCCCAACGTCTACCAACTCGACGAACAGCTCAGCGACATTCCCGGCAACGACCTGGTCGACAACACCCTGCACGGCATCGCCTCGGTGCTCATGGCGTTCGTGACCATGGTGGGCCGGGCGGCCGTGACGATCACCCAGTGGTGTTTCAACGTCGTCTCCCTGCCCGAGGTCGAGCCGGCCATCTCCAAGGCCATCGGCGCAGCCGCCACCCCGATGGCGAAGATGTTCCTGCCGATGGCCCTCGCGGTCGGCATGTTCATCGCCTGGGCCCGGCGCTCCGACCAGTCCATGCTCGGACAGCTCGCCTGGGTCGCCGCCTCCGCGGCCATCGCCGCGACGTTCTTCACCTCGCCCGCCGTCTGGGTCAAGGGCATCGACAAAGCCCGTCAGGCCGGCTCGACCGTCGCCATGACCACGATCGACGGCGGCCTTTCCGGCGACACCAGCAACGCGCTGCCGTTCAAGACACCCACGCCCGAATGGTCAGGCAAAGCCCGCGACGACGCCCTGCGCAAGGCCAGCGATTCCGTGTGGCGCACGTACGTCGCCACCCCCTGGTGCATTGCTGACCTGGGATCCATCGAAGCGTGCAAGCGGTGGGGGCCGGAGGTCGTCAAGCGTGGCGCCGACATGGACAAGCGCGAGGAGTATCTCGACGGGAACATGGTCACTGGGAACGCCGGGCAGGACGCGGTCGATTGGCGCCAAGGCCACACCCCATCAGGTCGCATCGGCGTGCTCGTGGGCGCGCTGATCTCCGTCGTCATCTTCAGCGCCCTCGTGATCGTCCTCGCGGCCACCATGATCGCCAGCCTGCTGGGCGCGCTGATGCTGCTCGTATGTGGAGTCGTCTTCGCCGCCCTGTGGTGCATTCCGGGCCGGCCGAGGCAGTGGGGAGTTTCCTGGTTCGAGGCGCTGATCGGCCTGACTGTGGTGTCCTGCACCGCCACGATGCTGCTGGGCAGCGTGATGATCGTGAACATGGCGATGCTGTCCCTGCTGCAGGTCTACGGCTGGCTCATCGTCTCGATGCTGAACATCGCCACAGCGGCGATGGCAATCAAGCTCAAGGGCAGGCTCGACGGCATCGTCTCCGCCGGCGGCGCCCAGCTCGCCGGCCGCGGGACACTCAACACCCTTGGCCACATGATGACCTCCCGCCGGATCAACAACGCCCTTGGTGGCGCCGGCAGAGGGGGCGGCGGTGGCCTGGTCGGCCGGGTGCGGCGCGGCAACTGGGGCGCCATCCGCGACAACTGGGGACGAGGGGACACAGGTCAGCGGTCCTCTTCCGGTACTGGCGGGGGAGGCTTCGACATGCGGGTCACCCGCGCCCGCACCTATCCACAGCCTCCGAGCTACCCGGTGCTGACGGGCGGCTACGGGGACCACGCCGCAACCCGGCCGGGCCTGCCCGGCGGACCCGGAGGGCCTCCCGCAATCGGCCGTGGGCCCGGCGGCCTTGGTCAAGGACCGCGCTCCGGCAATCCCGCCCTGGGACCTGCGGCTCACGCAGCGAAATCCGATGCCGCACGGCAGACAGCACCGGTCGCCCGAAGCAGTTACCCCATCCGGCCCGGTATGCCCGAACGCAGCGGCGTGCCACACCACCCGCGCCAGAACGGCCCGAAGACCGTGCCGGGCCAGGTGGTCGAGAACCCGACCGGAGCCAAGTTCCGGACCTACCCAGCGCCAGCGCCAGCCCAACGAAACTCGGCCGCACGGCAACCCGCACCGCCGGTCAGCCGCCACATACCGGTACACGGTGAGGTCGTACGCCGCAAGGAATTGCCACCGGCGCCACGACGACCCGGCACCTGACCGGCTTCACTCCCCTCCTTCCCACCCGTGAGATCCCCACGGTCCGGCCGCCCAGCGGCCGGACCGCCCCGGGGCCATCTCGCCATGCCGTCACGCCCGACCACGGCACACCGACCCGGAGCCCCCCATGCCCGACCACGCCCGTGACCAGAACCCGAGCACCCCCGAGCCCACCGACACCTCCCCGGCGCGCACCGCCGAACAGTGGCGCGAACTCCTGCGCAACCAGGAACTGCCCGAGTCTCTGGCCGAACTCCCGCTCCTTCGGCGGCGCCGGGCCCGCAAGGCCTGGAAATCCGCCCGCCGCGACGCCCGGGCCGAATGGGTCAAGCGCGAACGCCGCAACGTGCCCACGCCTGTCACCGTGCCGATCATCGCGCTGCTGCTCGCCGGCCTGGTCGCCGCAGGCTCCTGGCTGTGGCCCGAAGAAGACCACGACCCGGCGCCCGCCAAACCGCACAGCACGCCCACCGCGGCACCCGCCCCGCCAGCTGCTGACACCGATCCCGCTCCCACGCCTACATCCAGCGCCACGTCCAAGCGGCCCGTGTCCCCGGACGGGATCGCGAAGTCCTTCGTCACGGCCTACTCCACCCGCAGCCCGGAGAGGGAAGACAGTCACGTCGCCGCCGTCGACCGCGCCGCCCCGTACGCCTCGCGCGCCCTGGTCAGCAACCTCGGGCGGCACGAGGACCGGGACTGGAACAAGCTGATCGCCACGCAGGCGCTGACCGCCACGCCGTCCAAGGTCACCATCTCGGCCCCGTCGGCCACGCAGCAGCTGCCGCCGGACACCTCGGTGCGCATCTACCGGCAAGCCACTGTCCGCCTCGACGTCAAGGGAACCGACGACTACAGCTACACCCGGCACCTGACCGTCGAGGTCTCACGGGCCGATGTCGGCCAGCAGTGGCAGGTCACCCGCGTCCTCGGCATCCAGGAGTAGCCGTGGACCAGCGCGAAGTTGCCCAGATCGCGATGCAGGCGTCCGGCGTCGCGAAGAAGGGCCTGATGCTCAAAGTCGGCGTGATCGGCGGCTTGCTGTTCTTCGTAGGGCTGCTTCTCATGGGAGCTTTTATGCCGACGCCGTCGGCCGAGGCTTCCACCTGCGAGGACACCGGGCCAGGAACCGGCGCCGCCGCTCCCGACCGCGGCGCCGCAGCCCCCGATCCAGCCGACGGCTCCCAGCTCTCCAGAAGCATTCACCAGCAGCAACTGACGAACGCCAAGACCATCGACAAGGTGGCCAAGAAGCTCCACCTGCCCGGCAAAGCCACCCTCATCGCGCTGATGACGGCAATGCAGGAGAGCACCCTGCAAAACCTCAACCACGGGCACGCCGACTCAATCGGCCTGTTCCAGCAGCGGCCCTCGGCGAAGTGGGGGACCGAGGCGCAAATCATGAAGCCCGAGTTCGCCGCCACCTCCTTCTTCCAGGGCCGTGGCGGCAACAAGGGCCTGAAAGACATCGCCAACTGGCAGACGCGGCCGCCCGGCGAGGTCGCCCAGGCCGTCCAGAACAGTGCGCACCCCGAGCTGTACGCCGGCCACGAGTCGGCCATGCGGAAGCTGGCCAAGGAGGCTGGCGTCGACCTCGGCCGCAAGGGCACGGCCGCGAACAACGGCCCCCAGACCGACGACGATGCCGCCTCCGGCGATAACCCCAGTACGTGCAAGGACACCGACGCCGACGAGACCTCCGACAGCGGCAAGGCAACAAAGGGCAAGTTCAAGGACGGGAAGAACGACGGCTGGCCCTCTCCGGTGAACAACCCCCGCACCACAAAGGAAGCGATCGCCTGGGCCCGAGGCCAGACCGACGCCGGCAGGAACTGGGAGCGGCTCTGCCTGCGGTTCGTCTCCAAGGCCTACGGCTACGGCCCCAGCCGGCAGTACCGCGCGATCGAGCAGTGGGGCGACACCCCCGCGCGCATGAAGCACCCCGGAGACCGGAAGCCGCCGCCCGGCGCCCTCATGTTCTGGTCCACCGGCAAGGGGCGGGCCGGGCACGTCGCGCTCTATCTCGGCGGCGGAAAGATCGCCTCCAACGACATTGAACGGGTGGGCTACATCGACGTCGTCCCTGCCTCCGCGATCGAAACGAGGTGGGGTTCCACCTACCTCGGCTGGACCGCGCCCCTGCTGCCTTAGTGCGCGGGACGACGATTCCGTCGCCTGCCTGCTGGCCCTTGCGATAGCGGCCCCGGTGTCCCCCCGGGGCCGCCGCTCATGCACCCCCAACGCCCGAGAACGAAGGCCCGGCCACGATGACCACCCCACTTGACCTGACCACCTCCAGCTACCGCCGGCTCCTGGCCACCCCGCATGTCCTGCGTCTCCTGGCCAGCGCCATCGTGGGGCACCTCCCGGTGGCGATGACTCCCCTCGCTCTCCTCCTGGCTGTCCGTACGGACGGCGGGACCGTCAGCCTCGCCGGCCTCCTCGCCGCCGTCTACGGCGTCAGCGCCGCTCTCGGGCAGCCCTGGTGGGGCCGGGCGCTCGACCGGCGCGGGCACACCCCGACCCTCCTTTTCACCGGATGCGCGTCGGCCGTCGCCTTCCTCGCCCTGACCGTCCTGCCCACCGCGCAATACCCGGCCGTGGCTGCCGCGCTGACCGCCGCCGCCGGACTTGCCACCCCGCCCCTCGAAGCGGCACTGCGGGTGCTGTGGCCCGAGGTCACCCCTTCCGACGCGCAGCTGCGCGCTGCCCTCAGCCTGGACGCCTCCGCTCAGGAAGTCGTCTTCATCGTTGGTCCCCTTCTGGTCCTCGGGATCGGCATCGCTGCGGGGCCTGGCGCGACATTGGGCGCTGCGGCACTGCTCGTCCTCGCTGGCACTCTCGCCTTCACAACAGCCGCACCTGCACGGAACTGGCGCCCAGCAGCGCAGCGCTCCGCCGACTGGATGGGGCCGCTGCGCGTTCGCGGACCGCGCGTTCTCGCCCTGGCGCTCGCTGGCGCCGGCGCTGCGCTTGGGGCATTGAACGTTCTCGCCCTGGCTCTCGCCGAGAGCCTGAATGCGCCGGCCCTGTCCACGCTCGTCCCGGCAGCCCTTGCCGTCGGAAGTCTGGCCGGCGGGCTGCTGTTCGGACGGATGCGCCTTCCTGGCTCCACTCCCCGACAACTGAGTGCGACTGCGCTCGGCCTGGCTGTCGGGCTCACGCCCTTCCTACTCACCCCCGGCCCCCTCGCCTCGGTGATCACCGCCGTTCTGCCCGGCCTGTTCCTCGCGCCCCTGCTCATCAGCGTGTTCGCGAGCCTGGAGGACCTGGCGCCAGATGGGACCTTGGGGGAAGCCTCCGCCTGGATGATCGCGGCGCTCGGCCTTGGCCAGGCGGCCGGCACGGCCATTGCCGGAACCGTCGGCCAGACCGGCCCCTTCCTGCCGGCCACCATGGCGCTGGCCGGCGCGCTCCTGGCAGCCGTAACCCTTCTCCTCGGCCGCCGAGCCCTCGCCACCCCGAGAGTGCCGAGCCGCTCAGAATCAGGTCACCCGATCCTCACCGTTTGAGCGACCGGATAGGCAACACGGTCTTTTCGGGACGAACATGTTCGAAGTGGAGACCGATGGCGATATCCGCCCGCGACGACCAAGTCTTTTTCCACAGGGGGGCGTTGACGCCGGAGAAATCTATCCACAGGCGATCTGGCGCATGCTTTTCGAAGACATCACGGCGCCGCCCCCGGGCGGAGGTCTTGACCGTCATCCATTCCGAAAGGAGAGGCGATCTCTTCATGCCCAAGACCCGCAGACGCGTGCTGGGCCGTGCCACGGCAACGGCCGCGGTGGTCGCCAGCGCCGGCCTTTTCGTCGCCCCGGGAGCCTTCGCTGCCGATCAGGGCTCAGCGGCAAGGCCGGCGGCCAGTACCCCAGAGGCAGCGCCGCGCCTACACCTTCCAGACGTAGCGACCAAGCTGGTCAACGACCTGGGAATCGATGTGGGCGACGGCACCGACCCAGGGGACGGCACCGACCCGGCACCCGATCCGGGCAGCCCGACACCCGATCCCGGGACCGACCCGACACCCGACCCCGGGACCGACCCGACCGACCCTGGGACCGACCCGACACCCGATCCGGGCAGCCCGACACCCGATCCCGGGACCGACCCGACACCCGACCCCGGCAGCCCCACGCCGGACCCCGGGACCGACCCGACACCCGACCCCGGCAGCCCCACGCCGGACCCCGGGACCGACCCAGGTAGCAGTGGCGGGACGGACGGTGGTTCAGATGGTGGAGCAAGCCATCAGCCTCAGTCCGGACCTACCGATGTGAGCCGCGGGAGCGTCGGCCAAGGCGCGGCATCTGTGGGTGGCCAGTCAGGCCAGAGCACCGTCCAGGGGAACAGCCCCTACCCGGCGGCCGATGCGAGCCTCGCAGCCACCGGGGCCTCCGGCAACGCTGAACTCGGCCTCGTGGCAGGGGGATTGCTCGCCGCCGGCATGGCCGCGGTCGGGGCAGTTGGCTACAGCAAGCGGCGCCCCGGGCGGCACCGCCGGAACAGCACCTCGTAATTCACCCGGTGCCCCGCCGGGCGCTCCACGGTCGCCTCACCTGGCGGCGCAGCGCTCCATAGACGAGCGAACACATCGACTGCCCCTCCTGTCGTGAACAGGGCACACCCCTACCCCGTCACGTCCCTTTTCTGGAGATACATCCGTGAATGCGGATCGGTGCTCGGCCCACCTGGGCTGAGCGGAACGCCTCAGCGTCGTCCGCTCCGCACCACCTCCTGGCCGGCCCGAGCGGCTCATTACTCATCACCTGCACCTCAGTAACCCTGCAACATCCCTTTTATGGAGGTTTCGTCATGTCTGCACGCCGCATAGCGGTCCTTGCCGCCACCGCCGCAGCAGTCGCCCTGCCCGTTGTGTCCGCCCCCGCGGCGACAGCCGCGCCCGCCCACGCTTCCTCCTCGGCCACCTCCGTCAAGGCATACGGCGAGTGCGATCGAGTCGGTCCGTACAAGCTGCACGCGAAGGCCGTGAACATCCGCTCCAAGGCGTCGTCGAGCTCCACGAAGCTCGGAGTCCTCTACAAGTCGCACAAGTTCAAGGTGCACAGCACGACGAAGAGCGGCAGCTGGGTGAACATCACCGACCGCAAGACCGGCGTGCGCGGCTGGGTGTCGGGCGCCTACGTGTACCCCACGGTCTACACCTGCCTGCACTGACCGGGCCGCACGGGCCCGACCCCCGAGGGCCTGGACGGCTACGGCCGCCACCTCGTCGCTCATCGGAAGTCTGACGCCCGCTGATCCGCACCGCCGCCGGGCGGGTGAGCCCGCACTGATCGTGCATCACACCCCTTCCCCCGCCCGGGCTGCACGCCAGGGGCCCGCCGCGCCGCTCGCCAGCACGGCGCGCCCCGTTCCGAAGTCCCACCACACCGCCACACGGAGCGAAACGATGAAGACCGCACGTACCCTCGCCGCCTCCGCCGTCGGCGCCTCGATCCTCCTCAGCGGAGTAGCGATGGCCAGCCCGGCACAGGCAGCCAGCACCACCAAGTGCCACACCACCACCAAGACGTTCGATCTGCCCTCCAAGCCGGACATCACGATGAAGGCCACCCTCTGCGCGAAGTACACCGGGAAGTCGGGCGGCTACCGCTACTACAAGACGTGGCTCCACAAGGTCTCCTGGGACGGCTCGTGGTGGAACCCCGGTACGCGGTTCAACGACCTGTACTTCGCCACGCGCGCAGAGCACGGCCACGACCACCGCAGCAGCGGAGAGGTCAACGACATCCGCACGGAAGTCAACAACAAGGCCAGCGGGTCCAAGACCTTCGCGTCCGGCGCCAGCGGCTATGGCGTCACCTACGTGAAGACGAGGAAGACGAACTGGACGGCCGACGGGTACGCGGTGTTCGACGCGAACGACGGAAAGGGCGCGCGAACCTGGCAGCTGCACGGCACTGCCCCGGTTCGATAGCCACCGTGGAGCCACGCACTTCACCGGGCGGACGTCCCTGAAGTAGCTCTACCCGATGCTCCACACCTGCTTCTCGCAACAGCAGGTTCGGTGGTGCCCCGGCATTCGGGGCACCACCTCTCCCTCCCGGATTCGCACTCCTCCGCAGGTGCCGCCATGCCCTCTTTCCCCGACCGCGTCGTGATGCAGACATCCTTCATGCGTGCCAGCGACGCCGTGGCCACCTCGATCACCACGACCGCGATCCCTCTGCTCATCCTGACCACCACAGGCTCCGCCGCGCTGACCGGCCTGGCCTTCGTTCTGGAATGGCTGCCGCGTCTGCTGGCCTTCACCATCGGCGGGCCGATGGTCGACCGGTTCGGCGCCGACCGGGTCTTCCGCATGGCGACGGCCGTCCGAGCAACGCTGCTCGCTGCGGCCGGAGGCGTCCTCTCCGACCTACCGGCGACCGGAACGGCCACCACCGCCGTGGTGATGACCATCGGCGCGCTCAGCGGGCTGCTGTCCCAATCGTCCTTCGTCGCGGTCGAGACGTTCGGCGCGGCCGCCAGCCGCGCCGCCGGCGACCAGGCGCACCGCGTGCAGAGCGTGCAGATCAGCATCGACCAGGGCGCGCTGCTCATCGGCCCGCTTCTCGCCGGCGTCCTGCTCACCTACGGCCCGGTGGTCATGCTCCTGGTCGCCGCGGGGTTGTCGACGGCCGCGGCCTGCAGCACGGTCCGGTGCGACGACACCCTCGCGCCGTCCGGCGCATCGGGCCCGTTCATGGTGCTGTCCAGGCTGCGATCGGGGTGGCGCACCGTGCGGAGTGTTCCGGCTCTTGGCTGGCTGGTCCTCGGCCTGGTGGCGAGCAACCTGGCCCTCGCGGTGACGCAGGCCAGCTCACCCATCACGGTCCTGCGCCACTTCGGCGGCTCGTCGTTGACCGCCGGCGCAGTGTGGAGTGCAGCCGGCGTGGTCTCCTTGGCCGCCGTCGCGGCAAGCCGCCGCGCCATCGACCGCTTCGGACTGTGGTCGGTCGGAGCCTCCGGCGCGGTCATGGCATGCGGCGCCTGCCTGGCAGTCGGCATCGCCCCAGCGCTGGACCTCTACGCGGTGACCGTCGGCGTGCTCATGGCCGGCGAGGGCGCCCTGACCGTCGTGCTGCGTACACTGCGCGCTCGCCTCATCCCCGCGAGTGCCTTCGGCTCCGCGCTCAGCGTCACCATCGTGCTGGTCGTGATCCCCATGCCGGTTGCCGGGGCACTCGTCGCGGCACTGCCCGCCCCAGCCCTGCCCACCCTGCTCCTGTCGTGCGCCGTACTGCAGGGCGTGGCGATGACCGCGGCCTTTCGCGGTCTGTGGCGGCACCGGTCGTCCTACGCCACACCGGCCTCTCAGCCGACAGCCGCACCCTGCGAAGCCCACCCCCGTGACACTCCGCCGCCCACCGACGGCGATCTGACTGCACCCCAGACCGCCGCCGATGCCCCCCTCTCCGCGCTCCGTTGACGAAAGCGAGACTGCGATGCCCACCCCCGCGCCCCGTACCTCCCGCCCGCGTCCCGCACTCTCGCCGACCTCGCAGGAACTGGCCCGGCACCTGTTCGGGCCCGACTTCGAGGAGCTGCACGAGCCGTGGCGGGCCATGCTCGGCGACCCGGCTTTCCATTACGAGCCGGACCTGACCTCCGTGGAGCGCATAGCCCAGTCCTACCAGCGGCTTCGAGCGATCAACTCCGCCGTATCGCCCATGGAACTGGCCACCGACCCCGTGCGGCTGGCCGCGATGCACGAGTGGCTGGCCATCGCCGACACTGCCGCGACCAGCATCGCCAGCATCCACTTCAACTTGTTTCTCGGCTCGCTCGCAGAGCACCACGACACGGGCCGTGACCTCGACGACCTGTTCAACCTGCGTGCTACCGGCGTTTTCCTGGCCACCGAGGTGGGCCACGGGTGCGATGCGGCCTCGCTGGAGACCACCGCTCACCGCAACCCGGACACCGGCTGGTTCACCCTCACCACACCTGGCGCGAGCGCACAGAAATTCATGCCGAACACGTCGAGCATCGGCGGCCCGAAGGTCGGCGTCGTGGCCGCCCGCCTGATGGCAGATGGCATCGACCACGGGCCCTTCCTCTTCGTCGTCCCCCTCACAACCGCCGACGGGCCCCTGCCCGGTGTCCGTATCCGGCCGCTGCCGCAGCGAACCGGACAGCCCCTCGACCACAGCATCACCAGCTTCGATCACGTCCAACTGCCGCCGCAGGCGTTGCTCCAGGCCGAGCACGGCCAACTCGACGGTGACGGCACCTTCACCAGCAAGGTCGCCAGCCACCGCAAGCGATTCCTGCGCAGCCTCGCCCGCGTCACCCCCGGCAAGCTCTGCATGACCGCAGCTTCCTGCGGGATCAGCCGAGCAGCGCTCACCATCGCGGTCCGCTACGCCCATCACCGGCACATCAGCGCGGGCGAAGGGAACACGGTCCCCATCGCTGCTCACACCAGCCACCACGAGCGCCTCGTCGGCAGGATCGCCGTGGCCTACGCGATGACGATGCTGCACCGCAGGACGCTGCAGACCTGGGCCGAGCACGACGACAGCAACGTGGCGGCCGCTGAGCGGGAAGTCGCCATCACCAAAGCCTGGATCACGTGGCGAGCCCGGGACATCGCCACCGAGACCCGGGAGCGCTGCGGCGCACATGGCATGTTCGAGCTCAACGGCCTGGCTCACGCATCCGACCTTGACGGTGCGATCACCGCAGAGGGTGACAACCTGGCTATCTCCGTCAAGGCCGCCGCCGAGCTGCTCCGCGAAGCCCCCAAACCACCGCCCACCGTCACCGTGCCCTCCCTGAAGCACGCCGAGCTCCGCGAGCTGCATGAACTGCTCCTGGCCGCGGAGTCCCTCGCGATCCGCCGCGCTCACGACCGACTGGCTGCCACCACGGACCACGGGTTGAGCCGCTGGAATGCCAGCTGCCTGCCTGCCCTCGACGCCGTTTCCGCCCATGCCGCGAGCACCGCCGCCGACGCCTTCCTCCACGCGATCGAGAACTGCGACGACCCTCAGGCCCGCTCCATCCTCACGGACCTGTGCGCGCTGTTTCTGCTCCGCGAGGTAGAGAAGCGCGCCCTGGTCCTGGTGACCAGCGGGCATCTGGGACTTGAGGCGGCCGACCAGCTGCCCGACGCGATCGAAGCCATCATCGCCGGCCTGGCCCCGAACATGCTCACGTGCGTTGACAGCTTCCAGGTACCGGAGGCATACCTCGCCTCCATCCCCATCGCCAACCCGCGCATTGAGCAGGCTTACGACGATCCGCAGGCCCACTGGAACGCCGCCGAGCAGCATGGTCGGGCAGCGTGAGCCTGCACCTCGTACCGGTCCGCTACCGCGAGGCCTCCTCCTACGTGCGGCAGTGGCATCGCCATCTCCAACCGCCCCCTGGCCAGATCTTCGCTATCGGCGCCGCCGACCACGAAGGCGTACTGCGGGGCGTTGTGATCGTCGGTCGCCCGGTGGCCCGGTACTTGGATGACGGCGCGACGCTGGAGGTCACCCGCTCCTGTTGCGATGGCGCACGCAACGCCAACTCCCTGCTGTACGGGGCAGCGTGGCGAGCAGCGAAGGCACTCGGTTACACACGGCTGGTCACCTACACGCAGGAAGGGGAAAGCGGCGCGAGCCTTCGCGGCGCCGGCTGGATCGCCATCGCCGAGCGCCCACCCCGGCCGGGCTGGCACACCCCGTCCCGGCCGCGCCCCTCCCGCGGCAGCGACCACGTCGCCCGGACGCTGTGGGAGGCCTCGTGACACACCGCCTCCCACCAGGACCAGCGCCCCCGTTACACCCGCCAAGCAGGTCACGGCTGTGAAGCCACGCCTGCCCTGAGGCGCCGGCCGGCCGCATGGCCTCACCTCCCGCCCCCAACCGCCGAACACTGCCGCTCCCACCCGATCCGAGGCGCACATGATGCCCATCGCCCAGCCCCACACCGCCCCGCTGCTCATCCTCGGCTCCGGGCCGCCCCTGATGCGGCAATACCAGTTCGAACGCGCCGCCGCCGACCAGCCACTTGTGCTCATCAACCCCGAACCGCCCACCTGGCAGCAGCCCTACATCGTCGACTGCGAAGCCGCCGACCTCACCGACCCCATTGCTCTGGGCGCCGCTGCCGAGGCACTCGCCGCACGGTGGAACATCGCAGGCGTCGTCACCTTCGACGAGTACCACGTGCTGGCTGCGGCGCGGCTCGCCGAGCGCTTCGGCCTCCCCGGAAACTCCCCTGACGCCGCCCTCGCCGCACGCGACAAAGCCCTCAGCCGACAGCGCTTCGCCGCCGCCGGCGTGCCCTCGGCCGCCTCCACCTGGGTCCACAGCATGGAAGCCGCAGCATCCGCAGCCGAACGGGTCGGATACCCCGTCGTCCTCAAGCCGACCAGTCACGCCGGCAGCATCGGCGTCACCCGCGTCGACAGCGTCGGCGACCTGCCGCGCGGTTGGGACATCGCCGCCGCCGCGGCCAGTCAGGGGCCCGAGGACCAGGGCGTGCTGCTGGAGGAGTACCTCGACGGCCCCGAAATCTCCGTCGAGACCGTCACGCGCCGGGGCCTGACCACGGCCGTGGCTCTCACCCGCAAATCTGTGGGATTCGCGCCCTACTTCCTGGAGACAGCCCACTCCGTCACCGCCGGCGACCCCCTGCTGGAGTTGGTGGCCCCCCTCGCGGCACGCGCCCTGGACGCGGTGGGCATCACCGACGGCGTCTCCCACGTCGAGATGCGCTTCACCGCTGACGGCCCGCATGTGATCGAGGTCAATGCCCGGCTCGGTGGAGATCGCATCGGGGCGCTCACCAGGCTCGCCACGGGAGTGGATCTGCCGCGGGCCGCCGCCGCCATCGCCGCCGGGAGAGAGCCCGACCTGCGCCCGACCGAACGCCGCAGCGCCGCTATCGGCATGCTCTACCCGCCGGGGGACGGCGTAGTGACCACCCGCCGCCTGCTGCCCGGCGCTTCCGGTACGCACGATGAGCAGTTCCACTGGCTGTGCGAGGTCGGCGACCACGTCACCCGCACCCCCTCCAACGAGACGCCGAACAACACACGAGTCGGCTTCGCCGTGGCCACTGGCGCCACCATCGGCCAGGCCCGAGGAAATCTGGCGGAGGTTCTGTCCCGGGCGGTCATCGAGGTGCACCCCGTAACCCAGCAAGCCGCGTAGCCGATGCTGCGCCGTGCTTGTCCCGAACTGACGAAAGGAGGCGCCGTGGCCACCCTTGCCGCCGACTGGCTCACCGCCCGACTGCTGCGCCGCTCGACAACGGACCTGGGCGTCTTCCTGCCCGCCGGCTTCCCCTCCGCATACGCCGACGCTGAAGTGCTGCGGACCTTCGCCAGCCGCGGCGCCCGGCTCTTCGAGATCGGAGTGCCGTACTCGGACCCCTTCCTGGACGGACCGGTGATCGCTGAGGCCTACAAGCGGGCCCTCAGCCGCGGAACCACCATGGTCGACGTCCTGGAGACGGTCCGTCAGGTCGCCACCACCACGTGGGCACCGGTGGTCGTGGTGAGCTATTGGGGGCCCGTGCTCCGATACGGCGGGCCCGAGCGCTTCGCCCAGGACCTCGCGACGGCCGGCGCGGCCGGCGCGATGATCGTGGACCTGCCGCTGGAAGAAGCCGGCCCATGGCTCGCCGCATCCCACCAATCCGGCCTCACCACCCCGCAGTTGGTCTCTCGCCGCGCGTCGGACGAACGGCTGGCGCGGGTATGCTCGGCCGCGTCAGGCTGGGTGTACGCACCCGCCGCCGAGGCAGCCCTCACCGGCTACACCGGCCGGCTCGACGTCGAGGCCCTGGAGAGGTTCACCCAGCGGTTGCGTGCTGCCGGGTCCGTGCCCGTCGTCACTGGCATCGGAGTCTCGAGTCCAGGGATGGCCCGGAGCCTTCGGGACCTGGTCGACGGTGTCGTCATTGGCACGCCCGCCATCCAGCCACTGTTGGAGATGTCCCCTTCCGATGGCCTGCGCGCGGCCGCCGACCGGGTGGCCTTGTTCGCCGCGGCCCTCCAGCGGCCGGCGGACCCGGCAAATCTCTTTCGCCCCGACTACATCGGCATGATGTGATCCGCTGCGACGAGCCGACCGCGGCCGGTTCTTGAGCGTCACGACGTCACACACCAGGAGCTGTTGTTGAGCACGATGCCCCGCGCCCGCCGGGTCGAGAGCGTCCCGGCCGCCCGTCGCCGGCCGCCGCCGGCGACTCCCAAGCCGGACTACCGGAACATCTTCCTGGAACCGCGCTACACCGACCCGAGCGTGGCCGCCGAATACCAGCAGCTGTGGGAGGAGGAACGAGCCTCCCGCCGCACTGGATCCCGCGGCTCCCGCCCCCGCACCGACTGAACCCGTCAGCAAGGAAGGACGCCTCCATGTCCCTGCCCACCCTCACCCCCGAAGAGCGCACAGCCGCCCTGCGCAAGTCCATCGCCGTGCGCCAGGAGCGCCGCGCCATCCTTGAGGACCTCAAGCACGGCCGGCGCACCCTCGCTGAGGTCCTGGGCGACGACTCCAAGACGGTCACCAGGACCAAGGTGCGCCGGCTTTTGGAATCGCTCCCCGGTGTCGGCCCGATCCGAGCCGCGCAGGTCATGACCGAACTGGCGATAGCCGACGGCCGCCGGGTCCAGGGACTCGGAGGCCAGCAGCGCGCCCGCCTCCAGGAGATGTTCCGTCCAACTGCCTGACTTCGGCTCTTCGCCCGCGGCCCCCGCTCCGCTTGCCCGCCGTCCCGGTTGATGCCGCACTCGTGCACGCTGCGGCCCCAGCCCAAGTCCGCCGACACCTCCCTGATGGACAGCACCTCCCGACCACCTCGTCGGCCTCAGCCACAGAACGGATACCCCGACGCTGCCGCGGCCGGCTGCCGGTGGTCATGGCCACCTGCACCCCCACCGGCCTCCCTTGAGGAGACAGTGCACGCACCGCAGTCCGGTCGGCCTGCGCCGTGCGCGGGCCGGCCGGGCGAGGAGCGCGCGGACTGGTGCCCTCCCTGCTGTAGGTGCCAGGGGGTTCGGGGGCTTGCCCCCGAGACCTCAGCCCCGAACTGCTGGTCGGCCGAGTGTGGTGGGAGCTTGCGGGGTGGGCGGTGGTCGTGGTATTCGCGCGCACGTTTACTTACAGAAGGTAGCCCTGGCTCTGACCTGCGAAAACGTGCGGCTAAGGGCGGGAAAACCGGACCGTAGGGGCGGAAAAAACAGCCCTTGATCGTCAGTGTCGAGATGCCGGACGCGCCCGTGCTGGAAGTCAGGTTCCCTGGACCGTGACCTGTATGATCAACGTTGTAAGGGCTGGTTTTTCGGAGCTAAGGGGCGGAAGATGCGACCTTAGCGTCATCGGCAGGGAGTCTCTTGGAAATGAGCGCAGGACGGCGCCAGAGCCTGGCTCTGGTGAACATGAATTCCGGGGAGGTGGTGACGCCTCGGCCGCGCACCCCGCACAACTTCGACGGCAAGGGCTACACCCTGGAGTCGTACGGCTCGGAGACCCCGCTGTACGCAATGGGCCTGACCGGCGCTCAATGGGCGATCCTGGACTGGATCCGCGAGCACGGAGGTGCGAGCGCACCGGTGCGGGTCAAGCCCGCCGAGGTTGCACCGGAGGTCAACCTCACCGAGGGCACGGTGAAGGTCTCGCTCGCCGGGCTCGTCGAACACAACCTGTTGCTCAAGACGTCGCCCCGCTCGGCCGCGTACCAGTTGACGCCGCGGCGATACTGGGAGGGCAGCGGCTCCAGCCAGGTGACCGCCTGCAGGCGTCTGGACCCGCCGTCCGTGCAGCCGTCCGCCCAGGCCAAGGCGCCGAAGAAGTCAAAGCCGAGAAGGGCTTCAGGAGAGACGTCATGACAGTGCCCGCCCACGAGTTCGACCCGGAGAGCCTGGGTACTCCTCCGCTCTACACGCTCAACTTGAGCGCGGCGCAGCGTGATGTCCTGGCGTGGTTGGAGGAGCACGGCGCGTTCGTCCAAGCCATCGGCGTCGACGCGGCCCAGGTCGCCAGCGACTGCGGGATCTCCGAGTCCACCGCCTACGAGGCCTTCAACCGACTGACCGGGCTGCGGCTGGCCCTGGACATCGCGCCGGCGACCTACAGGCTCAACGCCCGGTACTTCTTCACCGCCCACCCGGAGATGCGGACCATGGTCTCCGCAGCGTTGCACGACCCGGCCGTGAAGCCGGACGAGCGTGCCCTCGCCCCGCGAAAGCGCGGCAACACCGACGCCCGCCGGCGCCGCACCATCCGGCCCGTCGACACCGACTGACCCGCCGGCGCTACGAGCCGAACCCCGGCACGTCCGCCGGCTCCAGGTCCACCCGGAGGCGGAGCAGCCGGACCGGATGTCTCCATCTGCCCTGGTCGACCGCGGTGTCGCCACTGAACTCCGCGACGATGTCGGGCATGACCATGGTGGTGTGCAGGACCTCGCGTGAGCCCCAGGCGGCCGAGAAGGTGTATCCCGTCCACGGGTGATCGTCTGCCGCTGGTACGAGCCGCTCAGCGAGATCCTCTCGTACCTCTTTCGCCAGCGGGACGCTCCGGCCGGCGTAGCGCAGTCGGCCGTGGGAGTCGTACCGACCCAGCAGGACGCTGGCCGGCCGACGCACTGTGCCGGTGACAGCCCCCACGATCGCCTCGTGCGTGGTGCGCTGACGCACCTTGATCCAGCCACGCCGGTCTTCCTCGTATTTCTGCGACAGCGCCTTGGCCACACACCCTTCGATGCCTACGGCGGCCCACTCGGTCATCCACGTTTGCGCTTCGGCGCGGTCCAGCGTCATAGGGCACAGGGTGAGCGGCGGACCGAGCGCGAGGTCGCGGAAGACGCGTTCCAGCTGGTCGCGCCGCCGGCGGTAGGGGAGTGCTGTGAGGCCCTCGCCGTAGGCGAGGACGTCGAACACCACGTAGTGGGCCGGCGTCTCCATTTCCCGGGCCAGCGCGGCACCGCGGCGACTCAGGCGTTTCTGCAGCCGGCTGAAGTCGAGCCGCTGCCCCGCGAATACGACCAACTCGCCGTCGAAGATCTCGTCCCGGTCGCCGGGCAGATCCCTGTCGACGGCCGCAGCGATGTCGCTGAAGGCGCGGGTCAGATCCGTTCCCTTGCGCGAGAGCAGACGTGTGCGGCCACCGGCGGGGCGCACGGCGAGGCAGCGGAAGCCATCCCACTTCGCCTCGTAGGCGTAGGGCCCCTCTGGCAGCACATCAGCGGCACGGGCGAGCATCACCTGCGGGACACGAAGCACCATAGGTCCGTTGTACCGCTGACCACGGTGGTTTTCGGTGAGTCGTCTGACGTCTCGCCAGGGCTCACCCCATCGCGGCCGCCGAGCACAGGGTCAAACATCACCCGCGGAGGTGCCGGGACGGATGCACGCAGCGCCGGCGCGGCACTCAGTGTTCGGTGGGCCGCTGGGGCCTCACAATGCTGTGTGGTTGTGGTTTTCGGGTGTTGGGCGAGGGTGGGGTTGGGGCCGGCCTGCGTAGCCGGCCCCAACCAGCTGACG
Source organism: Streptomyces sp. NPDC047049 (assembly GCF_040643995.1). Lineage (NCBI taxonomy): Bacteria > Bacillati > Actinomycetota > Actinomycetes > Kitasatosporales > Streptomycetaceae > Streptomyces > Streptomyces sp. NPDC047049. The sequence goes on along the minus strand of NZ_JBEYVM010000019.1, from coordinate 94,506 downwards.
AGGTCAGGCAGCTACAGGCCGATCCGCCCCGTCATGGGGCAGCGCAGCGGCGGGGTGCACGAAGGGGCTGGCCAGGAGGCTGCCCGGCGGCGCGGCCGCGCTCCGACGCACGCTCTCGCGCGCCGCCGGGCACAGGCCTGCCGAACGAGGCACCGGGGCCCTTCCACCGGCCCAGCCGGGTCGGCGACTTCGCGCCCCGGACCGCCCGGCGGGGACATGCCCTCGCGGCGCGGGGGCGGGCGCCGCCCTGGTCGCCGGGGCTGCGGCGGGTACGTGTTCTGCGGGGGCCTGCTCGGCCGGGCCGGACAGCTCCAGCAGCTCCTCGACCGTGTCCGGCACCTGCGGCGTGACCTCACGGCTCTCCATGGCCTCGACGACGGACAGCTGGAGAGGCAGCATGCGCTGCAGCTGCTCCTGGACCTCGTCCTCGGGCGCCTCCCACGCGTTCACGCCGCCGGCCTGCGCCCAGACCTCAGCGGCCACGGTGTCGGCCTGCTCCCACAGCGGCCGGGAGGAGTCGCGGTGGCCGGCGTCGGGCGCGCCCTGAGCCAGGAACCTGGTCAGCTGCGTCAGCGCTGCGCTGCGGAAGTCCTGGGCGCGGATACGCAGTGTCGTCGGGTCCTCGTATTCGAGGTGACCCTCAAACTGGGCGAGCAGGGAGCGGCGCCAGGAGCCGAAGGCCCGGGCGGCCCGGGTGGCCAGGCGCTCGACGGCGGTGAGCACGCGCTGCAGCGCGGCGAGGTAGCGAGCCAGGGACCGCGGGTTGCCGTGCACCTCCAGGCGACGGTAGTCGGGGCCGCCGTGGCGCTGGCCGTTGCCCCAGTTCTCCTCGTACACGCTCCAACGGGGGTTGATCTTGTAGGGAGTGTGGGCTTCGACGTCGTGGATGCGGGCGAGCTCCCAGGCGATGCTCTGGTGCTGCTCGGCGCGCTTGCGGCTGGAGGCTGGGAAGTTGAGCTCGACGTCGAAGCGGTCGGGGCTGAATTCGTACGGCCGCGGGATCTCGACGTAGGGACGAGAGGTCATGCGTCATGTCCTTCGTGGTGTCGTCGGTCTCGGAATCGGATTGGCAGGGCGCTTCCGGAGGGGCTTGAGCCCACGCCGGACGCGCCCTAAGGGCCGCTCAGGAAGCGCTGAACGCCTCTTAAGACACTACATTACGTTTGAGGGGATGGAAAGTTTTAAGAGTCACTCGGTGTCGAAGTGTGCTGCGGCCGCGCACAGCTGGTCGACCTGCGTGGTGCTGAGTACGTCGTTCGGGTCGCCGTAGGTGTCGAACAGCTCGACGGCTGAGCGCACCGCTCCACGTACGCCGAGAGCACCGAGCACGTCCACCAGATCGTCAAGTGCAGCCGCGTCGCAGGAGCACGGGGCGATGGCACAGCGCTCGGAGGACGGATGCGGCGGGAAGCCACGTGCTACGAGGGCCTCCTGTACTGCCTCGTAGAAGTCGGCGCCGCCGTGCTCGGTCAGCAGCCGCTGCACGGTCTGTACGACCTCCAGGGCGGCCGACGCGAGGTCAGGGCCGGCGGGCGCCGCAGTATGGCGGCGAGCCCGAAGGCGCGCCGCGCCGCCGAGTGCGGCGCGGATGTGGGAGATGCGCTTTCTCACGCGGCGGCCCTCCCGTCGTCGAGCGTGCTCAGCAGCGGGACGACGAAGGTGCGCGCCACGTCGACGGCGGGCCTGCGCCACAGGGGCGAGCGGGAGATGTGTGACCAGAGTGCGTTGGTCACCGGAATGGCTTCCTGGCCCTCGTAGTCAGGCAGGGCGCCGGGGAGATGGGCGCCGGTGATGTCGACGTGGGCGCCGTCCGGCCGTACGGCCACGACGTGGTCCAGCTGGCAGGTGCACACGGCCTCGGCCACAGGGTCAGAGGCGCACAGGTCCGGGTTCTGCGAACATTCGTAGTCGATGATGACGGCCATCGGCCACTCGGTGTGGTCAGACAGCGCGCGTGCGAAGGCGTGGCACTGGCCGTGGAGGAAGACCTCGCGGGCGGAGTCGTCGAGCTGCCCGGTGACCAGGGGGTGGGAGGCGCCGTCGGTGCCGGGGAGAGTGACTGCCAGGCCATCAGGAAGTACGAAGCGCCTGGTCAGCAGGTCGACGGTCTGCTCCAGAAGCTGCTGTGCTTCCAGAGCGTCGGTGCGCTCGCGGCGGGTGTGGGCGCGGCGGTGGTCGTCATCGACGTAGCCCTCGATGTCGAGGTACGGGTCCAGGGCTGCCTTGTGCCGGTCGGTCATGTGCCGGTAGGAGAGGAGGAGGCTGACGAGCGGGTCGTCCTGGCAGAGGGTCTGCAGCATCGGGGCCTTTCGTGACGGCGGCGGCGGTCCGGACCTGGGCGTGGCGGACCGCCACCGCGCTGTGGGTGGTTGGGGGTTGGGGGAGGGCGCGGGGGCCGGAGGGGATTAGCTCTCGCGGCGCAGTTCGTTGCCCCGCTGGGTGATGTGGACGCCGAGGGTGGTGCCCTGGCGGGTGGGCAGGAGCAACGGGTGCCCCTCTGCCTGGCGCAGCCGTACGCGGGTCATCAAGTCGCCCAGTTCCTCGAAGGTCAGGCTCGGCTGCAGGGCCTCGTCGGCGAGGTCGAACGGCGGCGGGACGGGCTCTCCCCTGTCCAGCCAGCTCTTGACGTCAGCGGCGAACCGGGCTCCGGGCTTCGTTTCGATGCGGCCCGAGAGGTCTTCATTGGGAGCCTTGACCACGATGAGCGTGTGGGAGTGGTCCATCGTCGCCACGATGTCCCACTCGTACTCCATGCCCTCCCTGCCGATCGGGGCGAGGCCGATGACGTGGCGGGTGACACGCCCGTTCTCGTCCGGTCCGGCGACGTATTCCAGCTTGTCCCGCACGGTGGCGATCACATGGCCGGGATAGCCCAACAGGGCATCCAGCATCTGGCGCTCCATGGGCCGAACTTCGTCCCAGGGGCTCCACCGGCTCGAACCGCTGCGCTTGGAGGCTCGGGTGACCTGCTCGCGGACGCCGCCAGAGGCAGTCCAGAAGGCGGAGAGAGGGGAGACGACGACCGTGTCGTAGCGCTGGTCGGCACAGTGGGCGAGCATCGTGACCAGGGTGTCCGGCGAGCAGTAGGACAGCGGCGGACACATGTCGAACTCGAACTTTTCCGCATAAGCACTGGCGCGGCCGCGCTGGGCGTCGATGACGGCGACCCGGTCGCCGATCGAGGTTGCCAGGGCCAGGGAGGTGTACAAGGTGCCCGCTCCGGGCGGGCCGTCCAGGAGAATCCGAGCGGGCCGCTGCTGCCGCACGGCCGTGGTGAAACGGAAGCGGTCGCCGGGATCAGGCTGTGAGGCGGAGGCCTCCACAGGGGGAGTCGTGCTGGTTTCCGTCAAGGTCCCTCCGGAACCGGTCGGTGAGTGATTCAGCGCACCCCGATACCGAAACAAGCCGGACATTCTCAGGTGGCGCCGGTCAGCCATTCTGACTCTTAAGACTATACCATCAAGTCGGTGTTTTCGCAGCTCAAAAGCCATTCGCGACCTTAGTGAGCTACCTCGCTTCGCTGCGACGGACCAGTTGCGGTGACGGGCACAAACGACATCGCCCCCGGGCGCGGAGTCCTACTCCGAGCCCGGGGGCGATGCGGTGCGTCGCCGGCGTTCAGAACCGGTCGTCGATTTTGTGCTCCTTGAGGATCTTGTTCGCGGTCGGCACCCACCAAAAGCTGCGGTTGATCTCGTCCACGCCATCCGGCTTGGTGAACTTCTCCCGGGTGAGCGCAACCTCGATCGACTCGTTCCTGATGCCCAGTTTGCTCGCGAGATGGTTGGTGTAGACCCGCTTCCGGTTCGAGCCAGGGTCCACTGTGGGCGCCACGGGGAACCAGCGGCCGCGGCCCTTGCTGCGGATCTCCTCGACGATGCGGCCGGCACTGTCGAGGTAGCCGAGCGCCTTCCCCAGCGCGAGGACGACCCGCGGCGGGTAAAGCGGCCGCGAACTCTCGAGCGTCTCCTTGCTGACCTCGATGCCGGCGGCCTCCAGCTGGTCGGCCATAGCTTCGACCACGGCGTGCAGGGGCGGCGTGTTTTGTGGCGCCTTGCCCTCCATCGCCTTCTGCGTCGGAGGCTTGTGCCACTTCTGCGCAGTGCCCCGCGACTTGAGCCCCAGTGCACGGCTGATGTCGCTGAGGCTGAGCGGTTCGGTGCGCTTGGTTAGGTCGATGGTCTCGTCGTCTGTGCTGGTCATAAGTAAGTCCATGTCTCTTATAGCTTGCGTCGGGTTGAGGATACGGCAGTCGGGGTCATGCTCACTTCCTTGTTACTCCAGCTTCTGCGGATCTGAACCGAGGGCCGCCGACTCGCCGGCGTCGGTGCGGTGGCCGAGGGGGGAAGGTTGCAGTGTGAACATCGCCGGCCCAGGGCTACCAAGGCGACGTCCTCGCAGCGGCAGACGATGCGGCGCACGGCGGCCTGTCCTTCCGGAGCCGGCGGACGGGGCCGGCCCGTTGCACCCGCCCCGCACCTTCTGGGACTCCAACGTCGCGACAATGAGTGGCGCAGGTCCGTCATATCGCGCTCCGCGAAGGCTCGGCGAGTCCCTGGTCCTGAGCTGCTGCGGCCGATCGGTATGGGCGTGCCGATCGGCCGCATCGGACGTCATGAACTCGTTCCATCGCTCTGGGTGAGGGGGCTTCGAACGGTGCGGCCGGGCGTCGCGAAGGTTCCGTCAGGTCCGGTGACGCAGTTGCTGCACAGCAGGTCGTCGTTGAGGGCCGCGGGGTCAGTGCGGCCGCAGGTGCAGCAGTGCAGTTCATCCTTGGCGAACCGCTCCGCTCTACCCAGGACCTTGTCCCAGTCCAGGTCGTTGGCGACGGCCCAGACCTGCAGGTCGGCGACGAGGTCGACCGCCGAGACCTCCAGGTCGTCGAGTGCGCCGTATTTGGTGCGGTAGCGGTCGATGACGGCCGTCCCGCGCGCAGCAGGGTTCATGTTCCTCCAAGGGTTCAAAGTGCAGGGCGCCCGAGTCAATAGACGCCTCTTAAGACTATACTCACACGATGGCGTCAAATGCCAGTCTTAAGAGTCGAAGGGTCTGGGTGTGCACCCTGGCCCCGGGAGGAGAGTGGACTTGCCCTACATCTACCTGCACCTTTCCCGAGGCGACCGCGTCGAGCGCCCCACGGGAAACGCCCGGGCCACCCACGGAACCGTCATTCACGTCACCTGGGAGTCCGCCACCGGGGCGCGCTACTTCATCCAGTGGGACGGTTCCGCTCTCGCCCGCCGATACAAGACTGAGCAGCTGCAGGAGCAGCGCATACGGCGGGTGAGCGAACCAGCTGAAATGGGAGAGTATCGGCGCAAGCACCGGTAACGTCGGTAGGCCCCGCGTCCCCCGTCGCGGGGCCCTCGCGTGTGTCGCGCCCGGGGCCGGGTGGGTGAAGCCGAACGGGTACCCGGTCTGCGGCGCAAAGCCATTCGACATCGCGGCCCCCGGGCGCGGGGTGTGGCCATCCTCGGTCAGACAGCAACACGATGCCTATTCGGTCTCCCAGTCCCAGGTGTCGAAGTACGCGACTTTGCCGGTGCTGCGTGCCTCCAGTACGGCGCTGAGCCGTGCGAAGTCCCTTTGGGGCATCAACGGCTTCCACTCCGTCAGGGACAGGATGCGAGCCTCGTCATGTTCTTCCGGGGCCAGGGCGATGCTGCGGATCTGCGCTTCGGTTAGACGGCCACCGTCGAAGATCAGGCCGAGCGTGCTGTAGGGCCACTCGGTGCCGGGTAGGCCGAACACCGTCGCCAGGAGCCGTGCAGGGGGCCCGGCCAGCGTGATGCCAGTCTCCTCCCGGCATTCGCGGACGGCCGTCTGCCACGGGCGTTCTCCGGGGTTCATCGTGCCGCCTACGAACTGCCACGGGTGCGCGGGGGAGTAGACGGAGTGCAGCTGAAGGGGCCGGTCGTCTTCGTCGGTGAAATGGACGCAGGCAAAGGCCGTGGCCTTCATCACCGTCGCGATGTACTGCTCGGGAGGCAACCACGTACCGCTCATACGGCTTCCCTCCACGGAGCGAGCCCGCTTACGAGGGCTTCGATGACGTAGGCCATAGCGTCACCGCCGGGCATGTGCCGTTGTTGGGGGGAGATCAACGTGTGCTCGCTTGTCGTCCAGGGCTGGGGCAATGGGCTTAACGACCACCACCGAGGTTCGAACACGCCATTCCGGTCGTTCTTCGATCTCCGGCACAGTGATCGCGCGATCTCCGAGCCTTCCGTTGCGTCGACCCGCGTCTCATGACAGGCGTGGTGGACGCGAGTGGCTGCACGCTCCGCTGCGACAGATCCGCCCCGCTTGGCGACCGGGAGCCGCATCGTGCCGGTAGAGAGGCCGGCTCCCGTGGGGCACTCAGGAAGAGCCGGGTCAGGGGGCGCCACCGGCAGAAGTGCATTTCGTTATCCGGTCTGGACTTGTCTCTCCGTGAGCCGAGTCCAGACCGGAGGTGTCTCAATCTCTTCAATAGGCGTTACGGGCAATGCCATTTGCTCGGAACCTGAAGTTCATTGTCGTGCCCTTCGGGCGCTACGCTGCGATGGGCCGTGCATACGGGACAACGCTGGACACCCTCACGTCGCCTCAAGATCGCCACGTGCCCGCGAGTGCGAGGCGCGCCTCAGCTCCATTGGATGAAGGACAGGTCAAGGTGAGCAGGGAAACAGCTGCGGCCAAGCGCACGGTCGATGTGGTCGTGCTCACCATGAACGACCGAGACCAGGAGTTTCGCACGGCGATGGCTTCGGTCCTCTCCCAGCAAGGCGTCGACCTGCGGGTGGTCATCGTCGGGAACGGAGTGGAACCCGACTACGTACCCGAGGGGGTGCAAAGCGTTGCGCTGGGCGTCAATACGGGAATCCCGGAGGGGCGCAATGTCGGAGCTCAGGCGCTGGCTGCCGGCGGGGCCGAGTTCGTGCTGTTTTTCGACAACGACGCGGTGCTCCCGGACCCGCACACCCTCACGCGGCTGATCGAGGAGTTCGACCGGCACCCCAACGCCGCGTACGTACAGCCCCGCATCGCAGATCCCGTAACTGGCGAGACGCTGGGCCGGTGGGTGCCCCGGCTGCGGTCGAGTGACGCCCGACGCTCGGGCGTCGTCACCGTCATGGCCGAAGGCATCGTGCTCGTGCGCCGGGCCGATTTCGAGGCGGCAGGCCGTTGGCCTGGGCATTTCTTCCTCTTCCATGAAGGCGTGGACATGGCATGGAGGCTCTTGGATCTCGGTCGGGTTGGCTGGTACGCCGGGGACATCGAGGTGCACCACCCCGCGACGAACCCCGCCCGGCACGGTCCGTTCTACCGGATGGTGGCCCGCAACCGGGTATGGGTCGCCCGCCGACGCCTGCCAGCGCCGCTGGTTCCCGTCTACCTGGCCACCTGGGTCGTGATCAGCCTGTGGCGGTTCCGCTCTTCCGGGAACCTGGGTGTCTGGTTCAAGGGGTTCGCGGAGGGACTGCGTGGCGGCCATGGGGAGCGGCGGCCAATGTCATGGCGGACGGTGTGGCGCCTGACGCGCGCCGGCCGCCCGCCGATTGTCTGAGAACCACCGGCGGACGTCGGAACGCGTTTTCGTCAGCTGACGGTGGCGACTCGTTCGCGCAGGTCCCGCACGACCTTCAGGCCCTCGTGGGACTTCATGGTGCGAACGAGGTCCTGAAGCGGGCCGACGGTGCGCTGGGAGCTGATTTGGTCGGTGAGGTCCAGGGCCTGGTGAGCGGTACCGCACGCCTGCTCAAGACGACCCTGGCGCCACTGCGCGTCGGACTGCCGTACGAGGTAGAGAGCATGGGTGCGCACCGCACCGCCGTCGAAGGCCCGCGCGGCGGCGGCGAAAGTGGCTTCCGCATCGCGCGGCTGACCCATGGCCAGCTGGGTGGAAGCCCTGGACCCCTGGAACTCGGCGACATTCATCCAATACGCCCACTCCGGCTCCCCGTCGTTCTCACCCTGCTCGGCCCGGTGCAGGTGGCGCTCGGCGAAGTCGAGGTCGGACCAGCAGCGCGCGTCGCCGAGGTGGGAACGAGCGCGGGCCCGACGGGCGTAGACGAGCGCTTCCACACGCGGTGAGGCTTTGCCGCGCACCGCGCTGAGGGCGGCGGTGGCCATGGTCTCGGCGTCGGCAGGGCGGTCGCAGTTGTAGGCGGCGGCGGCCCAGAAGTTGAGGATGTGCGCACCCAGGGCCGGGTCATCCGCGCTGTGGGCGGAGTGCAGGGCGGACTTGAAGATCCGATCGTCGCACTCGCCGTGGACGTCGAAGACCGCCCAGGCGCGCATCCGCTCCAGGTCCGCAGCCGCGGCGTACAGCCGCTGCTCGTGGTCGAGGGAGTAGCTGCGGTTGTCCAGGAGGTCGGCGACCATCTCGTTGGTTGAGGCGGTGTCGCGGATCAGTGTCCCCCCGCCGTCTTCGTCGTCGGTGCGGCGCAGCGCGCGGACCCTGCGCTCGATGTGGGTGACGGCGGCTTCGCCGATCCGTCGGCCGCTGGTGATCTCGCCGGCGGCGGCCGGGTCGGCGGTGAGCCAGGAGAAGAGGCTCGCGGTCAGGGCTGTCGAACTGAAGATGAAGGACCGGCGATGCATGTCACTCCCGACTGAGTCTCTGAGCGCGTCCAGCGCGCCTCGGGGGGTCCAGGGGAAGTCGGAGTACTGCTGAAGCGGATCGAACTCGAGCCACAGGGGCCAGGGGTGGGTGTCAACGAGGCAGGGGTCGATGTTGAACACCTCGGCCAGCAGCTTCTGTGTCTCCTTCTCGGGCTCGCGGCCGTCCTCCCAGCGTAAGACGCCCGAGGGTGCGGTTCCCAGGGCCGGTTTGCGCTCGGCGCTGAGCTTGCGCAGTGCACGGGCGAGATCTGGCCGCGTCATGTTGCGGACCTCACGTGCGATGACTAATCGGTGGACCTTCGGCACTGCGCCTCCTGCATGAACCCGTCGCGAGCTGGGAGATCCGGGCGACGCTAGCGGCCCGTCACCCGTCGCGGAAGACCACGAGGCAGTGCTCCGACAGTGCTCCGCTCCGCACGTGAACGGCACTGCCCAAGTCGCTTCCTGGAGCTGGGCGATGACAGCGACGGTGGGACCACACCGGAAGCCGCGGCCGGGAATCGCTGGCGGCATCTGTGGCCCACCTGCTGTCACGATAGGAGCGCATGCCTTGTCGACGATGTACGCGGAACTCGACTTTCGCACACCGGAGTTGGACGGTCTGGCGTCCCGGGTAATCCCCGATCAATACTTCGAGCTCAAGGCCGAGGACGCCCGCGACAGCTACTTCACGGACAGCAGCAAGCTGGACGCGACCCAGCTCGTCCACGATCGGTTCCGCACCAACCCGCTCGCGCTGCACGACCACCTGATCCGGGCGCTCGATCTGCGCGGTGCCGAAGAACTACTGGACCTGGGCTGCGGCAACGGCGAGATCCTGGCGCGGATACGCCCCTACCTTGCGGCCGGCCACCTCGTGGGACTCGACATCGCGCCGGCCGTCCTGGAAGCGGCCCGCCAGCGCCTGGACGGAGTAGCCACCCCGTGCGAGTTCGTCGAGGGCAGTGCCGATGACCTGAGCGCATTCGACAGCGACAGCTTCGACCGCGTCATGGCCGTCTACATGGCCCACTACGTCACCGATCTGCAGGCCTGCTTCGCCGAGGTGCAACGAGTCCTCAGGCCAGGCGGCCGCTTCCTCCTCGCCACCGACCGCCCGGACTCCATGGTCGAGATGTACGACGCTCACTTCGCCGCGCTGCGCGACATGGACGCTCCCCAGCACCTGTTCCGTGCTACCCCCAAGGCTCGCATCTCCCTCGACAACGGCACCGAGCAACTCGCCCCGCACTTCGCGTCGGTCAAGCGCGTGGACTGGCAGGACCAGCTGCAGTTCGCCAAGGCCGAGCATTTCATGGCTTTCTACCGCAGCTGCAACTACTGCTGCGCCAGCAGCAAGCCAGGGGAGGGGCTGCCGCCGGCCTTCTTCACCGAGCTTGAGGACCGTGTGCACGACCGCGTCCAGGCCGTCATCGACGACATCGGCTACTTCGCCCTCACCAAGTACACCGGCCACTTCATCTGCTCCTGACCCGCATCCACCCGACAGGAAGAGTCCCGTGACCCCTCAGCCGCACGACGACCTGACCGGAGCCCGCGTCCTGATCACCGGCGGGGCCGGTTTCATCGGCACCGCCCTGCGCGGTGCCCTGGCCGCCGCCGGGGCACGCCCAGCTCTGCTTGACAGCCTGAGCGCCTACGGTCCCACCACCCTCACGCTGCTGGGCACCGGAACCGACGACCCGCACCTGACCGTCGGCGACATCAACGACGAGCCGCTGGTCCGCCGCCTGGTCGCCAACGCCGACTACGTCGTCCACGCCGCGGCCCACTCCTCCGTCCACGGCTGCACCACCGACCCCCAGACCGCAGTCCGCTCCAACTTGGCCGGAACCGACACCGTGCTACGCGCCGTGGCCGCCGCCCGCAATGTCCGTCGCTTCGTCCTGCTGTCCACCGCCCAGGTCTACGGCCACGGCGCTCCGCACACCCCCCGCCCCGAGCAGGCCGGGGTCTTCACCGAGGACCAGCAGCTGGACCCCCTGAACATCTACGCCAACAGCAAGCTCTGGGCCGAAGGACACACCCGCCAGCTCCTGAGCGTGGCCGAGCACGACTTCACGATCCTGCGCCCGTTCAGCGTCTACGGGCCCGGCCAGGTCCCCAAGAAGGGCGCCGCCTCGTGGGTCGTGGCGCAGTTCACCATGTACGCCGCGCTTGGCCAGCAGCTCCTGCTCAACAACGGCGGCCGCCAAATCCGCGACTTCATCTTCCGAGACGACGTCGCCGACGCCATCGTGCGCTGCCTGACCATCCCCGCAGCGGCCGGACGGACCCTCAACCTGGGCACCGGTGCGCAGACCTCCGTCCGCGAGGTCGCCGAGCACGTCCGCCGTCACTTCCCCAACGCCGAGATCGTCGACGCGCCGCGCGTCGCTCAGGATCCGCTCGGCGCCTGCGCCGACACCACCCGCATGCAGGCCGTCCTGGACTGGAGTCCCTCGGTGGGCGTCGGGGACGGGATCGACCGCTACGTGCAGTGGGTGCGCCACGCCCCGAACGCCATCCCCGATTGGATGCGCGCCGAGACCAGCAACAGTCGCATCAACGCCTGGCGATCGCCCGCCCCCGTGCCCCTGTGACCCGCCCGACGTCCCGGCATCACCCTGACCTGGAGGGAACCCCTGTGAAGACCCTGCGTACCGCGGTCATCGGCTTGGGCTGGGCTGGCACGGTCCACGCCCGCACGCTGGCCAGCATGCCCGGCATCGACCTGGTCGCCCTGGCGGACCTGGATCCCGCCAAGCGTGCCGCCTTCCCCAAGGTGCCGACCTTCGTCGACCTGGAGGCGCTCCTGCGGCTGAACCTGGACTACTGCGTCATCGCCACGCCGAGCGCGACCCACGAGCAGTACGCCCTGGCGCTCGCGGCCGCCGGCGTGCCCGCGCTGATTGAGAAGCCGATCGCCCCGTCCGGTGAGGCCGCCTGGCGCATCAGCGAGGCCTTCGCACATGCCGGCACCTTCGCGGCCGTCGGCCACACCGAGCGGCACCAGGCCCCGGTCACCGAGCTCGCCAGGTGCCTGCACAGTGGCGACTTCGGCGAGCTGTGGCAGTTCACCACCCGACGCCAGGGCCCCTACTCCGGGCGCATCCTCGACGTCGGCGTCGCCCTCGACCTGCTGGTCCACGACGTCGACCTGGTCTCCTGGCTCGCCGGACAGCCCGTCGAGTCGGTCACCGCCTCCACTCGCGTCCTCGCCGGCCCGTATGAAGACACGGCCACCGCCACAACCGTGCTGCGCGGCGGGGTGCTGGCCCACCACCACGCGGACTGGATCACCCCGTTCAAGCACCGCACCATTCAGGTCCACACCACGGCGGGGGTACTGACCGCCGACACCGTCGCGGGCACCCTCACCCACCACCCCAACACCGCCGCCCCTACCGCGGTCGCAGGCTTCCCGGGCGTCCTCGCCGGCGACGCCCGTGTCATCGAGCTGCCCGAACAGGAGGCGCCGTTCACGGTCGAGCACCAGCTGATGCGCGACGCCCTGCTCGGCCAAGGCACCCGCGGTCTGGTGTCCCTGGCGGAGGGCGCGGCCACGGTCGCCGCGACCGAGGCACTCCTGACGGCGGCGGCCACCGGCCGCTCCACCACGGTGCCCGCCCGCCAGCCCGCCCTCGCTTGACCAGCACCACGCCACCGCGCCATCGGAAGGGAGAACGACGATGCCCGCGCAACCGCCCCGCTCACTGCGCGAGTTGGCCGCTGCCCGCGCGCTCCCGGACCACCAGGTCATGGACGCCCCCACCCTCGACTGGATCGCTGGCAATCCGCCCCCGCCCACCGCGGACACCCCGGCCCTCACCACGGACGAAATCCTGCTGCTGCGCCCCGACGCGTCGTGGTTCACCTCCCGGGACCAGGCCGACGGCCTGCACGGAATCAGCCACGGCGCCCGCACCTGCGTGCTCGCCTTCCTTCTCGCCCGCGCCTACCGCCTCGACCGGGCGCACACCGCGGCCCTGTGCACGGCGGCCGCCGTGCACGACTGCCGCCGGCACGACGACCGCGCCGACCCCGAGCACGGCCAACGCGCAGCCACCTGGTTCACCGAGCACGCCGAGATGGTCCTGTCCGCCGTCGGCCAGGAGGTCTCCGCCGAGCTCCGTGCCGACGTGGCCGCGGCGATCGCCGTGCACAACCGCCCGTACGACGCCTTCGCTCCCGGGCAACGGGACGCCTACCAGCACGCCCCGCACCTGACCGACCTGCTGAAGGCCGCGGACTGCCTGGACCGCTACCGCCTCCCCCTGAGCCGGTGGTGGCCCAACACCACGCACCTGCGCCTCACGATCCCGGCCTGGCTGTCCCCGTTCGCGCACGGCCTGGTCGTCCACAGCGAGCGGGCCCGACTCGACGGCGCCTCGCACCACGACGCCGTCACCCACGCCCTGACCACCCTCACCCGCTAAGAACGGAAGGAGGCCCAGTGCACGCCGCACCTGACGGATGGGACCACGTCCACACCGACTTCGGCGCCCGCACCGCGCCGCCCGGCCCGGCCGGCCTCGCCGAGAGCGCCGACGACTGGCTCACCGCCCACCGCCGCGCGCCGAACGGGCACCTGCTGGAGGTGAGCGACAACGCCATGCTCGCCTCGCTCACCAGCGGCCGGCCCGTCCACCTGATGCACACCACCCTCGCGCTGGACGCCATCCGTGCCACCGGTGAGCTGCACGGCGCCGCCGGATGCCTGGTCGGAGCCCTGTACTGCGCCCCGCTCACCGAGACCACCGACGGCCTGCGCCCGCACAACCTCGGCTCGTACCTGCTGGAGACCAAGACCGACACAAAGACCGTCGTCCTCGAGATCTGCCCGGAACAGCCCGCGCCTGCCAAGGGCCTGAACTACCTCCGGCTCGGCGGCATCCACCTGGACACCTACCAAGACCATCGCAGCTTCCTGACCGCCGCCGAAGACCACCAGCTCCAGCAGACCGCCGTGCGGCGCGTCCGTGAAACGGCCGGCTTCCTGGACCTGCTGCTCGCCGAAGCCCGCGGCACCCACACCACCTCGCTGACCGCGTTCTTCAACCAGCTGGCCGCAGCCGTCGAGAGCTTCCCCTTTCTCGGCTACCTGTACTTCGAGGTGCTCTGCGAGTACCTCCTCCTGCACTCCACCAAACCGACGACCAAGGCGTACGCGGCGGCGGGGGAGATGAACAACCGCCTCTACAAGCAACTCGCGTTCGCCGCGGTCGACACGATGGGCCGCCTGTTCGACCTGGCCCTGTTCAACCCCGACCACGCCCAGCTGACGGAGCTGATCGGCCGCATCGAGCCCAGCCTCGCCCTGGGCGCCCCCGCCTACACGCGGCGCCGCCTGCCGCACCTGTTTGCCTGCGCCGCGCTCGACCCCGGCAGTGACGTGACCGCCGTGGCCTTCCGTGACGCGACCGGCGACTTCGACTCCCTCGCCGCAGCGGCCCCGCACCTGGCCGGACAGCTGGTCTTCCGCGAGATGCGGACCCTGCCCCGCTACCCGGCCCTGTTCCCGGTGTTCGAGCAGGCCAAAGCGACCTCGGTGTACGACTACTGGAACCGCCAGGAGATCGCCGCGCCCTTCAACGGCGTGCTGCCCAAGGGCGAGATCGGCCTCAACCTCGCCTTCCCCCGCGCAGCCTGCACCGCGTGGGTGGCCGAGACCTGCGAACGCGGCCTGCTCCACCCCACCGAGCAGCTCGATCTCTTGCCCATCCCGCGCCTGGCCGACCTGCGCGGGACCGCCCTGGGCCGGGCGGCCTTCCCGGGCCCGTGCACCCGCCCCAAAAGTCCCTCCACGGTCTCCGTCGCCTAGCTGCTCGTCACCCCGCCCATCTCCCAGAAGGAGCACTCTGGTGCGCATCGTCCTGCTCGGCGGCGCCGGCTACCTCGGCACTGTCGCCACTCGCCACCTCACCGACCTCGGTCACCACGTCACCGTCGTCGACGGCCTGATCTACCAGCGCGGCGACAACCCAGCCCGCCTCCTGCCCACCGCGAGCGCCTTCGTCAACGCCGACCTGCGCGACCCGGATGCGCTGCGCCGGGCGGCCACCGGCGCGGACGCGGTCGTCCACCTCGGCGGCCTGGTCGGCGAGCCCGCCTGCGTCCTCGACGAGACCCTGGCCGTCGAACTCAACTACGCCTCCCCGGTCCTGGCCGCCGAAGCGGCCCGCGCTGCCGGCGTCGAGCACTACGTGTTCTTCTCCTCCTGCAGTGTCTACGGCAGTCACCAGGGAACCGTCGACGAGGACACGGCTCCCAACCCGCTCGGCATCTACGCCCGTACCAAGGTCCTGGCCGAGCGCACCCTCGCCGGCCTGATGGACGGCCACGCGCTGAGCGTGCTGCGCCTGGCCACCGTGCATGGCCGCTCCCCGCGTCAGCGCCTGGACTCCGTCGCCAACCGCATGACCGCCCAGGCCATCGCCACCGGGCGGATTCCGCTCAACGGCGGCGGACAGCGGCGGCCGCTCGTCCACGTTGGCGACGTCGCCGGCGTCCTCGCCCAGGTCCTCACCACCCCGGGCGGTCACCGGATCTTCAACGTGGGCGCGGACCGGGAGAACTACACCATCGCCGAGATCGCCCGCACCGTGGAGAAGGCCGTGCCGGGTACCCGCATCGACGCTGGGCCCGAGCGCGACGAGGCCGACGCGCGCGATTACCGCACGTCCTTCGCCCGCCTTGCCGCCACGTTCCCTGGCGCCTGCCCCACCACCCTGGCCCAGGGCGTACGCGAGGTCGCCAACGCCGTGGAGGCCAAGGAGCTCGACGACCCGGACCTCCCCGAATACGACAACCTCGTCGGCCTGAAGAACTCCCTGGCCGACGGTCGGATCCGCGCACTGCGCAGCGAGGACTGCACCCGCCTGCACGCCGACTACGCGAACGTCCCCCGGAGCGAGCGATGAGCCACACCCCCGCCCCCGCACCGACGGCCGGCGGCCCGCTGCCGTGGAACCGGCCGCTGATCGGCGAGGACGAAATTGCCGAGGTTGTCGACACCCTGCGCTCCGGCTGGTTGACCCACGGCCCCAAGGCCACCCGCCTGGAGCACACTGTGCGCGACACCCTCGGCGCAGAGGACGCCTTCGCGGTCACCTCCTGCACCGCCGCCCTCCACCTCGCCTTCCTCGCCGGCGGAATCGGCGCCGGCGATGAGGTGATCACCCCCAGCCTCACCTTCTGTGCCGCCCCCAACGCGCTGAGACAGGTCGGCGCCCGCCCGGTCTTCGTCGACGTCGACCCCTTCACCCTCAACATCACCCCCGGCGCAGCTGAAGCCGCGATCACCCCCCTCACCAGGGCGATCGCTGTGACGCACTACGGGGGGCAGATGTGCGACATGCGGGCCTTCCGCGAGCTCGCCGACCAGTACGGCCTGCTGCTCATCGAGGACGCCGCCCACGCACTGCACGCCAGCCGCGACGGCCTGCGTGCCGGCAGCGCTGGCGACCTCGCGACGTTCAGCCTCTACGCCAACAAGGTCGCCGCGGCCGGGGAAGGCGGCGTCCTCGCCGGCCGCGGCGACCTGGTCCACAAGGCCCGCCTGCTCGGCCGGCACGGCATCGACTCCTCCGCCTGGCAACGGCACGGCAAACGCAACACCGCTGACTACGAGGTCGAAGTCCCCGGCTTGAAGTACGTCATGTCCGACCTCACCGCCGCCCTCGCCGTCGTGCAGTACGCCAGGCTGCCCGAGTTCACTGAGCGCCGAGCCGCCATCTCCGCCGCGTACACCCGGGCACTGTCCGGGCTGCCCGGCCTGACCACGCCCACGGTTCTGCCCGGCGTCGAGCACGGCTGGTTCCTCTACCCGGTACTCATCGACCCGGACGCCGCGCCCGTCGACCGCGACAAGACGGCCGCCGCACTCTTGGAACGCCACCAGATCTCCACCAGCGTCCACTTCAAGCCCGTGCACTCCCTGGGCCCCTACCGGGGCGTGATCCACCGGCCGCTGCCAGTCACCGAGACTGCGGCCGCCCGGCAGCTGTCCCTGCCGTGCTACCCGGCGATGACCGATGAGCACGTCGACCGCGTCATCAACGCCGTCCACGACCTGTGGAGTTGACGGACGGGCGCGAACTGTACGCGCGAGAGGGGGAGAGCACCACGGCGTGACGCGGTGCGCTGACAGTGCTCCTCGCAGCACCCCCGCCGCACCGTCTCAGTGACTTCCGGGGCTCGGACGCCCTGCCCATCGTGGAACCCCAGCAGGACACCGAGCCCCGGACCGTCCACCGCACCCGCCCTTGAGGAGATCACCCATGCCCGAGGACCTGCGCATCGTCGTCGGCGGTGACCGGGCCGGCGCCGCCTATGCTGCGGCCCTGGCCGACCAGGCCGCCGTCCACCCGCGCGTCGGACCGATCATCAGGGTCGGCGCCGACGAGGATCCGTTGCCGTATCCGGACGTCGCCTTCGCCGCCGCCCAGCTCATCGCTGCCGGCCACGCGGACAGGGCCCTGCTCGTCTGCTACACCGGCCTCGGCATGGCGATCGCCGCCAACAAGGTCATCAGCGTCCGCGCGGCCGCCGCTCACGATCCGTTGAGCGTGGAGCACGCGGTGACCCACAGCAACGCCCAGGTCCTGTGCCTGGGCGCCGGTGTCATCGACCTGGTGCTGGCCGGGCGCCTGACCAACCAGTGGCTGGGTCACACCTTCGACCCCGCCTCCCGCGCCGCGGCCAAGCTCGTGCTCATCACCGCGCACGAGCAGCGCCACCCCCGGCCCGCCCCCTGCTGACGACACCGACCGGCCCGGCCACACGACCCGGCTCACACTGCGAGGAGATGCCCCATGCCCACCGACGCCACCACCGTGCCCCGCACGCGAGCCCCACGGCGCTGGCCCGACGAGCCGGCCCAGGGCGGCTGGTACACCGACGCCGAACACGCCTCCGCCCAGCAAGTGATGGCCGACTCGCTGTCGTGGCAGACGGGATGGCGCAACAAAGACCGCGTGGCCGCCTTCGAGGAGGCGTTCGCGGACAAGACCCGCGCCCGGCACGCGGTGGCCTTCAACGGCGGCGGCACCGCCCTGGAGATGGTCCTCAAATGCCTGGAGCTGCAGCCAGGCGACCAGGTGATCTCCTGCGCGCTGAACTTCGTCGGCACCCACCTGCCGGTCATCCACCAAGGCGGCGACCTCGTGCTGGCCGAGCCCCACCCGCTCACCTTGAACCTGGACCCGGGCGACATCGAACACCGCCTCACCGGCCGCACCCGCGCGATCCTCGTCACCCACTGGAACGGGCTTGGCGCCGACCTGCGCCCCTTTCTCGACCTCGCCCAGCGCCACCCGCACCCGCACCACGGCCCGCCGGTGGTGATCGTGGACGCCGCGCGCGCCTGCGGCGGCACCACCCCCGCCAGCCTCCCCGTCGGTGCCGAAGGATGGGCCACCACCTTCAGCTTCGAGACCAAGAAGCTCATGACGACCTTCGGCCAAGGCGGCATGGTCACCACCGGCGATGCACGGCTCGCCCACCGGCTACGGCGCCTGCGCACCTACGGCCTGAGCCAGGAATGGGGCACCAACCAGCAACTCAGCAAAATCCAGGCAGCCGTCGGGCTCACCCAGCTCGCCCGGCTCGACGAGATGAACGCCGCCCGCATCTCCCGCGCTCACGAGCGCACCCGCCTCCTGGACGGCATCGAGCACCTGACCCTGCCGCCCAAGTTCCACGACGGACAACACCTCTATTACCGCTACAACCTGCTGGTCCCCCCGTCCTGGGCCGGGCCCGGCCGCGACGCCCTCATGGAACTCCTCGCCGACCAGTACGGGCTCGGCAGCATCGTCAACGACCCGCCCACCTACCTGAGCCACGACTACATCCGCGGCCACACGGACGGCCAGGTATGCCCCCGAGCCGAGCAGCTCGCCGCCCGCCTGCTCTGCCCCTGCCTGCACCCGCAGATTCCCGTCGACGAAGAACGCGAGATCTGCGACGCCATCCGCGCGGCCACCAACCAGATCGCCCGCAACTTCGGTGACAGCTGACCGCTGTAAGCCCACCAGCCCCAAGCCGTCCCCGCTGCCCACGGCGACGATGAAGGAAGCCGATCATGTCCCAGCTCGACCTGGAAACCGCCGAGATCCGCAGCCGCGAGATCATGCTCGGCAAGCCGTACCCGACGACCCGTGGCGACGACGACCTGCGGATGGTGTTCCTCTTCCCCTACGGACACACCTATTCGCTGATGTGCAACGGTCCGATGTCGCTGTACGACCTCGTCAACCGCGACACCACCCTGCCCGCCTACGCCGAGCGCGCCGTGCAGTACGACTGCCTCCTCCACGACGGCAACCGGCTCGTCACCCCCGCCGGCGAGCCCTACCGCAGCATCGAGTCCGCCATAGCGGTCAACGAGGCCGACATCGTCGGGGTGTCCGTCACCAACGCCGGCGACCTGCACTCGGTCTTCCGGCTCCTCGACCTCGCCGGCATCCCCCGTCAGACCGCTGACCGCACACCCGGCGTCCACCCCCTGGTCATCGGCGGTCAGGGCGGGCTTGCCAACCCCGAGGTCTTGGCCGACTACCTCGACGTCGTCGCCCTCGGCGAGGCCGAGAAGTCCTTGCCGGATCTGATCCGCACCGTCCACACCCACCGAGCCAGCGACAAGCCAGCCGCTCTCCTGCATGAGGAACTCGCCCGCATCCCGGGCTTGTACGTACCGTCGATGTACGAGTGCGACCTGGCCGCCGGGGGAGGAGTGAGTGCTGTCAGGCCCCGGGGGCTGATGGTCCCTGACATGGTGTGCGCCCAGTGGCTCACGCTTGCCGAACTCCATGTCGCGCATTTCTACTATCCCATCACCGACGGCACCGCTGCCGGTGTGATCCCGCTCCTCGGGTGCCGCCACGCCTGCGATTTCTGCACCCTGGGTGTCCCGCCCTTCCGCGAAGCTCCGCTGGAGGCGCTCCTGGCCTACATCGACCACCTCGAAGAGCTCGGCGTCCCGCAGATCATCATCAGCGCCCCCACCTTCACCCAGTACCGCCACCGCGAGCAGCTGCTGCAGCGCATCCGCACCTACCGCGACCGGGCCGCAGACCGCGGCATCAAGGTGAGCACCATCATCGGGTCCGTACGGGCGGACGAGATGACGCCGGCCTACCTGCGCGACGTCAACGAACTCGGCGACTTCGGTCACCTGTTCACCGAACTCAGCCTGACCCAGGCTCGCGGCATCATCACCATCGCCCCCGAGTTCGCCGACGCCGAACTCGTCGCCCTGTACGGCAAGACGATGCCGCCCGAACGCGTCGACCGTGCCATCGACCGGTGCCGTGAGACCTCCGACGTCATCAACACGATCATGCTGTACTTCATCATCGGTGCACCTGGCGAGCGGCGAGAAGACCGCCTCGCGATCGCCGACCGGGCCCGCGAGATCCGCGAACGCCTCGGCCGTCCCGATGCCTCCGTGATCGTCAAACTGCACCAGTTCATGCCGGAGCCCGGCACCCCCGCCCAGCGTCTGCCCATGACCGATCCCGCTCTGATCGACGGCTACGTGCAGGAGATCACCGACCGGCTGCGCGGCCTCGTCGGCCAGGAGGCCTTCGACCAGAACTACCGTGTCCGGTACGGGGAGACCAACCGCCTCTACCTGGAGGCCGTCTGCCTGCGAGGAGACAGACGGGTCGGCCACGTGCTTGAGGACCTGTACGACAGCGGCGCCGACCTTGCCGCTCTCTCCCGCGAGGACCTGCTGGACGCCCTGGCAGCCCACAAGCTCGACTTCGAACGGCATTTGCGGCACTTCGACGAGCCCGTACTGCCCTGGCACACCGTCAACGAGGTCGACCCGTACAAGGAGCAGGAACTGGCGGCCGCGCTCGAGAAGCGCGTGGCCACCGCGTGAGCGGCCCATCTGCGGACGGCGTGCCGTGTTTCCCCGGCAAGTACACCGTCGAGGCGTTGTGCGACCCCGCCGAGCACGCCGCGTTCATCCGCAGCCGTTACCCGGGCGCCGGCCTCAGCCACACCGCGGGGATCGTCCTGCTCTACCAGTCTTCCCTGGCCCGAACGGCCCTGTGCCACGGCGGCGTGCGGCCGCTCGGCCGCTGGGTGTCCGCCGATCTCCACCTGACCAGGGACGACGTCGTCCTCTGCTCTGGCTTCGGGCGCGGCGCCCCAGCCGCCGGACTGATCGTCGAGCAGCTCATTGCCCTCGGAGCTCCCGCCGTCGTCACGATCGGGACCGCCGCGACCCTCACCGGGGGCCTGGCCCCCGGCGACCTCGTCGTCTGCCGGGAAGCCCTGCGCGACGAAGGCCTCTCCCGGCACTACCTGCCGCCCGCCCGGTACACCTCCCCGGACGGTCCGCTGACCGCCCGGCTTACCAGCGAGATCTCCGCACTCGGCTTCAATGCACGGACGGGCCGGACCTGGACGACCGACGCCCTGTACCGGGAGACCGCCGCGGAAGTGCACCAGTACGCGGCCGAAGGGGTGCTGATGGCTGACATGGAGGCTGCGGGGGTTCTCGCCGTCGCCCGCTACCGGCAGGTCCCGGCCGCAGCCGCCTTTGCTATCGCGGACTCCCTGGCCCAACGGACTCCACGTACTGACTCGCCCCGCACCGGCATGGGACTCAGCGCGCTCTTGGACGCCGCCACACGCACCCTCATCGGCACAGCGACGGGCACCGTCTGGTGTGCCCGGTAATCCGGATGCGCACCCTCGCTCACCCAGCGGGTCAGGTGGCTCGGGGGCGTGAATCCCCGAGCCACCCGACCTCACAGCCGCTCTGTGGGCTACGCATGGCGATGGCCCGTCCACCCGGGTGGCTCGCAGAGGGACGGTCAGGCGGCGCGCGGCGGCGGCACGTCGTGCTGGGTGAGGACGCCGTACGCGTGCCCAAGACGGATCAGATGCGCCTCGTTGGCCGCGCCAGCTTTCTCCAGCAGGGTGGTGACCACGCCGGGAAGGTCGAACGGCTCGATGCTGGCTTCCTTGGCGATGTCGGCGCTGGCGGCGTGCAGCGCGAGGGCCCGCCACAGCCGGCGCTCCGTCTTGTCAAACTCTGCCTCGGCCGCCTTCGCCTCGGGCAGGGGGAGCTGGCCGGTCACGAAGCCCATCTGCACCTTCACGGCGAGCCCTTTGACCTGGAGCTTCAGACCGATCTGAGCTGAGTGGCGGTTGAACGTGGTGGGCTGCATGACCAGGTTAGTCGACCCATCGCCGGGGCCGTGCCCGAAGGAGAGCTGTTCGAGGACGCGCTGTTCGGCGTTCGTCAGCGGGGTGATGACGAGGTTTGTGCCTTGCAGTCGACCCATGACCAACTCCTTCCTGATGCCTACGTGCGTGCCGCGAGTGGACGCCGATAGGCGCGCCGGCGGTGGTGCACCGTCCAATGGCGGCGCTGCGGGTGCTGTGGCGAACATCGGTACCCCTTCAGTGGTGGGCGCCGCTGGCGCCGATGCCGTAGATGATTGCGATCAACGCCAGGCCCATGACGGCTTTGGCCCAGAGCTGGGTGCGACGGCTCATGCGCGTGCTCCGGAGCGGCAGTGCGTGCGCGGCCGATCACCGGCGTGGGTGGCCATCACGTCCGCGTGCGCCGCTTCCAGGTGCCCGGAGGGCGACTCCGCCCTCGTGAAGGATCGTCCGAACAAATGCGGTGCTGCGCAGGCAGCGTTCGGAGATGGCCCGGACGCTGTGGTCGTCCTCGTAGGCGCGGGCCGCGACAAATATGAATGCCTTGCGATTTTGGCCGGTGAGTTTGACGCCCCTCTGAAGCTGGGGCACATCCATGAGCGTCTGCTGGTCAGGCACAGTGGTTGACCTTCCGGCGCGGTCTTGCGGTGGCGGGCATGGCTGGCTCAAGGGCACCGGCAGGGAGGTAGAGCGGGCGCGTCCAGGCTGTCGACGCGGGAAAGGGCTCCCAGCCGGGCAGGGCTGGCACCTGACGGTCATCGACTCGCGACAGAGCGGGGTCCTCATGCCGCGCTCCCCTCGGCGTAGCCCTCAAGCCGTTCGACGATGGCGAGCACGTCGCGTACGGCCGTGGCAAGGCAGGCCGTGCGCCAGAGTCTGTTTTCGCCGGCTGCCTGGCGCACGGCCGCCGCGGTGACCTTCATACGCGCGATCACGGACCTCAGTTCCTCAGCGGCCGGGGCACCAGCAGCGCTCCGGGCGCGGATCTCCAGATGGTGTGCAGTCGCACAGAGTTGGTCGATGCAGCGATCGACACGCGACGGGTGCGGTGCGAGCCGGGAAGTCCACCAGGCATGGACCGTACGAACGGTCTCTCTGATGCTGGCTGGGTTTACGTCGTGTGCAGGTTCGGTCAGCCGGGGCAGCGGCCCAGTTGTGGTGTGGCCGGGCACTTTCAAGGCGCGGACGATGGGGCGACGTTGGGGGTCGCACTCAAGAGTCCCGTCCTCGACGAGGAGGCACAGAGCCTCGCTGAGGGGTTCCTGCGAGGTGACGAGGACCCGCGCGAGTTCCCGACGGCGTGGAAGAGCGGAGCCAGCGGGGTAGACGCCCGCTGCGACCAGCTCGCTCAGCCAGTTGGCGAGCTGCCGGGCACGGCTTTCGCCGTCGGGGTGCGGAATGCGGAACCGTCCGGTTCCCTCTGCCTCGATCGTGCCGCTGCGGGCGAGGTCAGACAGGGCCAAGCTGACACTGTCGACCGGCACGCACAGCACGTCAGCGATCGAGCGCATCGACAGCGATGTGCCGGGAGCGTAGATGCCAGCTGCGATCTGCTGGTCAATCCGCCGCGCTACTTCGGCGATGGGCAGAGATGGCGGCTCCGTGCTGATCAGCGCCCGGAGCAGTTCTCGTGCACTGCTCACCTGGAGGACAAGCCCCTCGTAGGAGGTATCCGACGGCCTCCTCGGGCGGGTCACGGCGTTGATGAGTCGGTCCCACCGCGCCCGGTCCGAATGCGACCCTGCGGCTTCTTCACGGCGTCTCTCGGCCAATCGCAGCCACTTGTCGAGGCTTTGGGCCACATGGTCGTACGCGATGGCGACGGCCGCGGGTGAGGCAGCGGCACGCATCCCACCGATATGGCCAAGACGCCGTGTGGCATCGAGCAGCGCGCGACGAGTGTCTACCGATGTGCCGACGACCGCGGCGGCTTCATTCATGGGTTCCGTGTGACGCAATGGCTTACTCACTGCGAGACGCCCCCTGTTGCTTCGGGCGGTGTACCAGGGCGTCCGCGTAATTCTCGGTCGCCAGATCCCAGGGGCGGGCACGCCAGCGCACGGTGTATCCGGCCTGCTCCAGGGCGTCCTGGACGCGTTTGGTCTGCTTCATCCAGTGCTCATGGGCACCTGGCGGCACGACGCCGGTGTCTGCTGCGCGCTCGAACTCGTCGGCCGGCCACCACCGGAGCCACGCGCAGAGCTCGGCATCGGGGGGCCAGACGGTCTGGGTGATCGACCCCACGTGGCAAACGCCAGACGTCGCAGGCTGTACGGGATCGAATGAGTACCGGCAGCGCCCCAGTACGCTCGCTTCGCCCAGAACGTCCTCGATCTCGCGGACCGGATCAGGGTCGGGATACCACCCGCTGCGTTGGTAGTGGGGCGGGTTCGGCTCCGCGCCGGCCCACGCCTCGGGGGACAGCCGGAGAGGGGCGACTCCTGGGGCCATCCGATAGACGAGGAACTCGGCGGACCAGTGAGTATGCGGAGAGCGGGGCGGACCGTTGCGCTCCACCACATACCCCAGGGATTCCAGGGCGTCGGCGGTCGCCGTGAGGCGGTCACGCCAGTGCTCCTCTGCGCTCGGCGGTACTCGGCCGGTGTTGGTGTTGCGCCGCAGCGCCGCATCGGGGTACCAGTGCACCAGGACGCACAGCTCGGTGCCCTCGGGCCACGCGGCTTCGGTGAGTGCCAGCGCACGACACCAGCCGAGTCCATCGGGCAGCACACGCTGTACGTACCCTTTCCCCGTGTCCACCGACTGCTCGCCCAGGCCGAGCTGCCGAAGGTGGAAGTTCACTAGCTTCGGCGCGCTCTGCGGGTCGGCCGGGTTGTAGGTCGGTTCAGCCTCTTCCCCCGGCGACGTGCTGCTGGTGGGGGGCTTCGTGGAGCCCACTGAAGGACCCTGGGGCCGATGCTGGCACTGGTTCATGAATTACCTGTCTCGGATGTCTACGGCTGGGCAGCACTCGGGCCGTGCCCTCCGCCGGCCGGCGGGGAAGCCGTGCAGACCGGCCGGAGGAGGGCGGAACACCGTGCTCGCCGGACGCTTTGGCCTGCGGCGGGCACGGGGTTGGAGGGCCGGCCGGCCGCCGTTGTCCTCCCCAGAGGGCGGCGGCCGGGGCGCCCGCTCCGCACACCGCAGGCAAGGCGATGTGTCCCTGAGCGGGGCCGCGCCCTTCGATGGCCCCTCCCGGACGGGCCGCTACGGGGGTGCGGTGTCTCAGGAGCGAAGGACGCCCGGCGGGAAGGTCTCCCCCGCACTGTGGCCAGTTGCGAGGGAGACGGGCTTCAGGAGAGGTGCGTGACGTACTGGACCGTGAGCCAGCCGACGACGGCGATCACGAATAGGGAGCACCCGACACATTGGCCGAGCCCGAAGCCGCCCGTGCGGCGGATGGCCTTGCCCTGATTGCGCCGCAGTGTCCTCAAGGGGTGTCGCGCAGCGAACCGGAGGAGGTACGGCAGGCTCTTCCTGCCCTCGGTCGTGGTCACTTCCGCTTCCTCCACTTCGGGCCGCAGTGCACGAGGGCAGCGAACCCGACAAGGATGCCTAAGCCGATGATCATCGACACTCGTCGGCCTCTCTGTCGGTAAGCACCTGGTGGAGGCGCGTCCAGACCTCTCGGGGAGCGACGCGGAACAGATCCGGCGGACGTTCGCTCATCCGCTCCTCGTGCTCCGAGTTCAGCCTCCGGGCGGCCTCCTGCGGCTCGCGTCGCGGCAGGCTGGCCGGCCTCGACGTTGCCGTTGTCTCGTGTCCGCCGTTCACAGGGACGACCCGCCGCCGGCCGTCATGGGCAGATCACCCACGACGGCCTCGATCTCGTCGGGGTCCGTGTTCCACTCCAGGCCGCCGTGCCTCGGCGCCAGCCATGCCACCGGCGGAGTCGCGGGGATCCGCAGCACCGGTTTGAGGTTGGTGCCGTCCGCGTCCGGGGCGACGGCCCGCAGGACGCCGATGCGGTCGCCATGAGCGTGGTCGACCACCAGGTGGCCGAGGAGGGGATGGTCGATGTGCCCCAAGCCCAGGGGCTGTGCGTTGGGAGTGCGAGTGGTCATCGTCGCCTCGCTGTCGAGTCGGTGTGCCTTCGTCGCCCCCTCTCGGGGGAAAGACGAGACCAAGGCCGTTCACGACACCTAACTGCCTTTCAGAGGCGTGCAGTTAGGGGACTTCGCAAGGTGCTGCTCGCGCGACCTAGGGGGACTTGACCAATTCATTACCTCGCTGTGGGCGACGAGGCCCTACGGTGCGTACATGGATGCCACACGAAACGCCCCGCTGGTGGCGTGGATGGCGGAACACGAATTCAGCTCAAACGGCCTGGCCAGGGAGCTGAATTCGGCGCTTGAAGACCTCACCGGAAAGCCCGGGAGGTACGACGGCCGAACCGTCCGTGATTGGAAGGCGGGGCGGGTCACCTGGCCCAACAGCGTGACTCGCAAGGCTCTGACTGCCGTCACCGGCCTGGACCCGACCGCTCTAGGGTTCGTACCCCGGGGAAAACCCCCGGCCGCCACCTCCCCGTTAGTGCCACCGGAGGACGACGTGAACCGTCGCCGATTCTGCGGCGCGGCCACAGCAGCCGCCGCCGTCGCTGCGCCACTCATGGCCGCACGATCGACCGTAGGAACCTCTGACGTACTCCGGGCCCGCGAGGGTCTGGCCAAACTCACCACCATCGACCAGGCCCGCGGAGGACATGCCGCGCTGGAGCAGGCCGCCCTCGCCGGCGCCCGCGAAACCCTCGACCTGCAAAAGGGCTCGGCAACGCAACGCATCCGGCAGCGGCTTTTCAGCGTGGCTGCCGAATACACCTCGTTGGCTGCGTGGTCCAGCCTCGACGCCCGCCAGCTCGGCAGTGCGCAGGATCATCTGGACGAGGCACTGCGTCTGGCAGGGATGGCGCAGGACGCCACGGCGGTGATGCGGGTGTGGAACTCATGGGCGATGCTCGCCCATCACCGCAACGAGTACGGCGAAGCGGTCGCAGCCGCGCAGGCGGCACAAGCTACGGCGATCACGCGCCGCGATCCGATGTTCAGCTCTCTCGGCCATGCCCGCGCTGCTGTAGCGCACGCCACCCGCGGGGACCGGCAGGCCGCACGGCGCTCCCTTGGCTACGCCCAGGAAGCCCTGGCTAAGGCTCAGCAGCAGCCGCGCCCAGGGTGGATCGCGTTCTACGGACCAGCGGAACTGGAAGCCCTCGCGGCGATCGTCCACGACCAGCTGGAGGCCCCCGCAGAGTCGGAGAGGTCATCCCACCGTGCCCTGGCCATATTGCCCGCGCAGTACCGCCGCAACCGCGCCATGGCCACCGCCCGCCTAGCCCTCGCCCAGGCTCACCAAGGGGAGATCGAGCAGGCGTGCACCACAACGGCGGACGTATTCGCCTTGATGGCCGGCCACCCCCTTCCGGGGCGCCTGCGAGTCGTCCTCGGCGACTTCCACCGCCACCTGTTCACCATCGCTCCGGGTGCCACCGCGGCCAAGGAGTGGGCCGACCGATACCGATCCGAATGGAGCACTGCGTGACCACGGCACACGTCGCACTGAGGCACTACACGCACTCCGACCTCGCGGAGATCCGACAGACGCTTCTTGACGTCCACGCCGATGCCTACGGCGATCGGATGACGGAGGACTTCGTACAGCGATTTCCGTGGTTCGTGGATCACTGGGGCGGCAAACCGGGCTTCTTCTGCGTCATCGCCTACGACGCCGACGAGGAGGCGATCGGCTTCACCTACGGTGCACCAGCCGAGGCCGGCCGGGAGTGGTGGCGTGACTACGTGGATCCCGCACCTACGGACACGTCCACCTTCGCGGTTTCGGAGCTGATGCTCCGAGTGAAGTGGCGGGGGCACGGACTGGGTCAGCAGCTGCACGATGCACTTCTCGGCGCCCGGAATGAGGCTCTGGCCGTGCTCACCGTTGACACCAAACGCCCGAAGTTGCAGGCGCTGTACGAATCGTGGGGATACAGGAAGGTTGGCGAACAGCAGCCGTTCCCTGACTCGCCGGTGTACGCCGTGATGATGTTTGACCTGAAGGCCGGAATCTGACCCCGCGCCTCCCTCAACGGCCCGCACCAGCACAGGTGCGGGCCTTTCAGGTACCAGCGGCGAAGCCGCTCCACCGCGGTGCGGTGCGGACCCCGCACCGCACCGTCATTAGGCCGCCCGGAGCGGGCTGGCAGTGGTGGTCGACCAGCGGGGGCCAGTCTCGGCGTCGTGCGCCCAGATGAACTGGTCATCCCGCGTACGCGTCATGCCGAAGTCCCACAGGGACGGGGTGCCAGCGGCCTTCCAGCCGTGCCAGGCCACGTCTAGCTCGGCGGCCAAGCGGCGCGGACCGCCCTGCCGGGCAACGGCCGGACCTCCGATCTCGGGGGCCTCGATCGACGCCCATGACGTGTGACCGTCGTGCAGCCAGACGTTGATCGCCCCGTTGTCGAGGGCCGTGCGGACGCGGATGTCGGGAGCGATGACCCGAAGGGCGAACAGCAGACTCGCGTCCTGGTGCAGCTGCTGCACGTCCGGCGCGAACGGCGCCTCGACAGCCGGGGCGCGGCCACCTCGAGCCTCGTCCCACTCCGACCCCTGGGAGGTGCCACGGGCCGGCATGAAGGTGGCCAGCCCCTGAATCCATCCGCTCGCCGACTGGCCGTCCGGCGCGACCGTCAACGCCACGTGCCCGAGCCGGCCCCAGGGGGTGACGATGCGGCCACCCGGAGCGGTCTGCCGGATCCACGCCCAAGGGATGCGGTCGACGGCGTAGGTGGACATGACCCGGAGGAACAGTCCGCGCCCGGGAGCGCCCGCTGCGCCGTCCCCGGTGAGCACATCGACGCCTCCACCGGTCGCAGCGATGTTGGCTGCTGCGACAGCCGCCAACGTCGGGTCGAATTCGACGGTGGTGACCAGGCCGGGCCCGGCCTGCTGCGCCAGCAGCCGGGCATTGCGGCCGGTGGCCGATCCCAGCTCAAGTGTGGCCTGGCCAGGCTCCAGCATCAGCGAGTCCAGCATGTCGGCCACGATTTCCTCGCAGCTCAGGCTGGACGTCGGCAGGCCGTCGATGACCTGCGTGATGGTGGAGTCCGCGGGGCTGCCGTAGACGAGTTCCGCCCATCCCTCGGGATCGGTCGAGCGGTCGACGGGAACGTATGCGTCGCCGTCCCAGGTCCACAGCCGATCCGGCGCGAATCGGTGTCGCGGGAACTTCTCCATGGCAGGGCGGACCCACGGGGAGTCCGCCGGCCACAGGCCCTGTTCCTGCATGGCGCGCTCAAGGCGCGACTGAAGGTCGGGCAGTCGGTTCATGCTGTCCGCCTACTTCCGGCGCGTGCCCGAGGGTGGCGGCGGCTTCTCCACACGCCCGTCGCTGTTGCCGGGCGGAGGTCTGCCTTCACTCAGCGGCTTGGCCGGCTTGCGGTGGTCACCCACGGGCATTCCTCTCGTCGAGGTGAACGCGTCTGGGCCATCGTGGTGCAGATGCTGGATGGCGTGCCAGGGCTCCGCGCGCTGTGGCCGAATCACGTCATGCTGTGACCTGCAATGATCCGTGTACGCATGTTCGCCCCGTCAAGACGTGGTGCCGCGGTGTCGACTGGCCGACGTTAACGAGGTCCAGGGCTTGAGTCGCTTCGATCGCTGTGGAGGTTACGCCGGCCCCTCCACGTCGTTGGCCAAGCGGACGGTGTACCAGCAGTCGGAACACAGGTCGAGCCAACGTGGTCCTGCCGTACCTGAGTTGACGATGATCGCTGCGGTGGCTGGATTGCCGCACCCCAGACACAAGTGCTCACCGGCGCTGGCCCGCCGAGTCAGGTCGGCACCAGCCGCGCCGTGGGGCGCCGCAGGCAGCAGCGCCGGCTCGGCGGCGATCAGGTGGAGCAGGCCGGCGGCACCCTCGGCATTCACGGAGTACCTCCGGCACGAGCGTGGACACGTTTGTATGCGGCCGCGAAGCCGTCGGCGCTGGCCATGACCGGCGCTTCGTAGAGCCTCATGTTCAGCTCCGCAGGACATGGGCACGCAGACAACCGCGTCGCGAGGGTGCGGGCCGCACGTGCTCCTCCAGTAAGGCAATCCACGAGTGCTACCGGTTCATTCTTCGGGGCCGTCGAAGCCGACGTCGCGGAACTCGGCGGGGCGTTGAGCCACCCATCCGGATCTGTAGGCCCGCTCGTCGTGGACGGTGCGGAGATGGGAGAACCCTTGTGAGCGGTAGTAGGTGTGCAAGCCGGTGGAGGTGGTCCAGGCGTCCAACCGCAGCCAGAGGGCGTCGGCCTTCGCTGCGCGGTCGCCGCACCAGTCGAGGATCTGGCTTCCCAGGCCGTTCCCGCCGCCCGGGTCGGCGAGGGTGAGCTTGTGGACGTAGAGCGCCGGCTCGCGGATCTCTTCGGGCTGCCACAGGATCGGATCGGCGTTGGTGTCCAGAGTGACGGTGGCGACCGGGTCCCTCTCGTCGGCGTAGAAGAGGAAGACATCGCCTGCTTTTATGCTCGCGCGGAGGAGGCCCTCCGGGTATGAGGTGGACCATTGGTCGCTGCCGCGAGCGGTGAGCCATGCGGCGGCGTCCCGGCGAAACTGCTGGAGCCTGCCGATGTCATCCAGCGTGGCCTTGGTGACCTTCACTCGCCGTCCTGGGGCTT
The DNA here is from genome assembly GCF_040643995.1 of Streptomyces sp. NPDC047049. Lineage (NCBI taxonomy): Bacteria > Bacillati > Actinomycetota > Actinomycetes > Kitasatosporales > Streptomycetaceae > Streptomyces > Streptomyces sp. NPDC047049. The sequence continues at coordinate 64,070 of NZ_JBEYVM010000019.1, read as the reverse complement.
GGGCCTGCGTCGCTTGTACACCACGGTGTTCCGTGGGCCAGGCAGCGTCAGCACGGTTACCTGGACCGGCATGCCTTCGCGGTCGAATCCGGTACTGATCAGCTCGATGGCGTGCACTGATCCGCCAGCGCCGAGTCCCAGCCGGACGTTCTCCTCGTCAGTGGTGTACCGCGGCCTCAGTTCATCGACGGCAAGGACGAGTTCGTGACCCAGCTCCGCGAGGACCTTGTTCGTCCCGCGGTCGACGCTGCCCTGCGACATCCAGTCCGTTCCGTCGACGAGACGGAGCGGTACGAAGCTGTCATCGGTGAGAGCGGGCACGCCGTCGACAATGCTGGTGCGTCGGCGTACAGCGACGTGCTCGCCAGGGCGTAGCCCCAGCTTGGAACCGATGCGCTCGTCACACGGTTCGGCGGTGACGACATCCATGCGTGACTCGCCGTTCCGGGCCGCGGCCTGGACGAGGCGTGTGAGCAGGTCGGCTTCGGGGCCGGCCTGGGCCTCGAACTCTTGCTGGGGAAGAAAGACCAGAGGTTGCCAGTCGCGTACCAGGGCACCGCGGACCCCGGGGCGCGTCTCCACCAAGCCGTCGCTGCGCAGCTTGGCGATCACCTGGTTCATGGCCTGCCGGCTGAGGTCGTACTGCTTGCCCAGGGTTCCTGCTGGCGGTAGCCGGCTTTGAGAGCCATCGGGGCGGCGGAACTCGCCGGCGTGAATGCGGGTGCGTAGATCGCCGGCGGCGGTTTCCACCGACCACCTGCTCTCCGCTTCTCGCGAGCTCATCGTCGTCATGGGCGCACCTTACAACCTGACACGTCAGGTCATCTTCTGCAGTGCATTCGAGTTGGCCGAGGTGCAGGGCATGCGAGTCCTGATTCTGCCGTAGCTGACCCTCACTCAACTCAACCTGACATGTCAGGTCTTGACGGGGTGACAGGTGACGGCCTACGGTCGTCTCGCCAGCAACCTGACATGTCAGGTTGCTGGGTGATCGACAGAATCAACCCGAAGCATCCCGATATGTCGCCAGGCGCATGGGCGCTCATTCGAGCACCAGTTCGCCTCTATGGCATTTCGGTCCGCCCGGAGGCCCCGGCTACGGCAGGGGCTCGAAGGAAGCGGCTGTTCCTTGAGAACTTCACAAAGTGATCCACCGCATCACGACAGCCGTGACAGCACCGGCTGAGGCGAGTGGAGACCAGCCGGCCGAGAAAGGGCTCACGCCCACGACGTATCGCGCAACCGGCTTTAGAGAACGGTGCGGCAACCTTCCGCCGCCACGACCGCCTGGGACTGACCTCCTCGGGCGCGAGCGGTCCGCATCGACTGAGGTCAAGCGCGCTGGAAACGCGCACGGTTCACCAGTAACCGCAGTCGTCGACGCCCGCCACCAGGCGCGGCGTCGTCGGCTGCGGCCACTCGTGGCAGCCAGACCGCCAGACCTTCACACGCACAACGGCGACGGCCCCGGGATGCACCCCGGGGCCGCTGTCGGTCGATTCCACCGCGAGAGAGGACCTCGACCATGACCTCCATCATGGCATCCGCCCAGCTGACGACCGCCGCTCAGGACGACGACACCCCGCACGACCCGTTCATCGAAGAGGCCCTGCGCCGTGCCCTCGCCAGCAAGCCTGGAGGCACCCGGTGATGACGACGTACGGGACAGGAACGATGGTCACCGAGCAGCCGGAACCCCGGCCCACCAACCTTGACCCCTACACGCGGCGCGGCGACGGAACACTCACGACGCATCTCACCGCCGGAGCCGAAGCCCTCAGCGCCCTTCGGCGTGACGTCCACCAGTTCCTGCTGGACGCCGGCGTGGCCGACGAGGCCGTGTACACCGTGCAGCTGGTCCTCTCCGAGCTCGTCGGCAACGCCGTCCGAGCCTGCGGAGACGGCGTCCCGCTCATCGTCGCCGTCGGAGCCGGAGAAAAGGGCATCGACCTCGACGTCACCGACCCCGAGCCCACCCGCCTCCCCCAGGCTGACACCAGCGCGCTGGACAGCTCCGACGCCGAGTCCGGCCGTGGCCTGGCCATCATCGACCTGCTCTGCGAGGCCGTCGACGTGAACGTCACCGCCATCGGCAAGCGGATCCACTGCCTGATCCCCTCCCCCTGACCGCCCTTCGGGCTGGGCGGGAGAGGTAGGTCAACCGCAGCCAGCGGCCGCGATCACCGACTCCCGCCCACCGCTCACACCCATATTCGCCCCTCACGAACGAGAGGAATCCCCATGGACTTTCGCCACCGCGCCGTTTGCCGGGACGAGGATCCCGAGCTCTTCTTCCCGATCGGCACCACCGGCCCCGCGCTGCTCCAGGTCGAAGAGGCCAAGGCCGTCTGCCGCCGTTGCCCGGTCATGGACCAGTGCCTGGCTTGGGCACTGAAGACCGGCCAGCCCCACGGCGTCATCGGCGGCCTGGACCCGGAAGAGCGCCGCGCGTTGAAGCGCCGCGCCGCCCGCAAGCGTGCCCGCCGCGCCTCTGCCTGATCTGCTCGCGCACCCACCAGGAGACACAGAACCCATGCGCAAACTCCTCGGCCGGCTCACCTCGCCGCTCCGGCAGGTCGACGCCCACCCCGACCACCTGGTCCTGGAGGCACACAGGCTGCTGGAACAGATTCCGCAGTATCAGGACATCTGGCCCGCGACCACCGCCCTCAGCAGCGAAGCCACCGCCAAGATCCTGCTGGCCACCTACCTGCGCGAGTACCGCAGCTGACATTCGGCCGGCCCACCGGCTCACCGGACTGGGCACGCGAACGGCGTGCTCCCACAAAGAAAGAGGCCCCGTGCCGGGGGCCTCTTCTTGTTGTTCTCACGACCGCTGCGAAGGAGCGAATCGCATGCTCAACCGTATCAGCGGAGGCGCCCTGTGAGCACCGCCGCCGCCTGCCCCGACACGAGCCAGCCGACGAACCAGAACGCCCCCTTGCCCGGGAGCTTCGCGTCGCTCGTGGCCACCTCCATCGCACTGACCGCAGCGGTGCTCGCCCTGTTCGACCTGTTCGCCAACGGTCTCGGCGCCACCGCAGTCCACCTCGTCGTCGCCCTGGCCGTCTTCACCGCCGTCCGCCTGTGCGTCGGTCTCGCTCTCGCCCCCTACCACCCGCCCCTGCCCGACGCCCCGGAGAGCAGCACATGAGTACCCCCGTCGACACCCGCAAGCCGGAGACCGACGAGCACCAGCACTACCGCGTCGTCCCCGGCACTACCCCCCGTACCACCCCCGACGCCCCCCAGCACGAGGAGCCGGCCGACGACACTGCGGCTGGCGACTCGCCGCCGGAGGAGAAGTCCTCCCGTGCCTACGCCGGCTGGGAGATCGCTCTGGCGATCTTCGGTGTCCTCATCGGCACCGGGGTGGCCACCATCGGCCTCTACTCCAGCTTCGGCGCCCTTTACGCCAAGGCCGCCCTCCCCGCAGATCAGGGCGGCTGGGAGTGGACCGACCCATGGATGCTGCCGGTCGGCATCGACGCCAGCATCCTGGCCTTCGGCATCGTCAACCTGCTCCTCATCCGCGCCCAGAAAAAGCTGTGGTGGGTCAAGTGGGTGCCCCGCGCCGGCACCTACGTCACGATCTACCTCAACTGGGAAGCAGCCGGCACCATCCCCGCCCAGATCGGGCATGCGGCGCTTGCCGCCCTCTGGGTCGTCTTCTCCGAGATCGCCGCGCACCTGTACGCCGCACATATCGGCGAGGCCGAGGGCGTGCCCGGCATGGACAAGATCCGGCTGGAGCGCTGGATCCTGGCGCCGACCACCACATTCCGCATCTGGAAGCTGATGCGGCTGGACGAGATCACCTCCTACTCCGAGGCTCTCGCCCTCCACAAGAACTGGCTCGTCTACAAGCAGCGCCTGGCCGCGAAGTACGGCACCCGGCGGTGGCGGAGCCAGGCCACTCAGGAGGAGCTCGCTCCCTTTCAACTGGCCCGGGTCGGACTTTCAGTGGAAGAGGCCCTCGCCGAGCCGCTGCTTGAGGAAGTGCGCGAGCAGCAGCGCCTGGCCGCCGCGGCCTTTCAGCGGGCCGAGGCACAGATTCAACAGGTCGACGCCGACGTTCAGATCCGCAACGCGCAGATTCAGGCGGAGGTCCGGCGCATTCAGAGCGAGGGCGAACTGAAGATCGCCAAGGCGGGGGCCGAGCAGGCCGCGCAGGCCGAGATTCAGAAGGCCCAGGCCGCTTTTCAACTGGCCGAGGCCGAGCGTCAGGCGGAACTCGACCTCGTTCAAGAGCGTGCCGAGGCCCGCGCCCAGGAGCTGGCCGACGAGACCGAGAAGCGGCGCACGCTCGCCCTCATCGAGGCGGAGAAGACGCAGGCAGAGTGGCACATCCAGCAGCAGCGGCTGGTCAACGAGGCCCGTGAGGAAGAGCGGCGGATGGAGGTTGAAAATGCCCGCCGTGCCGCCCAGGAGAAGGCCGACCTGAAGGCCGCAACCATCCTCCAGGAGCGCCAAGCCGCCGAGGACGAGAAGGCACGCGCTGAAGCTGCTGAACACGCCGCTGAAACCCGACGCCGAGCCGCTGAACGTGACGCGCAGGCGCTGAAAGCGGAAGAGGAGGCCCAGCTTTCGCGTGAAGAGATCGCTGCCTCCGAGCTGCGGGAAGCCCAGGCCGCCAAGGAGGCCGCTGAAAAGCGTGCCCACGCCGCTGAATACGAGACGCGAGTCTCTGAATTGGCGTCCTGGGCGAAGCTGACACCGGCTGAATGGCAGGCCCTCCGCGTCGCGGCGATGATCCGCGCTCGCGGTGACCGCGCGATCACGGTTGAACTGGTCGCCGAGGAACTCGGAGTGTCCGTCGGCACCGCGCACAACCGCATCGTCCGCGCGCAGGAGCTGCTGACCGACCCTCAGGCCCAGGAACTCCTGCCCGGGATGTAAGCGGAATTCCACGACAGAGCCGCTTCCGGCGGCCTGACCTCGACTGCCCGACACCGCGCACCACACGGTGATGCACCCCAGTCAGGCCGCCGGACAGTACATGCGCAGCCACCCCGAACCGTCTGGGCTGGCAGCCCGACATCCCTGCGATACACCGAAGAACGCCCCCAGCGCATAGCTACGGAAAGTAGCGGCGAGGTGAGGCGAGGCGACGCGAAGCGAGCTGGAAACCCCCTCCACCCCCGCCTATGGCCCCTCCAACAGGGGTTATGGGGGGCGCTTCCGCCCTCTCGCTTCTCCTCGCCTCTCCTCTCCGCTACTTAAAGTGAGGAGAATCGACGTGGCAGAAGCCGAGGCCACCGAGCCCGAAGTCCTCGAGAGTGACGCCGACGCAGAAGGCGAATACGTCCTGCAGCCGGTGGTCCAGGAGCCGACGGAACCGGTCCCCGAGCCTCGGACCGAGCGGCGCCGAAGGGCCCGCGCGGTCCCTCTGATCATCCACGGCACGAACGTAACCGGAATGGCAGCAGGTGCTGCCTACACGGCGGCAGGTGTGCCCGGACTCGTCGCCGCGGGCCTGGCCGGAGGGGCCGTCGGGGCCGCCGCCCTGGCCCGCGGAAAGCGACGTGGCACCACCTCCGCGGCCGGCCGGGCCGCTGACCGTACGGCCGGCATCAGGTCCTCGCGCGGGGGCCGGCATTCCGGCAGCGGCTCGGGCGCGGGCGGGTTGACGCGGAGCGGTGGGCGGGGACGCCGCACTCGCACAGACGGATCGGGTCGCCCGCGTGGCGCCGGCGGGCAGTCGAGCGGGTCCGGCAGCAGCGGACGTCGCTCCGGCGGGCCGGGCCGCCGCACCTCCCCCCGGCCGGGGCCCCCGGGTGGGAGGCGGAACGGGAAGGGTCTGTTCGGTCCGGCCGGCACGAGCGGCGCCGGCAACACCGGTGGTGCCAAGGGCTCCGGCAAGGGCGCGAACGGCGGCAAGCCGAAGTCCCAGAAGGGGCCGGGGGACGGGAAGTCCAAGAGCGGCAAGGCGTGGCAGACTCTCAAGAGTTGGGCGAACAAGGCCCGCCGCGGCGCTGGCAGCACCGCCGGCACTTCCGGGACAAGTCCTGGCGGCAAGTCCTCTTCGACGACCGGAACGAAAGGCACAACCGCCGGGTCGACCGGCGCCAAAGGGGGCCGCGGCCAGAGGCTTTGGCAGCGGCTCCGTAACGTTGGTGGCGGGTTGCGCCGACGCCTGGCCCAGCTGGCCGGCGCGGCCACCACGCGGGCCACCGGCAACGGTCGTCTCTACCGACTTCGCCGTCTGGCCGCCCGAAAGCTGAGGCACTGGGCCCGCTGCACCGGTGCGGGAACGCTGGCCGCCCTCGGCGGTCTGCTCACAGTCCCGCTCGGCCTCATCTGGGGCACCTGGCGCGTGATCCGCAACCACCATGACCCGCTTACGGGCTACGCCCTCTCCATGCACGTCGCCGGCCGCATCTGGCGCTTCTTCTTCCGCCGCTCCAAGACCCGCCACGACAACGAGGCCCAGGCGGACGCCCTGACCCTGAAAGTCACCGACCCCCGAAGGGACACCCACCCCATGAGCGGCTCCTCGCTCGTCGCCGGCACCGCGGTGCTGGACGGCAAGAACAGCAAATTCGCCCTCTCCATGAACGCCGCCCGCGACGGCTACACCGCTTTCCGGCCGACGCACATGATGCAGGTAGCCGCCGAGTACGCCGGCCTGCCCAACGGCATCCGCGCCGTCGCCGAAGCGATCCGCTACATGGCGGTGGCCTCGGCTGAGCGGATGCCGTGCTCCAAGAAGGCCATCACCAAGCTCACGGAGGCCTTCCAGGTCCTGCTGAACACCGCGCGCCGCGCCGACGACATGGTCGTCCTCTTCCGCACGGTGCACGACTTCGACATCCAGCGCATCCGCGAGCCGCGGACCAATGAGTGGATGTGGAACGTCACGCCCCTGGCCGTGGACGCGCCGGAGGGAGCGATGTTCGCGCCCGGCCGCCTGGAGGCCGGCTGCGTGCTGATGAGCGTGCTCTACCGGGCCTACGCGCCGGTGCACATGATGCAGGTCGGGTCCGAGTTCCAGGGAATGGGCTACGGCCTGACCGCCCTGGCCGACGCTGTCGACGTCCTGCGCCAGCGCACCCGCGACCAGTACCCGGTTGACGACCGCGTCACCAACGAGCTCGGCATCATCACCGGCAACCTCCGGGCCGCAGCGGACTTCGCGACCATGGCCGCCACGCTGTTCGTCGAGGAACACAACCTTGAGATCAGCCACAACACCAACCCCCGCAAGGGCCCCGCCGCCGAAGGCATGTGGAACTCCGGTCGCTGACCGCTCCGCTCAGCCCTGCCCCGTGGGCGCCCCGCACCGAGCGTGCGGGGCGCCCACGTCTTCCCCCCTCGCCCGCCTGGATCCGGACGGAGATAGTTCATGTCGATGCGTCACTGGGACTGGTCAATGCCCAGCGGCGGCCACCCTGCCCTCCTTGGCTATGCCACCGAGACGGCAGCGTCCATGGTGATGCTCGCCCCCATCACCGGCCTGCCGTGGCAGGCCGCCGCCATCACCCTGTCCGGCGCAGCACTGGCCGGCGCCGCCTACGACGCCCGACAGGGCACCACCACAGCAACCCTCGCCACCCGCACGCTGACCTGGATCACCTCGGCCGCCTGGAGCTCATGGGCGCTGGCGACCGCGCCGCTGTCCACCACGGAATGGGCCACCGGCCTGAGCCTCACCGCGATCGGATTCGCCCTCAACGCCGGCGCCACCAGAAGCGAAGGCAGCCGCAAGGAGCGCAAGGCCCTGCTGAAGTTGCGTCGGGAGTCCGTTGGCATCCTGCGCGACTGGGAGGACCGCCTCGCCCGCGTCGCCCGGATCGAGGGCTGCCACGGCGTCGACGTCACCCACTGGCCCAAGAAGGTCGGCTACACCGTGGAGGTCAACCTCCCGCCCGGAGGCACCACCGCCGACGACCTGAACGGCTACGGAGGCAAGTTCGCTGCGGACATGCGGCTCGCGGACGGCTGCGGCGTGGAGATCTACCCCGGCGCCAACCGCGGCACGATCCTCATTGAGGTCACCCTGCAGGACGTGATGTCGCAGGACATCCTCTACCCGGAGGACTTCAGCGAGCTCAGCATCGTCGACCGCTTCCCGATAGGTGTGCACCGCAACGGCGAGCACGCCCTCGGCGCCCTGTGCAACGACTGCGGCATTCTGGTCGGGGAGACGGACGCCGGCAAGACCAACCAGCTCCGCGTCGCTACCGCCCAGCTCGCCCGCATGCCGGACGCGATGATCTGGGCCATCGACATCACCGGTGGCGGCGTCGCCCTGCCGTGGATCACGCCGTGGGCCACCGAGGGCTCTGCGGCGGCCCCCGTCGTCGACTGGATCGCCCACGACGAGGATGAGGCCCGACTGATGTGCACGATGGCCATCGAGGGCATCGCCGCGCGCAAGGCCGGCTACCAGCAGCTGATGCGGGAGAAGAAGTCCGACAACAAGCTCCCCGTCAGCCACGAAATCCCCGCCATCGTCATCCTCGTCGACGAAACGGCCTCCCTTCCTCACGACGTCAAGGAGATGCTCGACCGGATCGTCAACGAAGGACGCGCCATGCGCGTACGCACACTGATCTGCGGCCTGCGCGCCACGCAGGACGTCATCTCGGCCGCCATGAAGTTGCAGGCCAAGTGGCGCGTGGGCATGACCGTGTCCGACCCCGAGGAGGTCGCCTACCTCTTCCCGGGCTACGTCAAGGTCGACACGAAGGACGCCCCCGTCGCCGGGTCGGGCTGGAACATGCACACCCGGCTCGGGCCGAAGAAGCCGACCCCGTTCAAGGGCTATTACATCTACGACGAGCTCACCGACAAGGTGTGCATCGCAACCGCCGGCCGCCGGCCCAAGCTCGACGCGATCACCCGTGATGTCCCCGTGGGCGCGGCCTACGCCGGCCGCTGGGCGCGCACACTGCCCGTGCTGTACAAGGGGCAGCAGCTCACCGAGGCCGCGCAGCGCGCGATCGAGGAGGCCGGCGAGATCGTCGAGGCGGCCGCCGCTCTGCTCGCCGAGCAGGGGATCGCGCCTGCAGCCCCGAGCGCTCCGGCCGCGGGCGCGCCGCAGGGGTACGAGGGGTTCGGCGGCGCCGCCGCCGACCTGTTCGCCGCGGTCGAGGCGAACATCAGCGGGGGCGCTCCTGCGCAGCACCTGGCCGTAGCCACCCCGACGGGCGTCGAGCCGGCGCCGACGGCGGCCGCGGCCGCAGCTGTACCGCGGCCGGCCCGGTCGCTCGACCCCCGACAGCTCGGGTGGGAGCTCCTCGCTGCGGCAGGCTCCGACGGCTACGCCCCCAAGGAGCTCCACACAGTGCTGTCCGAGGCCCTGCAACAGTGGGTCGGGGAGCACGCCAACGTGCCGGCACCGCGCACGGTGGGCGGCTGGCTGGCCGGCTGGGCGAAGGACGGCAAGGCCCTCGCCGACCACTCCGGGCAGTACACCCGCTACTTCGCCCGGACCGAACCGGCCGCCGGCGGCAACCCGCAGCCAGCGGTCGCCGAGAACGACCGGCTGCCCGACGGCGTCGACGAGACTCTCGTCCTCCAGGCCGTCGAACTCCTGGTCAGCACGCAGTTCGCCTCGCCGAGCATGCTGTCACGCAAGCTGCGCATCCCCTTCGACGTTGCCAAGGCCCTGATGGCATACCTGCAGCGTCGCAACATCGTCAGCCCTGCCGATGACGGGGAGAAGCCGGACCTCCTGGTGCGCCCGCAGGACCTGCCGGAGATCATCAGTAGGCTCTCCGCTGAACTCGGCGTTGCCGAACCCGATTTGGTGGCCCTCGGGCTCGCGCCCGCCGGCGCCGTCGCTGCTGCAGGAGAGTGATGCGACTGTGGAAACCGCCCACGAGGAGATCCGTCGCCTCGAAACCGAACGGCACCACTACAGCGAGACCTTCCGCAACACCTCGGAGACGGACCCCGTCACCCGGGCCCACCTCCAGGAGGAGATGGACCGCCGGACGGCCCGCATCCGGGCCCTGCAGGAGCAACGGCCGCTCGGCTTCCTCGCCCGGTGGGCACTTCGCGCGGCCGCGGCCGGCGCTGCCTGGTGCGCCTTCCAGGCCGACCCGTGGTGGGGCAAGGCCCTCCTCGGCGCTCTCGGGCTGGCTCTCGCTTTCCTCTCCCTGGGGTAACACCCAGCCCGGCTCCACCGCCCTCACCGGCGCCGCACCGAACGGAGAACACCATGGACCGACGCCCCTTGCTCATCGTGGATGAAGCCGCTGCCCTCATGGCCCCAGGTTCCAAGGCCCGCGAGTTGATGACCGAACTGCTGCTCATCGGACGCAAGCACGGTGTCCAGGAGCAGCCCGAATCACGTGAGCGCCGTCAGCTGCCGAGGCAGTACCCGACCCTCGCCGAGTTCGAGGCCGCCCCTCGCTGGCAGTAGCTTCCGCCTGACCCCGCACCGGCGGCCGACTTGGCCGTCCCGAAGACCCGCCCGGCTCTCGCCGGGCGGGTCTTTCGTTTGCCCGAACTGCCAAGGAGCCCCGTGGACACCCGCAACCTCAGCGTCCCCGCCCCATTTCCCGCCCCTCCAGCTCCACCAGCTGAGGCATCCACACCCGTCGCGGGCCTCCCGTACGACGAGCTCCTGCGGATAGCCCAGCTGTTCGCCGGGGAACACCTCCACACCGACCACCCCCCGCCAGCGCCCTATCAACAGATGACGCCCGAGGTGCGGCAGCTGCTCAACGAGCGGTACATGGCGCGCGTGCACGACCTGGTCGAGCGGGAGGAGGGCGTCCTGCTCAGGCGAGGGATCCTCGCGTCGGCCCAGCAGTACCCCGAACTCGTCGCCCCTGCCCGACCGGAGCCGAAACCCGCTCCGGCGGTGCCGGCCTTCGTCTGGAAATACTCCGCCATCGCCCTGTCCACCGGGGGCGGCATCGCCCTAGCCGGCGTGGGAGTCGGCGCCGCCGCCCCCACGCTGGCCCTCCTGGACGACATCCTGGCCGCGGCCGGCCAGATCGTCATGGGCCTCACGGCGCTCGTCGTCGTCCTGTGCCTGGCCTTCTGCGGCAGGCCAACCCAGAACGGATCCGGCGGCAGCACAGTCGTCAACATCGGCAAGGCCATCATCAAGCGCAGCCGGTTCCACGGCTGAGGCCGGACGACCCGCCTCGCCCCCGGGGCATCAGCGATGCCCCGGGCGCGGGACAGGCCGCCTGGCCTCACCGGATCCGACTGCACCAAGGAGATACACCCATGGCCCTCCGAGAAATGAACCCTCCGCACCCGGCCGAACCCCCCACCCCACCCAAGAAGCAGCGGACCCCCTTAGCCCGCCACTGGAAGCGGGCATGGGCTCCAGGGGGCTTCCTGCACCGTCGGTGGGACGAAATCCTTCAGGCCCGCTCGGCCGGCTGGCACGGACAGGCCAACTGGATCAAGACCACCCTGGCCGCGACTGTGGCTGCCGGCCTCGTGCTCCTGCTCTCCCAGGCCGGCGACGCGCTGCACGAAGGAACGCGAATGCTTGCCCCCGTCGTGAACCACCAGGCCCTGACCGAAGGATGGGCCACGATCGAGCAGCCTGTACGGCACTACCTCGACCTGCACACGCAGGACCTGCCCACCTCGCAGGCTGTCCTTCACGGCCTGTGGCGCACCAGCGGACTTCTCTTCCTCCTTGGCGGATTCCTCACCCGCAGCTCCGGACTGCGCTTGGGATGGACGACCTGGGGCGCCCTGACCGTGGGCATGGTCTGGGCCGGAACTCCAGACCCCGGCCGCCCCGTCGCCGCCGGTCTGGCAGCCATGGCATGGGCTCTTGCCTCCGCCTTCGCGCTCCGCGGACTCGGCGCGCGCCCCACCCCCGCTCCGGTGTTCCAGCACACCCAGTGCCAGCCGCAGATCATCCTCGCCCCGACGCCGTCGAGGGCGCCCGAACTTCCGCGCACCCACCCAGACTTCTGATCCCCCAACCACTCGGGAACAGCGAAATCTGTCCACAGCGCAATCTGCTTACCGTCAGGTCGGAGGCTCTGTGCACGTAAAACGTCCCGCTCGACGCCCGGCCGCCGTGCGTCCCCGATCCATCCACGACGTCTCAGGCCGGGCAGTTCCGCCCGGCCGACACCACGACCTGCTGTGACCGCCGCGCGGCGGACGCAGCGGAAGGGAACACCATGTGCTTCATCTGCCGCGTCCTTCTCGCGCTTGCTCTCTCGCGCATCGTCATCCGACTCGTCCTCTACGGCGCAGGAGTCACACTCCTGGCGGCATTGACGGAGGTTGTTCGCGCGGCCCTGTTGCGCGACGGCTCGGTCATGCTCGGCGCCGTGGGGATGATCCTCGTCGCAACCTGGGGTACCGCGTTCGTTCGACGGCGCGCGAGGCAGGCCGCATGAGCGCACGCTCCGACAAGTCCGCCGGCCAGCCGCGGTGCTACTGGGTGCACGAGCCCGATGGAACCCGTTGGCTCGTGCCGGGCTGCATGGGCCGCGTACACGATCCCGACATCGACTCGTGCGACTGCCCCAACCTGGCCGAGGAACTGGCCGCGGCCCGCAGTGAGCGGGACGCGGCCCAGCGGGGCTACCAGGGCCTTCGGGCATGGACGGACAGCATCGTCGCCGCCGTCCACGCCCACCCCGACGGCAAGAAGATCATGAAAGCTGCGGCCGACCGGGCCAGTCGGCCGTAGGACCACGACACCCACTCGTCGCCTCTTAAGGCTTGCGTTGGGGGAATCCCTTGTGTAGTGTCTTAAGAGTCATTAGGTACTCAGTTCTGGGGGAAGACCCGTGCTCAACGACATTCGCAGCGACCTCACCACCAACTTCGTCGACGAGTTCGGCGTATCGGAGACGTCGGCCGCCATGGCCGTACACCTCTACCTGGCCGTCACCAGCTCCGTACATGGGGAGGAGGCCCAGGCGCACGAGTTCCAGAGGGCGCTCCAGCAGGTCGCGGCCCAGGGGGAGGCCTGGGCCCTCGAATTGCTCACCAAGATCCTTGAGAAGCGGCTGCCTGCTTACCGCACCACCTACCAGCACGCTCTTGCGCACGGAAAGGAACCGTCCACCGCGCTGATGCGCACCCATTCGCTGCCTGCGGAAGCAGCCCACGAGCTGATTACCCTCTTCACCGGCGAGTCCGCCAGCGGCGACGAGGAGCAGCGCGACGCCCCCTCAGCCCGGCCTGTTATGGCGGACATCCAGTGCTTCAACGGCCAGGTGACGGTCACCATCGATCCGACCGCCACAGTGGCCAGCGCCCGCGTCCACACCAAGGACACCTCCGGCCCTTCCGCTAAGGCGGCCCGCGACGCCACCATCCGGCTCGCTGGCGACCAGCTGACGGTCACCGTTCCCGAGCCGGAATCCACTCTGATCGGCAATAGCCACTTCGGCAGCGGAACCGTCTTCCAGAACGTTTCCTCCGTGGGCGACGGCATGACGATGACGGGCCTCACCATGGACCGGAACGGCAACATGACTGCCGGTGGCATCAGCAGGGCCGTCAACGCCAGCCCGATCGAAATCGACGTCACCCTGCCGCCCGGCTCGGGCGTCAAGCTGCGCGGACGTAACGCCGACCTCACCGTCAACGGCCCGCTTGCCGCACTGGACATCAACACGAGCAACGGCGACCTGCGCGCCGGGATCCTCGGCAAGGCCAAGATCCGCACCCGCAACGGCGGCAGCACGATCGACGCTATCCAGGACTGGATCGACAGCGAGACGTACAACGGCACCACGACCATCGGCACCTACAGCGGGAATGACGCCCGCCTGATCACCCACAACGGCGGCATCCACCTCACCGCCTCCCGTCACGCCAGGCATGGGATCAACGCACGCAGCTACAACGGCCCCATCACCCTGCGCGGCGTCGTCGGACGCACCGACCTCCAGGTGACGACGAAGTCGTACAACGGGCACATCAGCGAATCCTGAGCCCTGTCGGGGCGGCCTGTGGGGCCGCCCCGACGGGCCGCCGCACCTTCTCACCGCCAGCCGGATAGCTGGCGAAACAGCAGAGAGGACACAGCAGTGCCGAACTCCATCGCCCGCTTCTTCATGGGTCTTATGGGCAGGTCCTGGGTCTACGAATCCGTCGAGGACATCCGCGAGGTCATCGCGAAGAACCATGTCAACTCCCAGGACAAGAGGGCCCGCACGCACACCGAGGGCGCCGCCCGCCTCACCGATGCGCCTGCCTTCCAGCCGGGCCTGATCGACCTGCACGACGAGCTGCACGAGACCTGGAGTTACCTCGTCGGCCTCGCCGACCGCGCTATCGAGCTGGGCCACGAGACCCTCGGCTCGACACTCGCCGTGGCCGCTACCACCACCCGCCACACGCTCGGACACGTGGCCACGGCTGCTGAGGCCACGGTCCCGGCACCCGCGAGCCCCGTTGCCAAACACGACCCGGACCGGGCGTCGTCCTGACACCGACACCAACCGCTCCGGGCCCCTGCGCGACTGGCAGAGCCCTCGCGCCGCACGGAGCCGCGCCCCCTGCAAGCCTACGAATTGGCTTCCTGGATGTGCCCTGACCTGGACTGCGGCCTCACCGCAATGAAGGGCACACACCACTGGGACGACCGGGGCCCCTACCAAAAGCTGAGCAACCACTCCCTGGAATGCCCGAACGGGCACCGCTGGAACAACAGCACCGACGGTGGCTAGCTCCCGGAGACCACATCACCCGCTGACCATCCCCCGCGAGCCCGGTCGAGCTAACAGACCAGGCCCCACACCCCAACCACACGCCACCGAAAGGCAACCCGCATGAGCCAGCCGAAGCACCAGACCGTCCGCGACTACATCGCCGCCAAGAAAGCCGGCAAGACCGAGGAGACCAGCCGAATCGTCCGCGAGGTCTGCGAGCGCTTCGCGACCCGCACCACCGACGGCTCCGAAGCAGCCGAACTCTTCGAAGCCACCATGACCACCCCGCTCGGCCAGCAGAACAACTGAAGGGAACCCACCCCATGGCCACCCCGCAGCCGACCAGCACCGAATCCGACAACCAGCGCCTGCGCGCCGAAGTCGCGGAGCTGAACTCCATCGTCCGCGAGCTGTGGCTGCGCGTCGCCGACGCCGGAAGCCTCATGAACACCTCCTGGGTCCGGGGTGCGCTGGAGGGCAGCACCGCACTGTCAGACCAGGACTACGTGCGCAACGCGTCCAAGCTCCCCGACCCCGTGCGCGACGGGCTCCCCGCCCACATGCGGGACGACTAGCCCCCGCAGGGCCCGGGAACCGCGCTCACACCCGCCTACTCGACCGACTCAATCAGGAGCAGAAGCCCATGACTCTCATGCCGTTCTCCCGCACTGCCCCCACCGATCCGCAGGCGGACCCCGCCCGCGAGGCCCGGCCGGAGACCTGGACGCCCGAGGGCGTGACCGTCTCTCAGCGCTTCCTGGGACTCGCAGGCGCTATCGCTCTCGTCTACACCGCAGATGCCGGGGTCAACGGCGCGTATTACGCGGTTACCTGCCTGGGCTGCTGGTTCAGCATCAAGTCAAAGGGGGGGCCCTACAACTACTTCGCCTCCCCGCGTGAGGCCGGGGTGGTAGCCAACGAGCACGCGGCCCAGTGCCGGGCCCTGAACGGACCGCTGCCCGAAAGGCCGGACGACGCCACGGCCCGCAAGTTCATCCGACGCATCCTGGACCGGCAGCGGCGTTCCGAGGACGTCACGGTCTCTCTCAACGAATTCCACCTGGACCGCCTCGCCCTCCAGAGGTCCACTGCATGGATCGAGGACGAGCTGCAGCGGCTCGCAGCTGAGCAGCCGGACTTCCTGGCTGCCAAGCCGCGCAGTTACGGCCCCGGAACCGAGTTCACGATCGTGAGGTTCAAGGCGGATGCCGTGCACACAGCCGGCCGCTGAGGCGCTTGAAGCGGTCCTACCAACCCGGCATCGGTCGGCGACGTGAAGGTCGAACGACCGTGCTCGTCTTGACGGTCACCCGTTCCGCCCTGGCTCCCGCGGCCAGGGCGGTGCGGTGACCAATCAGCCCGCTGCGACATTGCCAGCACATCGCGCACATCCCTCGCGGTAGCCGAAAAGCCCGACCGAAAGAGAAGAAGCAGATGCTGCTGAACCCCGCCATCCGCTGCGCATGCGGCGCCACCGACCTGGTGGCCGCGCCGCTCTATCGCTCCGACGGCAGCACCGGCGTCGCGGTGCTGACCTGTACATTCTGTGGCCTCACCTGGGAGGCAGGCATGACGCCCACATGCCCGGGACCGAATTACACGCAGGCCTACGCCACCGCCGAAGGGCTGGACCTGGTGGACGAGGAACTGGAGCTGCTGTTCCTCGCCGAAGACATCAAGGAACGCTCCACCGCAGCGTTCACCGGCCGCGGCCCGGCCGTCGACACCCGTGAGCTCCGCGACTTCCTCCTGCGCAAGGCCGCTTTCCTGGATCAGACCGCGTATGGACTCGAACTCGGCTGGTTCCTTGGGCAGGCCGGCGATGAGAGCGTGAACGACGCCAGCAGCAAGGCAGTCCTCGCCGCGCGCGAGTTCCTGGAGTTCGACTGCCGCCACGACGCTGCCTACGCCCTCGGCCCGACCCGCGTCACCTCGCCGGACTGGGCCTGCCACGGAGGAACCCGCGCGTATGTACGCCAGGAGTACCTTGCCCTGCGGCGGGCCGAGGAGGCCGAAGCCGACCAGGAGGAGTACCTTCCGCACCGCGACAGCAGCGGCGAACTCCTCGACACGGAGGGCCGGCCGCTGTGAGACCACACCGTGCAGCCAATCCCGACGAGACTGCCGCCTGGCGGGCCGTGGCCCGCGAGAGCGTCCGCGCCTTCGACCTGATCTTCATGCCGAGCGTGTACGGCCTTGGCGCGACGGACGGTGCCCGCCGCGCGGCCGGTCACCTCAAGGCCGGCCGCGCGTTGATGCAGCCCATCCTGGACCGGTACGTCGCTGGCGCACGCACGCCGGTGGCACGGCTGTGGCGCCGCTGGGCCGTGGCCCGGAGCCCGTACGTACGGGCCTTCGACGAAGCGCTGATACACGCCCGGGCCCGCTGCACCTGCGCGCCCGAGCCCCCGTGGCCGCAGCTCTACAGCCGCGGCTCCCTCCCGCTCATCCACCGGCACACCAGCGACCGCCGCCTCCTGGAGGAAGACCCCCGATGACCAGTTCACCCGACCCGGTCTTCGAGCCGGCATTCGACGACAACCCCGGCTGGGAGGGCAGCAAGCTCTACGTCGATCTCGGCTTGGCCCAACGCGAGGCACGAGACACCTACCGAGACGACGTCCTGGACGGCGAGGACGACGACCTCACGTGGGAGCCGGCGGGCCCTGACAGCTGGGACCTGCTCCACGCCGGCGAGCCGACGGCCGTGAGCATCCACACCCGCACGATTCACGGCACCGCCCGGCCGCGATGAGTCGCCACCACACCGAGGTCGTAGACGCCCAACGAGAACTGAAGGAGATGCTGTGCTGGCCCGCTTCGCGATAGACGACGGAAACCATCGGCCGAAGATTATCCCCGACGACGACGCCTCTGTGGCCGCCGGTGCCGCCCGCTACGCCGCCGAGTGCTCCTGCGGGCGATGGCCCCGAAAGGTGTATGACGACCGGCACCAGGCCCTCACCGGTCACCTTGCACATGTCACCTCGCGGCTCGGGCCCTCCAAAGGGCCGGGCTGGCTGCCCGTGGGTCTACGACTGTTTCTACTGGCCGCCGCGATGATGCTGGTCTGGTCGGCCTCCTTCGCCACGGGCCATGTCATCGGGCGCTCCACCAGCAATTCCGGCCTGGTGCTCGCCGCATTCCATCTGGTCGGGGTCGGCTTGGCTTTCGGCCTCATGGTCGCCGTGCGGCGCTACATCGCGCCGACTCGCGACTGATCCCACGCCACTGGTCACCGGTGGCCGTGGTGTCCCAGACGCAACAGGGACACCACGGGCAGGCGTAGGGGCACGGCTAACTACCGGAGGAGGAGAGTGAGTTCGCGAGTCGCTCACCTCGGTCGGGATCGAGTTCAAGCTGCGCCAGGACCACGGGGTCGACGACAGACGGCAACACGTACTGCCACATCACTTTCAGATGGCTCGTAAGCTTCATCCGACCGTCGTAGGTTTGCGACATATTCTGAATTCCTGAAAACGACGCGACGAAGTGCCAAGCCAACTCTTCGATGTTGACGGAAGTCCGCAGCTCTTCCTGTCTCCGAGCTTCCGTCAGGATGCCCGTTACGAGTTCAAGCCATAGATCGTTCGATCGCTTGGTGTCGAGATCCTTCGCCGCCTGTTCCATGGCCAGGCGGGACGCGCCACGCTGAATCGGATCTTTTCTCAGCTGATAGGCGAGGAGATATCCGGTATCGATGAGCTGCTGGAGTGCCAGCTGGTGCGGGGGGATGCCAGACATCCCTTCAATCTGTGCCGTGATGACGGCTGCCGCCATAGCGCTCTTGTTCTTAAAATGAAAATAGAGCGCCCCTTTGGTCATTCCAGACCTTTGGACGATGTCGGCGATCGTGGCGCGGCCGTATCCGAGCTCGTCAAACACGGCTGCAGCGGCATTCAGGATCTTCTTACGGGTCTGAACGGCCCGATCCTGTTGTAGAGCGCGTCCCGTCCGCTGGGCCACAATGTGTCTCCTGTCAATCAAGCTTTTTACGTGATGCAATCAGGTCGCCACGGACCGTGCCCATAAGCGGGGCGCGCTTTCGGGTTCCCGACGGTGAGTTGCGCCTAGCGTGGAGCTTAACATTCTGCACGGTCGGAAAACGCTGGTGCACAACCACTAATCTTTAGACTGCTTCCTTGGGCTGTCGTGCGAAGTTTTATCCACAGTCTCACTTCCTATCGCATGTGGCATCGATAGTTACGGCGGAATCTGTAGAAACCGCCCCGATTTACCCTCGACCATTCTCGGAAGGTGAAGGTGAATTGGAAAATCTATCCACAGGATGGTTCCAATACGCTCAGCCATGTGCGGAGAGAGGGGAATTTTGATGTCCGCCATTACGTGGCTACGCGTGGAGGGCGACCGCCTGATCCGTGCCGACCTGATCACGGAGCTCGATCTGTGGGGGCCGTCGGTAGGGCACGGCACCGTGGTGGCCGGCCAGGAAGCTCGGATCATCGCGTTCGTGGGGGCTGACCGTGATCACTGGGTCGAGGTTGGCCGCGTAACGAAGTGTGAGTGGGGAGGTGACCTGATCACCAGTCTGGCCAGCGCACTGGCGAGAGCCGCCGGCAGTGCCGAGGCTGTGCGGTATGTCTACGGCCTCTACGAGGGAGGCGCGCTGATCGGCTGGTCGAGCGGGCCGGTGATCCCTGTCTCCGATCCAAGGGTTCGACCTCTGCACACGGTCGCCGATCCGGCGCCCGGCAAATGGCTCCGCTACTCGGCCGGCCAAGGCCGGCCATCGAATCTGGCGGCCGCCAGCAGCTCGTAGACCACCTTCGGGTCGAATGCACGTGCAGGGAGCGAGGGCCCCGCCCGGTATGAATCACGTCGGGCGGACCGGTTCCGTCAGCCGGCCCGCCCGACGAGGATCAGCTGAGGGTCAGCACCGGTTTGATGACCTCACCGGCGGCCGCGGCCCGCGCGGCCTCCTCGATGTCGCTGAACGGGAACGTGGTGATCAGCTTCTCGACGGGGAGCCGTCCTTGCTCGTAGAGCTTGATGAGCTGGGGAATGAAGCTCTGGGGTACCGCGTCGCCTTCGATCACGCCGCGCAGCTGGATCCCCTTGGCCATCACGGTCATGATGTCGAACTCGGCCGACTTGCCGATCCCCACCAACGCCAGCGTTCCACGCTGCCGCAGGGCTGCGATGGCCTGAGAGATCACGGCCGACCGACCGGTGGTGTCGATGGCGTAGTGCGGTCCATCGGAGGCGATGTCCCGGACGGCTGCCGCAACATCCGGCACCTCAGCCGGGTCGAGAGCTGCGACGGCACCGAGGTCTCGCGCTACGGAGCGTCGGGAAGCGATCGGGTCGACGGCGACGACGGCGCAGTCCTCGGCAACCGCGGCCATGACCGCGCTCAGGCCGACAGCACCGGCTCCGAAGACGACCAGCGACGAACCGGCGGCCGGTTGCAGAACGTTGAGGACCGTGCCTGCCCCGGTTTGTACGCCACAGCCAAGGGGGGCGGCCAGGGTAGGGGAGAAGTCTGCGGGGATCTTGACGCAGTTGCTCTCGTAGGCGAGGGCGTGGGTGGCGAAGCTGCTCTGCCCGAAGAAGTTGCCGTAGACCCCTTCTCCCATGAGGGTGAGGCCGGTGCTTCCGTCGGTGCGTGTGCCGCTGGCGTTCAGGGCAGTGATGCCGGCATCGCAGTACGCGGTGCGTCCGGAGGCGCATTGCCCGCAGGTGCCGCAGCTGCGGTAGCTCAGGCACACGGTGTCGCCCGGGGCGACGGTGGTGACCTGCTCGCCGACGGCTTCGACGATGCCGGCACCCTCGTGGCCGAACACCATCGGCAGCCGCGGCCAGAACGCGCGGGTGCTCAGGTCCGTGTGGCAGATGCCCGCCGCGGTGATTTTGACGAGGACCTCGTCGGGCCGCGGTTCCTCGAGGTCGAGGTTGCGGATGGTGAAGGGGCCGCCGCGGGACTCGACGACGGCTGCCTGAATGCGCACAGATTTCCCCTGGAGTCGTGGCCGCGGACCGCGGCCTGGATCAATGGATGGCCGCTGTCGGGAGAGCGGCCGCGGGTTGCCAGGCAGGAGCCGGCGGCGGGTTAGTCGTGTTCCCGCTCAAGCACGAAGTAGAAGTGCTGGCCGTCGGCCAAGACGTCCTTGCCGTTCATGACGCCCAGGAGGGTCTCAGCATCGATGCGCTTGAAGTGGTCGAGGATCGGCCGGGCATCGTAGACCATGGTCGCGGTTGGCTCTCCACGAAATTCGACGGTCCACAGGCTGGCACCGCCACCGTTGCCCAGCTCGTGGTTGGAGAACAGATCCCCCTGGTCATCGCGGCAGATGAGCGGGTGCACCGCCGAGACGGAGTCGAATCGTTTGCCGTGCCACTGCGCCGTGGTGAGCATGGCCTCCACCGGGTGGCCAGTAGAGAACGCGCTACCCTTCCACGCCCCGAGTATCTCCTCCGGGCGTACGGTCGGCAGCGCCATCCAGAGCTCATCCAGTTCGGCGGTGGACACCTCCCCGCCGGCTGCGCGGATCTCGGCAATGCGCGCGCGGGCATGCTCGTCGTTCATCGGGCTCCTCTCAACAGGTAGATCGACCCTAGCTGTCGGGGCGTCACGCCCGCGGGGCCGTTGACCTGTCACGGAGCACACGCGGCATCAGCGCAACACGTACCCGTTTCTCGTTCCTGTTTGAGCGCGCCGACGGCCAAGAGCAGCTCACAAGGGCTTCGGTGCGGGGCCGTCAACGGAATCTCTCCTCGACAGCCCCGCAGCGCTCCGGTCAGCCCAGCGGTGAGGCTATGCGACCGCTGGTGTGTCGTTCGGGTCGAGCATCTGTCCGCGGACAGCACCGCCGGTGACCCCCGGGCCGAGGGCTAGGAGCAGGGTCTCGCTCCCTGGATTCGGTGCGTGCTCAGCGGTCTCGGCCAGGAGGTCACATACGGCGGCACCCCCGGTGTTGCCGATCTCGGACAGACGCTTCCAGGAAAGCTTGAGGGGATTGCCCGGATCATCAGGGTCAGCCGGAAAACCCAGCATGTCTGCCATGTTGCGCAGCACCGCGGGTCCGCCGGGATGGCCGATCACCGTCTCAGGCCGCCACCCCTCGGGCAGCCACTCCTCCAGCGGCGCCTTGAGCTTGCGGACCATCCGCTGCGCACCGCGCTCGGACAGAAAGTGCAGGCCGTCGGAGAGGTGGTCGAGTTCGTAGGTGGTCATGGAGTCTGGGATGACGTACTGCCAGCTGTCGACGATCCTCATGCAGGCGCCCCGCGGAGGGCGCTCGTGGCGTGCGTTGCTGGGAGCGGTCACGACGCATGCTGCGGCGCTGTCGCCGAAAAAGAGGCGCCAGAGCAGACTGTCCAGGGAGGCGGGCTTGCGTGGCTTGCTGATGTCGTGGCCCCCCGTCTGGTAGACGGCGCTCAGGGGCTCCGGGATGAGGACGAGGACGTTCTTTCCTGGGTGTGTATCAGCCCAATCAGCTGCCGTGCCCAGGGTGTGGGCTCCTCCGACGCAGCCGAGCGTGGTGGCGGGCGTGCGCTTGACGCTGGGGGACATCCCCCGTTTCACCAGTTCATTGACCGCGTAGACGTCGACGCCCGGTGTCCCGGGGTTCACCGAGTTGCTGGTGATGATGTGGTGGATGTCCTTGGGTAGGAGGCTGGCGCGCTCCAGTGCCTCCAGGACGGCTTGCTTGGCGAGGGCCCTCATGCCCCGCTTCGCCCACTTGTTGCGCTCCTCCATGTTGCCGGCGCGGGCCACGACCTCCAGAGGTTCGACGAAGTACCGGTTTCGAACCCCCACATCCATCGCTATGACGCGTTCCAGGAACGGACTGTCTTTGGCACTGACCTCCATCTCCTTGTGGATGTCGGTGGTGCTGATGGGGTTCTGGAGGGGGAACACCCGGGAGGGCGGAAATGCGTAGGCCACAGCGAACTCCTTGCCGCGGCGAGGCGGAGCCCGGGTGCCCCTGGCACGCAGGTCGCCTCGCGTAGTCGATCGCGACGGTCGTGTGGTCGCCCGTGGGTGCGCCACAGTCGGGTGAGGGTGGTCAGGGGGGCCGACGCGATCTCGAACGTGTCTGGATTTGGATGAGGCAGGGCTACAGGAGGGAGCGTCAGCAACGCCTCGACAGGACAGAGGCGTTGGCGAACATCAGGTGACTGGAACGAACCGTGCAGCCTGCCTGCTGAGCACGGTCCTCCCCTCACCTGCGCACAGTGCGCAGTGACAGGCTCTCCTGGGCTACCGCATGGGGAGCCCGTACATCGTTACGGAAGTGCGGACCCCCCCGCCGGCCGATCGCCTGGTCTCCAGGACAGGCCCCTTGGGGCCTCGGTGGTGACGGCTCTCGATGGCGTGAGTTGTGCAGAGATCATGGAGGCATTGTCGGTCCTGTTCAGGACCCATGAATGTGGTACATCGCACAGTCGGATGAGCAGATTCCGCTGGCCTGTTCCAACGGCCGCCATTCCATGAAGACCACTCGGGCCCCCGGCGCGCCGAGAGGTTCGGAGACCGCGCCTTCCATGACCCCGACCTCGTCCCGGCCGGCGTGGTACATCAATCGGCGTGTGCCGTCAGGGTGGGAGTTGCGATCCTCGGCACCGGCACCTGCGATGACCGGCCCTTCGTACAGGTCCAGGAGCTCGGGGTCTTGCCGCACTTCGGCGTGGATCTTCAGCAGGATCGGGTCGTCGGGGTGGTCGGCCAACCCGCTCCGCAGGCCGGCTGCTCCGGCTCGGCCCCAGGTCCATCCCCAGTCGGGCATGTGGCGCCGCTGGTAGGGCTGTGGCGGCAGGTCCAGCATCTCCAGCTGTTCCAGAGCGCGTTCGCCCCACGGTCGCTTCGGGTCGGGCTGGGTTGAGTCCTTGTGCCGACCATGAGGGAGGCCGAATAGGCTCCTGAGTATGTTGTCCGGCATACCGCCGAAGAGCTCATCCGCTGCGGCGTTGAAGGCGCAAACGTCCCAGCTGCGGTTGCTGATGTAGGCCGGCATCGGGCTGCTGTGCAAGACGCGATTCCAAGCAGGAGCCACCGCTAGGCCGGCGTCCTGCCGATGCGGCTGCATGGTCCTGCTGCCGAACAGTGCGATGTGGAGTGCCTCGAACTCACGCCAGCTCAGATCCAGCAGCCGGCTGACCCGGCGCAGCTCGCGCCTGTCCGGCTGGGTGATGCGGCCGCCCTCCAGTTTTTTGTACCAGTCCGTCCGGGAGTGGATGTGCCCCAGCAGGAGGCTGACTTCCTGCTGGAGGAGGTAGGGGCGCAGCGCCTGGGTGCGGTCCTGGGAAAGGCCGGCCTGCATGCGCAGGGCACCGAGTTCCGGGAAGTTGGTCGCCTTCGTTCGCATACGGGCTGCGCTCAGGATCCTGCTGACGAGCTCCATGTCCGGCACGACGTGGTCCTCCATAGAAAAAAACCAAACCGACGGTTTGTTGGGTTTTCAATCAGGTGCGATCGATCGCCCTATAAATCGAGGAGGGAGGCATATGACAATCGGGCCGCCAGGTCGCTGATACGCATACGCGCTGGCACGCAGACGAACGGGGGGCAAGTGGTAACCATGTGTGATCGCGGCGCTACGCGGAAGGCTTCACCGAGTGCCCGAAATGCGCAAAGAAGGCACCCGCGCGGCATCGCTCCATCACCCCGATGGGGTGGATGCCGGAAGTCGATCCCTGTCGCTGACACTGCCCTGACCTTGTGTTTCTCGCCGGACGAGGAACTCTATCTTCGACCGGACGCGACTCCGTCAGTCACCCCTGACGGAGTTCACGGGGGTGTCGAAACTGCGGCCAAAAGGTGTCAAACGGTGAAGCACGTGACGGTCAGTAACGTTCCGATTGGTATTTCTGCTATAAATTGCACCGGGATGTGCGCACAGGGCCGAACCTCCGGTCACCTGCCCGGGGAGCCCTCCAGCGGTTGTGTGATGTGCGTCCCGGGACGGACTTGGCGCACCTTCGCTCAGCGCGGGCGGCACGTTGCCCCGGCCTCAGCAGGCACGGTGGCCCCGAACGTGAGGGGCTCGACGTGTTCGAGGTAAGGAAGCTGCGCCGGTCGTGCGAGAAGCGCCTCGACGACCTTCCAATGCCGGACCCGTTCACCCTGGACGGCCTGGTCGCCGCCATCAGTGAACGCCGGGGCCGCACGATCAGCCTGGTGCCCATCGACGACGACGGCGACATGCGCACAGCCTGCGGACTCCGTGTCAAAACCCCCGACCGCACCTTCGTGCTCTACCGCCGCAGATCGAGTCCCATCCAAGACCAGCATGTGATCTTTCACGAGCTCACACACGAGTGGCTCGAACACACCACCGACCTCTCCCCGGACGAGCTGAAGCGCCTCGTTCCTGCTGGGGTCCACCAGCTCATCAAGCAGTTCGCCGACGAAGCGGTCTTCCAAGCACGCTCCTCCCGGTACGAGGACCTCCAGGAGCAGGAGGCCGAAATGGGCGCTTTCATCATCGGACGCCGGCGAGGGCAGTGCCGCCCAGCCGGAGACGACCTTGTGAGCCAGCTCGAACGCACGCTCTGCCATCCCGTCGCTCCGCCGCGGCGCGACCGCAGTTAGGACTCCATGCAAACCGGCTTTTTCGACTACCTCGCAGCACTGCTCATGACCGGCGTCGCACTGTGGCGCGCACCGGCGGCCCTGCGCTGGGGAGACACGCAGCGCAGGGCACTGTGCGCCTGCTATGCCGGCTACGCCGCTGCCCTGTGGCCCAAAACGCCCATCGTGGCGGACTGGTTGTCGCACATACCGGTCACGGACTTGGCTGTGCTCCTGGAGCACTACGCCGGCTCGGCCGCCGTCATGTGCATCATCATTTACGTCGCGGCCGGCTACGGAAGGATCGACGACTCTGCGCCCCGTCCGGTGGTGCTGACAGTCCGGCTGGCACGTGTGGCCCCGGCTACCGCGGCCGTGTTCGCCCTCGGATTGACGGCAGCGTTCCTCACCCTCGTGGACCGCAGCCACTCCACCAGCGACTTCGTGGCCGAGCACGTAGGCCAACCCGGCGCCGCCGCGTACCTGACGATTTTTTACGTCTGGCTGGGATCCAGCTGCCTGGTGTGCGGCTACCAATGGGCCAGCGCCGCCCGCCTGTCGTCCTCGCGCCCCCTGCGCGTCGGCCTGGCGGTGCTGGCCACCGCGATGGTCCTCGGATCGGTATACATCGTGATTCGCGTGATTTACATGTGGGGCGCCGTCGCCTTCCCCAGCCTTCGCGCCTACGGTTCCTCGGTCGCTCACATCACCGCTGGGATCCAGCTGGTCATGTTCATCACCTTCGCTGCCGGATGCAGCATTCCGACAAGCAACGTGGCGGCGGGACGCTGGACCAGCTCACGCCTCCTCAAGGACCTGAAAACGCTCCACCACGACCTCATCGCCTGTTTCCCCGACGTGGCCTTCGAAGGCAGCCTCCGGCGTCGCAGCGCTCTGGCCTCAGTCCCCGTGCTGCGGAAATTCTTCGACTGGTCGATGCCGATCGATGTCAGGCTCGGATTCAGGATCCACGCGATCGCCGACGCGATGGAACAACTCCGCCACTACGCCCCACCGGACCTCTTTGAGCACGCCGAGGACTACGCCGCCACCATGGAAGAGGAACTGCCCGAGGAAGAACGCCCCAACCCCCAGGCAGTAGCCGAGGCCATCTACATCCGAGCGGCCCTGGCCGGCTTCGCACTCGGCACGTACAGGGCGACGCCCTCGGATCCTCTGCCGCGCAAGCCACACGTCAGTGTTGAAGCGGAGGCCCGGTGGTGGCGGCAGGTGCAGGCGCAGTACACCGCTATCACTCCTGCCGAGGCGTGGAGTCTGCTCCTGACAGCAGCGGCAGAGGCGTGACGGATGGACGTCCCCGCAGCAGCAAAGAGGGCCGGGCGCACATCTGTCCTGCCCGGCCTCGGAGGCGGCATCAGCTGAGCTGGCTGGCTGCGCGGGGGCGTCCGGCCCTATCAGCCCCGCTTCGGGCGGGATTCGGATTTGACCACGGCCGCCAGTTCCTTGAGTTTGGCGGCCATGCGAGGGGAGATGCCCCTCTCGCCACCGCGGGCCTGCAACTCGAAGTTGCCCTGTCCAGCCAGGGCCTGGACCACCTCGACGAGGTGTTCAACCATTTCGTCGCTCGACTGGAACGTGACCGCCGGGACGTCGAAGACGTCAGCCAGACCTTGGTGCAGGATCGACTCCGGAACCTGATCCAGGATGTCCTTCTGAGACATCGCCCCCGTGCGCAGCGCGAGCGCCTGGTCCGGGACGATCAAAGGCCTTCCCGCCCGCGCGTTGACCGCCGCGGCGATATCCGCATCAGTCGGGCGGGCATCCGCCGGCATGCGCTCAAGCTGATACGTGATCTTCCCGGCGAGGGTGGACGGCATCACAGGCTGCTCGCGATCGCCGAACGACCGGTCCTCCGCAGCACGCAGCTCCTCCACGGACACCCCGTACGCGGGAGCCAGCAGTTCCGCGTAGACCTGGTCGAGCCGCTTCTTGCCGTTCTCGGCCTTGCGGACCGGGACAGGGCTGGATGTCCCGAGGATCTCGGGAATCATCTTCATCTTGATGCCCATGTCGCACCGCAGATCCTGCAGGTTGGGCTCAACGGGATTGCCGTCGTCGTCGAGATGAGGGAAGACCTCGTCGATGTCCACGCCCAAGGCGTCCGCCCAGGCGGGAATCTGCTCCGGTGCAGGGGTCACCTCGCCAGCCAGCATCTTGCTGACCATGCTGTGTGTCGCGTAGCCCAACCGTTCAGCCAACGTTTGCTTTTGGACGCGCTGGCGTCGACGGATGGTCTCGACGAGCTCGTAGTCGAATCTGCGTGGCACCTGGGCTCCTGCACTGCTGGGGGTGGCGGCAGGAAGAACCCTAGCCACTCGCTTGATCACAGGAAACACATACGTTAGTTTCGTGATCGAGCGATGGTCTGGCACGACACCCTCTTGGTTGCTCTGCCAGCAGTTTCTCACCCAGATCGCTCCGCGCCCACCCCCAGGCGCGGGGCCGCCGGACCCGGCGAGCACGAGGTTTGCGAGGCCAGTAGCTGGCCGGGTCCGGCTCTCATCCCGAATGGAGACGTGCATGAGTTTGTCATCATCACCCCGCCGCGCGCACCCAGGTCGCCGATTTCGTTCAGCCCTTCTGCTTGGCACTACGGCGGTTGCGCTGGGCGCGGGCCTGGTTGCGGCGCCGAGCGCGCTCGCTGCGGACAAGTACGGCCCGGGCTACTCGATACCGGACAGCCACGGCAAGCCCGGCGCCTCTCACCTCGGCGCCTTTGGCAAGCCCGGCTCGCTCTTCCCCAACGCGCGCTTCCACGGCTACTGCGCTGACCCGACCCTGCCCGGCCCCGCCGCGGGCGGTCACTACAGCCCGATCACGCAGTTCAGCAGCTGGAAGTCGAAGGCCACCGGCGCAAAGGTCCCGGCAGCCAACATCGCCCGCGCCGCCTTGATTTTGAGCGATCTGCGTCAGCCGACCGACGCACAGGCAGCGGCCGCCGACGCAGCAATCACCAGCTACCTCAACCCGGGCACTACCTACGCACTGCCCAACGGCCAGCGGGCCCTGCAGCGCCTGTCCTACCGCAACGTCTCGCCGGCGGCGAAGCGCCTCGCCGTCCAGTACATGAAGCTCGCCGACCGCTACGCCGGCCCGTACAAGGTCAACCTGCACATGCCGGACAGCCTGAAGCCGGGCGCGAAGGCCCGCGTCCAGGTCGACGTCACCTCCGCGGCCGGCCACAAGATCAGCAACGTGAAGCTGGACCTGTCCGGCGCCACCGGAGCCGAGAAGATTTCGACCGGCCCGACCGGCACCGCGACCACGACGATCACCGCCCCCAAGAAGGGCGAGGCGACCGTCAAGGCAGTCGCCAAGACCCTGCCGGCCTACACCCTGCGCGCGCAGATCCCCAGCAACCCGGGCGCGCAGCGCATCGTGGTCACCGGCGGACGATCCAGCGCTCAGGCCACGGCCCACGCCAAGGTCAGCAGTGCACACGGCGGTCTGAAGGTGATCAAGACCGCAGCCGACAGCCACAAGGTCATGGCCGGCGTGCAGTTCGAGATCAAGGACCACCGCGGGGCCGTTGTGGCCAAGGGCACGACCGACCGTCAGGGCGTGTGGCAGGTGAAGGGCCTGAATCCTGGCTCGTACACGGTGCACGAGATTCGCGCCGCTGAGGGCTACCAGCTCGCCCCTGACAAGCGGGTGAGCGTCGGCGACTTCGCCGCGACCAACGTCTCGGTCACCGACGTCAAGATCCCGAAGGGGACGGCCCCCCAGGGCCACGCGGTGCACCTGCCCGGCAACGTTCTGCCGCAGACCGGCGCCTGACACTCACACCTGGCGCGCCGCCGGATGTAACAGCCGCGGGGCGGTGACCGTGCCCCCAGCACCTCCCGCCCCGCCGCTGTCCTCACAGCCGAGATCACTCGGCCGATCTCACCGCTGGACGGATTCCCATGCCTGAAAACCCTCCTGCCGCCGACGCCGCCGAGTCCACCTCCTCCAGCGAAGCCGGTCAAAACTCCCGCGCCCGTCGCAACATCCTGATCGGCGCGGCCGTCGCAACCGCCGTCGCGATCGGCCTCACCGGCGTGCGCTGGAGCAACGGCACCCAACCTGCCTCCGCCGAGACCAAGACCGCAGCAGTCAAGCGGCCCAGCACCTCGGCCCAGGACTCGCTCAAGACTTCTCAGCCCTCCTCCCGGAAAGCACCGGACCACACTGACAAGGCGACCGGCCAGGCCAGCAAGACGCTCCGCAGCTGGAGCCGGCACAACCCCGCCGGCGACAGCACGCACGCCGTCAGCGGCACTCCCGACATCGGCGCCGGCGGCCACATCAACGAAGTGCTGCGCATCCCCGCGCTCGGTACGTCCTGGGCCCAGCCGGTGTACGAAGGAGCCGGCGTCAAGCAACTGCGCTCAGGCATAGGGCACTTCGACGGCTCGGCCAACCCCGGCGAGCTCGGCAACTTCGCGCTTGCCGGCCACCGCAGCGGGGTGACGAACCCGCCCTTCCGCAACATCGACCGCGTCAAGCCGGGATCGGCGATCAAGGTCACCACTGCCAACCGGACGACCTACACGTACACCGTCGCCCGGGTCCGCATCGTCCCTCCCACCAACGTCGACGTCCTCCTGCCCGTGCCTGACAAGCCCAACGCCGTCCCGACGACGGCCAAGCTCACTCTCGTGACCTGCTGGCCGGCCACCGGCCACACCAAGCGCGTCATCGTTGAAGCCAACCTCACCTCTGCGAGGGGCGGTGCGAAATGACCAATGACGAGGCGGACAAGGCGACCATCCAGCCGGCTGTCGCCTGGCCGTCGTACCAAGAAGGACATGCCCACGCCGAGCTTGCCGCCTTGCGCATGCTCGTCGAGAAGGTCCCGCTGACCTCCATCCGGCGGCGCACCAAGCTGAGCTGGGCGCACATCCACCGTCTCGCCGAACTCGTCAGCGAGGAATCCCGCAATCCGGCTGTGCCCCGCAACGTGATGCGTGAGCCGCGGCGGCGACGGCCGGCGCGCGTCCGCGTGATCGAGCCCCACCAGGAGGCGTTGCCCGAACCCGCTGAACCTGAAGACGTCCCAGTGAGCCAGACCACCACGCAAAGGCCGCCCGAGACTCCGCCCGAGATGCACGCGGCCGCCCTCGCCGTACCAGAACAGCTCTCGCTCCTCTGCGTCTGACAAGCCCTCCCTGAGCCGCCCACCGCGGCCCGACCTCCCCAGGCCCTGCAGGGCCCGCAGCAGCCTTCGTCGCCGCGGGTCTACTTCGCGCTACCCGGAAACGGATCCTCGTGCCCACCACCCAGCCCACCCTCCCTGAAGCGGCTGCAGCGGCCATACCGCCGCACGTTCCCACCGCCCATCAGTGGCTCTCGGCGACCACCGGCCGCATCGCCCCCGACGGCTACTCCTGGATGCAAGCCGTCTGCTGGGCGCACCTCGACAACACCTACCGCCCCAACCGCGGCCACGGCCCGCAGCACATCGGCGACACCACACTGCGCGTCGCCGTCGAGCTCGCCCGCCTTGCACCCTGCCGCCCCGGCGTCGACTACCTCGTGCGCGTACTCAAGCTGTCCAAGCGCACCGTCCAGTACCACCTCGGGATTCTGCGCGAGGCCGGCCTGCTCACCTACCAGGCCAAGGGCACCCGCGTTCGCGGTGAAGGCGGCCGCGCCAGCGAGTTCATCTGGACGATCCCTGCCGCCTTCGACATAGCACTGCACCTGATCACTCGGGCCTGCGACCGGTACATCCGGGCCTTGCAGGGCATCGCCGACGAGGGACGCGCGACGATGAAGCGGCTCGCGAAGATGGCCCGGAAGCTGATGCGTCGCCCCCGCCGGAGCCGTCCCACCGGCCCGTCCGCCAAGCGCCCTTCGAGTGCTCCCCGTTGCACCCCAATGGAGGGTGGTTCCTCTACGTCTTCTTCTGCGGCAACTACTACCTCTCCCTCTGAGAGCAAGCTCGAAACGGGGAACCGCCATGCACCCGCCCCGAAGAAGTCCCGTAAAGCCCGCAAGCTGAACGCCGTCGGTCGGCGCCACCAGCTCGCGTACGAGCTGATCCAGCAGGTGCCGTGGCTGCACCGCGCCGCGGTACCCCGCATCGCCTGGGTCATCCAGGACGTTGCCGACGCGGGATGGACCGCGGAGGAAGTCATCGCCGTCATCAACGAGCAGGCCCCCACCCGCACCGTCCACCGGCCCTCTGGCTTCCTCGCCCGCCGCCTCGCTGGCGCCCTCCGGCGATTCGACACCCCCGCCAAACGACAGGCCCTGGTCACCTGGTGGCGGGACTCGCGTGAGGCGGAACGCGCCCGCCACGTCGAGTGGGAGGGCGCCTGGCAGGCCCCGCGCAGCCGCGCCGTCACGCGTCTGGTCCGTCAGGCCATCAACGCCGTCCGCCACACGGAGGCCCCGGCCGGCCAGGCCGTGGAACAGGACGACCAGGCCCTGACCGACGACCAACTGCAGGTGCTGCGCGAGACGGCCCATCAGGCGTTCCTGGCGGGAGACACCGGGCTGGTCACCTCCACAGTCGCCTTCCGCGGACGCGTCGAGGCCGAGCGCATCTACGGCGCCGAGCTCGTCGGCCGAGCCCTGCGCCTGCGCAGCGCCAGCAGTCACCTGAAGGTGGGGGCCGGCCTGTGAGCACTCCGCAACTCGCGGGGGTCGACCTCGCCCGCGACGCCCTCAACGCCGCACGTGCGAACGCCAAGAGGAACGGCGGCTCCTCCGCCCGACAGAGCAGGACCCGGCCCCGCGTTGTACGGGGCGGGGGGCGCGATCCGATCAGCCTGTCCGCCGCAGTCACAGGGCTGGTTGCCAACCGCGACTGGGAAGACCAGGCCGCCGCCGGCTCGATCGTGGACCAGTGGATCGCCATCGCCGGTGAGGAACTCGCCGCCCACATCGCCGTGGAGACATTCCACGAGGAGACCGGCGTCCTCGACCTCCGACCAGACTCGCCGGCCTACCGCCTGCACATCCGCCACCTGGCCCCCGCACTCATCAAGCGGATCGAGGAGTTCTTCGGCAGGAAGCTGGTCCGCAAGATCAACGACCTGGAGCCCGGGAGGGCCCAGTCCCGGGAGGCCGGCCCCAGGGGGCCGGAGACGACGGAGCTCGTACAGGCGCCCGTCCTCGGACCTGTCAAAACCCGGAAGAACGCGTCACCCGGGTATCACGAGGCGCTCGAAGCGCATCAGGACCGCTGGACGAAGATCGTCGAAGAGCGAGAGGCCCAGGCGGCCAGGACGCTCTCCGGCGGCCGGCGCATGCGTGAACCGCTCGCCGAGTTCGACCGAGTGCTGGCCCGTTCCGCGGACACCCCCCGCCGACAGCCCGATGTCACCCGAGCCCGGGCACTCGCCTTCGCTCGTCAGGAGCGGTCCCAGCGACAGACGACCAGCTCCCAGTCCAACAAGCACCGTCCGTAACGGAGTTCACCGTGATCGACCTTGCCAGCGGCCTCCCGCCCCACCAGCAGATAGCCAACGACATCCGACAGCAGATCTCCACCGGCACGCTCCCTCCCAAGGGCCGCTGCCCTTCGGAGAGGACCCTCCAGAATCGGTACGGAGTCGCGAGCACGACCGCGCGCAACGCCGTTCGGCTGCTGCGCCAGGAAGGCCTCGTTCACCACGTCCCGGGCCGCGGCTGGTTTGTGGCGGCTGCCGCCCGTGCCACCCCTTCCCGTACCGGACTCGATGCACGTCAGGCTGGGGTCGATGGGGTCAGGTACACGGCGTCGACGATTACCGATCAGGCGCTCGATGCGTTGTACGACGAGCTGGCCCGTCTACGCGAGAGCCTCGCGGCGGGCGCCGGTACCTCCCTCCCGGGAGGCTCGGCATGACGCAGCAGGTGCTGGACCGGGTCTCCGTCGAGGACGCAGTGCCGTGCCGGACGACAGACCCCGAGGTCTTCCACAGGAAGGAGCACGAGGCCGTCGCCAAATCCCTGTGCCATTCCTGCGAGTTGCTCGCGGCGTGCCGCAGCTACGCGCGGGACAAGCGCGAGTGGGGGACATGGGGGGCTGAGACGAGCGCCGAGCGGAGCGAGGCCGGCTTCAGCCCCGCCTACTGGGCCTGCTGAGAATACTTCCGAATGCTGTTGCGTAAGTATTCGGAAGTATTCTAGGGTGGGGTTGCAACACGAACCCAAAGACTCAGGGAGCACGGATGTCGGTCGACGAAGCCCAGCCGGACCTCGCTCTGGCGGTCAACGTCGGCCGACGCTGGCGCGAAGTCGAGGCCGGCGCCAGCACCGAAGCCGATGTGGTGCTCTCCGCCTGGTCCCCCTGGTCCGGACGCTCCACGACCAAGATGCACTTCGACCCAGACCGCATCGCCGTGGTCGTCGGATGCCGCGATGGCCAGACCATGGCCGTCTTCGACGTCATCCCCGACGAGGAAGGCCTTCGCTGGCGCTGGGTGAACGACGGCCCAGGCCGTAGAAGGATCGCCTTCCACGGCCGGCCTTCCAAGCGCTACGCCGCCCAGCTCGCCGCTCCCGCGCCCAAATGGCAACGAGGCGAAGGCAAGCCCGTCAAGGTGCTTGAGCTGACAGCGCTGCTGCGAGGAGATGCCCCCGCCGACAACTCCGCGCGCCGAGCCGTGCTGGGCCAAGCCGTCATCACCACCGACGGAGACCGCCAGATCGCGGTCTCCGTCCCGGCCGACTACACCGTTGTCATTCACACCCGAACTGCCGCCGCCGACAGGGACAGCTGATGGACGCCAAGGAATTCGCCAACGGCCTCGCCGAGCTGCGCGGCGTACGAGACCAGATCAAGAAGGCTGAGAAGGAACTCGCCAAGCTTCACGCCAATCGCGACCAGCGCATCAAAGTGCTCGGCGCATACCCGAAGGCCAAGTCCGACCGTCTCGCGCCGGCCGCCGGAATGTCCGTCAAGGACATCGTCGCCCTCGTGCCGCAGCTCGCCCCGGCCTCCGAGGAAGGGGCAGTGCCGGACACCCAGCCGAGCCCCGCTGAACTCCAGGCACCCGTCGAGCCGGCCGGAGCCTCCGCACCGACCATGAGCCCCATTTCGACACGGCCGGCCACTGAGCCGATCCCTTCGGCGGGAGACACTGAAGCCGCAGCCACCAGCGAGCAGCCCGTCATCGCCAGCGCCGCCGCCCAGGCCGAGCAGCCCACCCCCGCCACAGAGCCGACCACGCCCACCGCCGAGCCGGCAGCCCGGGAACTGCCGACGATCCCCGAAGGCGCAGAGGGCGACCGCTGGTTCACCGTTG
Organism: Streptomyces sp. NPDC047049; assembly: GCF_040643995.1. Classification (NCBI taxonomy): domain Bacteria; kingdom Bacillati; phylum Actinomycetota; class Actinomycetes; order Kitasatosporales; family Streptomycetaceae; genus Streptomyces; species Streptomyces sp. NPDC047049. Next base: position 29,688 of record NZ_JBEYVM010000019.1, on the reverse strand, counting down.
CGCCCGAGCTGGTCTCCACCCGCCCTGCCTATTCCCAGCAGCCCCGCCCGACGGTCTTCCTCGACGCCACCACCGGCGATCTCGTCCACAGGGATCAGCGCGTCCGCCTCGACCTCGGCCAGGCCAGCGCCCACGAGATCCTCACCGCCGTCTACGCCCACGTGCCCGACAGCATCGAGCGCATCTACATCACCGCCGGCGACCCCTGGCACCGCGACGCTGACCGCTACCCCTACCTCAAGGACGCCGTACGCGCCTGGCTCGACGCCCCCATGCCCAGCGGCTGGAAAGTCGAGACCCGCCGCGGCAGCGACCGCCTGGCCGGCCACTTCATTCCCGAGCGGCACGGGGGCACTCCCGTCGGCCGGTGGGAACGCGGTGACCAGCACGTCGAGATTCGCAGCGTCAGCGAGTGGTTCGACCCTGAAGGCGCCGACGTCGCCACCGTCCGCCACGCTCTCACCCTGCTGTGGCAGGCCCTGAAAACGGACTGGCCCGATGTGGTGCTGATGGGATCTCCCAGCCAGACCGGACGTGACCTGTGGACCCGCACCATCCCCACCAAGGCCGGCGCCCGCTGGGCCGACGGCTACCCCGTCATGTCGGACGAGATCCGCCAGCTGCTGCACGCCACCTCCGGCCAGGGCCGCACCGAACTGATCACCCCGCCCCGTGTGCCCGAACAGCTCCCTCAGCTCCACGAGTTCGACCGCACCCTGGCCTACGGCAAGCACACCTGGGCCTCCGGGGTGGGCGCCCCTCAGCGCGTCACCGCCCAGACGTTCGCTTCCTGGAGCGAGAAGCAGCAGGCCAACGCGCTCTTCGCGCCCAGCCACTGGCGGGTCAAGGTCACCATCCCCGACGACTGGAACCACGTCGGCATCCTGCCGTCGGCCGTCGAGGGCGACCGGGCGTGGACCTACCCCCACCAGGCCGGCCGCACCTTCACCACCTGGGCGGGAGGAGCCGAGGTCAACCTCGCACTGCGCAACCCGATCACCCCGTGGAAGATCGAGATCCTTGACGGTCTGCTGTGGGAGAGCGGCACCCCGCTCAAGGAATGGTCGGAGAAGCTGAAGGCGGCATGGAGCAGGCTGTCCGCCGCGGCCGCGCATGCCGGCACCGACGACCTGCGCCAGGCATACAAGCTGGCCTCCCGCGGCGCACGCAGCATCCTGCTCTACGGTATTGGCGGTTTCGCTCAGCGCCCCGTCACCACCAGTGGCATCGTGCCCATCGGCAGCGAATCTCAGATCCCCGACGGAGGCAAGATCACCTCCATCAGCGGCGACACCGTCGCTTGGGAGCGGACGAAGATGAGCCGCAACCCCAACGCCCACCCCGAGTGGGCGTCCGGAGTCTGGTCCGCAGCGCGCGCTGCCCTGCTGTCCACACGGGCCAAGAACGCCGAGGGCCAGACGGTCCACGTCGGGGCGCTTCACCTGCCGCCCGGCAGTGTCGTCGCGTTCCGGACCGACGCCATCTACACCACCGTCATGCCCGACTGGCCCTACAACGGTGAGCCCGGCGACTACCTGCTCAAGGGCACCACGCCCCACCCGGTCACCGCTCCCACCGTGGAGAGCGAGTTCTACACCCTGCAGTCCCTCGGCCGGGCCCTGCTCCAGGAGCAGCAGCACGACCTGACCTGAAGCAACCACGCAGACTGACACGACGAGGAAAACGGACCGCCACCATGCCCCCGCGCCGGCGCAATCGACGGAACATCCCCGCCCCCAACGAAGCAGCCCGCCTGACCAACACCCTCCTGGGCGAAGGCTTCACCCGGCGTCAGGTCGCCACGATTCTGGGACGCAACAGCGCGATCGTCTCCCACTTCTACACCCGCGGCCCTGGCTCCGGGCAGGCGTACGTCGAAGGACTGCGCGCCGTCGTGCAGGAAGTACAGTCCGGTGGCCCCCGCGATCTCGAATCCCTCCAGAGCCTCGCCGGGCAGTACGTCACCCGACGTCGGACGAAGTCCGGCCGCCGAGCGCGGGTCCGCAGCAAGGACGTCGTTCAACACGCTCCCGACGACCAGTGGACTTCCGGCATCGCCCGCGCCGGCCGACAGCACATCTCCTCCGGCGCATCGCGGCTCAAGCCCATCGTGGACTCCGCGGCAGAAACCGGCGGCTCGATTGCCTTCACCGTCCGGGCCTCCAAGGGGCGCTTCCTCATTGACTCCGGCAGCGATGACGACAGCCCCCGCGTGCGCAAACACGTCGTTCAGCGTCCGGACGGCACCGAGGAACGCAACTACGGCAACCACGGCGCCGGCCTCGACGCCCGAGAGTGGCAGCGGCGTGTCTCCCACAGCGGCGGAGACGTCGCCGCCGCCATCACCGAGTGGATGGTCGAAACCGGCCGCCTCGCCGAGGGCACCAAGATCTCCCACCTCGAACTCCGAGGGTGGAAGCAGGGAAGTTGACCACCACGCTGAGGATTGAGGACGAGATGAACTCCGACATGCATCCCTGGGCGGCCCGCTGGTCGTTCAACACTTCCTCCGGCGTCACTGCCGACGCGAGCCGTTTCACCTCCATGGAGGCCCTCAAGTCCGCCATCTCCGGGGCGGCCGAAAGGGCGCTGGCCGACCTCACCGAAGCGGAGGGCGACGCCATGGACGAGTCCTGGAATCGCTTCATCGCCGCGATCGAGCTCGACGCGGAACCCGAAGCACGGCGGGCGGGACGCTGGCAGTACCAGTCCGACGGGTGGGCCGAGGTCGAGATCAACTTTTCGTCTGTCTGACACCCCTCGGCTCCCTGCCCCCGCGTCCCTGTCAACCCTCGTGCGATGCTGATTCGAGCCCGGCGGTGTCCCATCACCGAAGCCGATGCGCCGCCGGGCTCCAACGCCGAGAAGGGGATGCTGTACGTGCTGCGCCACCGCGCCACCGCGCCAACTGAGCGGCTGGCGCGACGTATTGATCCTTACCGATGGCGAGGAGTTCACGCGGCCCCTCTGCACGAGGCCTGGTAGCTCTCCGGCGCCAGAATCAAGCGGGACGCCGTCGAGGGCGCCACGATTTGGCTGCCTCTACGCAACTCACCGTCGACGCCCGCCCCAGTGGCGAAGCTGCCCTGCCTGATGGGCCGCCGATATCACGACCCTAGCATTCGTCTCTTAAGACTAGACGCCGACTTTCGTCATGCTGTATTGTCTTAAGAGTCAGAACGAAGCGATCGGCCCCACTGCAGCCCCGGAGGAAAGCATGTTGAACGCTCGTACACGGTGGAAGTTCTTGGTGGTGCTGCCGGTCATCACCCTCATGGTGCCCCTCAATGCTTGCGCAGACAGGTCATCTACTGGACCCCATAAGGTCTCGGGCCTGCGCGACGATGTGCGCCACATCAGCGAGAAGACTCAGCTCGCCACTCGGCCCCACATGGTCAGGGTGTGTAGGACTCGCACCAAGTCAGTCCCCCACACGGCGACGACTCGGGTGGGCGGCGTTACCAAAACTCGGACGTGGACCACCGCCGAGAACATCTCGGAATGCCGGATGGAGCCGCGCGGCACGGAGACCTACATGCAGGTAGTTCGTGCCGAGCGGTGGTGCGTCGAACTCGACGACGCTGGCGGAAAGCGCCACGACGACGTGTGGTTCCGCGTCGACGCCCAGACCTACGCCCAGGCCCTCAACGTCAACGAGGGCAAGAAGATCACCTTCACTCCACACGCCGAAGGCTGCTGATGCCCCGTCGGCGGCCGGCACTTCATCACGGGTACCTGCCGCCCACCGCTTCCTTCGCAATCGGCCTGCGCGCGAAATCTGTCCACAAGCCAACGGCCGTACGGTCCGACGGCACACCGACCGCCATCAGCAGGGAGATCCAGTGAAACCGGCCCGCCGCCGTAACCGAGCAGGCGCCAGCGCAAAGCAGATGGCACGTCAACGCCGTGCTGGACGCCACCGCCGCATCCTGCGAACCCTCCCGGTCATGGCGGTCGCTTCCCTTGCCATTGGCTTTCTCATCACCCAGGCTCTCGGCCTCGCCGCAGGGATGGCGGCCGAGGCCGCCGCCCTGGGCATCGGCCTTCGGCAGATACTCGTCGGGCGCACGAATTCGTGGTCGACCGGAGCCGCTGGCGAACGCCGGACCGGCCGCATCCTCGCCCCACTCACCTGGCTCCACCGCTACGTGGTCCTCCACGACCGGGCGATACCTCGATCTCGAGCCAATCTCGATCACCTCATAATTGGCCGGGCTGGCCTGCTCTACGTAGATAGCAAGAACTGGACGTCCATCAACTCCCGGGTGCGCCTCGCCCCCGATGGCCAGCTCTGGTACGGCCGTTTTGCCCAGGGCCGGGCAGTGGCCACCGTGCGGTGGGAGGCGGACCAGGCGCAGCGCATTCTCGGCTGGCCCGTCCGGGCAGTCATCGCCGTCCACGGAGCCCACGTACCCGGAGGTTGCATCCAACTCGACGGGGTCACCGTCGTGCAGGCCCGGAACCTGCGTCGCTACATCCGCACGTTGCCACCCGCCCCCGGATGGAACCGGGAGATGGTCAGCGAGACCGCCCGCGTTGCGGACGCTCGGCTCCGGCCCGCTGCCGCTCGGACTCCATGAGCACCGCCAGGCCAACTGGGGTGAGCGGGCCGGAGGCTCGATGCAGGTGTGCCGGGCTCCAGTCGCCAGGCTGGACGCACATCGGTACGTGCCGCGGGCGCATCCGTCCCGCTGCATCGCGTGGGGGCCGGGCCCCAGGAGACGGTCCTTCCCTCTCTCCATCGACATCGTCTGGCTGGGCTGACACCGCCGCGCTTCCCGGCCAGTGACCACGCAGGGCCAGGCAGCCGGCGCGGCCGGGGAGCGCGGGGCCGGCTGAAGGGCTGTTCGGAGTGCTTCGGTACACCCTGTGTCGCTGTCCGTACGCACCTGCTGGGCCCGCCCGCGCCGCCGGGCCCAGCAGCAGACCTAGCGCAGCTCGACCTGCTGGGGTGCCACGCCAGCGGCCCCCTCGCCCAGGACCTCGCCGAGAACGACATAGCTGACCGCCGGAATAGCCTTGGGCTGCGACGGCAAGGCCCGGTGCACGATGCCCTCCAAGACGGAACCGGGGGCCAGCAACGCCAGAATCTTCAGAGCGACTTCAGCAGGCACATCGTTGAGCTTGAGGGTGGCGTGCGTCGCATCCCCGCTCAGGGTCACGTTGCCCGAGGCGAGCACTGCGGGACTGCCCTCCGGGCTGTACTGGCCGCCGTACCAGTACGAGCGCGTCCGCCCGGGCTCCGGGTGGCGCGGTGCGCCGGCAGAGCTCAGGCCGGGGACGGCCGCCTCCAGGCGCCGGTTCATGGCCACCCGGGCCCGGCGGTGCTCGTCGGCGATGTGTTTCTGCGCCAAGGCCTCCCGGAGGGTTGGAAGGTAATCGGGCAAGAGGCGCCGTTCGATCTCGTTTGCGATCTCTGTCACGCGACGGTCCTTGTCGACGGTGATGGCCGCCGCGCGTGGACCGCCCCAGCAGCCGGGATAGATGCCGCTGATGGTCAGGCGCCGGCCCGCGGTTCCCTTGCGGTGCGTGTTCCACCGGCAGAGCGAGAAGCCCAGGCCGTCCGGATGGAACAGGGACACAGCCCCGTAAATGTTCCAGCCGGCTTGGTGTGTCCAGCCGCCGCCGTGAAGGCCGCGGTGGTTGAAGACGTCGGCCAGGGCGCGGCCGAGCGCGTCATAGTGGTCGTGAACGCGCTGCATCTTGTCGTCGTGGTGCATGGTCTCCTTTCGATAGGCCGACAGGTCAGGCGGCTCGCCGCAGAGCGGTGTCCGGGCCAGGGGCGGCAGAGGCAAGCAGCGCGCGGTACTGCTGTTCCCGCGCGCGGTGCTGACGCGCTCGCCGCTCGGCGGCGGTCTGCTCGCGGCGAAGGTCGCGCAGCTTCTGCCGGGTGTCGTTGAGGTGCTTCCAGGCCATGTCCTGTGCGGCAGCCAAACGCAACGGCTCGGCGTCGGGGCGGTCCAGGTAGTGAAGCGCGAGGACGCGAAGTACGGCGGAGGCCCGCCGGGCCGTGGCGGCTGGCGCGGAATGGCCCGTCGTCCTGGTCAGCCGCACATGAGCCGGAAGCTGATCGGGAGTCGACGCGGTCAGATCGTCGGTGGTGCTGTGGTCCCACCCGCCGTCGAGACGGACGCCGTTGACGGTCGGCTCGTGGTCGCGCTCGTACTCGAAGTACCGGGCCCGAGCGTGCCCGTAGGCGACGTGAACACCCTGGGGGAGGGACTGGGGCCGGTAGATGTCCCGGCCGACGGTGAAGCGGCCGTGGACGCGGGCTCCGTGAACCTCGTAGACCACCGTGCCGGCGACGTCCTCGTTCACCGCGACCTCGCGCACGGTGATGGTGCCCAGGGTGCGATTGCGGTAGTCCACCAGGGGCAGCCGCACCGGCGCGGGGTCGGCGGCACGGATCGGGCGGGGTCGACGCCGGATGATGCCGGTCACGACGTTCAGCCGGCGGCGCGCCGCGGCTCGCTGGCCCTGCAGCTCGACCGCCTCGTCTTCGGCCTGTGCGGCGAGTTCGGCCTCGTGTACCGCCAGGGCGTCAGCCTTCGGGCGGGCGGCCGCCAGAAGCAGTTCGTGGCGGTTGGGAAGGTTGCGCCAGTGGGCGACCAGCGCGCGGATCACGTCCTCAGTGCGTCGGCGGACCGTGGTGGTCAGCTGACGGTGGGCACCGGCGCGCAGGCTGGCGGCATACCGTCCGAGGAACCATCCGTCACTGACGTGGTCGGGGTCGATGCCGTCGGTCCAGCCGTGCAGGGGCATGCCGAAGATGACCGGCTCGTCCGGACGGTGCTCGTAGTAGCCGCAGTCGTCCATACCGTCGCCGAACTGCACCCGCAGCCTGCTGGGCAGGACCGACCCGCCCCGCAGGTGCTCGGGAATCAGGACAAAGGTGCCACGGATATGGGCGCTTCGGACGACGAAGCGGAGGCGGCCGTGCTGGAGGGCGGTGATGCGGGCGGTGAGGGTCTTGCCACCTGCGAGTGGCAAGACGGCTCGGGTGGTGAGGGGCTTCAGGGTCAAGGGTCTCCTAGTGTCTGGTCGGTCGGCTACGGCACAGGTGCCGGTCCGCTGAGCTCACGCAGGAGTTCGATGCGCCGGCGTGTATCGGCCAGGTCCTCCTGCGCGCGGCGGAGAGCGTCTTCGCGCTGCGCGAGTTCCTCCGTGTAGTGGCTGAGGAAATGCTCGGCAGTCGAGCGCCGGGCGAGGGATTCGAGTAGGGCGCGGTCGCTGCGCACAGCCCAGTGCTCGACGGCGGCCGCCAACACCACCCGGGCAAGTGCGCGGGAGTGGCGCGGCAGAGGCTCGGTGATCCCTGCCTTACCCAAGCGCTGGGCCTCGATCTGGTCGACCTGGTCGAGTCGGACGGCTGTGCGTCCGGCCAGTTCGATGCCATTGACGGTGAGCGGCCGCTCGTGGCGGCCGGCTCCACCGGGGCCGTCCAGACGGGCGAATACGTACAGGTCGCAAGGCTGCCGCAGGGGGCCGGTGGGGTCGGCAAACAGCAGCGCCGGCACCAGGACCACGCTGCCACGGACGTGCCTTGTCGTGAGCCAATAGCGCACCGCGCCGGAGGTCGGGTCGGCGAGAGATCTCATCTGCAGCAGGCCGCATCGGCCGAGGTCGCGTGCGGCGTAGTGATCGTCGTGCAATGCCCTGACCTTTGCTCTGTAGGGAGGATGGGTGGCCGTACCGGCGAACTGGCACGGGGATGGGTCCGCCGACCGCCCATGCTGAGGGGGAGAGCGTGAGGGCGGTCGACGGCCATCGGCCAGCTGAGCAGGAAGGCTCCGACGGTCCCGGGGGTCAACGGAAAACCCGGTATGACTCTTAAGACCATACGACAAGGGTGGCGAATAGGCAAGCTTTAAGAGTCGACATCAGGGAGTGTCGCGCCCGTCGACGGCGATCAGCGCCGAGCCGAGGCTGGCAGAAGAAGGAGCCGTTCAGTTAGGCAGTGACGTCAGAAGGCTGAGAACGCGTCGAGTATGCGTGCGGCTGCTCTCCTTCACCATGATTCCCCAGCCGACGGACGCGAGGGCCTGGTGGACGACTACCAGCGCGGTGTTGCGCGCCGCGCGGTCAGCTGAGACTCGGCTGCGGGGCCGGCACCGTTCGCTGTCGCGGCCGTCGATGAACCAGCTGCACTCAACGCCCCGCTCACCACTGGGCGAAAGGTAGAGCCCCTGGGCTCCGTGCTCACCGTAGGCGTCCCGCCAGTCATGCCGGATCACCGCGAGGGGGATGCCTGCCTCTCGCGCGATGGCGCTGGCTGCCGCGACGGCCGGGTGATCAGCGTGCTCCGGCAGGCAGGCCACGAACGCGCAATTCAACTCCTCGATGTTGGAGGGGTTCTGCCACAGCCGCTGTGCCCTGCGTGCGAGATCGGCCAGTGTCGGCACGTGAGTCGCTGCGGCCGCAGCCGCCATCGTGGCCGCGAATGCCTCAGGCAGCGTCGCAACGAAGTCGTGGCCGTCCAGGGCGGCGAACAGCGCTGCGGCACGACGCACGAGGCCGGCCAGTTCCGCCTCGTCCTGACTGCCCGCGATGTCGTCGATCGTGGCGGCCAGCTGCTCGTCGAAGTCCGCAACGACCACCTCCTGGGAGGGGTTGTGCTGCTGGTCGGCGTCGTTCTCGTCAGTTCCAGGGCACAGGTCGCAGCCGTCATCATCCCGCCACCAGCCGCAGGCGTTGTCGCTGAAGGCGTCGGGATCGTCGAACTCCCAGGTGATGCGGTTCCCGCACCCGGCGCAGCGGTCCGTCTGCCCGTCCTCCAGGACCGCACCGGCGCGGTAGAGGGCGACCGCCGGACGGGGAGCACACCGCTGGCGCACGACCTGCTCACCCGGTCGGTACTCCACCCATCCGGCCTGCTCGTTGGCAAGGGTCCGGCACCGCAGCCGCCGGACCCGGCGCCCGAAGGAATCGGTGATGCCCTGGGGAGCGGCCATCACCTCAACCCGCCGGTCGGCGCCGTAGCCGCGCACGAGCACATCGCCGACGCCAATGTCCTCGTAAGCCACCACCTCCGCGCCGGCCAACACCGTCTGCCACTGAGCCTCCGCGGCCGACGCCGCAGCGCGCTCAGTCAGCTGCACGGCCGGGTCATGGCGAGGGACCAGGACAGTCGTGCACTCCGGACGGCGCAGTGTCAGGCCCGCCTCCTCCCAGGCCGGCGCCGAGCCCGCCCGCAGCTCCGCCGCGACGACCTCGACGCTCACCCCACGGTCGAATACCGGCTCCGCAGCGCCGGACGCGGTGTCGGACCGGTGCGTCCAATGGCTGAAGGCCTGCGGGAGGAGGTCACCGGCCGTCCGCAGAGAGTGAGAGGCCTCGGCCTCCGGGGTGCAGGTGAGCGACGGGAGATCCACACGCGGTCCGCGCTGCCGACAATCCGCACACTCATAGAGAGCCACCCGGTGTCCGTCGAAGCCGGAGACGCGCGCACCGGTATTCCATACCTGGTGGGCGCCTGCCCTCGCCTGCTCCACGGGCCGCCGGGTTCGGCCAGCCGGCCGCAGCATGCCAAGCGGATACGTGCCGAGCTGGCCTTCCTCGCCCTGCACCTTGTAGGAGCCGTCGTTCAGCGGGTAGAGCACGGTGCCGGCGAACTCGTCCTCGACCTGGTGGGCCCGCTGCATCCGATCCCACCGAACGTGCCGGACGACCACCTTGCTCCCGGGCCCGTAGACCTCCTCGTCGGGAACATGGGGCTCAGAAGCCTCCTCGCCTGTGGCCGGGCGCAGTTCGACCAGTCCGCGTACATCGCTGTAGTGGAGGGCGACACCGCCCTCGGCCGTGTTCTCCACCCGCACTCCGTCGCCCCGGGCCACCTCGATCTCGTGCAGTGCTATTCCTGCACGCTCACGCAGCACCGTCCCCCCGTTTACCCGCCGCATGTAGTAGCCCCATGCAGGGAAAGGCCCGGCCTGCGTCGGCCGGATCGGTGCGTGCTGGTGGTCGTCGTCGGGGCACAGGAAGCCGTCGTCATCGGACCACCACAGCCTCGTGAGGTAGTCGATGGGACGACCGCAGCGGCGGCACGTGCTGGGGAAGTGAACATCGTCGCAGGGGCGGGGGGAGGTGTTCAGGGGCAAGCGATACTCCTTCATGTCGAGGGGGCATGGCCGGTAGCGGCCAGGTCAGGTGGAGGTCAGACGGACCGCGTGGGCGGCCAGCGCGGTCACGGTGGCGGTGTCCACCGGCACGTCCCAAGCGAAGCGGGCCACGTGGTCGTGACGGTGCACCGTGATCCGGGCGTCCTCCATCTCGAAGGTCACGCCGGGCGCGCCCGGCAGACGTTCGGGAAGAGCCGGCACGGCTGCGTCGGTGTCGTCGGCGGTGCGGTCGGCGAGGTCCGCAGCGAGCTGCTCAAGGGCGTAGGTGCTGTGGGTGCAGCGGCCGTGGCAGGTGAGGACCGCCAGCCGCACCTGGCCGTCACTCCCGTACAGAGCGTGGCGGGTATGCGTTCGGTAGGTGCGGGTGCGCACGGCCGTCGAAGCGGCCGCGGAGTTGTGGCGCACCAGCCAAAACGCCTCGCCGTCCGCATCCCGGAAGCCCCTACCCAGACGAAGGCCGGCGGTGTTCCGTACGGTCCGCCAGTCGGCCTCGACCCCCGTGGGCTCACCGAGCCAGGAGACCATCTCGAGTTCGCTGAGCCCGGCAGTCACGTTGACGAACACCGAGCCGGGAGTGGGAGGGAGCGGGCGCACACGGGCCAGCAGCAGCGGCGTCTTCGCCGGCCAGTCGATGCCGTCGTGCGCCATGTGCAGCTGCTGGATGCGGCAGCCGCCGCACTGCCCGGGCGCCAGCCGCGAGCACCGGCCGAAGCCGCCCCAGGCCTGTCGGCCGGTCATGGACTCCCACAGCGCGGCGTAGTTCTGTGGGAGCAGGCCGCACTGGTGCCGGGTGTCGAAGTGTGCGTTGAGGCTGAGTCGATTCCATCCCTGGCCGTCCGGCCCACCAGGGCAATAGCTGGGCTGGGGTAGAAAGAGCACGGTCACTCCTTTATGCGTCGGCCGGAGAAAAGCCGGTCGCCGACGGTCGAATACGGGGGGCCGCCCCGGCAGGCGGAGGGGCCAGTGCCAGCTTGTCCGGGACGACCCGTCAGTCACGCCCGCGGGCGGCGCGCCGTGCCTTCATGCGGGCGAGGGTCTGTGCGGTGGTCGGCCACGTCCAGCCGCGCCGGCCGGTCCGGACGCACGACAATCCATGGTGGGACCGTTCGCGACCGCACCAGCGGCAGCCGAACGGCGGCGGCGGAGCGCCGTCGGGAAAACGAATCGGCCCGCGCCGCAGACCGGTGGCTGGATCGCGGGTGACAAGGGTCACGAGGGCTCACTTTCTGGGCGGTCTCATGCGGCCGATGCACTGCAAGGCGGCCGAGGAGGTGGATAGTTGGGGGCGATTCAGCGCTCGGGGCGTCAGCGCCGTTCACGGGAAAACCGAGCGAACCGCGACGTCGTCCTTGTCGATACCGTGGAACAGTGCTGCGGCCTCCGCAGCGGTCGCCGCGTACCGGTGACCGACCTCGAAATACCCTTCACGGGTCAGGTCGTCCCACATCGGGACTCGGTAGGCGACCCGCTGACCGATCGGCACCGAGCCCCAGCCGCCTTCGGTTGCGAGCATCGGGAAGCCGGTCTCCAGAGGCACCAGCGCGCGCCCGTTGCTGACCCAGAAGTGCTGACGGCCCGCAGCGATCACGCTGAAGCCGTCGCCGGGAGAGAAGCTGCGCAGCTTCTTGTTGCGGTAGTCCGCGGTGATCTCCCGGTCCCGGCCGTCGAGCATGTCCTCGTCGGCGTTGCACAGCATCACCGCGCGCCAGAGCTGGTCCTCGGCGGGGCCATGGGGGGCGGAGTAGGAGTAGACGGGGAGCATGGGGTGTTCAGGCCGGTATCCGGAGCGGTAGCCGGTGACCATGTTGTGCCAGACGGTGACGCGCACGAGGAGCCTCTCAGGAACTTGTGAGTGGGTAGCAGAGCTGACCGGGGGTCAGGCAGCCGCACTGGAGAACCGGATGGCGGCGCGACGGCCGTTGTGCCGATCCCGGGCACGGCGGGGGCCCGAGGCGTGGGTGCCGCTGGCGCCGGAACGGCGCCGGTTCTGGACCGCTGCGACTCGGGCCGAGTTGCCGGCCATCTGGCGGTTGTTCTGCGACGACATTGGGTGCAAGCCGATCTGTGCGGTGGGAGGTGGGATGTCCCGACCCCGATTGACTCTTAAGACTCTACTGGAATCACGTGGGTGCACGCAAGTCTTAAGAGTCAATCGGGGTGATCGGGGACGCCGGTTGCCGCGCCCTGGGCTCCTACTTCACGAGGGCGCGAATCTGCGCGAGCTTCTTGTCGGAGGCCTCGGCCCGGCTCTTCATCCCTTCGAGGCGAAGCCGGTAGTCGTCCGCCCGCTGCTTCCAGTCGTCAACGCTGCGGTACGCCTGCGCTGCTTGCTCCCGGGCGGCGTCCCGCTGAGCCCGCATCTGCTCGGTGAGCTGCGCGCGTTCCACCAGCTCGCCGAGGCTCAGGGACGCCAGGTCCCGCGCGGCCTGTGCCGGATTGCGGCGAGGCGTCGCCTTGGCGGGGTTGGTCGGGGCTGCCTTGACCGTAGGGGTGGCCGGCTTCGACGCCTTGCGTACCTGACCCTTGGGCTTCGAACTGTGGGCCTTGAGGTGGCCCCTAACGCTGCTGATGTTTTCCGACACGTAAGGGCAGTGGAGGCACCCGTACGTCTCGGCCCCATCTGCGAGGAGCAGATGGCGAATCTGGTCAAAAGTAACGTCGGCCCCGGGGCGGCTGATGGGGGACGGCGCGGGCTCGTCGATGATCACGGCGACGCCGTTCACGTGCGTTGCGGTCATATGTGGGCTGTGAATCTCTCTGGTCGGGTAGTCCGGCAGTCAGTGGGGCGCCGGGTGACGGGTCCCGGCCGGTCCGTAGTCGGCGGACCGGCCGGAGGCTGCCCGGGGCGGGGGCCCGAGCGGGACGTCAGGCCGCCAAGGCAAGGGCCTCATGCATGGCGCGCGTCTTGAAGGTGTTCTGCTCCAGCAGCGACCGACGGAGGCGACCGTCCACCGTCTGGTGCCCACCCCAGTCGGAGAGTTCTCCGGCCGCTTCGACCAGGGCCCCCGCCGTCAGGTCAACACCCGCCATGGTCGGGCTGGTGAAGATGGAGCGCAGCACGTCGCGACGCTCGTGGACCCGGCGGATACGGAAGTTGTCGTCCTTCATCTCCGTCCACTGATCGGGAAGCGGCACCATGCGCTCGATGAACTCTTCGCGCTGCGTGCGCGTCACCGGCATGCGGTGGAGGCTCTCACGGTCCTTCAGGAAGCCGTCGAAGTCGTGGCGCAGGACTGCCATCAGCCGGGCAGCCTGCTCGACCTGCTCGGGCGCGTTCTTGGTGTGCTTGATCGCGTAGAAACGTCCCTCCGCACGGGCCCGGCGCATGCCAGCGTTCCACTGGTTCGTGCACCACAACCTCTCGGCGCTGCCCCAGACCTTGAGGGAGCCCTTTCCGTCGTGCGATGCCTGGAAGCCGATCGTCAGCGTCCACGGCGACGGGTCGCCTGCGAGGCCGCGCGACTCCCGGGTCAGTTCAACCAGGCCCATCACGGACCGGCCACCGCGCAGCTCGTGGAGCATGCGCACCTGCGCTCCGGGGGCTTCGATGACCGGGGCGATGATGCGGCCCAGCAGTGCGTGATCGAGGACTTCGTACCCGGAGCGGGGGATGCCGAGCGTCGCCCAGGTGTCGTTGCGCACGATCTTCTTGTGGTCGCCTTCCGTCTGATAGACGGGACGGCCCGACTCGTCGATCCCTTCCAGGATCGGCGCCCCGCCGGGACCGGAGGCCAGGACCGGGGCAGCAACCGGCTCCCACGCGAGGTTGTAGTGGGCCCGCACGGCGTTCCAAGTCGGCAGCTCTGCCATGGAGTGTGCGGCGACACCGCTGAGGCTCCGCTGCTCGGCGGGCTCCAGGTACGAAGCGGCGGACGTCGAGTTGGAACGGTGGGAGGTGGTCGTGCTGACGGTGCTGATCACGCAGGTCCTTTCTGGCAGGCCGCGACGATCTTGCGGCGCTGAATGATCCCGGGAGCTCCCCGGTTCGACTCTTAAGACTATACAGAGGGGTGTGACTCGGCGCAAGCCTTAAGAGTCAACTTGGTTGCGAATCTCTGCCGCTGCTCAGGGCGGAGAGAGCATGCGGCGCAATGCAGAGGGCTGATGGCCCTCGCGCTTCTGGTAACCGAGCCGGGAGCCGGCGACCTACCCGGGAGGGCCTCCTGCCACGCCGCCCGCCGGTTCGCTTCCCCCACGGTCCGGCTCGTTCTCGTGGCTAGCTCGCGTGACCCAGCCTCAAGACGAGTGTGTGCAGTTCGTAGAGTCGGACGGGTGAACCAAGACGCCCCTGATCGTGGCTTGCCGATGTTGACCGCCGCACAGGCTGCACGCCTGCGGGAACTGGCCGCTCCCCACACCGAGGACGACCACAGCACATCCCTGACCAACCTGGCGCATATGTGCCGCCACGAGCCGGAGGACCGTTGGCCCGACCTGGTGGACGCACACTTCGCCGGCTTGCGGGCGGCGAGCAGCGGAGGGGAGAGCACCGCGGAATTGCTGCGTGGCGTACATGCGCGCCTCCTGCCCGTCGAGTCGCTCACCCCGGAGCTCACGGGCGCCATGCGCTACGCGCGCCCGGTGGCCGAGGGACTGGTCTTCGCCTATGCCCTGGACGGGCCGACCGCTGTTCGGATCCTCACCGACGCCGATGTGGAGCGCGTGGGGCTGGAGAAGCTGGGGGAAGCGGCGTACGCGAACCTCAGCCGCGTACCCGTGCAGCATGAGGAAGTGTCCATCGAGGGGCGGGCGTTGCTCCACTCCGTCTACGGCGACTCGCCGTTCGTCGCGAGCAGGGCGCTGTTCCTGGACGAGCTGGCCCGGCAAGGAACGGGCGGGCCGCTCCCCGACGCCGGGGCACTTGTCGTCGTGCCGACCCGGCACCTGCTGGCCTACCACCCCATCATTGACGGATCCGTGGTCGACGCCATCAACGACCTTGCCGCATACGGCCTCGGCGCCTACGAGGATGGTCCAGGCGCCCTGTCCCCGCGGGTCTACTGGTGGCACCGAGGCGATCTCACATCAATGACGGTCTTCGACGACACCACCCACACTCTCTCCATCGAGCCGCCACCAGAGCTGCTCGGTCTGATGAAGGGCCTGGTCCGACTCGACCGCGCCGGGCGCCTCGCCGGCCGCAACACGGGCAAGGCCCCAGACGTCGGCGAGCTCACGCGCAAGACGGCCGCGGCGATAGGCCGGCTAGCCCAAGCTCCGGACAGCCTTGGCGACGCCTTCACCTCCGCCCTCGAACTGGCCCACGCCCATGCAGCCACCGACCCCAACGTGGCGCTCCTCGACAGTTGGGACGCCTGGGCGGCCGCCGTCCAGCTCGGGTCCGCGTTGTTCACCGGCACGCAGCCGCACGAGTGCCACCTGGGCGAGACCCCAGCCCTACAGGTGCCCGCCATCCCCGCCGAACCGCCCGCCGATGCCCGCGCCTGGCTCGACACCTTCTACCTCGCGGTCGTGTGCCGACAGCGAGACCGAATCGACCGACTGTGCCGGGTGCCGCTGGAAGTGCTGAGCCAGGACGACTCCGTCGACGCCTACGTCCTGCACTGGATCGACACGCTGCAGACTTACTGTTCCAAGCGCCCCATGGACGACGTCGTGGAGAAGCTGATCGCCACCATGGAGACGTCCGGACGCGACGTGGTGGCCCGCGCACAGAGGGACTTCGTGGATCTGATCGACTACCAGCCCGCCGCCCTCTTTCACCGCCTGATCGCACGCGACCACGACCAATTCACCGAGGCCCTGAACGAAGCCCTCGCGCACCACGGCCGCTACTGGGGCGACTCGACGGCGCCACGCGCCCAGGTAGCGCTCGGACCACTGGCAATGGCGAGTCTGGCCTACGACTCCGGGTTCCCCGTTGCCCCGCAGCCGTACCTCCCCAAGTACCTGCTCAACCGCGAACGCATCGAGACCATCCCCGGGTGACCCACCGCCTGCCGCACCGCCGCCGACCGTTTCGGGCGATGCGGCAGGCGCGCCAGCTTCATCCATGTTCTCGGGGGCGGTTAGTCGCCGTGGGAGTGGCGATCGAGTGGTGTCAGGCTGCGGTCGTGAGGGAGGAAGGAAGCCGGGCGGAGAGCGTTCTGGACCACCGCGGGGCGTACTGAGATTTGTAGGTTTGGCCGTTGACGGTCCTCCCGAGATCAAGGGTCCGGAAGCCCGCGCTGGTCAGATCAGCGATGAGAGCGCGCAGTAGAGCGTGGCCGACCGCGATGTGCTTGTGGGCGGGGTCCATGGCGGGGACCACCGAGTAGACGGTCTCCTCTCCCTGGAGGCACAGCTGTGCGGCGAGGACATCGCCGTCTACAGCGAGGGTGGCGACGAATGCCTCAGGGCAATTCCTCAGCACTGGCTCCCACTGCAGGCTCCCCGCCGATGGGGCGATACCGGGAAGTGGCAGCTGCTCTGCCCAGCGAGCCTGATGCAGCCGACGCAGGTGTTGGAAAGCGTCGAGGAGCTCGCCAGGGCCGCAGGTGCGCCTATACCTAACATCGCGCTCGGTAGCCATCCGGGACCAGGTGTGTTCTCGGCGCCGGTGTTCACGGCGGGTGGAACGGGAGAGCGACTGGAGATCGAGGGGCAACGCCACGCGGGCGCAGGGGCTGCTGCTGTACGGCCACTCCCCTGGATGGGTCTGCGACATGCAGAATCCCAGGGCCGAGTCGGCCGGAACGTCGGTCAGCTCGACGGGTTCCTGCAGAGCCAGGCGCTGCAGGTGGCGGAGCAGCGAGGCTGCTACGTCCGGATCCTCGGCACCAGGGCCAACGGGTAGCACATACTCCGCCATTGGCGCTGACAATGGCGCTACGCGCGTGCTCGATGCGTCGCTGTACCGGGCGAGGGCGAGCGCCGCGAGTACCCGGCCGTCAGGGTCTGCGGAGGTCAACACCATCGGCGAGGCGATGGAGGCCTGGTGGCGGAGCCAGCCCAGCACCCACCCGGGAGCCTGGTAAGGCGTGGCTTTGGGGCTCTGCAAGTAGAGGTCTCCCCAGCAATTGGTGAGGAAGTCGCGCGCGTCCTGTGCGCAGACTATGTGTGTGGCGCCGCCGTCCATCAGTCCCCTTCGGGCAGTCGAATCGAAGCCCTTCTGTGGATGTGGTGAAGGGTCTCCGGGACGGTAAGACAGAGCCCCTGTGGACAGATTTCGCTTGCGGCCGCCGTGGGGCGAGGGGGCGCTGATTGTGACCGAGGGTGGTAGTTGGCAATACGCGTGTATATCTGCGCAGGTCACGGGCACGGTGGCGGCACGCGGGAGATCGCGTCAGCGCCCAGGCGGGCCTGGCAACGAAGATGTTCCCTGGCCGGGACAAGGCGCTGCACGCCCCGCCTGCGGACTTACCCCGGCGTCTAGCACCCGGGAGCTCGGCCGGTGCGAGGTGACGGAGGCCCGTAGCCGCTGCGGTCGCGCACCGCGCCGGCCACCCGCATGACGCTCGGTGCCAGGTCTCGTGCGGGATGCGGGGCCCGGCGGTGCGGTACCTCAGATGGCAGGGGCCTGCGCAGCGATCTCGGCCCGTACGCCGGCGATCACGACGACCTCGTCGAGCCGCTCGGCGAGGTCGTCGTAGCACTCGTACAAGGTGTCGCGGTCAAAAGGGTGGATTGCGGCGGCGGCCTCGTCGATGCCGTTCCGATCTCCGGTCTGGGCGGAGTCGACCAGGTTCTGCAGGAGGTCGGCGAGCTCGTCGGAGCCCTGCGATGCAGGACGAAGGCGGCGTTCGCGCCCCATGTGGTCGAGCGCGGGCCCGCTGTGCGTAGCCGTGGTGGGCAACGGGTTGAGCGGCTTCGCCCGACACCGCGACGGGCCGTGATGCGGGTCAGCCCAGTTCGGAGCAGGCTGAGGGAATGAGAGGTGACGCCCCGATCGTCGTTCACCGCCCATCATCGACTGGTGGCCGGCGCGTCACCGCACGTGGACAGATCCTCGGCCTTGCCTATAACGATGCTGACCTCATCGAGTTCCTGCGCCGAGCCGGCCTCCCCGCAGACGATGAGCTGCTCGATGACGAGGCCTGGGTGGAATGGCGCGGCGGACAGGCCCATAGGTACGACGTCTCGTGACAGGACCCCGCCCTCGGTGGGCCACGCCCGAGGACATCGAGGCGGCTGCAGAAGTGCGCGAGGGCCGCGCTACGCCGGATCCTGGTCGGATTCCCGAGCCATCCCTGCCGCGGCACCGGCAGTGGCCGCCCGCCGATTCGAGTTCCCCTCGTCCTGCTGTTCGTCACCGGGGCTACGCCCTGCTGTGCCTTGCGGCGTGGGCTTGGGTGCCGGGTTGTAGAAGGGCCGTCCTCTGGGCTCGTGCGTCGATACAGTGGCGTGGGCGCCCGCCAACTCCCACTGCACGCCAACCGCCGACCGCTGGACATGGGCGGCGGGACTCAGGAAGGAAGCTCTCGTGAGTCACCAGAGCGGCAATCTGCTGTTCGCGTTCATCGACGACCGGCTCGATGAGCGAATGCGTGCCGACTATCCGGATGGTGTCGCCGCGTACCAGGAGGACTGGCTCAAGGCCCATCATCTGGCGTTGGCCCATGCCGACGCGGTCGCCGCTGGCGACGGTGAACGGGCAGCGCAGCACCTGGGACAACTGCAGGAGCTCGCCGACGGCTGGGACGACCACCCCGACCACCCGGTCCGCACGGCCGCCTAGTTGCGTCCTGGCGCCCGAACGGCGCAGCCGAGGCGCGCGGCCTGGCTCGCCTGCGCGCAGTTCTCGCCTGACGCCAGGGCCGCTGGCGTCGGCCGCGGCCCGGACGCCGGAACTGGCCCGCGCCTACCGGCGCCTGGGTTTCGCCGCCGATGCCGAACACCCGCCTGTCCTGGTCCGGATCCCGCGCAGCCGGGAGCGGTAGCCGCCATCCGGCACGTCTGCCAGTGCCCGCAGTCCGGTGCATCGGTCCGGCCGAGGCGCGCCCGTGCAGCCGGGTCCTGTGGGGGAGTTCAGTCCTGCCTGGCAGGCAGCTGGCGTCCGTAACGGGGTGGTGGGGCGCGTCCAGGAGCGCGGTGGCGCGATGCGCGGCTAGCCTGCCAAGGGCCCGGGGGCTCGGCGTTCCGCCGGCGCCTGAGGTGCTCTGTCTGTCCGTTGGGCGCGCACCCCATCCCGGCTCTTAAGGCTCGCGAGTCGCCGTTTCAGAACGTAGTGGCTTAAGAGTCAAACGCGTGGAGGAGGGATCGCTCTATGGAGCGGGAGTTCGGTGAGCCGGAGCTCGACGCGGTGGACGCGGCCCAGCAGATCGAGTCGCTGCTGGGAATGGCTGAGCGGCTGATGTCCGGAACGTTCACCCCGGCGTTCGGTCTGGATGTGCAGGGTCGGGCGCGGATGGTCGAGGCGCTGTATGCGCAGGTCGGCCGTCTGCCGGCAGGCATCGTTCGGGCTCGCGGGCAGGCGTAGTGGTCTCCCTGGTGGCGTCACCGGGCGCCACCGGAGAGGGTTGTGCCCCGCCCGGCGCTTCCACGATGTCTCTTATGGCTTGCGCGGCGACCGCATCTGCTGTATAGTCTTAAGAGTCGTCAGGGAGTGGGCGGAGCGCTGCAAAGCCGAACCGTCCCCCTGGCAGCCTTGGTCGGACCCGGGTGCCTGATCAGCGTCCTGGGTTGAAGGAGGGGTAGCTCCCCTCTGGAGCTGCTGGCTTGCACGGTCCCCTTGTCGGGGACCCGGTCGGGTTCGAATCCCGTCGGCTCACTGGTTCTCCGCTCCCTCCCCTCGGGGCGGAGGACCTCGCTGGGCCCCTTCTCCCCCGGGGGCTGGTGTTCGCCCTGTCGGGGCGGGATACGCGACCGCGCGGCTCAGGCCGTGCACCGACTCGCTTCCCGCCCCGCAGGTGCTTTGTTGCCGCCCCGCCCGCACTCGAACAGTCCGGTGGGCCTGAGTGCTCACCGGAACGGTCATTCATAGGCACCTGACTGTGGGAGGGGAACGGCCCGCGCGAGAACTGCCCGCCGAGAACACTCCGGCCCTGAGATCCCGGCTCGCTTCCGCGGTCCCTACCGCCCTGCGCCGCAGGCCGCGACCACGCGCCGCTGAGCGGCCTTCCCTCGGGCCCTGACGGGCCCGGCGCCCAACCTCTTCAAGGAGCTGACATGCGCTACCGCCTCCCGCGTCCCGGACCCTCCCGCTCGCGGCCCGAACTGCCCCGCCCTGGCGCCTCTGGGCGAGGCGTGACGACCAAGGCGCGGGTCAAGAGGATCGCCGGATCGCTCGTGCTCGCGACGGACGCGTCTATCGGGGACGGGCATGTCAGTGCCGGGTACATCGCGACCAGTGGTCATGCCGGACTGCACGCCCACCGCTACCCGCAGTACCTGGCAGATGCCGGTGCCCGTACGGCGGTTGGGGAATTGCGGGCGGTGGACCTGGGACTGCGGGCCGTGCTGGCTGCACATCCGGGGCGGCCGGTCGAGGTGCGTGTGGACAGCATGGACGCGTTGCGGTTCCTGCAGGACTGGCACAGCGGCGGCTGCGAGATGCCCGCCGGGTACAACACTGCCGCCCGCGCTCAGGGTGGGGCCCCGACCTTGGTGAAGCTGTGCCGTCGCGTCCAGGAGGCGGATCACCTGCTGTCGTTCGGCCACGAGAAGGCGCACGCGGGCCACCCGCTGAACGAAACGGCTGATTCGCTGGCCAAGTTGGGTCTGCGCACTCTGCGCGGAATTCTTCCCCGTACGGAGCTGCCCCGCCTCGTGACGTTGTGGGCTGAGCGCGCTCTGGCCGACTTCCGCTCTGGCCGCATGAGCTGAATATGCCGGCCCGCCCAGCCGCCGTGTCTCGGCTCGTTGGCCCGGCCCTGCGCCGCCCGCCCTGGCTCGCCCACTGCGCCGCTTGGCGCCCGGGGTGGCTGCCTGTTGGACCCGCAAGGTCCCGGGGCCCCTCCCGTCCGCTGCCGCCAGCCAGCTGCCCTGGGGCCGCCGGGCCGCCGCCCTATTGGTCGGTGCGCCGTGGCTGGTGCCGTACGTCCATTGTTGACTGCCCCCGCTTGTCTCTTATGGCTTGCGCCGAATGCTAACTATGTGTGTATAGTCTTAAGAGTCAACGACACGTGACCCCTGATCCCTTCTCACGAACTGCGTCGGAAAGGCCCGCACATGAGCTTGCCGTCGAAAACCGTCACCTTCCGCCAGGTTGAACTTGAAGCACTCGAATGCCTCATTTGCAGTCACTACGGCTTGGAGTACAGCGTGATTCGGGCGCTCGGCGCGTCCAACGGCTCGTACCGCAAGGTCGAGGCGTGGGCCGCCCCCCTGGACCCGGATGAAGCCGAGGAGATTGCCGCGTGGCGCGCGGGTGGTCCCGAGCCCCACCTGGCTTCGGTCATGAACGACCTCGCGTGCAGCGGTGTCATCGACAGTGACGAGTATCTCGTCCACGTCTGGTGGTAGCCGTGGGGACTGTCTTTCCGGCGTTCCCGATTCGACAGAAGGAGAGCGCGCTGAGTCTGGAGCACTCGTTTTATGCCGTCTACGGCGTCGAGCTCGCCGACGCGGACTGGCTGGTCGTCGGTGAGGCCTTGGAGGGTCGGCGCCGCGCCCGCGGTGAGGAAACTGGCGGCGTGGCTGGTGAGGACGTGCAGCTGTTCACCGTCGCGGGCGGCGACGGCCCTGACCGGGTGGTGATCGGCGTCGCGTACGAGG
Source organism: Streptomyces sp. NPDC047049 (assembly GCF_040643995.1). Lineage (NCBI taxonomy): Bacteria > Bacillati > Actinomycetota > Actinomycetes > Kitasatosporales > Streptomycetaceae > Streptomyces > Streptomyces sp. NPDC047049. Next base: position 7,915 of record NZ_JBEYVM010000019.1, on the reverse strand, counting down.
AACTGGCCCCAGGCTCCTGCAGAGCGATCGGGGACTTCATGCCCTCGCCCGAGCGGGATCAGGTCCTGGGCGCCGCAGCTGCGGCCCTGGGCTACGGCGCGCTGGCCGGGCCCGGCTGGCTGATGCTGCACGACTGGAGCTGACACCCGCCGCCCGGATGTGGCGAATCCGTCCCGCGGGCGGCGCCGGCCGGGCCGAGGAGTGTCTGGGGCGGCTGCGCGCTCTCGCGTCCGACTGGGAGGGGTACTGCGACACCCCGCACGGCTGCGTAGCCACCCGGGCCGCTCGCCGGACATGAGGGCAGAGCCTGCCAGGATTCCGGCAGGCCTGGGGCGTCGGTCCGGCCGTGGCGCGCTCGTGCGGCCGGGTGCGGTGGGGGAGTTCAGGCTTGTCCGGCAGACGGGGCCGGCGCCTGTGACGGGGTGGCGGCGCGCCTCCAGGGGTGCGAGGGCCGATGCGGCGGCCGGTCTGTCGAGGGGTTCGCGGTGGCCCGGCGTCCGCCGGTACCGGAGGCGCTCCATGTGTCTGCCGAGGGTGGAGTGCGACCCTCCAGTATGTCTCTTAAGACTTGCCTTCCTCGCAGCCCTTGTGTATTGTCTTAAGAGTCAAAACGGTTTGAGGAGACACTCCATGGCGCACCCCCTGTTCCCCGATGACGAGTTCCCCGTCGACGTCCTGCCCTACTACCCGGTCGACGACCACAGCGGTGACGGTTACCACTGGATGCGGGAGCTGCCCGTGGGCTGGGAGGCCGTCGGGGTGTGGGGCTCCGAGGGCTGGGACCTCGGCGCGTGGCCGTACCAGGTCGTCGCGCACTACGACTGCCCGCTGGATCTGACCTACGGCCTGGCCCACTACATCGAGGGCGACGTCACCGTCACCGCCTACGGCTCCCGCGCCGCCCGCGACAGGGCCACCGACGAGCTCGCCCTGGGCACCTGGCTGTGGGAGGAGAACGGCCCCCGCGAGGGACTGCCCGCCACTGACACCCCGGCCGCTGAGATCCCGGATCGCTTCCGCGGCCCCTACCGCCCCGCGCCGCAGCCCGAGACCTCCCACTGAACGGCCTTCCCCGGGCCCTGACGGGCCCGGGCCCTTCCCTGCCGGTGCCCGCTTGACGGGGCCGGTGCCGACCCTCTTCAAGAGGAGAACGACATGAACGCCACCGAGAGCTCCAGCGCAGACGACCGCGAAGTAGTCCCCTCCAGCGACCGCAGCACCCGGCCTGTCATCGAGCGCGCCCTCACCGTCTACTTCGACGGCAACGCCGAGCTCGCCCGCACTCTCATCGACCGTCTGGTCGCCGAGAACCGCAGCCACTGAGCGCCCTGACCCTCACCCTGTCGCCGCCTGCCCCGCTGGGGCGGGCGCCACCGTACGGAGAACGGAGAGACATGCACGCCGCAGACCGGCGCCGCTACCTCGTGGAGCAGCTCGGCTATCAGGACTGGGGGGTCTGGGACACCCGCACCGAGGTCTGGGTCACCGACGGCAGCCAGGCGCACTGCGAAGACGTCGCCGACCGCCTCAATACCAAGGGCCACTGAGGCTGCGCCCGCCCCACTGCTTCCGCATTCCGGTGATGCCCTGCCAGGCCGCGCCGGTCCGCTTCTGATCCCTCTCGGAAGGACGACACCTTGCACACTCGGATGATGACGCGGCAGGGGCTGCGTCGCTACGACTGCTGTCCGGGGCACAACCCCCGCTCCTACGACCACGGACGCGAACGCGCCCGCGAGAAGCGCGAGTGGCGCCGCGACGTGGCCGCCGACGCCGCGACCAAGCCCGAGCGCACCCGCCTGCCCTGACCATGGACGGCTCCGGCTCCGCCCGCCGCCGGCGCGGCGCTCGTCCGGCGTAGCTGCCGCGCTCAACCGCGCGCCAGCCGAAGCGGATCTCGCGGCCACCGGACGGTAGACGGTCGGCCCGCGTGCTGGCCGCCTCGCCTCTGGGGCTGTTGATGGCCGTGGGTTGCAGGGTCCTTTCCGGGCTGCCGCGCGGGCGCGCATCTGTGCCTCTTATGACTTGCACCCTGCCGATATTGTCTGTATAGTCTTAAGAGACGCAATGAAAGGGGAGGACATGGACTGCATCGACGACGTGAGGGTGGACGCCAGCCGTCACTGCGCCGCTCTGGAGCAGGAGGCGGACCGTCTTGAGGGGATCGCCAAGGGCATCGCCTCGGGAGCCTTCGAGGCGGCGGACGGACTCAGCGACCAGGACCGGGCGGAGCTCGTTGAGGCGCTCTTCCAGGAGATCGGCCGCAAGTGGGCGGCGAGCATCATTGCCGGCGGCGCGATCTTGCCGTGAGTGCCTGCGGGCCACCGGCCTGTGGCCCGCAGGCTGAGCCGAGGACCGGTGAACGGCGGACTTGCCGTCGTCCATCGGTGACCAGCCCGGCCCTCCCACCCCTGACAAGAACGGAGACCCTCCCGTTGGACTCCTCGATCGAAGCTGGCCGTGTGACCACAGGTGAGACTGGTTGCCACGTGCGCCGCGAAATGGACCCCACCGCCCTCTTCCTGGTGGCCCAGTTCGGCCCGAAACTGGTCGCCGAGTTCCTAGACGACGCCGACAAGCGCCGCCACGCCCGCGACACCTTCCACTTGATCGCCAGCAACTACCGGCGTGAAGGCGGAGCCATCGCCCGCGCCTGGATGTCCGGCATGAACCCCCATCTCGACGACGACGCCCCTTTCCTCGTCATCGGGGCCGGACGGGGCGCCGCCGCGCTGGACGCCGCGCGCAGGCACGTCACCGGCAACGACGCCCACTAACCGCCCAGCGTCGCGCCACGCTCCGTCGCTCCCCCTGCCTGAACTTCCCCGCCCGGCCGCGCTTCGGTCAGCCCTCGAAAGGACCGCACCACCCATGTCCACTCTCCTGCTCGGCCGCTGGGACAGCGGCGGCAACCTCGTAATCGAGGAGTCCCACCAGATCGAGGACGGCGACCAGGCCGCCGCCGACACCCTGGTCGACGAGCAGGACAACGAGAACAACGACGCGTGGGCAGGTGAGTTCGACGTCGACCGGCACCGCGACGCCGTGCAGCGCGCTTATGAGGAGTACGTCGCCCACGAAGGCACCCGGCTGATAGACGAAGCCGAAGGCCACGAGCCGCTCACCGACTTCGACTGACACCCACCCGTACGACGCCGACGGCCGGCGCGCCCTGCGTTGCACCCCGCTCGCCCGCCGGCGTCGTCCAGCCCACCCCGAACGAAGGAGATCACCAACCGATGTACAGCGACCAGGACACGGTGGCTGTGGACGTCCGCGCACTCGAAGTCGACGGCTACGCCAGCCTCGCTCAGGTCCCCCAGGACCATCTGCTGCGTCTGCGGGAGGACACCCTCGGCATCAAGGCCGGCCTTGTAAAGACCAATTGGACCTACCAGAGGGGCTCCTACCCCTGCACCCTGCGCGACCTGGAGCCGCTGTCGGCACACGAAGCCGAAGCCCTCATCGCTGCCGGTACCCCCGTGTACGACGCCCGCCGCGCCCCGGACTGGAGCGGCAAGTTTCCCGCTCTCGTCCTCGGCCTGCGCCTCAGCGAGCTCCGTATGGCCCTCGCGGCTGTCGACCTGCCGGACGACGCGATCGTCGCCATCCGCGCCGCCGAGTTCCCCAGCGAGGGTGTCGGCTCGCCCGCGGACCCCCATGTGCAGGCAGGCTTCTACCAGCCGGACCCGGCCAGCGGCACGTCCGGGCGGGCGTTCGGCGGAGAGATCGACTACGCCATGGATGGCAGCATTCCCGAGCACCTGCCCGCACTGGTGCTCGCCCCCACTCACTGACCCGCCCGGAGCCCGCACACGGCATTCCCTGGGTGCGGGCTCCGTCGCAGGTCCCTCCGTCGCCCTCACCGGCCCACGGAGTCATCCGCCCTCCGCCCGGCACAGCTGCCAGCATCCGAGAGGACAACCCATGTCATACCCCCGTGGTGATGAGCGCTTCCTCGTGTCCCACGAGCCCGCCACCAACCGGTGCACCCACCATCTCGACGCCGACGAGGACGTCAACGGCGACCAGGTGACAGCCTGCGCCACGAAGGCGCGCGGGGCCACCTTCGGTGTCCTTGCCGACGAAGGCGTGCTCGACTCCTTCGTCTGTGCTGTCCTGGCCGCCAACGAGGCCGCTCGCCTGAACTGCGAATACACCACACGCGGCGATCCCTTCTTCGCATGGGCCCGGCTGTGCACCGCGCACGAGAAGCAGCCCGCGGACGGCTGCGAGGAGTGCGCCCCGGATGGTGCCGAGGAGGAGCCGGCCGGTGGTGACGAGGACCCTGGCGTGTCCGGGCGGGGGTTCGTCTCCGGCGAGCGCGTCGTGTGTGCCGATGGCGTCCCCCGCACTGTTGAGGGCATGGCCCCCTCCATCTCCGGCGAGCCCGCGCGCCTCATCGTCGTCGGGGGCGCGCAGTGGATCGCCGCCAACTGCCTGCGGGCCAACGGAGAGGACGTCGTCGCCGCACAGGAGCCCGCCCAGCGGGCTGCACGTCGTGTGCACCCCGATGCGCACAGCCTTCAGCCGATCGTGCCCGAGGGCGACAATCACTGGTGGCGTGGACGTTCCGCACCGGCTACGGCACCGGCGCCCGGTACGGCGTGGTGACCGTCCAGGGCGAGGTGGCACCGGTGGGCCTGTACGAGTACCCCACCACCGCCGAACGCGCTTTCCGCCAGAGCCTGAAGGACCAGGCCGCCCCTGACCCCGCACCTTGTTCCAACTGCTCTGGGGGCTGCAGCCGTTGACGTGCGTCATGCCCGTGGTGGCGCACTGAACAGACCGCGGCCGGGCCGCTCGCCGCAATTCGCCCTACCGATTCCGAGGAGATCACGCATGCAGCTGCGTCAGACCACCACCTGTGCCGAGCCGGCCATCCGGACGATCGAGTGCCGCAGTCGAAAAGCCGGCCGTGCGCTGGAGTACCGCCTGCTCCTGTGCGACCGGCACCGGTGGTTGGCCCGTTCCTGGCCCGGCCGTCGTGAGAAGCACGCACCAGCCGGCCGTTGTGGCACCCTGTTCGACCACCGTGATTTCGCCCGAGTCGTGGAGTCGCACGGCGACCAGTGGCTGATGTCCTTGACCACCCATCACCCCCGCGATCACCACGGCGACGTCGCCGCGGCGCTGCGGGCTGCTCACTGCTTCTTGGGCCAGGCGCGCGAGTACGCCCGTCCCCTGGGGCAGCGGGCGGAGATCACCGACGGCATTCTGGCCGCCCTCGATCACGCGGCCCGGATCGCCGAGGCCCTCACCGACGGCACAGTCGAGCAGGCTGACGGGCGTGCCCAGTTGCTGGCCGCGCTCAGCACCGGCGAGGCGATCGCTGTGGCCGCGCGCGGTGCGTAGCGGCCTTGGAAACCCGGCGGTGCCTGGTCGGCTGGCCTGCGCCCCGGGCTCGTCCGGCGGCCGGGACCGCCGGACTCCGGCGCTGCCGCCTTCCTGCCATCCTGGGGTAGTAGGGTGTGGCTGGCAGTACCTGCTGCCCCTGCCCAGCGCTGGCCGGCCCGGACCCGGTGGCGTGATCGGTGGAAAGGTGGCGAATCGCCCCGCCAGGTCGCATTGCATGCCTTCTTCGTCTGCCGGCGTGCTGGTCCGGGGTGCCACGCCGCGGATGGATCGATCGTGACTTCCAGGGCCGTGCGTCTGCGTGTCCGGTACACCGGCGAGCCGAAGGCCGCCGCACTCCACGCCTTCCGCCAGAGCGGGATGCACTTCGGGCTGGTTCCCGACGCCCTCGATGCCGGGCAGCGCCGGCTGGAGGCGACGCTGCTGCGCACGCTGGCGCGTCCGCACCCGGGCTTCGCGCAGTTGTCGGTGGCCGGGTCGGTGTGGGGGCTGTCCGCGGCGAGTCCGGCTGCGGACGGCCTGGTGATCTGGCCAGCGCACGGGCAGGCCGCGCAGCTGTTGGCGCGCTGGCTGCCGACCCGCGCGCCGGGTGGCGAGTTGGGCGGTGTGCCGGGGCTCAGGGTCGCGCCGTTGCCCGAGCGCCGCCGTGACACCCTCAGCCTCGCGCTGGCGGGTCGTCATGCGCATGTGGAACTGCGTGCCGAGCCCGCGGTGTTGCGTGCAGCGGCCCGCCTGGCGGCCGAGGCCGGCTGCGAGGTGTTGTGGGAAAGGGACGCGGCCTCGCGTGAGGAGAGTGAAGCGCTCGTCGAGCTGACCAGGGGCCTGGAGACCGCCGAGGTCGCGGTGTGGAGCAGGGCGTTGCGTCGCCTGGGTGTGGCGCAGGACGTATTCGGCGCCTGGCGCCACCGGGCACCGCTGGAGCAGGAGCTCGAAGGCCCCAAGCCGGAGCGGATCGCTCCCCGGCCCACAGGGCCCGGGGTGGCGCTGCGCGGCGTGGTGGCGGTGCTCTCTGCGGACGGTCGGGGCGGCAGCGGCTGCACGACTGCGGCCTACATGATGGCCGCGGCCGCGGCCGCGGGCGGCGCACGGGTCGGATTCCTGGCCGGCGACGACCCCTCGAACCTGCCGGCGCTGCTCGGCCAGGCGCGGGCGTCGTTCACCGGCTGGCGCGATGCATCCCAGCAGCTGCCTGCCGGCGGCCACCTGAAGGTGGCGCTGGCGCCGAAGGACCCGGCGGTGGCCGCCGAGTACCTGACGGCGGTGCGGGCCGACTTCGATGTCGTAGTGGTCGACGCCGGCAACGGTTTCCAGCTGCCCCATCTGGCGGCCCAGGCCGATGCCGTGCTCGCCCTGCTCCCCGACCAGGTGTCCTGGTACAGCCAGGAGGTGCTCGATGACCGCTCGGCGCGCGTGCAGATCTGGTCCCACCTCAACGACCAGCCGCAGCCCGGTCACTGGCGCGATGACCTGCCGACCTTCCTCGACGAGGCGTTCGAGCACTATGTCCAATGGCGCGCCGAGCAGGAGGGGCTGTCACTGCCCGAGGACGGCGCGGCGGACGAGGAGGGCAGCGGGGGAGAGGGCCTGCCGGCCTTCGACTTCGACGACGAGGACGGCGAGGCGGGGGACGAGGAGGGAGGTGAGGAAGGCCAGGGCGACTGGGAGGACGACGACGGGGGCTGGGTCGAGCCGTACGACCCGGACTTCGACGACGACGTCGAGATGTTCTGGTCGCGCGGCGCCTCGCCGCACCCGTACGGGGCCACCCTTCTGCCGCCGGAGGAGACCGCCCCGTATCTGGACCGCTGGCGGGAGGACTTCCTGCAGGTCCTCACCCCGCAGGGGCAGCGCCGCCACCCCGACCAGTGGCCGCGGATCGTGGCTGGCTGGAGTGAGCGGAACCGCGCCCGCAACCTGGAGCGCCTCCCGGTTGGTGCGCCGACGGCCGTGGAACGGGCCGCGGCGGAGGAGGAGCTGGTGGCGAGCCTGACCCCGCAGGCACTTGAGCGGTGGGACGAGCAGCTCTGGCAGCGCGAGAGCACAGCGTGGCGGGCGGCCGGCCTGGACGAGCGGCACGACGTCGGCCGTGCCGAGGACGACCTGCTGTGGACATTGCATCACCCGCGGCCGGCCGAGGAGGTCGCGGGCGAACTGCGCATGTTCGCCCGGCAGGTTCCCTACGGCCGGCCGGTCGTCCTGGGTGTGACCCGGCTGCGGCAGGACTTGGACAGGCACCTGCTCGCCGACGTCAGGCAAGCCCTCCAGGGCCAGGGCATCGCGGGACTCGCGCTGATCGCGCGCAGCCGCGCCCTGCAGTCGTGGATCGGAGCGCAGCGCCTGGATGCGTCTGTGCTCGCGGTCGGCTGGAGTTTGGCCGCATCCGTCCTCGACGCCGTCGAACAGCAACGCCGGCCGGCACCGTGACGCACCCGGCCGGGGCCGCCGGCCCCGGCACGGGCCCTGTGCCCGCCGCCGTGGCGGGTGGTCGCCGCTCCTGGCGCTGAGCGAGGCGTTGCATGCCCGGATGGTGGCGCGGCTGCCGCGCACCGCCGCTGGGTTG
>NZ_JBEYVM010000018.1:0-165043 GCF_040643995.1 Streptomyces sp. NPDC047049 | reverse complement strand
GCCGCGCCTTTCGGCGTGATCACTACTTTAGCGGAATTCCTCGTTGACGCATAATCACGTCACGGTCGAATTTCGGCATGCCGAAATTGGTCCCGATGAGGGGCCGTGCAGTAGTGGTGTGCCGCGAAGCGGCGAATGGTCGCCTCGAACCTTTCCGGCTCTGTGGCAACTCGAAGAACTTACACGATCCTATGGATGCGGCACGACTCGGGGGGGTACGTCTGCGGTGGTTTCGTGCTGTCCCGGTCCGCTGGGGCGCCGAACCTCCTGGTCACGGGAGGGGCTCAGCTGTCCTCCCGCTCCGCCGAAGGTTCGCCGCTCTCCAGGAGGTGCGCCGAGCGCCGCCGCTGCGGCGGTGGCCCACAGTGCCTCGGCGCTCCGCCCAGACCACGGGTCAGGCGCCGTTCGTCGCCTTCTTCTCCAGCACCACCACGCACTCCACGTGATGCGTCATCGGAAACAGGTCGAACGCCCGCATCCGTCGCGGGCCATATCCCGCCTCCGCGAAGTACTTGAGGTCGCGGGCGAGGGCTGCCGGGTCGCAGGCGACGTAGGCGATGCGGCGGGGGGTGAGGGAGGCGAGGTGGTTGACGGTCTTCTTGCCGGCGCCGGCGCGGGGCGGGTCGAGGACGATGAGGTCGACGTCGGTGATGCCGGTGCGGGGGAGGATCGCCTCGACCTTGCCGTGTTCGATGCGTACGCGGTCGAGGTCCTGGAGGTTGTGGCGGGCGTCGTCGACGGCACGCTTGCCGGATTCGATGCCGAGGACCGCGCCTTTGTCGCCGACGCGTTCGGCGAGAGCGCCCGCGAAGAGGCCGACGCCGCAGTAGAGGTCGAGGGCCATATCGCCCTTCTTGGGCATCAGGCCCTGCATGACGGCCTCGACGAGGAGGTCGGCGGCCTTCGGGTGGACCTGCCAGAAGCCGCCGTTGCCGACCCGCCAGGTGCGGTCGGCGGCGCGCTCGCGGACGAAGGGGCGGCCGTGCACGCGGTGGACACCGCCGTCCTTCTCGCCGATGCGCAGGACGGAGACCGGCTTGTCGAGTTCGACGATGGGGAGGCGGCCGCCGGGGCGGGGGGTAAGGATGACCTGGCGGTCGTGGGAGCCCGTGGCGGCGATCGCCTCGACAGCGGCCATCTGGGGCCACTCGCGCTTCTCGATGCCGAGTTCGGAGACCCCGGGGGCGGCGATCATGCAGTGGGTGACCGGCTCGATGTCGTGCGAGCGGTGCTTGCGCAGGCCCGCGTGGCCGTCGGCGTCGACGGCGTACTGGACGCGGGTGCGCCAGGCGGGGACCTCACCCTTGGCGACCTTGTCGCCGGGGGCGGGCTCGACCGTGCCGTCCCAGTGGGCGTCGTCCGGCGACAGCCCGGCCAGCCGTTCCAGCTGTTCGGCGATGACCGAAGCCTTCAGGCGGCGCTGGGCGCCGGGGGCGGCGTGCTGCCAGTCGCAGCCGCCGCACTTGCCGGGGCCGGAGAAGGGGCAGGGGGCCTCGACCCGGTCCTTGGAGGGGGTGAGGATCTGCACCGCGTCGGTGCGCAGGAAGCGCGCGCCCTCCTCGCCGTCGGTGACGCGGGCGATGACCCGCTCGCCGGGCAGGGCGTGCCGTACGAAGAGGACCTGGCCCTCCTCGGTGCGGGCGATGCAGTGACCGCCGTGTGCGACCGGGCCGACCTCGACCTCGTACTCCTCGCCGACCAGCGATTTCTTCGGTTCTGCCTGCATGGCGGGAGGACTCCTGTGGTGGGTGGTGCGGGGCGAGACGAGGGCGGTACGGGGCGCGCGGTACGGCCGGACCACCCTCTGTACGGCGGGACGCCGACCGTCAAGTCTACGTCCCGCCGTGCCGTGTCCTGCCTCGGTCCCGTGCTGCTGTGCCGGGGCCGGCCGGGCCTCCTGCCGAGCGCGCCCTCGCCGGGGCATGCGGCCCGCCGCTGGATCTCACGCCTCGTCGGGGCCGCGGCCCACCGATCCTCGCCGGGGCCTCCCGCTGCCCGTGCCGCGCCCCGCTGCCGCTGCCGCGCCGCCCCGGTGTCCTGCCGGGGCGGCGGTGCCCCTACTTCTTGGTGGCCGCCTTCTCCTTCTTCGGCTGGGCGACCGGGCCGCGGCGGACCGCACCCGGGGCGTTCCACTCCGCGCGCTTGCGGGCGCGCTGCTTGGCGGCCTCGGAGGAGTCCAGCTGCCAGGGCACGGAGGTGACCATGACGCCGGGGGTGAAGAGCAGGCGGCCCTTGAGGCGGAGTGCGGACTGGTTGTGGAGAAGGTGCTCGTACCAGTGGCCGACGACGTATTCGGGGATGTAGACGGAGACCGCGTCGCGCGGGCTCTCCCGGCGCAGCGACTTGACGTAGTCGATGATCGGCCGGGTGATCTCTCGGTACGGGGAGGCCAGCACCTTCAGCGGCACCTCGATGCCGCGGCGCTCCCACTCCTCCCGGAGGGCCTTGGTGTCGGCCTGGTCGACGTCCACGCTGACCGCTTCGAGGCTGTCGGAGCGCATCAGCTTGGCGTAGTTGAGGGCGCGCAGGGTGGGCTTGTGCACCTTGGAGACCAGGACGAGGGAGTGCACCCGGGAGGGGCGGACCACATCGTCGTCGGGGGCGTCCTCGGCGGCGATCTCGTCGGCGACCCGGTCGTAGTGGCGGCGGATCGCGGACATCGTCACAAAGAAGATGACCATGCCGAGCAGCGCCACCCACGCGCCGTGGGTGAACTTCGTCAGGAGGACGACGACCAGGACCAGGCCCGTGAAGAAGGCACCGAAGGCGTTGATGGCGCGGGAGCGGTGCATCCGGCGGCGCTTGGCCGGGTCGGTCTCGCCGAGCAGATGGCGGTTCCAGTGGCGGACCATGCCGGTCTGGCTGAGCGTGAACGAGACGAAGACGCCGACGATGTAGAGCTGGATGAGGCGGGTGGAGTCCGCGCCGTAGAGGTAGACGAGGATCGCGGCGGCGCCGGCCAGCAGGACGATGCCGTTGGAGAACGCCAGGCGGTCGCCGCGGGTGTGCAGCTGGCGCGGCAGATAGCGGTCCTGGGCGAGGATCGAGCCGAGCAGCGGGAAGCCGTTGTAGGCGGTGTTGGCCGCGAGGAAGAGGACCAGTGCGGTGGCGGCGGCCAGGATGATGAAGAGGAAGGAGCCGTTGCCGAAGACGGCGGAGGCGACCTGGGAGATGACCGGGTCCTGGGTGTAGCCGGCCCCGATCGGCTTGCCGTTCTGGAAGAGGTCCTTGGCGGGGGTCTCGGCCATCCGTACGTGGGTGGCCATGGCCAGGCCGATGATGCCGCAGAACATGGTGACGGCCAGCCCGCCCATGAGGGCCAGGGTGGTCGCGGCGTTCTTGGACTTCGGCTTGCGGAAGGCCGGGACGCCGTTGGAGATCGCCTCGACGCCGGTGAGCGCGGCGCAGCCGGAGGAGAAGGCCCGCAGCATGAGGAAGACCAGGGCGAAGCCGGCCAGGCCGCCCTGTTCCGCGTGGATGGTGAAGTCGGCGGTGGGGGCCTTCATCGTGTCGCCCAGGACGACGCCGCGGATCACACCCCAGATGATCATGATGAAGACGCCGGCCACGAAGACATACGTCGGGATCGCGAAGAGCTTGCCCGATTCCTTGACGCCGCGCAGGTTCATCAGCGTGAGCAGCACGATGATGGCGATCGCGCACAGGGTCTTGTGCTGGACGACGAAGGGGATCGCGGAGCCCAGGTTCTCCACCCCGGAGGAGATGGAGACCGCGACGGTCAGCACATAGTCGACGAGCAGCGCGCTGGCGACGGTGAGACCGGCCTTGGGGCCGAGGTTGGTGTTGGCGACCTCGTAGTCACCGCCACCGCTCGGGTAGGCGTGCACGTTCTGCCGGTACGACGCGACGACCGTGAACATCAGCACCACGACCGCGACCGCGATCCAGGGGCTGAAGTTGTACGCAGACACACCCGCGACGGACAGGACGAGCAGCACCTCGCCCGGCGCATAGGCCACGGAGGAGAGCGGGTCGGAGGCGAAGACGGGTAGTGCGATGCGCTTGGGAAGCAGGGTCTCCCCGAGCTTGTCGCTGCGCAGTGCGCGCCCGATCAAGATCCGTTTGGGCACGTCGGTCAGTTTGGACACGCAGAGGATGCTAAGCCTTCGTCAAGGTCTGCGCCCACCCGCTACCGGATCGGGTGGCGTCGGCGGAGCCCGCGATGCGGCGGGCGGGACGCGTCCGCCCTGCTGAGGGGCGCATCGCGGCCGGTCGCCTCCACAGGATCCGCACGTCACGCGCACGGGGCGGCCCCGGGGGGGGCGTCTCCGTGGCGTTCGTCACGGGGTGAGGCGGTCCGTCATGGAGTTGACGCGGTCCGTCACGGGAATGACGCGGTCTGTCACGAGGAGGGGTGGGAGCTGTCATGAACTGACCTGTCCCGTCACGGAAAGTGACGGGTGAGTCATCCCTGGCGGGCGGCTCCGGCTCCGGTGTCCGCGGCCCGGTGGCGCCGGACGTGCAGATCGCCCAGCCCCTGCCGGGTGGCCACCAGCAGCACCCGGTCCTGTGGCCGCAGGACATAGCCGTCGCCGAGTTCGTGCACCAGGTGCGCCGGCTCGCGCTCCGCGTCGGGCGGTGGCGCGGCGGCAGCGTCGTCCGGCTCCGGATCGTCGGGGGCTGAGGTGTCGACCGCCAGCACCCGCAGCCGCCCCGGCCGCAGCACCTCGGCGACCGTACGGCCCTCCAGCGCCACATGGCCGCGCACCTCGACCCGGGCGACCAGCAGCACCCGGCGTTCGACGGGGATGGCGCCGAGGATCTGGCGGCCCATCATCGCTCCGGCGAAGGCGGGCGCGGCCAGGTAGGTGACGCTCCGGCTGCGGGTCAGGGCCCGCGGATGCGCGGCGCGCAGGGTGCGGTAGACGGCGGTGGCGAACCGGTCGTCGAACAGCCGCAGCGTCACCCGCAGCCGCGGCTTGACCGAGCGGGCATAGAGGGCGGCCTCCAGGTTGGTGGTGTCCTCGCTGGTCAGAGCGAGCAGGGTGGCCGCGCGCTCGATCATCGCGGCTTCCAGGACACCTTCTTGTGTGACGTCCCCCAGCACGGTCGGCACCCGCAGCCGGCGGGCCAGCGCGATGCCCCGTGCCTCGGGGTCCCCTTCGATGCACACCACGGGGATGCCCATCTCGTGCAGCCGCGCCAGCACCCGGGTCCCGACCTTGCCGAGGCCGAGCAGCACCACATGCCCCGACAGGCCCCGGGGCGGACGGCGCAGGGCCGAGGCGCTGCGGAAGGTGCCGAGCCCTTCGAGCGCCGCCGCGACCAGCACCGGCAGCAGCAACAGCCCGGTCAGCCCGGACAGCAGCTGCAGCACCTTGCGGGGCGTCGGGTCGTGGATCGCCGGGTCGTTGATCGCGAAGAGGTCCAGCAGCGAGAGGTAGGCGGCGTGCACCGGATCCTCACCGGTGGTCAGCCAGCCGGCGACGGCCAGCGCCAGCACCGCTCCGACGACCCCGGCCAGCGACCAGCGCAGCCGCCGGGAGAAAAGCGAGGCGAGTGGCGCGCCCCGGCCCCGCAGTCCGCGGGGGCGCACCGGCCGCCCCGTATAGGAGACGGTCTCCAGGACGACGGTTCCGCAGCCGACGGCGGCCGAGGCCGCGGTGTCATCCGGGAGAAGTACGGGGCCCTCGTGTCCTGCCGCCGAACTCGGTGCGTCCTCGGGGTCGTTGGCGGCGGCGGAGAGCAGCGCCAGGGTGCACAGCCCCGGAGTGCCGGGCCGGCCCGGCGGCACCGGCGCACGCTCCACGGCGCGCAGCAGCAGCCCGTCCGCCTCGATGACCTTGCTGGTGCCGGCGACCGCGGCAGCCGCCAGCGCGGGGGCCACGGTGTCGGCGTCGGACAGCACGGTCGTGGAGGCATCGACGGCCTCCGCGTCCCCGGCGTCGTCGGCGCCCAGGGCGGCGACCGCCGCCGCCTGGTCCAGCAACTCCTCCAGATGCTGGCCGAGTTTGCGGTTGTAGAGCCGGATGACCAGCCGCAGCCGCGGGTTGAGCCGGCGGGCCCGCAGCGCGGCGTGGATGTTGAGCTCATCGTCGTCGTAGACCAGCGCCAGGGCGTCCGCCTCGGCGACACCGGCCGCGGCCAGCGCCGCATCGTCCGGCTGGGCCGCCTCCAGGAGCCGTACGGTCTCCTCCGGCGCCTCCGCGTCGTCGTCAGGGCCCTCGGGCGGCAGCGCCGTCGTGCGCGTCATCGCCGCCGACATCCGGCCCAGCAGCGCGGTCGCACGGTCCAGCGCACGGGCCGGCGGCGGGATCCGGGGCCGGTGCGATTCCCGGGCGGTGGGGACGACGAGCGTCACCCGTTCGCCGTAGACGTCCCGGAGTTCGGCGGCGAGCCGATGCGCCAGCGCATCGTCGCCGCAGACCACCATGTGCGGGGTGCAGTGGCCCTGTTGGGGCTGGAGAGGCAGGTTGGGCACACCTCGTAGCGTGCCTTACGGGCGCCGCGCGGCGCAGCCCGGCGCGGGAGGCGCGGCGCGGACGGCGCGGATCCGCATCCGACCACGGCCCACCGCGCCCCCTACCAGGAGCGCCATTACGGCTACGGTTGTACCGGACCACGGTGCGCCCAGCGCTCCCGCTGCCGCACCCGGTTCTGTCACGAGCCGTGGCTCCGTGTCGCCGGTACTGGGAGAAGAAAGTAGTGAGCAGGGTGTTTGTGCAGGTCAGCGCGCTAGTACAGGGCACGGGGTAATCAGCATGCACATCGTCATCATGGGGTGCGGGCGCGTGGGCTCCGCGCTTGCGCAGACCCTGGAGAGCCAGGGTCACACCATCGCCGTGGTGGACCAGGACCCGACGGCGTTCCGTCGTCTGGGGTCGTCCTTCGGCGGCCGCCGGGTGACCGGCGTCGGCTTCGACCAGGACACCCTGCGCGAGGCCGGCATCGAGGAGGCGGGCGCGTTCGCGGCCGTCTCCAGCGGTGACAACTCCAACATCATCGCCGCCCGGGTGGCCCGTGAGATGTTCGGTGTCGAGAACGTCGCGGCCCGTATTTACGACCCGCGCCGCGCCGAGGTCTACCAGCGCCTGGGCATCCCGACCGTCGCCACCGTCCGCTGGACGGCCGACCAGATGCTGCGCCGGCTGCTGCCCTCGGGCGCCGAACCGCTGTGGCGGGACCCGAGCGGTGGCGTCCAGCTCGCGGAGGTGCACACCTCCCCCTCCTGGGTCGGCCACAAGATCAGCACCCTCCAGGAGGAGACCGGCGTCCGCGTCGCCTTCCTCACCCGGCTGGGCGAGGCGATTCTGCCGACCTCGCAGACCGTGCTGCAGGAAGGCGACCTAGTGCACGTCATGATGCGCACCGACGAGGTCGAGAAGGTGGAGGCGGCATTCGCCACGGGTCCTGAGGGAGCGCACGCATGAGGGTCGCGATCGCAGGCGCAGGCGCGGTGGGCCGTTCCATCGCGGGCGAGCTGCTGGAGAACGGGCACGAGATCCTGCTCATCGACAAGGCGCCGACCGCCATCTCGGTCGAGCGGGTGCCGCTGGCGGAGTGGCTGCTGGCCGACGCCTGCGAGATCACCTCGCTGGACGAGGCGGCGCTGCAGCGCTGCAACGTCGTCATCGCGGCGACCGGCGACGACAAGGTGAACCTCGTCGTGTCGCTGCTCGCCAAGACCGAGTACGGCGTGCCGCGGGTGGTCGCCCGGGTCAACAACCCGAAGAACGAGTGGCTGTTCAACGAGTCCTGGGGCGTCGATGTCGCGGTCTCCACGCCGCGTCTGATGTCGGCCCTGGTCGAGGAGGCGGTGAGCGTCGGCGATCTCGTCCGGCTGCTGCGCTTCAGCCACGGTGACGCCAACCTCGTCGAGCTGACGCTGCCTCCGGAGGCCGCGCTGGCGGGCACCCGGGTGGGCGATGTGGAGTGGCCCGAGGACACCTCCCTGGTGACGATCATCCGCGGGACGCGGGTGCTCACGCCCAACAAGGAGGACGCGCTGGAGGCCGGTGACGAGTTGCTGTTCGTCGCGGCCCAGTCGCGCGAGGAGCAGTTGGAGGATCTGCTGTCGGTGCGGCGCGAGGACGCGTAGCACCGGCCGGTGGTCCCGCCGGTGGGTGCCCCGGCGGGACGTCCGACGGGGCACCCGACACCCACGTGAAGCGCCCGGGGCCCGGGAACCGCTTGGTTCCCGGGCCCCGGGCGCAGATGTGTGCGGTGTCGGCCGCCCGTCCCGTCAGCGGCGGTGGCGCGCCCGCCGCGGCCGCTCGTCGGCGGCCTCCGCCACGACCTCGGACGCCATCTCCTGGTAGAGGTCCTCGGCGACCCCGTCCAGTACTGCGCGCTCGCCGCGGCGCCGCTCCTCCGCCTCCTTTTCAGCCTGCTCCTTGGCCTCCATCTCGGCGAAGACGTCGATCGGCGGCGGTGCCTTCGCCAGGAAGACCCAGGTGAGGTAGACGGCGAGCAGGAACGGCGGGATCTTCAGCGCGATCAGCACCCAGCCGAGCTGGGTGGTGTCCGCCCACCAGTACAGCGGGAAGAGGATCGCGCACTTGGCGAAGAGGATCAGTCCCCAGGCCCAGCTGGCCTTGGCGTACGCCTTCTTGCGTCCCGGGTTGCGGGTGCGCCAGGAAAGGTTCTCCTTGAACACCGGCCCCAGGATCAGCCCGATGAGCGGGACGCCCGCGGCCGTGGTGATCATGTAGGCGAGGGACAGTCCGAGGGTGTAGAGCATCCCCGGCAGATAGAAGTCCTTGGCGTTGCCCGTCATCATCGCGAAGACCACGCCGAAGACCACCCCGAAGACGCCGCTGAAGGCGTGCTTGACGGTGTCCCTGCGGACCAGGCGCACGGCCGCCAGCACCAGCGAGACGGCCAGCGCGGCGATCGCCGAGGTGTGCAGATCCTTGTTGATGGTGAAGATCGTGACGAACAGCAGGCCGGGGACCACGGTCTCCACCATGCCGCGTACCCCGCCGAACGCCTCGAACAGCGCCGCCTCGGTCACCTGCCTGTTGTCGGCATCTGTTCGGTCGCCCGGCTCGGGCGAGGGGCCTGCGGGGGCGTCGGGGCCGCCCTCCGCGTCAGTGGTCGGTCGGTCGTGAGACGTCACCGGCTACTCCTGTCCGAGCGGTCGGAGTTCGTACTTCGGATTGAAGAGCACCCGGCGTCCGTGGCTCAGGGAGACCCGGCCCGAGGCGATGAGCTTTCGGCCCGGCTCGATCCCGACGATGGAGCGGCGGCCGAGCCACACCACGTCGAGCGCCGCGGAGCCGTCGAAGAGCTCCGCCTCGAGCGCGGGCACACCGGCGCGCGGCCGCAGCGTCACATGCCGCAGGGTGCCGGTGACCTTCACTATCTGCCGGTCGTCGCAGTCGCAGATACGGGTGCACCCCGCGTCCTGCGCATCCTGCTGCAGCTCGGCGGACTGCAGCTCCTCCTCGGAGGAGGACAGCCTGTCGAGCAGCCGGCGGAATCGGCCGGCCGGCTTCTCGGAACGGGTCCCAGCACTCATAACCCCAGCGTACCGGTGGCCGGGGCCGCGGATCACGGTCCGCACACGGACTTCGTACCCGCCTCACAAAGCCGCGTCCCGCCGCGGGGGCCGGAGCCCGGCCGCGCCCCGCCGTCTCACTGCTCGAAGCGGTACCCCATCCCCGGCTCCGTGATGAAGTGCTTCGGGTGCGAGGGATCGCTCTCCAGCTTGCGGCGGAGCTGGGCCATGTACACCCGCAGGTAGTTGGTCTCGGTGCCGTACGAGGGGCCCCAGACCTCCTGGAGCAGCTGCTTCTGGCTGACCAGCCGGCCGGCGTTGCGGACCAGGACCTCCAGCAGATGCCACTCGGTGGGGGTCAGCCGGATGTCCCGGCCGCCGCGGTTGACCTTCTTCGCCGCGAGGTCGACGGAGAAACCTTCCGTCTCGACGATCACCTCGTCCTCGGCAGGCCCCGTCGGCTCGGCCCGGCGCACCGCCGCCCGCAGGCGGGCCAGCAGCTCGTCCATGCCGAACGGCTTGGTGACGTAGTCGTCCGCGCCGGCGTCCAGCGCCTCCACCTTCTCGTCGGAGGTCTGCCGCGCGGAGAGCACCAGGATCGGCACCCGCGTCCAGCCCCGCAGCCCCTTGATCACCTCGACGCCGTCCATATCGGGCAGACCGAGGTCGAGGACGATGACATCGGGGTGGCGGGCGGCCGCGAGTCTGAGCGCGGTGGCCCCGTCGGGGGCGGCGTCGACCTCGTATTTGCGCGCCTTCAGGTTGATCACGAGGGCGCGGACGATCTGCGGCTCGTCATCGACCACAAGCACCCGGTTCACTGGCGTTCTCCTCGTGGTGTCGTCGGCCGGCGGGGCGGGCCCGCCGGGTGTGTGGTGAGGGTGGTCCGTGCGGCCCGGCTCATGTCGTGGCCCGGGCCGGAAGGCCGGGCCTGGCCGGCGGCATGCCGGGCGCGGCCCGGAGCGTGAGGACCATCGTCATGCCGCCTCCGGGGGTGTCCTCGGCGGCGAGCGTGCCGCCCATCGCCTCCGCGAAACCGCGCGCCACGGCCAGGCCGAGGCCCACGCCGGCACCGCGCGGAGCGTCACCGTAGCGCTGGAAGGGTTCGAAGATGCGGTCCTTGGCGCTGTCCGGCACCCCGGGGCCGCGGTCGGCGATCCGCAGCTCCACCCGGTCGCCGAGCGCGCTGGCCGAGACCAGCACCACCGCACCGTCGGGGCTGTATTTCACGGCGTTCTCGACGAGATTGGCCACCGCGCGCTCCAGCAGTCCCGGGTCGATGGCGACGATCGGCAGCTCCTCGGGGATGTCGAGGGTGACGCTGCCCTCGGGGACGCCGCCGAGCGCCATCGGCACCACCTCGTCGAGGTCGGTCTCACGGATCAGCGGAGTGACCGTGCCGGTCTGCAGCCGGGACATGTCCAGGAGGTTGCCGACCAGGTGGTCCAGCCGGTCGGCGCCCGCCTCGATGCCGGCCAGCAGCTCCGCCTCGTCCTCCTCGGACCAGGCGACGTCGTCGGAGCGCAGGGAGGTGACCGAGGCCTTGATGCTCGCCAGCGGGGTCCGCAGATCGTGGCTGACCGCGGCCAGCAGCGCCGTCCTGATGCGGTTGCCCTCGGCCAGCTCCCGGGCCCGCTCCGCCTCGCCGACCAGGCGCTGCCGGTCCAGTACGACGGCGGCCTGGGCGGCGAACGCGGCCAGCACCCGGCGGTCCTCGGCCGGCAGCACCCGGCCCGTCAGCGCCAGCGCCATGTGGTCACCCACGGGCATGTCGACATCCGCGTCCTCGGGGCGCATCAGCGGCTTGCCGTGGTCGCTTCCGGCCCGGCCCGCGCACGTCCACGGCTCGACGTCGCCGGCCCGCTCCAGCAGCGCCACCGTCTCCATGCCGAAGGTCTCCCGCACCCGCTCCAGCAGGGCGTCCAGGGTCGTCTCCCCCCGCAGCACGCTGCCCGCGAGGAAGGACAGGATCTCCGACTCGGCCCGCAGCCGGGCCGCCTGGTGGGTGCGGCGGGCGGCGAGGTCCACCACGGAGGCGACCGAGACGGCCACCGCGAAGAAGATCACGATGGCGACGATGTTCTTGGGATCGCTGACCGTGAGGGTGTGGGTGGGCGGCGTGAAGTAGAAGTTCAGCAGCAGCGAGCCGACCGCGGCCGACGCCAGGGCCGGCAGCTGCCCGCCGAGCAGCGCGGCGACGACCGTCAGGAAGAGGAAGAGCAGGACGTCGTTGGCCAGCCCGGGGCCGTTCGCCATGCCGGTCAGCAGCAGCGAGAGCAGGACCGGGCCGACGACGCCGACGAGCCAGCCGGCGAGGATCCGGGTGCGCCCCAGCCGCGCACCGCGCGCCACCGGCAGACCGCGGCCCTTGGCGACCTCGTCGTGGGTGACGATGTGCACATCGAGATCGGGCCCGGATTCGCGGGCGACGGTCGCCCCCACCCCCGGCCCGAAGATGTACTGCCAGGCCTTGCGGCGGCTGGATCCCAGCACGATCTGGGTGGCGTTGACCCCGCGCGCGAACTCCAGCAGCGCGCTGGGTATGTCGTCCCCGATGACGTGATGGAACGTGCCGCCCAGGTCCTCCACCAGCGTCCGCTGGACGGCGAGTTCCTTGGGTGAGGCCGAGGTCAGCCCGTCGCTGCGGGCGATGTAGACGGCAAGCACCTCGCTGCCGGACCCCTTGGCCGCCATCCGCGCCGCGCGGCGGATCAGCGTACGGCCCTCCGGCCCGCCGGTCAGTCCGACGACGATGCGCTCACGCGCCTGCCAGGTGGAGCGGATCGAATGCTCCGCGCGGTACTCCTGCAGATACTCGTCCACCCGGTCGGCGACCCACAGCAGCGCCAGCTCGCGCAGCGCGGTGAGGTTGCCGGGGCGGAAGTAGTTGGACAGGGCGGCGTCCACCTTGTCGGGCTGGTAGATGTTGCCGTGCGCCATACGGCGGCGGATCGCCTGGGGCGACATGTCGACAAGCTCGATCTGGTCGGCCCTGCGGACGATCTCGTCCGGCACGGTCTCGCGCTGGCGCACACCCGTTATCGACTCGACGACATCCCCGAGTGATTCCAGGTGCTGGATGTTGACGGTCGAGATCACATCGATCCCGGCTTCCAGCAGCTCCTCGATGTCCTGCCAGCGCTTGCCGTGGCGCGAGCCGGGGACGTTGGTGTGGGCCAGCTCGTCGACCAGCGCCACGGCCGGAGCGCGATCCAGGACGGCGTCCACGTCCATTTCGGTGAAAACCGTGCCGCGGTACTCCAGCTCCCGGCGCTGCATCTGCTCCAGGCCGTGCAGCATGACCTCGGTACGGGGCCTGCCGTGATGCTCCACGAACGCCACGACGAGGTCCGTGCCCCGCTCCATGCGCCGGTGTGCCTCGGACAGCATCGCGTACGTCTTGCCGACGCCCGGTGCCGCGCCGAGATATATCCGTAGCTTGCCGCGTGCCATGGCCCCATTGTCTTACGTGAAAGCCGCCCCCACCGGGCTGAACCTGCTGCGACCCTACCGACCGGACAAGCGGACAAAAGGGGCAGTAGGCGACTTGGCGGCCGGTCTTGACGCGACTCTGATACAGGCGGCGGGAGGAGCGGGCGGCCGGGGTTCATGGGGGTGGGCGGGCCTTCGGGCAGGCGGGCTTGGCGCGGGACAAGCTTGGGGGTGAGCTGGGTTTTGGGACGGGACGGGCTTTGGGGTGAGCCGGGCTTCGGGGCGGGACGAGCTTGGGGGTGAGCCGGGGCTTCGGGCTCGGACGGCCCCGGCGGCCCGGAAGGCCCGACTGCCTCCATGACACCGGTCGGCCCCACAGGGCGCCGGCCCAACCGCCCTTCCCTGACACCTCGCTGACAGGCGGACGACGGGACGGCGACGGACGGGCCCTGCGCTGCGGCTGTGTGGAGGGCGTCGGCGGCAGCGCGGACCGCCGCGGACGCGGACACGGCGCGGCCATGATGAACGCCCTGGAGCGGGTCATCCGCGGGGGCTACGACCTCGGCGCGCTCGGCGCCGCCGACGAGGCCGCCTCCTTCTACGCCGCCCGGGGCCGGCAGCTGTGGCACGGCCCGTCCTGGGCCCTCACCCCGGACGGCATCCGGCGCACCGCCGGCGAGGACGGCCGTATCCACGTCCTCCCCGCCCCGGCCACCCCCTCGATCTCGACACCGGCCTCACCTGCGACTGGCGCGACGGCGACGTCTGGTGAGGCCGGCACGCGCGCCTGTGCGCTCAGCCCTTGGCCCGGCCCTCCACCAGGTCCCGGAGCGCGAGGTTCAACTCCAATACGTTCACCCGCGGTTCCCCCATGAAGCCGAGGGTGCGGGCGTCGGTGTGACGCGTGACCAGCTGCCGCACCGTGCTGCCGGGCAGCTGGTTCTCCTTGGCGACACGGTCCGCCTGCAGTTGGGCGTACGCGGGTGAGATGTCCGGGTCGAGTCCGGAGCCCGACGAGGTGACGGCGTCCGCCGGGACCTTCGACTCGGGGACCCCGTACGTCTCGGAGATCCACTGCTTGCGCTCCTTCACCGCCTTGATGAGGTCGGTGTTGGTGGCGCCCAGGTTGGAGGCGCCGGAGACCTGGAGGTCGTACCGGGTGTTGACGCCGTTGGCCTTGTTGCTCCCCAGGCCCGCCGAGGGGCGCGGCTGGAAGAACTTCAGATCCGGAAGCGGGTTGCCGGCCTTGTCCTTGCCCTTGTCGTAGCGCTGGCCGAGCAGCGACGAGCCGACGGCCTTGCCGTGGGAGCGCAGCTCGGACCCGTTGGCCTGACGGGGGAACGCCGCCTGCGCCACCGCGGTGACCACCAGCGGGTAGAGCACCCCGCAGACCACGGTCAGGACGAGCAGGGCCCGCAGGCCCGCCCCGATCAACCGGGCGGTGTTGCGTACGGAGTTGTTCACGGCGGTCACCCGATTCCGGGGAGGAGAGTGAGGAGCAGGTCGATGAGCTTGATGCCGATGAACGGTGCGATCAGACCGCCCAGCCCGTAGACGGCGAGGTTGCGGCGCAGCATCCGGTCGGCGCTGACCGGCCGGTACCGCACGCCCTTGAGGGCGAGCGGCACCAGCGCGACGATGATCAGCGCGTTGAAGATGATCGCCGAGAGGATCGCGGACTGGGGGCTGGACAGCCGCATGATGTTGAGGGTGTCCAGGCCGGGGTAGGCCACCGCGAACATCGCCGGGATGATCGCGAAATACTTCGCGACGTCGTTGGCGATCGAGAAGGTCGTCAGTGCCCCCCGGGTGATCAGCAACTGCTTGCCGATCTCGACGATCTCGATGAGCTTGGTCGGGTTGGAGTCCAGGTCCACCATGTTCCCGGCCTCCTTGGCGGCCGAGGTGCCGGTGTTCATGGCCACGCCGACGTCCGCCTGGGCGAGGGCGGGGGCGTCGTTCGTCCCGTCACCCGTCATCGCGACCAGCTTGCCGCCGGCCTGCTCCCGCTTGATGAGGGCCATCTTGTCCTCGGGCGTGGCCTCCGCGAGGAAGTCGTCCACCCCGGCCTCATCGGCGATGGCCTTGGCCGTCAGCGGGTTGTCACCCGTGATCATGACGGTCTTGATGCCCATCTTGCGCAGCTCGACGAAGCGTTCGCGCATGCCGTCCTTGACGACGTCCTTGAGGTGGATGACGCCCAGGACCCGCGGGCCGCTCTCGTCCTCCAGGGCGACCAGCAGCGGGGTGCCGCCGGCCTGCGAGATGGCGTCGGTGAGCTGCTGGGCGTCCTCCGCGACGCTGCCGCCGCGTTCCCTGACCCAGGCGATGACCGAACCTGACGCGCCCTTACGGACCTTGCGCCCGTCGACGTCCACACCCGACATCCGGGTCTGGGCGGTGAAGGGGACCCACTCGGCGTCCGTCAACTCGCCCTGGTGGCGCTCGCGCAGTCCGTACTTCTCCTTGGCGAGCACGACGATGGAGCGGCCCTCAGGGGTCTCGTCGGCCAGCGAGGACAGCTGGGCGGCGTCCGCGACCTCGGCCTCGGTGGTGCCGCGGACGGGGACGAACTCGGCAGCCTGGCGGTTGCCGAGGGTGATGGTGCCGGTCTTGTCGAGCAGCAATGTCGATACATCGCCCGCGGCTTCGACGGCGCGGCCGGACATGGCCAGGACGTTGCGCTGCACCAGGCGGTCCATGCCTGCGATGCCGATGGCCGAGAGCAGCGCACCGATGGTCGTCGGGATGAGGCAGACCAGCAGCGCCAGCAGGACGATCATGGTCTGCTCGGCGCCCGCGTAGATCGCGAAGGGCTGGAGGGTGACGACCGCCAGCAGGAAGACGATGGTGAGCGAGGCGAGCAGGATGTTGAGCGCGATCTCGTTGGGGGTCTTCTGCCGTGCGGCCCCCTCGACGAGGTTGATCATCCGGTCGATGAAGGTCTCGCCGGGCTTCGTCGTGATCTTGATGACGATGCGGTCGGAGAGCACCTTCGTCCCGCCGGTCACGGCCGAGCGGTCACCGCCCGACTCGCGGATGACCGGAGCCGACTCGCCGGTGATGGCGGACTCGTCAACGGACGCCACCCCTTCGACGACATCGCCGTCACCGGGAATGACGTCCCCCGACTCGCACACGACGAGGTCGCCGATGCGCAGCTCGGTGCCGGGCACCCGCTCCTCGTCGCTGCCGCTCAGCCGGCGTGCCACGGTGTCGGTCTTGGCCTGGCGCAGGGTGTCGGCCTGCGCCTTGCCCCGGCCCTCGGCGACCGCCTCGGCGAGGTTGGCGAAGAGGACGGTCAGCCACAGCCAGACGGCGATCGCCCAGCCGAACCAGTCGGTGGGGTCCGTGCAGGCGAAGATCGTGGTCAGCACGGAGCCGACCTCGACCACGAACATCACGGGGGACTTGACCATCACCCGTGGGTCGAGTTTGCGCAGCGCGTCCGGCAGGGACGTGAGCAGCTGCCTGGGGTTGAAGAGACCGCCGCCCACACGGCCGTCGCCGGGCTGGTGCCCACGGGGGACGTCCTGGTGCGGAGCACGGGTCTCGGTGGCGGTGGACATGGAGCCGGACTCCTCCGGTTTCACGGGGACGGTCATGACAGCCCCTCCGCCAGCGGCCCGAGGGCCAGCGCCGGGAAGTAGGTCAGACCGGTGATGATCAGGATCGTGCCGACGAGCAGCCCGGCGAAGAGCGGCTTCTCGGTACGGAGGGTGCCCGCGGTCTCCGGGACCGGCTGCTGCCCGGCGAGCGAGCCGGCCAGGGCGAGCACGAACACCATCGGCAGGAAGCGGCCGAGCAGCATCGCCAGACCGATCGTGGTGTTGTACCAGGGCGTATTGGCGTTCAGGCCGCCGAAGGCCGAACCGTTGTTGTTGGCGCCGGAGGTGAACGCGTACAGCACCTCGGAGAAGCCGTGCGAACCGGCGCCCAGCGCCTTGGTGTTGAGCATCGAGCCCAGCGCGTCGGGCAGCACCATCGAGGCGGCGGTGAAGCCGAGCACCAGCGTCGGGGTGATGAGGATGTAGCAGGCGGCGAGCTTGATCTCGCGGGTGCCGATCTTCTTGCCCAGGTACTCGGGTGTGCGGCCGACCATCAGACCGGCGATGAACACCGCGATGACCGCCATGACGAGCATGCCGTAGAGGCCGGAGCCCACGCCGCCGGGCGCGATCTCACCGAGCATCATGCCGAGCAGCTGGATCCCGCCGCCGAAGGCCGTGAAGGAGGAGTGGAAGGAGTCCACCGCGCCGGTGGACGTGAGGGTGGTGGCCACCGAGAAGATCGAGGAACCGGCGATGCCGAAGCGGGTCTCCTTGCCTTCCATGGCGCCGCCCGCGGCCTGCAGGGCCGGGCCGCCGTGGGCGAACTCGGTCCACATCATCAGGGCCGTGAAGCCCAGCCAGATGACGCCCATCGTGGCGAGGATCGCGTAACCCTGCCGCACGTTCCCGACCAGCTTGCCGAAGGTCCGGGTGAGCGCGAACGGGATGACCAGGATCAGGAAGACCTCGAAGAGGTTGGTGAAGGCATCGGGGTTCTCGAAGGGGTGGGCGGAGTTGGCGTTGAAGTAGCCGCCCCCGTTGGTGCCCAGTTCCTTGATGACCTCCTGGGAGGCGACCGCGCCGCCGTTGGTCTGCTGGGAGCCGCCCATGAACTGACCGACCTCATGGATGCCCGAGAAGTTCTGGACGGCACCACAGGCCACCAGGACGAGGGCGCCGATGACCGCGATCGGCAGCAGCACCCGTACGGTGCCGCGGACCAGGTCGGCCCAGAAGTTGCCCAGCTCGCCGGTGCGGTTGGGGGTACCCCCTGCTCGAGCGGAGCCGAGAGCTCGGGGGAGGGCGAAGCCGCGGACGAGAGCGACGGCAACGGCCATGCCGGTGGCGGCGGAGACGAAGTTCTGCACCGCGAGACCGGCGGTCTGCACGACGTGGCCCATCGCCTGTTCGCCGCTGTAGGACTGCCAGTTGGTGTTGGCGACGAAGGACGCCGCGGTGTTGAAGGCCTGGTCCGGGCTGATCGACGCGAAGCCGAGGGACAGCGGCATACCGCCCTGGACGCGCTGCAGCAGGTAGAGGAAGAGCACCCCCGCCGCGGAGAACGCCAGGACGCCGCGCAGGTAGGCCGGCCAGCGCATCTGCGTGTCGGCGTCGGCACCTATGCAGCGGTAGACGGCCTTCTCGATCCGGAGGTGCCTGG
This sequence comes from Streptomyces sp. NPDC047049, assembly GCF_040643995.1. Lineage (NCBI taxonomy): Bacteria > Bacillati > Actinomycetota > Actinomycetes > Kitasatosporales > Streptomycetaceae > Streptomyces > Streptomyces sp. NPDC047049. Next base: position 146,940 of record NZ_JBEYVM010000018.1, on the reverse strand, counting down.
GGGACGTGTAGACGGCGGCCATGTGGTCGCCGAGGGGGCGGTACGCCAGGGCCAGCGCCGCGATGAGCGCTGTCAGCTGGAGGACGCCCGCGAGAACGGGGCTCATGTGGCCCGCTGCGGCAGCAGCAGTCGACACCTCAGAACCTCTCCGGGAAGACGAGGGCGAGGACCAGGTAGCCGAGCAGGGCGACGGCCACGACCAGGCCGACGATGTTCTCCGCGGTCACAGCTTCGCCACCCCCTTGGCGACGAGAGCCACCAGCGCGAAGACCGCGATCGTGACGACGACGAAGGCCACATCGGCCATCGTGTGCTCCTAGTGGACGGGGCGGACAGGACCCCTAGAGCAAAGCGCCGTTCCGGCCGCCCGTGACCACTGTTGACGGCTCCCTTACGGCCATTGGCGCTCCCTTGACGACTTTCCTACGCATCGCGACCTGACCTGCACAAACACAGCGGGCCCGCACCCCCCGAAGGGGAGTACGGGCCCTGCTGACCGTCACGATCCAGCCGTAACCGGGGCGCCCTCACGCCGCCCGGCCGCCGGAGGTGTCAGCGGATCTCGGTGATCTCCGGTCCACGCTCCAGACGCTCCACACCACCGCCGAAACGCGACTGCTCGACCTGGTCCTGCTGCACGCCGTCCGGCACCATCTGGGCGTCGTCCGGCAGCTTCAGGACGATCGGGTCGCGGGGGGCCATCGGGCCCTCGCCGCGGATGATGACGGTGTCCCGGAAGATGTGTTCCAGCACGCTGGCGGCCTGCGGCTGCACCGCGCCCTGGCCGGAGATCACACCGCGCAGGAACCACCGGGGGCCGTCGACTCCGACGAAGCGCACGACCTGCACACCGTTCGTGCCGTCCGGCAGCTGTACGGGCACCTGGGCCCGCAGCTCCCAGCCCAGCGGGCCCTCGACCTCGTCGATGACACCGCCCTGCTGGGTGATGCCGGCCGCGATCTCCTCGCGGACCTCGCCCCAGATGCCCTCGTTCTTGGGGGCGGCGAAGGCCTGCAGCTGCACGGCGCTGTCCTGCAGCACCACGGTCGCGGCGACGATGGCGTCACCGGCGACCTCCACCCGGAGCTCCATGCCCTCGACACCCGGCACGAACAGCCCGCCGAGGTCGACCCGGCCCTCGCCGGGCTCGGAGATCTCCGACGCGTCCCAGGGACCGTCGGGGCGCGGCGCGGGCGGAAGATTGAGCCGCTGCTGCGGCGCCTCGTCCTCGTCGGCGTCGCTCACCGCGTGCTCGTCGAGCGTGGTGTCCTCGACCGACTCTTCAGGAGCCTCGTTCTTCTTGCGACGTCCGAACACGTCACTGTCCTTCCCGGTCGGCACCGACCGATGCGTATTCATTCCCGCCCGTGGAGCCGCCCACCGCCGCATGACCGCCGGTGGAACCGAATCCCCCCTCGGCCCGCGCCGAGCCGGGAAGTTCCGCCACCTCGTGGAAGCGCACCTTCTCGACCTGCTGGACGACCAGTTGGGCGATCCGGTCGAACCTCTCGAACCGCACGCTCTCGCGCGGGTCCAGATTGACCACGATCACCTTGATCTCTCCACGGTACCCGGCATCCACCGTCCCGGGGGCATTCACCAGCGCCAGGCCGCAGCGCGCGGCCAGTCCGGACCGCGGGTGCACAAAGGCCGCATACCCGTCGGGCAGCGCGATCGACACCCCGGTGGGCAGCACGGTGCGCTCCCCCGGCGCCAGCTCGGCGGCCTCGGTGGTCACCAGATCCACGCCCGCGTCGCCGGGGTGCCCGTACGCCGGAACGGGCACGTCCGGATCCAGCCGCCGCAGCAGCACGTCCACCGGATTCCGTCCCTGACTCATGGGTTCACCTCAAAGGCGCGCGCTCGCTTGAGCTGGTCCGGGTCGGACATCGCCGCCTGGATCTCCTCGGTCCTGCCGTTGTCGATGAAGTGGTCGACCTTCACCTCGATGAAGACGGCCTCGGCACGCACCGCGACGGGGCCGTCCGGACCGCCTATGCGCCCCACGGCCGTCGAGTAGATCTTGCGCCCGTGCACCGCGGTGACCCGCGCGTCCAGGTGCAGCACCGTGCCCAGCGGCACCGGCCGTACGAAGTCGGTCTCCAGCCGCCCGGTCACCGCGATCACCCGCAGCAGCCAGTTCAGCGAGCCCAGGGTCTCGTCCAGCGCGGTGGCCAGCACCCCGCCGTGCGCCAGGCCCGGCGCGCCCTGGTGGGCCTCCTTGACGGTGAACTCGGCGGACACGCTCACGCCGTCGCCGGCCCGTGCCTCCAGATGCAGGCCGTGCGGCTGGCCCGTGCCGCAGCCGAAGCACCGGTCGTAGTGCGCGCCGAGGAGTTCTCCGGGGGCCGGCGCGTCGGCATGCCGGACCGGAGCGGCGGCGTCCGCCGGTGGCGTCAGCCGCGCCCTGGGTTCGTCAGTTCCACTCACGAGGTCAGACCCTACCCGCGCGCGTAACGGGCCCGCGCCGCCGTGCCAAGCTGGAGCCATGCAGCCGTACGAAGAACGCCTCACCGCGCCCCGGTCCTGGTGGGTGATCGCCGCGATGATCGGCGTTGCCTGCGCCCTGATGCTGCTCCCCCTGGGGACGCTGTGGATGCTGGGCGGGCTGATCGGCGGAGCGGCCCTGTCCGCGGTGGCGGTGAGCTCGTACGGCTCGGTGCGGATCCGGGTGGTGGGCGGCGCCCTGATCGCCGGCGACGCGAAGATCCCGGTGACGGCACTGGGCGAGGCGCGGGCGCTGGACGCGGACGAGGCGCTGGCGTGGCGTACGCACAAGGCCGACGCCCGTGCGTTCATGCTGCTGCGCGGCTACATCCGTACCGCGGTGCGGGTGGAGATCACCGATCCGCAGGACCCGACGCCGTACGCCTATCTCTCGACGCGGACGCCGGAGCGCCTGGTGGCGGCACTGGCGGCCGGACGGGGCTGACCGGCGCGCAGGGGCGGGTCAGCCGCCCGGTGGCGGCGGGGCTTCCCCGGTCGGTTCGCCGGCCGCGGGGGCGTCCGGCGCGGAGGGGGGAAGGGCCTCCCAGGGGACCTGCTTCGTGCGCAGGTCCTTACGGATTTTCTCCGCGAGCTTTCTGGTGTCCCTGCGGTTCATGAACGCGCCGACGGAGGCGCCGATCATGAACGGGGCGAGGTTGGGGAGATTGCGCAGCGTGCGCTTCATGATCTGCTGGCGCAGCTCACGCCTCATCTGCACACCGAGGGCGACGTTGAGCGAGGCCGGTTTGGTGAGGTCGACGCCCCGTTCCTCCGTCCAGGACGTCAGATAGGCCATACCGCGCTGCCGGAAATTCCCGGCCGGCCGCAGGCCGTAGACCTCGTGCAGCTCGGCGATCAGTTTGATCTCGACCGAGGCGACGCCGGTGATCTCGGCGGCCAGCTCGGCCGGCATGGCGGGCGGTACGGGCAGCATCGCTGCCGCTCCGACGCCCGCTCCGACGGCCCCGGTGGCTGCGCAGGCGCCGACGACCAGCTTGTCGGCCAGGTCCTCGGGGGTCAGTCCGGGGAACTGGGCGCGCAGGATGGCGAGGTCACGGACCGGAACCCGCGGGGCGGTCTCGATGATCCGGTCGGCGATCACGGCCACTCCGGCCCGTACCCTGCCGCCGGTTCTTCCGGCGCCACGGCCGACCAGGGCCACGAACGAGGCCGTGCGGCCCCTCCCCCGCTCTCGGCTTCGCTCGAGCGGGAGGTGCCCCCACTGCAGTGCGCCGGTCGTCCGTTCCGCGGGAAGGGCGCTCGGGTCGGCGGGCACGGGCGCGGTTTCCTCGCGTGATCGTGCGCCGGCCGCCGAGCCTTCGACGCCCTTGGAGCCCTTGCGGAACGGGTTCACGCCTGCCACGGCGTAGAGCCGGACTCAGGCCGCGCAGTCGCGGCAGATCGGCTGCCCGTTCTTGTCCTCCGCGGCGAGCTGGCTGCGGTGGTGGACCAGGAAGCAGCTCATGCACGTGAACTCGTCCTGCTGCTTGGGCAGCACGCGCACGGCCAGTTCTTCGTTGGACAGGTCCGCGCCGGGCAGCTCCAGGCCCTCGGCCTGCTCGAACTCGTCGACGTCGACGGCCGAGGCGGACTTGTCGTTCCGCCGCGACTTCAGCTCTTCGATGCTGTCCTCGTTGAGGTCGTCGTCGGTCTTGCGTGGGGTGTCGTAATCCGTAGCCATTTTCGCTCTCCCCCTCTGGGTGTCTGCGGTGTCTCAGCGCTCGTAACGCGTGAGAGGCCGGACTTGTGCCCGACCTGAGGCGGAGATTTTGCCTCACATCAAGGTCTGTTACTCAATCGACACCCAACCGCACCCCTGAAGAGGTGATCGGTTTGGATGGCGATCAGGACCGTACACGGTCCGAATGTCGCACCTCGCGCAGCCCATCACCTCTACTTCCCGTGATCTCACCCCCCGGAAACCCGGACGTCCCCGGCATTCCGACAGGCTTTTTGATCACAGAGCGTAGATGGCCGGAAAATCGCGCCTGTGAGGCATCACACACGCACTGACCGGCGGGCGGACCGGTTCAATTCCGCGCAAAGCGAACTCGGCGAAGGATCCACGCCGACCCCCCTTGCCGTCAAACCGGCAGGCGAGGCGGTGTACGGCCGCGAGACGGGCGATCGTACGCACAGATGTCCGATGGCTGCCCAGGGGGGTGCACAGCGGCTCCAGCGGGCGTACAACCCCCCTGTGGCCTGCGTCAGAGCGGCAGGACGACCCGCATCACCAGTCCGCCGCCCTCACGGGGCCGGGCCGTGATCGTGCCGTCATGCGCACGCACCACCGAACGCACGATGGACAGCCCCAGCCCGACCCCCTTGTCACTCCCGGTCCGCTCCGTGCGCAGCCGCCGGAACGGCTCGAAAAGGTTCTCCACCTCATAGGCCGGCACCACCGGACCGGTATTGGAGACCACCAGCACCGCACACCCCGGCTGCGGCTGGGTCATCACCTCCACCCAGCCCTCCTCCGGCACGTTGTAGCGCACCGCGTTCTGCACCAGATTCAGCGCGATCCGCTCCAGCAGCACCCCATTGCCCTGCACGAACACCTGCTCCCGCACCCCCCGCAACGCCACCCCCTTGGCCTGCGCCTCCTCACGCATCTGCTCCACCGCCTGCGACGCCACCTCCGCCACATCCACCGGCTTCTTGTCCACGACCTTGTTCTCACTGCGCGCCAGCAGCAACAACCCCTCCACCAGCTGCTCACTGCGCTCATTGGTCGCCAGCAGCGTCTTGCCCAGCTGCGCCAGCTCCGGCGACGCCCCCGGATCCGCCAGCTGCACCTCCAGCAGCGTCCGGTTGATCGCCAACGGCGTCCGCAACTCGTGCGAAGCATTCGACACGAACCGCCGCTGCGACTCGAACGCCCGGTCCAGCCGGTCCAGCATCTCGTCAAACGTGTCCGCAAGCTCCTTCAGCTCATCATCAGGACCCCCCAACTCGATCCGCCGGTGCAGATCCGAACCCGCCACCCGCTGAGCCGTCCGCGTAATACGCCCCAACGGCGACAACACCCGCCCCGCCATCGCATAACCGAAAGCGAACGCCACCACCGTCAAACCCAGCAAAGCCAGCAGGGAGCGGTTGAGGAGGCTGTTGAGGGCCACCGCGCGCTGGTGCTGCAGGCACTGTTCGACGGCCTGCTGGAGCAGTTGTCCGGACGTCTCGGTGGGCAGGTCGCAGATGTCACTGGTCGACTGGAACTTCCCGCCGAGGATCTTCAGGGGCAGCGCGCTGCCGTCGTGCAGCGCGTCCGCGGCCAGCATGTAGATGATCGTCAGCAGCACGATCCCGGCCATCAGGAACATGCCGCCGTACAGCAGCGTCAGCCGTATCCGGATGGTCGGCCGCAGCCACGGGAACGGGCGGACATCGACCGGCCTGGGGTCCCAGGTCGGCTTGGGCGGAACGGGGGGCGGCGGGTTGGCCGCCTTGGAGAACGAAGGCAGGGAAGGCATCGCCGGTCAGATCCGGTATCCCGAGCCGGGGACCGTGACGATCACCGCGGGCTCGCCGAGCTTGCGGCGCAGCGTCATGACCGTGACCCGTACGACGTTGGTGAACGGGTCGGTGTTCTCGTCCCAGGCCTTCTCCAGAAGCTGCTCCGCCGAGACGACCGTGCCCTCGCTGCGCATCAGGACCTCCAGCACCGCGAACTCCTTGGGGGCGAGCTGGACCTCCTTGCCGTCGCGGAAGACCTCGCGGCGGTTGGGGTCGAGCTTGATGCCGGCCCGCTCCAGGACGGGCGGCAGTGCGACGGTCGTACGGCGTCCGAGAGCCCGGACCCGGGCGGTCAGCTCGGTGAAGGCGAAGGGCTTGGGAAGGTAGTCGTCCGCGCCGATCTCCAAGCCCTCGACGCGGTCGCTGACGTCGCCGGAGGCGGTGAGCATCAGGACCCGGGTGGGCATCCCCAGCTCGACGATCTTGCGGCAGACATCGTCGCCGTGGACGACCGGAAGGTCACGGTCCAGCACGACGACGTCATAGTCGTTGACCGCGATCCGTTCCAGGGCGGCAGCGCCGTCGTAGACCACGTCGACCGCCATGGCCTCCCGGCGTAGTCCGGTGGCCACCGCATCGGCGAGCAGCTGCTCGTCCTCGACGACGAGAACACGCACGTCGCTAGTCCTTCCTCAGGGCCCTTTCGGGCAGGCACAACAATGTCTTCAGAGCTCTTCCATCCTGCCCCGAAGAGCCATAAACCGGCGGTAAGGGGGGTGCGGAGGGGTGGAGGGCCCCGGGGCGGCACCCGACGGCAGGATTCCCGAGCGGGTTGAGGTTTCCCTGAGGTGAGGGGTGGGGAGGACGACTGCACACCCGCGATCACGCCCTGTTTATTTCGGCTATCCGCCTTGAACTGATCCGTCGCAGGGACCACGCCGTGATCGAACCGCCCGTCGGCACACCCCCGTGCCCACCGACCCACGACGAGGGGGCGCAATGGACGCGTTCACCGCAGGCATTTTGCAGCGCATAGAGAACACCGAAGCTGATCTGGACCGGGCCCGCGCTGCGGGCGACGACTTCCTCGCCGAGGTCGAGCAGGCAGAACTCGAGGACCTGCAGCGTCTGGCGACCGAGCACGGCGTGCGGTACGGAGCGGTCAGCAACGCCTGACCTCTCCCCGGCGTACGACGAGAGCGCCCCGGCATCCAGGGGAGGGTGCCGGGGCGCTGTCGTGCCCGGACGCGGGTCCGGTCAGTCGTGCCAGGCGCCGAGCTCGTCCAGGAGCGGCTGCAGCTGCTCGAAGAGGGCCGGGGAGGCGGCGAGGGTCAGCTCGTGGGAGGCCGGCCGGCCGGGGCGGCCCCCGGTGAGCGCCCCGGCCTCGCGGGCGATCAGCGCGCCGGCCGCCAGGTCCCAGGGGTTCAGACCACGTTCGTAGTAGGCGTCGAGCCGGCCGCAGGCCACATCACACAGGTCGATCGCGGCCGAGCCGCCGCGCCGGATGTCGCGGACCTGTGGCAGCAGCGTGCGCACCACCTCCGCCTGGCCGGCCCGGCGCTCGGCGAGGTAGCCGAACCCGGTGCCGACGAGCGCCTGGGAGAGCGGCGGGGCGGGCCGGTGGCGGATGCGCTCGCCGTTGTTGAACGCGCCACGACCGACGACGGCCTGGTAGGTCTCGCCGCGCATCGGGGCGGCGACGACCCCGACGACCACCTCGCCGTCCCTCTCCGCCGCGATGGACACCGACCAGGCCGGCAGCCCGTAGAGGTAGTTCACGGTGCCGTCGACGGGGTCGATGACCCAGCGGATGCCGCTGGTGCCGTCGGTGCTGGCGCCCTCCTCCCCCAGGAAGCCGTCGTCGGGGCGGTGCTCCGCGAGGAAGCCGGTGATCAGCTTCTCGGAGGCGAGGTCCATCTCGGTGACGACGTCGATGGGGCTGGACTTGGTGGCGGCCACACCGAGGTCGGCGGGCCGGCCGTCGCGCAGCAGCGCCCCCGCACGGCGGGCCGCCTCCAGGGCCAGGTCGAGGAGTTCGTCGTACAGCGCGTCGCTCGGCGCCGGGGCGGTCTGCGCCGGGGCGGTCTGGGGGGCGGCGGGGTGCAGCGGGTCGGGCACGATGCTCCTTGCTCGGACGAGCGGTGGTCGGGGGATCGGGGCGAGGGCGTGGGTGTGGGGGCTTATGCGGGGGCCCGGTCGGCCGGGCCGTGCCAGTCGGCCCCGGCGGCGGCCGGGCGCGGAGCCCGCGCGGGGCAGCAGCCGACCGGGCACAGGTCGTGGCCGGCACCGAGGGCGCCCAGGGCGCAGCGCTCCGGGGCACGGCCCCGTTCGGCGGCCGCGCGCTCCAGGAGGAGGTCGCGGACGGCCGCCGCGAACCGCGGGTCGGCGCCCACCGTCGCCGACCTGGCGACCGGAAGTCCCAGCTCGGCGGCCTTGGCGGTGGCTTCGGTGTCGAGGTCGTACTTGACCTCCATGTGGTCGGAGACGAACCCGATGGGAGCCATCACGACGGCCGGGACACCGGCGGCGTGCCGCTCCTCCAGGTGATCGCAGATGTCCGGCTCCAGCCACGGGATGTGCGGGGCCCCGCTGCGGGACTGGTAGACGAGCTGCCAGGGGTGGTCCACACCGGTCTCCGCCCGGACGGCGTCCGCGATCACCTGCGCCACGTCCAGGTGCTGGGCGACATAGGCGCCGCCCGCGCCGTCCTGCGTGTGGTCGGCGGGAGTACCGGAGGTGTCGGCCGCGGCGGTGGGGATGGAGTGCGTGGTGAAGGCGAGATGGGCGCCGCCTCGCACCTCCTGGGGCAGGCCCGCGAGGGACGCCAGCACGCCGTCGACCATCGGCCGGACGAAGCCGGGGTGGTTGAAGTAGTGCCGCAGCTTGTCGACCCGGGGCGGCTCCAGGCCCTCGGCCCGCAGGGCGGCGAGGGCGTCGGCGAGGTTCTCGCGGTACTGCCGGCAGCCCGAGTACGAGGCATAGGCGCTGGTCGCCAGGACGGCGATACGGCGGTGGCCGTCGTGGACCATGGTGCGCAGGGTGTCGGTCAGGTAGGGCGCCCAGTTGCGGTTGCCCCAGTAGACGGGCAGGTCCAGTCCGTGCTCGGCGAAGTCCGTGCGCAGTGCGTCCAGCAGTTCCCGGTTCTGGGCGTTGATGGGGCTGACGCCGCCGAACAGGAAGTAGTGCTGCCCCACCTCCTTCAGTCGCTCACGGGGGATGCCGCGGCCGCGGGTGACGTTCTCCAGGAACGGGACCACGTCGTCGGGGCCTTCGGGACCGCCGAAGGACAGCAGCAGCAGGGCGTCATACGGGCGGGGATCGCACTGTTCGGGCATGCCATCGATCCTGCCACCCTTCCCATGGGTGCGGCGGGCAGGTCCCGGCGCCGGGAGGACCGGCCGCCGCGGCGGGCGGTGGCGGAAATCCGGCGGCGTCCGACGGCCCACCGCCCGTAAGCTGTATCAGCCCCTGTCATTCCTTACCGATCTCATCGGTCCTCACCGGCGGAGCACCCCCGTTGCCCAGTCCCTACCGCGCCCTCTTCGGCCGCCGCGGCACCAAGTCGTTCTCCGCCGCCGGGCTGCTGGGCCGGATGCCCTTGTCGATGCTGGGCATCGGGATCGTCACGATGATCTCCCAGCTGACCGGCCGCTACGGCCTGGCCGGCGCCTTGTCCGCGACGATTGCGCTGTCCGCCGCGGTCCTCGGCCCGCAGATCTCCCGCCTGGTGGACCGGCACGGCCAGCGCCGGGTGCTGCGCCCGGCCACCCTGGTGTCGGTCACCGCGGTCGCCGGACTGCTGCTGAGCGCGCAGCAGGGCTGGGCCGACTGGCTGCTGTTCGTCTTCGCGGCCTGTGCGGGGTGCGTGCCGAGTGTGGGGGCGATGATCCGGGCGCGTTGGGCCGAGCTCTACCGCGGGTCCCCGCGAGAGCTGCACACCGCGTACTCGTGGGAGTCGATCGTCGACGAGCTGTGCTTCATCGTCGGGCCGATCCTGTCCATCGGCCTGTCCACCGCGTGGTTCCCGGAGGCGGGGCCACTGCTGGCCGCCGCTTTCCTGGCCGCCGGTGTCTTCTGGCTGACGGCGCAGCGGGCGACGGAGCCGGTTCCGCATCCGCGCGAACACCACACCAAGGGGTCCGCGCTGCGCTCACGGGGGCTGCAGGTGCTGGTGGTGACGTTCGTGGCCACCGGCACGATCTTCGGGGCGGTCGACGTGGTGACCGTGGCCTTCGCCGAGGAGGTCGGGCACAAGGCGGCGGCCAGTCTGGTCCTGGCCGTCTATGCGCTCGGCTCGTGTGCGGCCGGCGCGGTCTTCGGCCTGCTCCACCCCAAGGGGCATCCGTCCCGCCGCTGGGTGGCGGGGGTGTGCGTGATGGCCGTGAGCATGGTGCCGCTGCAACTGGTGGGCTCGCTGCCGCTGCTGGCCGTCGCGCTGTTCGTCGCCGGACTGTCCGTCGCGCCGACGATGGTGACCACGATGGCGCTGGTCGAGGAGCACGTGCCGCGGGCGAAGCTGACCGAGGGCATGAGCTGGACCGGCACCGGCCTGGCAGTGGGCGTCGCACTGGGGTCGTCGGCCGCCGGCTGGGTGGTGGACGCGGCCGGGGCCGCCCGGGGCTACCTGGTGCCGGGGACGGCGGGCCTGCTCGCCGCACTGGTGGCCTTCGCGGGCTACCGCAGGCTCCGCCCGCAGTCCGCACCCACGGCGACAGGCCCGGCCGTGGCGGGAGGCCTGCCCGGCCCGACCGGCCCGGCCGATCCGGCCACGGAGCGGCGGGGCGAGGAGAGCGTCGCGTAGGCGTGCGACGGGGACCGGCTTCGCCCGGCCTCGCCCGTCCGCGTCACCCCTGCCACGCCCGCCATCCCGCCCGTCCGCGGGAACCCACCCCTCCCGCCGGGGAGTTACCCGCGGTACGACATGTCCGGGAGCCGGGCGGTTCGGGCTGGTTCCGCGCCGCTGTGATTCCCGTCACCCCTCCCTGACGGGGCGTCGGCTACTGACATCATGCGCTCAACAACGGCGGCCGGACACGGCCTGCCCGCGCGGAGGGAGGGGACGTCACCATGGCAGTCAGCAACGCCGTCGGCGGCTCGGGAGGGCGGGGTCCGACCATCGGGCCGTGGCGCAACTGGGCGGGCAATGTCACCGCCCGCCCCACCCGGAGCGTGGCCCCGGCGAGCACCGAGGAGGTGGCGGCCGCGGTCCGCGCCGCCGCAGCGGACGGGCTGACGGTCAAGGCCGCCGGCACCGGCCACTCCTTCACCCCGGCCGCCGCCACCGACGGGCTGCTGATCCGCCCCGACCGGCTGACCGGCGTCCGCTCGGTCGACCGCGAGGCCGGCACGGTGACGGTGGCGGCCGGTACACCGCTCAAGCACCTCAACGAGACGCTGGCCGCACACGGACTGTCGCTGACCAACATGGGCGACATCATGGAGCAGACGGTCTCCGGGGCGACGTCCACCGGCACGCATGGCACCGGCCGCGACTCGGCGTCGCTCGCCGCCCAGACCACCGCCCTGGAGCTGGTCACCGCCGACGGCTCGGTCCTGGCCTGTTCCGCCGGGGAGAACCCCGAGGTCTTCGCCGCGGCGCGGCTGGGCCTGGGCGCGCTGGGTGTGATCAGCGAGCTGACCTTCGCCGTGGAGCCGGAGTTCTGGCTGACCGCCCGCGAGGAGCCGATGCCCTTCGACGAGGTGACGGACCGCTTCGACGAACTGGTCGCCGAGAACGAACACTTCGAGTTCTACTGGTTCCCGCACACCGGCAACTGCAACACCAAGCGCAACAACCGCAGCCAGGGGCCGGCGGCACCGCCCGGGAGGGTCAGCGGCTGGGTCGAGGACGAGCTGCTGTCCAACGGGGTCTTCCAGCTCGCCTGCGCCGTCGGGCGGGCGGTCCCGGCCGCCATACCGGGCATCGCCAAGATCTCCAGCCGCGCCCTGTCGGCCCGTACGTACACCGACATCTCGTACAAGGTGTTCACCTCGCCGCGTCGGGTGCGGTTCGTGGAGATGGAGTACGCACTGCCCCGGGCGGCCGCGGTGGCGGCACTGGGTGAACTCAAGGCCCTGGTGGAGCGCTCGGACTTCAAGGTCAGCTTCCCGGTCGAGGTGCGGACCGCGCCCGCTGACGACATCCCGCTGTCCACCGCTTCGGGCCGGGACACCGTCTACCTCGCCGTACACATGTACCGCGGGACACCGTACGGAGCGTATTTCGCGGCCGCCGAACGGATCATGACGGCACACGAGGGGCGGCCGCACTGGGGGAAGCTGCACACCCGCGACGCCGCCTACCTCGCCGACGCCTATCCGCGGTTCGGGGAGTTCACCGCACTGCGCGACCGGCTGGACCCGGAACGCCGGTTCGCCAATGCCTATCTGCGGCGGGTCCTGGGGGACTGACCGACGACGGCCGCGGCCCGGCGCCCCGGGGTGGGCGACGGGCCGCGGCCGTGGCGGGTCCGCCTCGTCGGGACGGCCCCTGCCGGACCGCCGCCGGCTCAGGAAGCGCCGGGATCGGGGACCGGCCCGCCGGACTGCTGTCCGGCCGGAGGGTCCCCCTGCTCTCCGGTGCCGGCCGGGCCGTCGCCGGAGCCGGTGTGCCCGTCACCGGCGGAACCGCTCGGGGACGGGTCCGGCGACGACGGCGTGCCGGGATCCGGCGAGGTCCTGCCGCCGTCGGACGGACTCGGGTCCGGCGACGGCGTGCCGCCGCCCTTGTCCGTACCGGCACCGCTGCCGGTGTCGCCCGAGTCGTCCGGCTCCGGGCTCCGGCGGTCTGCGCCGCCGTGCCGACTGCCGCCGTCCGGGGAATGACCGGAACCGGGCGACTGCGGGGAACGGTGCTGCTGGCGCCCCCCTCCCCCGGTGTGAGTGAGGTTGCTCAGGGTCGTGCCCTGCGCCCCGCTCGGCGTCTGCCCGGTGATCAGCTCGGTGCCGGTGACCACCCCCATGGCGAGCGCGAAGACCGCGAGCGCACCGAGCGTCGGCCGCTTCCAGCCGCGCAGCCGCGTGCCGTACGTCGCGGTGCTCAGCTCCTCGGGCGGGCCGCCCGGGTGTCGCGCGGCCGGAATGCCGGCCGGACGGGCAGCCGCCTGACCCAGCGCCATGGTCTGGTCGTCGAGGCGCGGCACCAGTTGTGTCCGGTCGGCGGACCGCCCCGGGGCACTGCCGTCCACCGCGCGCAGGGCGCGGGTCGCCTCGGCGCCGGCGGCCCGCAGCGGCCGCGTCGCGTCATCCGCCGGCGGGGCGGGGTGGGCGCCTGCCAGGTCGCGCCGACGGGCCTGTCCGGCCCGCGGGATCAGCTGCGTACGGGCGGTGCCGGGCGCGGACGTCCTGGCCGCGACGGAGGTGACCTTGTCCTCCGTGCCCTCCTTGTCGAAGGTCGGCAACACCATCGTGGGGCCGGCCGGCCGGACATCCGGTGTGGTGGATCGAGTGCGGGCGGCGGAGGGGCGGCGCGGCCTCGGCCGGGTGGTGACCGTCGCCTCCTTGAGCTGTTCACCGGTGCGCCGGAACAGGTGCTGGAATATCGAACCGCCCGTAGTGGCCACGACACTGACCACACCGGCTCCGATGATGGTTCCGTAGACGCCGAGCCGGCCCGCGAGGTACGCGGCGACCGCCGCGGCGAGCGCGCTGCCGGCCACCTGAGCAACGCTCAGGTCTATCCGCCTCTCCTTCTTCTTCGTGTCGCTTTCGGTTTCTTCGTCCATCTCCAACCTTTGATAGCCGCTTCGATCCATCCTGCATGGAGGAGTGACCATTCGGCGGAGCCAAAAGTTCCGATTTTGGGGAATCTGTGAAACTCGCCACCGACACGCCAGGTAGAGAGATCGACAAGACGACCCAACTCCGTTGCCCGCCCAGAAGTTCAGCGGCGCGGCGGTCCACCTCAGTGGTCCGAATGGAGTACTGTGGCGAGCCCTGGCCCCGGTTCCCGTCCGGCTGCCCGGAACCCATGGGAGGGGGCCATGAAGGCGGCACTCACACCGGGGCGCCGCCGCTCGGTACGGGTGAACGGCGACAGGACAAGCGGCATGGTCACTGAGCGTGGCGAACAGGTAACCGTGTCATAACGGCGTTTCAGGGCCAAGCCCCGACACGCCGGGCAACTCGGCAATGTTGTGGCAGGCTGCACCCGGGCAGGCCACACTCGACTAGCGGAAGCAGCGACGCGAGTGACGTCGGCAGGCACCACCCGGGAGGTCCCCATGCCCGAACTGCGTGTCGTGGCCGTCTCCAACGACGGCACACGGCTGGTGCTCAAAGCTGCGGACAGCACCGAGTACACGCTTCCGATCGACGAACGGCTGCGCGCCGCCGTCCGCAATGACCGTGCACGCCTCGGCCAGATCGAGATCGAGGTCGAGAGCCACCTGCGCCCGCGGGACATCCAGGCCCGTATAAGAGCCGGTGCCTCCGCCGAGGAGGTCGCCCAGCTCGCCGGCATCCCCGTCGACCGGGTGCGCCGCTTCGAGGGCCCGGTGCTCGCCGAGCGCGCCTTCATGGCCGAGCGGGCCCGCAAGACCCCGGTACGGCGCCCCGGCGAGAACACCGGTCCGCAGCTCGGCGAGGCGGTGGCGGAGCGACTGCTGCTGCGCGGCGCCGACAAGGACAGCGTCCAGTGGGACTCCTGGCGCCGCGACGACGGCACCTGGGAGGTACTGCTGGTCTACCGTGTCGCCACCGAACCGCACTCCGCGAGCTGGACGTACGACCCGCCGCGGCGTCTCGTCCAGGCGGTGGACGACGAGGCGCGGGCGCTGATCGGCGAGAGCGACGACACGCCCGAGCCGAGCTTCCCGTTCGTGCCGCGGATCGCGCGGCTGCCGCGTGACCGGCCGCTGGACCGTGCGTTGGACCGGCAGTCGTCCGAGCGCGGCGAGCGCGCGGCGCAGTCCGGTGACGACGACGGCGAGCCGCAGGTCGCTGAGGAGGCCGTCGGCGAGCGGGATTCGCTGACCAGCCTGCTGGAGGCGGTGCCGAGCTTCCGTGGCGACATGGTCGTCCCGGAGGCCGTGAAGTCGGCACAGAGCGACGAGGAGTCCGAGGCCGAGGTCGAGGAGCCGCCCGCCCCGGCGGCGAGTGCGGGTGCGGGCGCGGGTTCCGCGTACGCCGATGTACTGATGCCGCGCGCGGTGGCCGGCCATCGCGACCGGCTGACCGGGACGACGGACCGGCAGGCCGAGGCGGACGGTGTACGACCGGGCCGCCGCGCCGCGGTGCCCAGCTGGGACGAGATCGTCTTCGGTACCCGGCGCAAGAAGCCGGAGTAACGGGAGGGCCCTTGAGGCCTTTCCCGACGCGTGACGCACCGTCCGCCCGCCCCCTGGAATGCAGGGAGCGGGCGGGTGCCGTGGTGCGACGCCCCGTTACGGGCCCTGACGGGGGCTCAGCCGGGCTGCGGGCCGGTGGCGACGGGGCGGGACGGGTCGGCCGACCATTCGCTCCAGGAGCCGACGTACAGGGCGGCGGGGACACCCGCGACCGCGAGGGCCAGGACCTCATGCGCGGCGGAGACCCCGGAGCCGCAGTACACACCGACCTCCGCCTTCGGCGTGGCGCCCAGCGACGCGAAACGCTCGGCCAGTTCCGCCGCGTCGCGGAAGACGGTGCCCCCCTCGACGACGTTCTCGGTCGTCGGGGCGGACACGGCGCCCGGGATATGGCCGGCGACCTTGTCGATCGGCTCGACCTCGCCGCGGTAGCGCTCGGCGGCGCGCGCATCCAGCAGGACTCCGCGGCGGGCGAGGGCGGCCGCGTCATCCGCCCGCAGCAGCGCCAGGCCACCGGGCACCGGGGTGAAGTCACCTTCCTGCGGAGTCGATTGATCGACACTCAGGGCGCCGCCGGCCGCCTTCCAGGCGGCGAGGCCGCCGTCCAGGACGCGCACGTCGGGGTGGCCGGTCCAGCGCAGCAGCCACCAGGCACGGGCGGCCGCCCAGCCCTGGCCGCCGTCGTAGACGACCACCGGGCGGTCCGCGCGGACGCCGGCGGCCCGCATGGCCTCGGTGAAGACATCGAGATCGGGCAGCGGGTGCCGGCCACCCGGGCCGGGAGGCGAGGCCAGCTCGCTCTCGAGGTCGACGTAGACCGCGCCGGGCACATGACCGGCCTCGTACTCGGGGCGACCGGGCGGGCCGCCCATCTGGTAGCGGACGTCCAGGAGGACCGGAGCGGTGGGCCGCTCCAGCTCGCTCGCGAGTTCGGTAGCGGTGATGATGGCATTCATGGGACTCATCCTTGCGTAGCGACGGCTACGTACAGAAGGTAGGCACCCACCCTCCGTATGACGCAGTTACGTCCTGGCGTAACGCCGCTGAGGCGGATCGGAAACGTCAAAGCGGGCATTCTCCCTCGCGAACCGGCCGTGGACGGCGCGGCCGGGGCGCTCACCAGGTCACCGGGTGCGAGCATCTGCTCGGGACCCGCGCCCGTGGCGCAGAGGGTCAGCACCCGACGCTCCGAGGAGAGAGTGACCATGACGACCGAGGCAGCGACCCGGCGGATGCCCGGCGCGCCCTGCTGGGTGAGCCTCCTGGCCCACAGCCTGTCCGCGACGCAGGAATTCTACGGCGCGCTGTTCGGCTGGGAGTTCCGCCCGGGACCGCAGCATTTCGGTCCGTACGCCCGGGCCTTCCTCCACGGCCGGGAAGTCGCCGGGCTCGGCGAACTGGCGCCCGACCGCCATCTCCCGGTCGCCTGGACCACCTACCTGGCGAGCGATGACGCGGACGCGACCGCCGAGCAGATCCGTTCCTGCGGCGGGACGGTGGGCGTCGGGCCGCTGGATGCGGACGACGACGCGGGGCGGATGGCGATCGCGTCCGACCCGCAGGGCGCGATCTTCGGCATCTGGCAGGGCAGGTCGGTGGCGGGCACCACGATCACCGGTGAACTGGGCACCCCGGCATGGAACGAGCTGGTCACCCGGGACACGAGCTCCGTCCTGACGTTCTACGAGCATGTCTTCGGCTACGAGGCGGAACCGGTGATCTCGGCGGGCTTCGACTATCTGACCCTGCATCTCAAGGAACACCCGGTGGCCGGTATCCACGGCGTGGGCAACGCCCTGCCACGCGACCGGGGTTCCCACTGGATGACGCACTTCGCCGTCTCCGACACGGACGCGGCGGCCCGCCGGGTCATTGAACTGGGCGGCCAGGTACTGCAGCCCGCCCGGGACTCCGCCCACGGAAGGCTGGCGACGGTCTGCGACAGCGAGGGCGCCGTCTTCACGGTCGTCCAGCGGGACTGAGGGACGGTCACACCGGGATCAGCCCCGCGGCCGGTCTACTTCGCGCTGTCGACCGGCAGTACGTCCGGGGAGAGCGCGGCCGCCCGGGCGGCCGCCGAGGTCTGACGACGGCGGTGGTGACGCCGGCACAGCACTTCGTAGCCGACCTCGGTGTGGGAGCCGTCCACGTCACCGACGACATCGCCGACCACGACCTGAGCACCCTCGACGACCATCCGGCCGTCGACCGTACGGGCGTTGTGCGTGGCGCGGGCGCCGCACCAGCACAGCGCCTCGACCTGCAGCACCTCTATGCGGTCGGCCAGTTCGACCAGCCGCTGGGAGCCGGGGAACAGCTTGCTGCGGAAGTCGGTGGTGATGCCGAAGGCGAAGACGTCCAGTTCGAGGTCGTCGACGATGCGGGCGAGCTGGTCGATCTGTTCGGGGACGAGGAACTGTGCCTCGTCGGCGATGACGTAGTCGACCCGGCCGCCGGCGGAGAGGTGGTCGACGACGTGCGTGTAGAAGTCCATGCCGTGCGCCGCCTCGACGGCCTCGGTCACCAGGCCGAGGCGGGAGGAGAGCTTGCCGCGGCCGGCCCGGTCGTTGCGGCTGTAGATCATGCCTTGCAGACCGCGGGAGGAGCGGTTGTGCTCGATCTGCAGAGCAAGTGTCGACTTTCCGCAGTCCATCGTTCCGGAGAAGAACACCAGCTCGGGCATGGGGTGTTGCGGGCCTTTCGGGCTCGTACGGAAGGGTGGGGGCGTGCGGGCGGCGGACCGCGCGGGTCAGGTGCGCACTTCCAGGAGCGGCACCAGCTGCTCCACCGGCGTCATCGAACCGTGCATGCCGACCATCTCCGATTCACGGGGCTCCCGTTCGGTCGCGATGATCACCATATCGGCGTGCGCGGCCGCGACGACATCGCCGATCCGGGCTCGTACCCGGTCGTCGACGGACGGTCCGAACCACCCCGCGGCGATGGCCTCTTCGCGGCTCGCCACCCACATCTGCTCACCGACCACCTCGCGCCACACGGCGAGCACATCCGCGGCCGCGCCCGGGTGGGCGTACACATGGCGGGCCCGGCCCTCGCCCCCCAACAGGCGTACGCCGGCGCGCAGTTCCCAGTCCTCGTCGAAGTCGATCCGGGACTCGGGGTCGAAGGGGATGTCGATCATGCCGTGGTCGGCGGTGATGTACAGCGCGCTGCGCGGCGGCAGTTGCTCCGCCAGCCGCTGGGCGAGCCGGTCGACGTACATCACCTGGCCGCGCCAGGCGTCGGAGTCGACGCCGTAGCGGTGCCCCTTGCCGTCCACCTCGGAGTAGTACGTGTAGACCAGCGAACGGTCACCGGCGGCAAGCTGCTCGGCGGCGAGGTCCATCCGCTCCTCGCCGGAGAGCCGGCCGTGGAAGGTGCCGCCGCTCAGCGCGATCTGGGTGAGCGGGGTGTGCTGGAAGTCCGGCGCGGAGACCTGGCAGGTGTGGATCCCGGCGGCGTCCGCGCGCTGGAAGACCGTCGGGTACGGCTGCCAGATGTGTGGTTCGGTCCACGGGTACCAGCGCAGCTGGTTCATCAGGGCGCCGGTGGCCGGGTCCTCGCAGGTGTAGCCGGGCAGGCCGTGGCCGCCCGGCGGCAGGCCGGTGCCGACCGAGGCGAGCGAGGTGGCGGTGGTGGACGGGAAGCCCGCGGTGAGCGGGCGGCCGCTGCCGTTGAACGACGTGTCCAGGAGGGAGGTGAGGAACGGCGCCTCCTCCGGGTGGGCCCGCAGCAGTTCCCAGCCGAGGCCGTCGATCAGGAAGACGCAGGCCCGGTCCGCAGGCGTCAGCTCCATCGAGGTGGCGAGGCCGGTCATGCCGAGCCCCGTGGCGATGGTGGGCAGCAGGTCGGCGAGCGAGCCGGTGCCGTATCGCGGCACCGGGGCGCCGAGCGGGTCGAGCGGTTCGGGTTCCGGCCAGGCGGGGGCGATGTGGACCATCAGCGGGGGGCGGGGGTGGCCGCGGTGGCCTCGGAGAGCGCCTGGGCGAAGGTGAGCGTCTCGCGCACCGAGTCCGGTCCGTCACCGGCCTCGCTGACCCGCAGCGAGAGGTCATCGGCGGTGGAGGAGCCCGTGTAGCCGTGATCCGCCTCGCAGTTGGGATCGCCGCAGGCGGCGGGCTCCAGGTCGAGGCGGGCGACCGCGCCCCAGCCGATGGTGAGCACGACCTCGCGGGGCAGGCGGCCCGGGGTGTACGACTCGGGGTTGGCGACCACCCGGCTGAGCACCACGGAGGAGATCCGGCTCAGCTTGACGGATTCGGTGGAGGTGGTGGCGTACGGCGACGGGGAGGTGGCGTCGGCGGCCTGCTCGTCGGTGTGACTGACGATGAAGCGGGTGCCGGTCAGGACCAGGACCGTGACATGGCGGCGGACCTCGTTGGCGTCGAAGGTCGTCTCCTGGTGGACGAGGTACGACGTCACGGGCTCGCCGCCGACCGCGGCCTGCACCGCCTCGGCCACGAGCGTCGGGTAATAGCCGCTGCGCTCGATCGCCGCGCGCAGCCCCTGGGTCGTCGTACCGGTCTTAGCCATGGGGTCCATCTTACGGGGCGTACCGGGCCGCGAGAGCCTCAGTAGACGGGCAGCCGGCGGGGGCCGAGGTCAGTGGTGGCGGGGGCCCTGGCCAGGCGCACGGTCGCCCCCAGTACGGAGAGGCCGTGCGCGGCGACGACGACCGGTTCGAGGTCGACGCCGACGACCTCGGGGTGGTCGTCGACGAGCCGGGAGACGCGCAGCAGCACCTCGGCCAGGGCCGCGGTGTCCACGGGCTGGCTGCCGCGCCAGCCGAACAGCAGCGGGGCGGCGCGGATCGAGCGGATCTGTTCGGTGACCTCGCGGTCGGTGGCGGGGATGAGGCGGTGGGCGATATCGCCGAGCAGCTGGGAGGGCGCCCCGGCCAGGCCGAAGGAGAGCACGGCGCCGGCGGCCGGGTCGATGGCGGCACGGATGACCGTGTCGACGCCGCGCGGCACCATCGCCTGGACGACCGGGCGCAGCTCCTCCGGAGAGCCCAGGAAATCGGTCAATTCGGCGTAGGTACGACGGAGTTCGGACTCACCGGCGATATCGAGACGTACTCCGCCGAGGTCGGCGCGGTGACGCAGATGGGGTGCGGTGGTTTTCAGGGCCACCGGATAGCCGAGGCGGGCGGCGGCGCGGACGGCGGTGTCCGGGTCGGGGGCCGGCAGGACGGGCCGGGTGTGGATGCCGTAACGGGCGAGCAGGGCCTCGGCGTCCTTGGGCGGCACCGGGACGGAGCGGCCCGTGGGGGCGTCGGGGGTGAGCCGGTCGAGCAGGCGCTCGATGTCGGCGCCGGCCGCCGCCTCCTGAATGTCGTCGTATTCGGGCACCCGGCCCGGCTCGGCGGCCTCCCGGCGCCATGCGGCGTAGCGGACGGCCTCGGCGAGGGAGCGCACGGCGCGCTCGGCGGCGGGATAGGCGGGGATACGGAGCGGCGCCGGGCGGGGCCGGGGCGGGGTGGCGGCGTCGCGGGCCGCCTCCGGCCGGCGTGCGGCGAGGGTGGGCGGCGGGCCCGGGGGGAGTGGGGGGCGTGAGCGGTTCGCCGGGGGGTGCGGGGGGCGTGGGGGCTGCAGGGGCTCGGCGGGCCGGGCCGACGCGGGGTCCGGGCTCCCGGGGCGGGCCGGCTCGCCCCGGGCGGGCGCAGCGGACTCATGCGACGGCGACTGGGCGGGTGCCGGTGCCGGTGCCGGTGCCGGTGCCGGTGCCGCGAGTGTTTCAGCCAGATCGTCCATGGCGAGGTGGACGACCGTCACGGGCTTCTCCGGATGCTCCTCGGCCGCGGTCCGCAGCGCGGCGGCGAGTGCGACGCCTTCGCTGTCGGCCGGGGAGACGGCGGCCCCCTCCCCCACCCAGGGGATGGCCGTGACGACGACGGCATCGCAGCCGTCGCCGGACAGCGCCTCGGTGAGCGCGGCCCGGAAGTCGTCCGCGCTCGCCGCGGAGGGCAGCACACGGGGGCTCTGCGGGCGCAGGCCTTCGGTCAGGCAGGCGTCGTAGGCGAGCAGCGCCAGCGACTCGGAGTTGCCGAGGATGGCGATGCGTGGGCCGGCCGGCAGCGGCTGGGAGGCCAGCAGCAGACCGGCGTCGATCAGTTCGGTGACCGTGTCGACGCGGATCACGCCGGCCTGGCGCATCAGGGCGGCGACGGTGCTGTCGGGGACCCGGACCGTGGGCACGGCGTGACCGGGCGGAGCCGTGCCGTTGTGCCGGGCCCCCTTGGCGACCACGACCGGTTTGACGGCGGCGGTGCGGCGGGCGAGCCGGGCGAATTTGCGCGGGTTGCCGATGGATTCCAGGTAGAGGATCACGACATCGGTGTCCGGGTCGTCGTACCAATACTGGAGCAGGTCGTTGCCGGAGACATCGGCGCGGTTGCCGGCCGAGACGAAGGCGGAGATGCCGGCGATCCCGCCGTCACCGGGGCCGCGCGCATGCAGTCCGCTGAGCAGGGCGATACCGATGGCACCGGACTGGGTGAACAGGCCGATGTGGCCGGCGCCGGGCATCCGTGGGGCGAGGGAGGCGTTCAGCCGGACGTCGGGGGCGGTGTTGATCAGGCCGAAGGCATTGGGCCCGATGAGCCGCATGCCGTACGAGCGCGCCTGGCGGAGCAGGGCGCGCTGCCGCTCCCGGCCGTCCGGGCCCGCCTCGGCGTAACCGGAGGACAGGATCAGCACGCCCTGGACGCCGTGTTCGCCGCAGTCGCGGACCACGTCGGGGACGCTGTCCGCGGGGACGGCGATGACGGCGAGGTCCACCGGGTCGGGGATCTCCCGCAGGGAGCGGACGGCCGGCACCTCTTCGGGCCGCAGCCGCTGCGTGTCTTCGGGGAAGGCATGGTTGACGGCGTACACCCGGCCCGTGAAGCCGGATTCCAGGAGGCTGCGCAGCGCGGTATGCCCGACACCTCCGGGGGCGCGGCCGGCACCGATGACGGCGACCGAGCCCGGGGCGAGCAGCCGCTGTACGGAGCGGGCCTCGGCACGCTGCTCGCGGCCGCGCATCACGGCCATGGACTGCTCGGTCGGCTCCAGATCGAACTCCAGGCGGACCACACCGTCTTCGAAGGTGCGCTTGTGGGTGTAGCCGGCGTCCGTGAAGACCTTGATCATCTTGGAGTTCGCGGGAAGCACCTCGGCGGCGAACCGGCGGATGCCTCGCTCGCGGGCGACGGCCGCGATGTGCTCCAGGAGGGCGGAGGCGACACCGCGGCCCTGGTGGGCGTCCTGGACGAGGAAGGCGACCTCGGCCTGGTCGTCCTCGGGGCTCTTGGCCGGCAACCCCTGGTCGTTGATCCGGTCGTAGCGGACGGTGGCGATGAACTCGTCGCCGACGGTGGCGGCGAGTCCTACCCGGTCGATGTAGTCGTGGTGGGTGAAACGGTGCACATCGCGGTCGGACAGGCGCGGGTAGGGCGCGAAGAAGCGGTAGTACTTCGACTCGTCCGAGACCTGTTCGTAGAAGGAGACCAGCCGCTCGGCGTCGGCGGGGGTGATGGGGCGGATCCGCGCCGTGCCGCCGTCACGCAGCACCACGTCGGCTTCCCAGTGGGTCGGGTATGCGTGGTCCTGCGGCTGGTGCATGCGGACAGCGTACGACCGGCCACCGACAACCGGCTCGGCGCGCGTACGCTCGGGATGCGGGGCAGGCTGAGGATGCCGTACGGACGTACGCTCCGGCTCGGCCCGCGGGACCTCCCCCGGGAAGACCAAGGGCCGCAAAAAGGCCAGGACAAAGGGCTGCCCAGCACTCCCGGCAGCGTGAGAGACTGGTCTAGACAACAGTCACGACTTTGAAGGGCAACACCATGGCAGAGCGCCGCGTCAATGTCGGTTGGGCCGAGGGCCTGCACGCCCGCCCCGCGTCGATCTTCGTCCGTGCGGCCACCGCCTCCGGCGTCCCCATGACGATCGCCAAGGCCGATGGCAACCCCGTCAACGCGGCCTCCATGCTCGCGGTCCTGGGCCTGGGCGCCCAGGGCGGCGAGGAGATCGTGCTGGCCTCCGACGCCGAGGGCGCCGAGGAGGCACTCGACCGTCTGGCCAAGCTCGTCGCCGAGGGTCTCGAGGAGCTTCCCGAGACCGTCTGAGTCCTCCAGGACTTCTGCTGCTGCGGCCCCGCCGCGGCGACCGGTGACCGGTTGCCGCGGCGGGGCCGTTTCGCTGTGCCCGGGATATCGGAGACGACGCCTCGATATCGGGGACGCAAAAAGAAAGCGTGCGCTAATCAATTCCTCCGATGCGGACCTATGGCAGCACGCAGGGCAGCGCAGCACTTATTGCCGGCACAGCACGCATGACGACACGCATACATACTGAATGCCGACGGGGACGAAACCGTAATCTCGCCCCCTCCCGAATCCCCTTCCGCACTTCTTTGTATACGGCGCGATTGTTAAGGGCGGGCGCGGACTGTGTTGACGGGCGGTTTCGGATCCCTCACCTCTGCCCTGGCGGGGCGCCGGAGCCGGTACACCGGGAGTGCGCGTTCGACATGAGCCGCCATCAGGGCACGGGCCCGTTCCGCGTCTCCGCGGGCCACCGCGTCCAGCACCGCGCCGTGTTCGTCCCACGACTCCCCCGTACGGGCGGGCAGTTCCACGGCGTACATCCACTCGATCTTGCGCCGCAGCTGGGTCAGCAGCGCCGTCAGGCTGGGGCTGCCGGCCGCCTGGGCCAGCGTCTCGTGGAACCAGCCGTCCAGTTGGCGCAGATCAGCCGGGCTGCCGTGACGGGCCCGCTCACGGCCTAGCCGTACCAGGCCGCGGAGCACCTTGAGGTGAGCCGGGCTACGGCGGACGGCCGCGCGGGCGGCGCCCAGCGGCTCCAACAGGGCGCGGACGTCGAGGAGATCGGCGGCCTCCTGCTCGGTGGGCTCGGCGACGCAGGCGCCCGCGTGGTGGCGGGTGGTGACAAACCCTTCGGACTGCAGGGTCCGCAGCGCCTCACGGACCGGCACCCTGGAAACGCCGTACCGGGCCGCAAGGATCTCTTCGATCAGCCGGCTCCCCGGCGCCAGCGCACCGGAGACAATGTCATCGCGAATCGCCGTGCACACCGCATGAGCGGAAATATGGCCTCGCATCTTCCGTGCCTCCGCCGTCATCCCCTGGAAACGCCGCCGATCGGCGCCTTTTCCGTGACTCTATTCGACCGGAACGCCTTTCCGGCGGACTCCGGTTATTCAGGGAAATTTTTTGGCCGGAAGTTGGCGGGAGGGCGCCGCATATCCCCGGCCCCACTGCCGGGGCGCCGGATACGCCGAAGCCCCAGCCGTGGAGCCGGGGCTTCGGGCGGACGCTCGGAGGGGGCGCGGCCCTATGAGGAGCGCGGGCGGACGGGGCGGAAGGTCAGACGTTGACGCCGTGCGAGCGCAGGTACGCGACCGGGTCGATGTCCGAGCCGTAGTCGGCGCCGGTGCGGGCCTCGAAGTGCAGGTGCGGGCCGGTGGCGTTGCCGGTGGCGCCGGAGAGGCCGATCTGCTGGCCCGGGGTGACGTGCTGGCCGACCGAGACGCCGAGCGACGACAGGTGACCGTACTGGGTGTACGTACCGTCGCTCATCTTGATCACGATGTTGTTGCCGTACGAGCCGCCCCAGCCCGCCTCGACGACGGTGCCCGTGCCGACGGCGTGGACGGAGGTGCCGGAGGCGGCGTGGAAGTCGATGCCGGTGTGGCTGCCCGAGGACCACAGGCCGCTGGAGGCCTTGTACGAGGTGGACACGTAGGAGTCGGCAACGGGGGCGACGAAGGTGTTGAGGCGCTTGCGCTCCGCCTCACGGGCGGCGCGCTCCTTGGCCTTGCGGGCGGCCTCGACGCGCCGCTTGGCCTCCTCGGCCTGCTTCTTGGCCACGGCCTCGGCCTTCGCCTTCGCCGCCGCGGCCTCCGCCTCGGCCTGCTGCTCGTCGGCCTGGGCCGCGACGTGGTTGGCGAGCTCGTCACCGAGCACCACGGCATGCTGCAGACCGGTGTCGTGGGTGCGGGCCTCGTCCGTGGCCGCCAGCGCCGGCGAGGCCACGGAGGCGACCACGCCGCCGGCCGCGAGGGTGGCTATGCCGGCGATGTTGCGGGGCGTCCTAACGGGGCGGCTCGTACGGCGGTGCTTCCCGGTGGCACGGATGAACGCCATGTACTGGCTTGTCCTTTCCCTCCTTCTCGCCTACCGGGTTAGCTGACGGGTTCGGAGCAGGAAGGTCTCCTACGGGCTCCTCCGGAGGGGAGCCCGATTCACCCCAAGGGACTCTGGGTCCCCGGCTCCCCTGGCTCGCGCCGTACGGGGACTCGGCGATGACTGTCCGGTGCCACGGTTGTGGCGGAGTTGTGACGAACAGCCGGACCGACGCTAAACGGGGCAACTTTCAATCGGCAAACAGAACCGCTTTTTTGTGCGGGATGCCACAAGAACCGAGGCACCGGCCGCAACAAACCGGACATACGGCAACTCCCGTGGCGGACCGTCGCCACGGGAGTTGCTTTGTCGATATGTGACCTTCCGTCACATGGCGGGGACTAGCCGCCGACGACCGTCACCTCACCGATGCCCAGCGCCTTGATGGGCTCGGCGATCTGCGCCGCATCGCCCACCAGGACCGTCACCAGCCGGTCCACGGGGAAGGCGTTGACGGCCGCCGCGGTCGCCTCCACCGTGCCGGTCTCCGCGAGACGGACGTACAGCTGCGCCTGGTAGTCGTCCGGCAGGTGCTGCTCCACCTGGTCGGCGAGGGTGCCGGCAACGGCTGCCGCGGTCTCGTACTTCAGCGGCGCGACCCCGACGAGGTTCTGTACGGCGACATCCCGTTCGTCGTCCGTCAGCCCCTCTGCCGCGAGGGTGCGCAACACCTTCCACAGGTCCTCGAGCGCCGGGACGGTGGAGGCGGTGTCCACCGACCCGCTGATGGCGAGCAGCGAGGCACCCGTGGCCCCCTCGGGGGACGTGGGGGCGGTGGAGCGCAGCACCTGGCCGAAGGCGCGCACCCCGTAGGTGTAGCCCTTCTCCTCGCGCAGAACACGGTCCAGACGGGAGGTGAGGGTGCCGCCCAGGCAGTACGTGCCGAGGACCTGCGCGGGCCACACCCGGTCGTGCCGGTCGGCGCCGATACGCCCGATGAGCAGCTGCGTCTGGACGGCGCCGGGGCGGTCCACGATCACCACGCGGCCGGTGTCGTCGGCGACGATCGGCGAGGCCTTCAGCGGCTCGGCCGACGAGCCACGCCACGCGCCGAGCGTCTCGGCGAGCGCGGCGTCCAGGTCGACACCGGTGAAGTCACCGACGATGACGGCAGTGGCCGTCGCGGGCCGTACATGGGCGTCGTAGAAGGCGCGCACGGCCGCGGCATCGACGCGCCCGACGGTCTCCTCGGTGCCCTGGCGCGGCCGCGACATACGGGACGTGGCCGGGAACAGCTCCTTGGACAGGGCCATCGCCGCGCGCCGGGCCGGGTTGGCGAGCTCGTGCGGGATCTCGTCGAGACGGTTGCGCACCAGCCGCTCGACCTCGCTCTCCGGGAAGGCGGGAGCGCGCAGCGCGTCGGCGAGCAGGCCGAGCGCGCGCGGCAGCCGGGACGCCGGCACCTCGAGGGAGACCCGTACGCCGGGGTGGTCGGCGTGCGCGTCCAGGGTGGCGCCGCAGCGCTCCAGCTCGGCGGCGAACTCCTCCGCGTCGTGCTTGTCGGTGCCCTCGGACAGGGCACGCGCCATGATCGTGGCGACGCCGTCCAGGCCCTCGGGTTCGGCCTCCAGGGGAGCGACGAGGTTGATCTCGACGGCGACGACCTGCTGGCCGGGGCGGTGGCTGGTCAGGAGGGTGAGCCCGTTGGGCAGTTGGCTGCGGTCGGGGGCCGGGAAGGCCCACGGCCTGGGTGCGCCGCCCTGGGGCTGCGGGTGAAAGTCCATGCTGCTCACGGGGGAATCGGCGTGGGTGGTGGCGTCGCTCACTGGTCCGCCTCCCCTTCCTCGGTGTCGGCGGCGTCGGTCGGCTCGGTGGGCTCGTAGACGAGCACCGCGCGGTTGTCGGGGCGCAGCCGGGCCTTGGCGACCGCCTGCACCTCCTCGGGAGTGATGTCCAGGACGCGCTGCACGGCGGTCAGCGCCAGCTGCGGGTCGCCGAACAGCACGGCGAAGCGGCACAGTTCGTCGGCGCGGCCGCTGACCGTGGCCAGCCGGTCCAGCCATTCGCGCTCCAGCTGGGCCTGTGCCCGCTCCATCTCCTCCGGGGTCGGGCCCTCGGCGGCGAAGCGGGCCAGCTCCTCGTCGACCGCGCGCTCGATGCCGGGGACCTCCACGCCGCCGGACGTCTTCACGTCCAGCCAGCCCAGCGAGGGCGCGCCGGCCAGCCGCAGCAGGCCGAAGCCGGCCGCCACGGCGCTGCGGTCACGGCGCACCAGCCGGTTGTAGAGGCGGGAGGACTCACCGCCGCCCAGGACGGTCAGCGCGAGGTCGGCGGCGTCCGCCTCACGGGTGCCGTCGTGCGGCAGACGGTAGGCCGCCATCAGGGCACGGGCGGGCACGTCCTCCTCGACGACCTCGCGCAGCTCGCCGCCGATGACGTCGGGCAGCGTGCCGTCCCGCGGCGCCTGCTTGCCGTCGTGCGCGGGGATCGAGCCGAAGTACTTCTCGACCCAGGCCAGGGTCTGCTCGGGGTCGATGTCGCCCACGATCGACAGGACGACGTTGTTGGGCGCGTAGTACGTCCGGAAGAACGCCCGCGCGTCCTCCAGGGAGGCCGCGTCCAGATCGGCCATCGACCCGATGGGTGTGTGGTGGTACGGGTGGCCCTCGGGGTACACCATGGCCGTCAGCTTCTCGAAGGCCGTGCCGTAGGGGACGTTGTCGTAGCGCTGGCGGCGCTCGTTCTTGACGACGTCGCGCTGGTTCTCCATGGACTCGTCGTCGAGCGCGGTCAGCAGCGAGCCCATGCGGTCGGCCTCCAGCCAGAGCGCGAGCTCCAGCTCGTGGGCGGGCATGGTCTCGAAGTAGTTGGTGCGCTCGAAGCTCGTGGTGCCGTTGAGCGAACCGCCGGCGCCCTGCACCAGCTCGAAGTGGCCGTTGCCCTTCACCTGCGCGGAGCCCTGGAACATCAGGTGCTCGAAGAGGTGGGCCAGGCCCGTACGGCCCTTGACCTCGTGGCGGGAGCCGACGTCGTACCACAGGCAGACCGCTGCGACCGGGGTCAGGTGGTCTTCGGAGAGCACCACGCGCAGGCCATTGGCCAGCCGGTGCTCGGTCGCTGTCAGGCCGCCGGAGCCGGCTTGTTCTGTGGCCGTGTGACCCATGGGCATGTACGTCCCTTCGATCCGCTTGCGAGGAAGTTCTGTCACTGTATGCAAGCGCGTCGGCATCTGGCGAAGTCACCGGGCGGCCGGCCCGGGACCTGCGCCGTGCGCGAGCCCGCAGGAGCTGAAGGGGGAGTCGCGGTCGGCGTTGTCAGTGGGGCGGTCCACAATGGTCCGCGTCAGACTCAGACATACTCGCGGGTCGATCCCTCAGCTGGTTGACCCGACTGGTTGACCGTTGTTCCGATGCCGCCTCCCCGGTATCGGCACTAGACGCAGCTAAAGGAGCCGCAGCCGCGATGGCCCGCCGCAGCACGAAGACCCCGCCGCCGGACGACTTCGAGGAGAGGATCCTCGACATCGACGTCGTCGACGAGATGCAGGGTTCCTTCCTCGAGTACGCGTATTCGGTCATCTACTCGCGCGCCCTGCCGGACGCCCGCGACGGCCTCAAGCCCGTGCACCGCCGCATTTTGTACCAGATGAACGAGATGGGGCTCCGGCCCGACCGCGGGTACGTCAAGTGCGCCCGCGTCGTCGGCGAGGTGATGGGTAAGCTCCATCCGCACGGCGACGCGTCGATCTACGACGCCCTGGTGCGCATGGCGCAGCCGTTCTCGATGCGGCTGCCGCTCGTCGACGGCCACGGCAACTTCGGTTCGCTGGGCAATGACGACCCGCCCGCCGCGATGCGGTACACCGAGTGCCGGATGGCGTCCGCGACGTCCCTGATGACGGAGTCCATCGAAGAGGACACCGTCGACTTCGCGCCGAACTACGACGGCCAGGAGCAAGAACCGGCCGCCCTCCCCGCCGCGTATCCGAACCTCCTGGTCAACGGCGCGTCCGGCATCGCCGTCGGGATGGCGACGAACATGCCGCCGCACAACCTGGGCGAGGTCATCGCCGCGGCCCGCCATCTGATCAAGCATCCGAACGCCGACCTCGACACCCTGATGCGCTTCGTGCCGGGTCCGGACCTGCCGACGGGCGGCCGGATCGTGGGCCTCGGCGGCGTACGGGACGCGTACGAGAAGGGCCGCGGCACGTTCAAGATCCGCGCGACGGTCTCGGTGGAGAACGTCACCGCCCGCCGCAAGGGCCTGGTCGTCACCGAACTCCCCTTCACGGTCGGCCCCGAGAAGGTCATCTCCAAGATCAAGGACCTGGTCGGTTCGAAGAAGCTCCAGGGCATCGCGGACGTCAAGGACCTCACCGACCGCGAGCACGGCCTGCGGCTGGTGATCGAGGTCAAGAACGGCTTCAACCCCGAGGCCGTATTGGAGCAGCTGTACAAGCTCACGCCGATGGAGGAGTCCTTCGGCATCAACAACGTCGCGCTGGTGGACGGGCAGCCGCTGACGCTGGGCCTCAAGGAGCTGCTGGAGGTCTACGTCGACCACCGCTTCAACGTGGTGCGGCGGCGCAGCGAGTTCCGGCGGACCAAGCGGCGCGACCGTCTCCACCTGGTCGAGGGCCTGCTGACGGCCCTGGTGGACATCGACGAGGTGATCCGGCTCATCCGCTCCAGCGAGAACAGCGCGCAGGCCAAGGAGCGGCTGATCGAGCGGTTCTCGCTGAGCGACATCCAGACGCAGTACATCCTCGACACCCCGCTGCGCCGGCTGACCAAGTTCGACCGTATCGAGCTGGAGTCGGAGCGTGACCGGCTGCAGGACGAGATCGAGAAGCTGACGCGGATCCTGGAGTCGGACGCCGAGCTGCGCAAGCTGGTGTCCGGCGAGCTGGCCGCGGTCGCGAAGAAGTACGGCACGGACCGTCGGACGGTCCTGCTGGAGTCGGCGGGCACCTCGGTCGGGGCGGTGCCGCTGGAGGTCTCCGACGACCCGTGCCGGGTACTGCTGTCCTCGACGGGGCTGCTGGCGCGGACGGTCGCCGGGGACGTGGCCTTCGACGCCGACGCCAAGCGCGTCAAGCACGACGTGATCGTCTCGGCGGTGCCGGCGACGACCCGCGGCGAGGTGGGCGCGGTGACATCCCTGGGCCGGCTGCTGCGGATCTCGGTGATCGATCTGCCGCAGCTGCCGGAGACCGCGGCGGCGCCCAGCCTCTCGGGGGGCGCGCAGCTCTCGGAGTTCCTGACGCTGGAGGACGGCGAGGAGCTGATCTGTCTCACGACGCTCGACGAGTCGTCGCCGGGTCTGGCGCTCGGCACGGAGCAGGGCGTCGTCAAGCGGGTGGTGCCCGACTACCCCGGCCACAAGGAGGAGTTGGAGGTCATCACCCTGAGGGACGGGGACCGCATCGTGGGCGCGGCCGAGCTGCGCACCGGTGAGGAGGATCTGGTCTTCGTCACCAGCGAGGCGCAGTTGCTGCGCTATCCGGCGTCGCAGGTGCGGCCGCAGGGCCGGCCCGCGGGGGGCATGGCGGGCGTCAAGCTGGGGGAGGGCGCGAAGGTGATCGCGTTCGCCGCGGTCGATCCGGCCGCCGAGGCCATGGTGTTCACGGTCGCCGGCTCGCACGGCACGCTGGACGACTCGGTGGCGACGGCCAAGCTCACCCCGTTCGACCAGTATCCGCGCAAGGGCCGGGCGACCGGCGGGGTGCGGTGCCAGCGGTTCCTGAAGGGCGAGGATCTTCTCGTCCAGGCGTGGGTGGGGCCGGCTCCGGTGCGGGGCGCGGACGCCAAGGGCGCCCCGGTCGAGATGCCGGAGGTGGATCCGCGGCGGGACGGCTCGGGTGTGCCGCTGATGAAGCCGGTGACGGCGCTGGCGGGGCCGGTGTAAGCAGGCGTGTGACGGATGCGGCTGACGCCGTCGGGCCGGTGGAGGACCGGCCGGGCGGCGTCAGCCGTCTTGGGAGTCCTCGCGCGCGGCCACGTACCGCAGCACGCCCCACATGCTGTTCTGGTCGGCGCCCGACGGTGCGCTCTCGCGGCAGGTGTCCAGTTCCTTGCGCAGGGCCGGCGCGTCGATGCCGCTGCCGATCATGACGAGCTGGGTGCACCGCTCCTCGCCCTTCGGCCAGGGGGCGGGATAGAAGCGCAGGAAGTCACCGACGGCGTGCACCGTGAACTTCTGCCGGTTCTCCGGTACGTCGAAGTGGACGAAGCCCTTGATGCGGTAGAGGCCGGCGGGGCGGCTGTCGAGGAAGTCCATGAGGCGGCGCGGGTTCATCGGCTCGGTGGAGGTGAACTCCACGCTCTGGTAGGCGGCATGGAGGTGACCTGCGTGGTGGGTGTGGCCTGGGTGGTCGCACCCACCGTCCGGGCCGTGCGCGGAGTCCTCGTTCGCCGCGGTCTCGCGCAGCAGGTCCTCGAAGGACAGCTGGCGCACGGCCGCATCGTGGTCCTCACCCAGCCCACGGTCGAAGAACAGCTCAGGATCGATCTGCCCGTAGGCCGTGCAGATCACGGGCCGGCCGGGAGCAAGGCCCGCGAGCGTGTCCATGAGGTGCTGCCGTGCCGCATCTTTGATGCGATCGGCTTTGTTGAGCACCACGAGGTCGGCGATGCCCACATGCCGGTCCAGTTCCGGATGCCGGGTCCTGGTGTCCTCGAACTCCGCGGCGTCGACGACCTCGATCAGCCCGCCGTAGACGATCCGGTCGTTGTCACTGGCGAGGATCATCCGGATGAGTTCCTGCGGCTCGGCCAGCCCGCTGGCCTCGATGACGATCACATCGATCCGGGCGGCGGGCCGCGCGAGCCGCTCCAGGTAGGTGTCGAGTTCACTGGTGTCGACCGCACAGCACAGACAGCCGTTGCCGAGCGAGACCATCGAGTCCACCTGCCCGGCGACGGTCATGGCGTCGATCTCGATGCTGCCGAAGTCATTGACGATCGCACCGATACGGGTGCCGTCGCCGTTGCCGAGGAGGTGGTTGAGCAACGTGGTCTTGCCTGACCCGAGGAAGCCCGCGAGCACGACGACCGGGATCTGTTGCGTGGGCAAGGGGGCGCCTCCATGGTGCGGGTGGCGGGCCGCGCGGACCGGCGGCGGACGAGCTGCCGATCGTAACGGAATGCCCGCGCCACGAGCCCGGCCTGCCCCCGCACCGCCCATGGCGCTCCCCCGCTAGCAGGGTGCGACGACGGGCAGCGGGTGCGGCGGAGGCGGGCCGACATACCGGGCCGCGGGACGAATGATCTTCGAGTCCTCGGCCTGCTCCAGGATGTTGGCGCTCCATCCCACCACGCGAGCCGCGCAGAAGGTGGGCGTGAACATCTCACGCGGCAGCCCGCACAGCTCCATGACGACCCCCGCGTAGAGCTCCACATTCGTGTGCAGCTCACGTCCGGGCTTGAGCTCGGCCAGCAGCTCTTCGACCCTCGCCTCCACCTGGACGGCGAAATCCACCAGCGGCCCACCGATCTGCTCCGCGATACCTCGCAGCATCCTGGAGCGCGGGTCCTCGGTGCGGTACACGGAGTGGCCGAACCCCATGATCCGGTCCCCGCTCAGGACGCGGTCGCGGATCCAGGGGTCGATACGGTCGGGTGTGCCGATGGCGTCGAGCATGTCCAGGGCTCGGCTGGGCGCACCGCCGTGCAGCGGCCCGGAGAGGGCACCGACGGCACCGACCAGGCAGGCCGCGAGATCGGCGCCGGTGGAGGCGATGACGCGTCCGGTGAAGGTCGACGCGTTGAAGCCGTGGTCGATGGTGGAGATCAGATACGCCTCGATCGCCCGGACCCGGTCGGGCTCCGGCTCGTCGCCGGTGAGCATGTAGAGGTAGTTGGCGGCGTAGGTCAGATCCGAGCGGGGCTCGACGGGCTGCAGCCCCCGGCCGAGCCGGTGGAGCGCGGTGACCAGCGTCGGTACGGCGGCGCACGCGGCGAGTGCGTCGGCACGTCGGTGGTCGGTATCGATGTCGTACAGCGGCCGGAAGCCGGCCGTCGCGCCGAGCAGGGACAGCGCGGTGCGCAGCCCTGCGCGGGGGCCTGAGAGCACACCGGCACGAGCCAGGGCGGGCAGCGCATCACGCACGGCCGCGGGCAGGGGGCGCAAGGCGGCGGTCTCGGCGCTGAAGGCCGCGAGCTGCGCAGCATCGGGCAGTTCCCCGTGGAACATCAGGTACCAGACCTCATCGAAGGTGCGGGCCGTCGCCAGCTCGACGGCGGAGTACTGGCGGTAGTGGTAAAAGCCCTCGATGCCCCGGACGTCGCCCACTTGGGTCTCGGTGACGATGACGCCCGCAAGCCCACGGGGCGCGTCGATCGGTGTGTTCGCCTCGGCGCTCGGCATTGCTGATCTCCTTGCTCTTCCTCAGCTAAATATTGATCCGACTGTCTATGCTTGACTCAACCATTGTCAATATTGATTGAATCAATGTGGATGAGTCTGGATACGGTGAGCCCATGGCGGATCGAGACACGGCACAGGACACGGGCGAGCAGCGACTGAGCACCCGAGAGGCAGCCGACCGGCTGGGCGTGAAACTGGAGACGGTGTACGCCTACGTCAGCCGCGGCCAGCTGACCAGCCGTCGCGAGCCGGGCGCCCGCGGCAGCACCTTCGACGCGAAGGAAGTCGACGCGCTCGCCCGGCGTGCGGGCCGCCGTGAAGCTTCCGCCTCCGGCAGCGAGTTTGCGGTCAGAACGGGCATCACACTGATCGACCGCGACCACTGCTACTTCCGCGGCGTCGACTCATCGGAACTCGCCACCCACTACTGCTACGAGGAAGCAGCCGAGTGGCTGTGGACCGGCGAACTGCGCCCCGGCATCCGTTTCACGGCGCCCCCGGACGCACTGTCGGCCGCCCACCACGCCGTACAGGCGCTGCCGGCCGACAGCGGCCCGATGGACCGGCTACGGGTCGCCGCGATCGCCGCTGCGGCCGCCGACCCGCTCCGCTTCGACCTCTCCGAGGACACCGTCGTCGGCACCGCCCGCAACCTCATCCCGACGCTTGTCGACGCGCTGCCGTCGCACAACCCCAAGCAGAGCGCTACCGGCCCCCTCGCCACGCGCCTCTGGTCACGATTGACCGCGGAACCCGCCGACGCCGCGGCCCTTCGCGCCCTGGACGCCGCGCTGCTTCTGCTCATCGACCACGACCTCGCCGCCTCGACGTTGGCGGTACGCGTCGCCGCCTCCGCCCGCGCCCATCCGTACGCGATCGTCTCGGCGGGCTTCGGAGCACTGGACGGCGTGCTGCACGGCGCGGCAAGCGGACTCGCCCACCGGATGCTGGTGGAGGTACGGGACCGGGGCAGTGCGGCTGCCGTGGTCGCCGACCACCTGCGGGCCGGCCGCCGGGTCCCGGGTCTCGGTCATCCCCTCTACCCGGGCGAGGACCCGCGGGCCCGCACCCTGTTCCGCTTCCTGGAGGACGTACCGCGCGCCCGCCGCGCCCTCCAGGCCGCCCGGCAGGTGGTCACCACCACGGCCCGGCACACGGAGCTGCATGCCAATGTCGATCTCGCGCTGGCCGTACTGACCGTCTCGACAGGCATGCCGGTGGAGGCAGGCGAGACCATCTTCGCCATCGCCCGCACCGCCGGCTGGATCGCCCACGCCCTGGAGGAATACGCCGAACCGCCCCTCCGCATGCGCCCGAGCGGTCACTACCACGGCCCCCGCCCGCCCCAGCCACTGCCGTGACGGGAGACTGCCGCTGGGCGGGCCGCCCTGGTCGGTGCCGGGACACCAGCAGCACGGGCGCCGATACCGATGCCGGGACCTTGGCATCGCCAGACCTCACACGTAGCGGCAGCTGCCATCACTGCGGGACATCCGGTTGCCCATCGTCCCGTTGCACCACCACCCGGAACCCGACGCGGGACAGATGAGGTTAGGCTCACCTATGTGAGTACCTGCGCCACCGCTTCTCGTGAATCGGCCGAATCTCTCGCCGGGACCGCGGCCCCTGCCCGGACCTGGCTGCTCATCGAGCAGCCGGGGCCCTGGGGCACCCATGCACTGACGGACAGCCACCTCGACCCTGACGTCGGCCGGGCCTTGGAGGCCGCGGCAGAGGGAACGGGCGTACGCGTCGCCCTGATCCGCAGGCCGGGGCGCCACGCCGACCGCCACGGCACCTCCCGGCGACGGCTGTTCCTCGCGCACACCGCGCCGGGACGGTCCTGGATCCGCACGACCACCGTCACCGACCCGCGGGCGGTCCTCGGGCTGGACTTCGCGGCCCTGGGAGCGGGAGAGCACCTTGGCCTCTGGGAGCCGTACATCGGTGAGCCGCTGGTCCTGGTGTGCACCAACGGCAAGCGGGACCGTTGCTGTGCCCTGCTCGGCCGCCCGCTGGCCGCCGAGCTCGCTGCCGACGGAAGCGAGGCCTGGGAGGTCACCCACATCGGAGGCCACCGCTTCTCCCCCACCCTTTTCGTCCTCCCGTACGGCTACGCCTACGGACGGGCCTCGGCCCCCCTGGTCAAGGAGGCCGTGGAAACGGCGCGCGACGGACGGATCACGATCGACCACGCCCGTGGCCGCTCCGCCTGGGACCGGCCGGGCCAGGCCGCCGACCTTGCGGTCCGCGAGCTGATCGGGGAGGACCTGGCGGACGCACTCGACGTCGTACGGACCGACGCGGTGTGGCCCGAACCGAGGTCGGCCGGCAGCCTGACGCCCGGCAGTGCGACCTTTGCCGGAGCCTCCGCCGCCTGGGCGGTTACCGTGGCGCACTCCGACGGCCGCGTCTGGCGGGTCGTCGTCGAACAGCGGGCCGATGGTGCTGCGGCGCCCGCCAGCTGTGGTGCGCCGCTCGGTCCACCGGCGCGTATGGCGGTTATCTCGATCAGTGCGGCGAGCGGCATGCCGCAAAGGACGGTCCAGGCCGTCGGCAGGTGACTTGGCGGACTCGCCGAGACGCTTACCGGGTACTTCACCACCCCGTCCTCCCGTACCCCACGTTTCCATCCCAGGAGGCAGACACGGATCATCACACGGACCGATCCGCTGCTTGCCCGCAAGGCGACGGTCACTGTTCCGACCACACCCCGCCCCGCCGGACGCACGAACGGCACCCGGCAGCGGACGACTGCTCCACGACCAGCTGAGACGGCAGACCAGCCGCACCGACCAGCTACGCCGGGACCATCCGCCCGCGCCCCAGCGACCGAACGGCACACGTCCCTCCCTCTTCCACACATTGCGCCACGCCCCGTGGCTGCCCTCCCTCGTCGACCGCATGACCGCCCCCTCCGCACGCCCACCGCGCAACACAGACCGACCGACTGGCCGCCCCCCTACGCAAGGCCCAGCCGCTTGTTCACCGTGCGAGGTTACGCGCGTGCTATCCGCAACCGAAAGGCCTGTGGATAACCGCTCCTACCTCCTCTTGGACCTTCGGTGAAGCACATCTGACCTGCGCCTTCGTCGCTGGAGTCCGCCTCTGCCACCGAGCTGCGAGACCTCGCTGAAGCCCACTCACGCCGAGATGTCGATGGATTCCCTTCTGCTGGGAATTGCTGGGATGAGCCAGGGCCGAGCACGACGAGCTGACGGGGCGGCGGTCAATGGCGGCATTGTTGTCGCCGTCGGCCAGCCAGCAGCGCGCGTCACGTTCTGCGGCTCGCGACGAGCGGGGAACCTCGCGAGTCGCCGCTCGGACACCCTGCGAATTCGCTCCGTCAGGGATTACCGGCCGACCCATCTCCACGCTTACTGTTCGTTCGTATGGGCGAGAAGGAAGCGTCGATTCCCCGCCCGAGCGCCGCAGAGCCCTCGGGCCCCGCCCCATTTCCCACCGAGACGGTCTCCGACGCCCCCAGCAACGAGCCATTCAGCGCCCCGCAGACGACAGCCGGCCTACAGGCTGTCGGCACTCGGTCCCTGGTCGACCACGGCCCTGCCGACCGCACAACGCGCCGGCCAAGGCCCCGGCTGGGGTGGCCTCGGCGGGTTTTCTCCCAGGTGCTGATGGTCCAGCTGGCCATCGCCGCCGGTGTCACGGCCCTGGCGACCGGCCTGTTCCTTGCCCCGCTCAGTGCACAGCTCGACGACCAGGCGATGCGCCGCGCCCTCGCCATCGCACAGACCACCGCGGCCGAGCCTCGCCTTGACGATGCCCTGGAGTCCTCCCGTCCGACGCGCCACGGCCCCGTACAGCACGAGGCGGAGCGGATTCGCGCCGCCACCGGCGCCGAGTACGTGGTGATCATGGACAAACAGGGGGTGCGCTGGTCGCATACCGACCCCGATGAGATCGGCCGCCACGTCTCCACCGATCCGAGCATCGCGCTCGCCGGCCAGGAAGTGATGCAGATTGATGAGGGCACCCTGGGCAGGTCCGCGCGAGGCAAGGTCCCACTCCGTGACGAGGACGGCAAGGTCGTCGGCGCCGTCTCCGTCGGCATTGCGTACGAGAGCGTGCAAGAACGGCTTCTCTCCACCGTCCCCCAGTTGCTCGCTTACGCGGGCGGAGCGCTGGCCGTGGGCGCGCTCGCCGCCTATCTCCTCGCCCGCCGGCTCCAGCGCCGCACCCACGACCTGGCGTTCTCCGACATCTCCGCGTTGCTGGTCGAGCGGGAGGCGATGCTGCACGGTATCCGGGAAGGGTTCCTCGCCCTCGACAAGCACGGCCGCATCCGTCTGCTGAACGACGAGGCGCAGCGTCTCCTGGATCTTCATGCCGAGGACACCGGCCGCCCCTTGGACGCGGTCCTGCCTCCCGGCCGTACGACGGACGTCCTGGCAGGCCGCGTGTCGGGGGCAGACCTACTGACCGTCAGCGGGCACCGGGTCCTGGTGGCGAACCGCATGCCGACTGGCGACGGCGGTGCCGTGGTCACCCTGCGCGACCGTACCGAGCTGGAGCGGCTGGGGCGTGAACTGGACGGCACCCGCGGCCTCATCGACGCCCTCCGGGCCCAGGACCACGAGCACGCCAACCGGCTGCACACCCTCCTCGGCCTGCTCGAACTCGGTCTGCACGAGGAGGCGGTGGAGTTTGTGACGCAGGCCGTGGGCGTGCATCACGCGACCGCCGAGCAGGTCACCGAGCGCATCCACGATCCGCTGTTGGCTGCGCTGCTGGTGGGCAAGGCCACGGTCGCCACCGAGCGCGGCGCCTCCCTACGCATCTCCCCCCATACGCACCTGCCCGACCGCCTGGTCGACCCGCACAGCCTGGTCACCGTCCTCGGCAACCTCGTCGATAACGCGCTGGACGCCACGTCGGGTGAGCGTGACGCGCAACTGGAAGCGGAGGTCCGCGCCGACGGCCGTACCGCCATCGTGCGCGTCAGCGACAACGGCCCGGGCGTGCCCGAAGAGCGCCGCGGGGAGATCTTTACCGAGGGCTGGACGACGAAGGAATCGCCGGCCCACGGGCAGCGCGGCATCGGCCTCGCGCTCGTACGGCGTCTCGCCGAGCGCTACGGAGGCAGTGTCGAGGTGGGCGAGCGGCGCGGTGGCGGAGCGGTGTTCACCGTGACGCTTCCCGACGCGCTGTCCGGAGAACTGCCCGAAGCGCGCGAAGCAACCCTCCAGGAAGCAGTCACGGACACTCCCACCACCAGAGGGCCCGAAGGGGGCGCTCGTCGCCCCGACGGCTCCACGGAGGCCGCTAGATGATCGACGTACTGGTCGTCGACGACGATGTGCAGGTCGCGAAGATCAACGCTGCTTATGTCGCGAAGATCGAGGGCTTCCGTGTCAGTTGCCTCGCGCACACGGCCGCTGAGGCCCTTGCCGCCCTTGAGACCCACGCCGTCGATCTGATCCTTCTGGATCATTACCTCCCCGACAGAACAGGGCTCCAACTGGTCGGCGACCTACGGCGGCGCGGCCTGGTCACCGATGTGATCATGGTGACGGCGGCGCGCGATATCGCCACCGTGCAGGCCGCGATGCGCCACGGTGCGCTGCAGTACCTCGTTAAGCCTTTCACCTTCGCAGGCCTGCGCTCCAAGTTGCTGGGATACGCGGCGCTGCATCGCACCTTTGCGGGTGGCGGCCAGGCCGAACAGTCCGAAGTGGATCGGATCTTCGGGGCGCTGGGAGCCGCCAACGCGGGTCCCTCCGAGCTGCCTAAGGGGCATTCCACCGCCACCGCCGATCGGGTGCGCTCGGTGCTGCGCTCCGCGGGCGCCCCGCTGTCGGCGCAGGACGTCGCCCTGCAGGCGGGGCTGAGCCGGCAGACCGCACAGCGCTACCTCAAACTCCTGGAACGCACCGGGCGGGTGCGCCTCACACTCAAGTACGGCGAGACCGGCCGCCCCGAGCACCGCTACGAGTGGGCCTAGCCAGGAGAATGAACCTCCACGGTGAGCCGATGGGTGCCGGGAAGCCGGTGTACGAGTAGGGCGCCGCAGCCACGCAACACGTGACTGCGGCGCCCGTCCGCGTCAGGGCGAGGTCCGGCCCGACCCTGGTGTATCGGAACAGGCCTAAGCCGCCCCTGCCCCTGTCAGCGCCCGGACCTCCGTCTCTGCATGCCGTGCCTCATCGGCGGCCTCCGGGGAGAGCACCGTTCCCAGCCACCCCATCAGGAAGCCCAACGGGATCGATACGACACCGGGGTTGTCGAGCGGGAAGATGGCAAAGTCCATGCCGGGGAAAAGTGCCTCCTGGCTGCCGGAGACCACCGGTGAGAGAACGACCAGAGTGATCGCCGGGATCAGACCGCCGTATACGGACCAGACGGCGCCCCGGGTGGTGAAGCGGTGCCAGAAGAGCGTGTAGAGCAGGACCGGCAGATTGGCCGATGCGGCAACGGCGAAAGCCAGGCCCACCAGGAAGGCGACATTGAGGTCCTGGGCCAGCAGGGCGAGGCCGATCGCAACCGCACCGACGGCCACCGCTGCGATGCGCGCCACGGTCACCTCGGCCCGCTGGGCATCCTGCGCCGTGCCCCGCGGACGCCGAAGCGAGGCATACAGGTCGTGTGCGACGGAAGCCGACGAGGCGAGAGTGATGCCGGCGACCACGGCAAGGATGGTCGCGAACGCGACTGCCGCCACCACGGCGAAGAGAACCGTGCCGCCGGTCGAACCCGCGCCGCCTCCCAGATCGAGCGCGAGCAGCGGGACGGCGGTGTTGCCGGCCGTATTGGACGTACGGACGGCGTCGCTGCCGAGTACCGCCGCAGCACCGAAGCCAAGCACGATGGTCATCAAGTAGAAGCCACCGATCAACCCGATGGACCAGACGACTGATCGACGGGCGGAACGTGCCGTGGGGACGGTGTAGAAGCGGGAGAGGATGTGCGGCAGCCCGGCGGTTCCCAGGACGAGCGCGATGCCGAGGCTGATGAAGTCCAGCCGAGAGATCCAGTCCTCACCGTATTTGAGGCCCGGTGCGAGGAAGTCACGGCCGTGGCCGCTGCGTTCGGCAGCGGTGTTCAGCAGGACGTTGAAGTCGCCGTGAAACCGGACGAGTACCAGGACGGTCAGAGCGATGGCGCCACCCATGAGGAGCACGGCCTTGACGATCTGGATCCAGGTGGTGGCCCGCATCCCGCCGAAGGCGACGTAGACCACCATCAAGGCACCGACCCCGATCACCATCCAGGTACGGGCCTGCTGGCCCGCGCCCCCCAGGAGCAGCGCGACCAGGCTGCCGGCCCCGACCATCTGCGCCACCAGGTAGAGCACCGACACGGTGACGGAGGCCGCCCCGGCCGCCATACGGACGGGGCGTTCCCGCATCCGGGCCGCGACGACATCGGCGAGGGTGAACCTGCCGCAGTTGCGGACGAGTTCGGCGACGAGGAAGAGGACGACGAGCCAGGCGACGAGGAAGCCGACCGAGTACAACAGGCCGTCGTAACCGAAGAGGGCGATCAGGCCGGAAATGCCGAGGAAGGACGCGGCGGACATGTAGTCCCCCGCGATGGCGAAACCGTTCTCCATCGGAGAGAAGAGCCTCCCTCCCGCGTAGAACTCTTCGGCGGAGCCGTGCCTGCGACGACTCACCCAGGTAGTGATCGCCAGGGTGATGGCGATGAACACGCTGAACAGAACCCAAGCAAGGGCCTGGTGGTCGTCGGTCACCGTACGTTCCCTCCGGTGAGCTCCTGGGTTTCCCAGCGGATGTCGAGTGCAGCGCTGTCCCTGCGCAGTCGGGCATGGCGCGCGTACGCCCAGGTCAACAGGAATGTCGTGGCGAACTGACCGAGCCCGGCCAGCATCGCGACATTCAGGGCGCCGGCGACCCGGTGGGCCATGAGGCCGGGCGCGGCGGTCGCCGCGATCACATAGGCGAGGTACCAGGCCAGAAAGACCGCTGTGCCGGGCAGGACGAACCGCCGGTAGCGGCGGCGCACCTCCTGGAAGGCCACGCTTCTTTGCACCGCAAGATAGATCTCGTCATGCGGCGAGGACCGCTCGTCCTCGGGTACTGATACCGGCGGGGGTGACTGCCCACCGCCCCACCCAGCCGCTGCCTCCGCTGCGCCGTCCAGCTCGCCCCACCCTGAGGCGAGAGCGTCGTACCAGGGGTCGTCGAGCCGTACGCCCCCTGATTCACCGGCCGAGCGGCCGTCCTGCTTGTCCACCGAACTCTCCTTGGTGCACGGGGCTGTTGTCCGTGCGACCCAAGGTTGGACAGAAAGGAAGATCCGGGACTCTTCATTCCGAACCCTTCACCCCATCAGGTGATGGACTGTCCGGGCGGCTGCGCCAGGCCGTGGCGGTACGCGTAGTGGATGGCTTGGACCCGGTCCCGCAGCCCTGCTTTGGCGAAGAGATTGTTGATGCGTGTCTTCACCGTCGCGGTGGAGACGTGCAGCGTCCGCGCGATCTCCGGATTGGACTGGCCATCGGCGACCAGTCGCAGCACCTCCACCTCGCGGGCGGTCAGGCCGTCAGGGGGACATCCGGCGGTTGTAGCAGGGGTCGTACGGGGTCCGCGACCCGCTCCAGCAGCCTGCGCTGGATCGTGGGCGACAGACCGGCTTCGCCCGAGAGCACACCGTCGATGGCGCGGACGACCTCATCGCCGTCCGCGTCCTTGGTCAGGTAGCCACGGGCGCCGGCCTGCAGTGCGGGAAAGAGCGAGTCGTCGTCCGCATAGGTGGTGAGCACGACGACCTGAGTAGCGGGGTGCTCGGCACGGAGGCGCCGGGTGGCCTCGTCACCGTCACAGCGCGGCATGCGCAGGTCCATCAGCACGACGTCGGGGCGGAGTTCGGCGACGAGCCGGATGGCGTCCGCGCCGTCCGCGGCCGACCCCACGACCTCGATGCCCGGCAGCAGTCCCAGCAGCATCACGATTCCTTCGCGCACCACCGTCTGGTCATCGGCAACCACCACCCGTGTCACTGTGCGTGCCGTCATACCGGCACCCGCAGCCGCACCACGAAGCCCTCGTCGGGGCCGGAATCCAGCGTTCCACCGAGAAGTTCGGCGCGCTCCCGCATCCCGAGCAGACCGTATCCGGAGCCGCTGTCCCCGAGCTCGCCGGGCTTGCCACGGCCGCCGAAGTCACGCACCTCCAGCCCTACGCCGTCCCTCCCGTACTCCAGCCGCACATTCACCCGCGCCCCCGGGGTGTGCTTGCGTACGTTCGTCAGCGCCTCCTGGGCGACTCTGCGGACCGCGAGGCCCGCCTCTGCCGGCAAGGCACGACCCTCGCCCTCCACCTCCAGCCGAATGCCCTCAGCGGCCGTCAGGCGGCGCAGAAGGCCCTCGACGGGGATCACCTCCCCGCGCAGCGCGGAAAGCGCCTCACGGGTACCGTCCAGCCCTTCACGGGCCATCCCCCGAGATGCGACCACCCGGTCCAGGAGCTGATCACGGTCCGCCTCGAGGTCGATGCTGCGCTGGATCAGCTGCCGCGCCGCCTCCAGGTGCAACAGTTGGGCGCTGAGGCTGTGGACGAGGACGTCGTGGATCTCGCGCGCGATCCGCCCGCGTTCGGTGAGCGCCGCCGATTCGGCCTCCGCCTTGCGGGCAGCCCGTTCCTGAGCCAGCAGCCGCTGGGCGTTGCCGCGGGCCTCGGCGTCCTGCCGTATGACATAGCCCGCCAGCGCCAGACCCACCGTGGTCGCGGTGGTCGCGATCCAGTTGCCGTGGCCCAGCACTGCGTACGCGCCGAGGGCAGCGGCGGCGCACGGTACCGCGAAGCCGAGCGGAAGCCGCTCCAAGGCGATGACGGCACAGGCACACCACAGCACGATCGCGGGCGCCGCCGCCCCGGCGGACGCGAAGCCGAAGGCCGCCACCACCAGTAGGGCGAACAGCCCGATGGACGGCCCCAGACGGCGGGCCAGCGTCATGCGGAAGAAGCCGCGGAAAACCAGGACGGTGACGGCCACGCCGGCACACGCCGCCACCCGGCACCAACCGGTGAAGCCCGGCCCCGTCAAGGTGGTTCGCACCAGGCCGGCGAGTACCACGACACGCACCGCTCGGCCGATCCGCACCCGGGCGCCGCTGACGCCCTCACGGGACAGCGACTCCCGCAGGGGCCACCCCGTCCAGTAGTTCAGCGGCACGTACGGTCCTTCCCAGGGCGCGGGGAGGGGCGTCAGCACGCAACACGGCCACGGTACGTCTGGTGCAGGGCCTGGGCCCGCCAGGTGGTGACACCGGCACGGGTCAGCAGCATCGCTGCAACGGAGAGCATGGTGGCCGCGCCGCCCTGGTGGACCCCCATGGCCGCGGCGATCCCCATGAGACCGAGGCGCAGCACCATGCCGCACAGCCACACACCGGCCGCCGCCCGGCCTTCTTCGCTCCAGACCGCGCCGTCCGCGTCCGTCCGGATACGTATCGTCCACGCCCAGCCGACACCGCAGGCCAGCCCGATAAGGATCTCCGCGCCGAGCAGGACGGCGGACGCCGCGTGGCGCCCA
Source organism: Streptomyces sp. NPDC047049 (assembly GCF_040643995.1). Lineage (NCBI taxonomy): Bacteria > Bacillati > Actinomycetota > Actinomycetes > Kitasatosporales > Streptomycetaceae > Streptomyces > Streptomyces sp. NPDC047049. The sequence goes on along the minus strand of NZ_JBEYVM010000018.1, from coordinate 102,699 downwards.
GGATCCAGGAGGCCGGGCTGCCGCAGCGCCAGGACCGTCAGGACGACCGGAATAAGCCACCACTTCTTGCCCTCCGACGTGACACGCCGCGGCGAGAACTGCCGGATGAACGCCCAGGCAACCGCCGCGATGATCACAATGATGCTGAGCAAGTCGTTCATGTGCTCAGGCCCTCCGCAGGACGGGGAATTCGACGTTTCCGACGCTACGGAGCGGCGCCGGCGGCCGGATCGGAGCCAGGGTGGGGGCCGGGTGGAAATGCCACGGGCGCCCGTCCACCCAGGGGTGGAAGGGCGCCCGTCGGGAGCTGCGGTCCGGTCAGGTGTCGATGCGCGAACGGTCCAGAGTGGACGCGGAGTTGGTGATGAACTCCTTGCGGGGGGCGACTTCGTTGCCCATCAGGAGGTCGAAGGCCTTCTCCGCCGCTTCGAGATCGCTGATGTTGATGCGGCGCAGGGTGCGGTGGCGCGGATCCATGGTCGTTTCGGCAAGCTGGTCGGCGTCCATCTCGCCCAGGCCCTTGTAGCGCTGGATGCTGTCCTTGTAGCGGACCTTCTTGCGCTGGAGCTCGAGCAGCGTCTGGCGCAGCTCGTTGTCCGAGTAGGTGTAGATGTACTTTTCCTGACCCTTTTTGGGGTTGATCAGTTCGACCCGGTGCAGCGGCGGGACGGCGGAGAACACCCGGCCCTGCTCGACCATGGGCCGCATGTAGCGCTGGAAGAGCGTCAGCAGCAGGCAGCGGATGTGCGCGCCGTCGACGTCCGCGTCGGCCAGGAAGATGACCTTGCCGTAGCGGGCGGTGTCAATGTCGAAGGTACGGCCGGATCCGGCCCCTATGACCTGGATGATGGCGCCGCACTCGGCATTCTTGAGCATGTCCGAAACCGATGACTTCTGGACATTGAGGATCTTGCCGCGGATCGGCAGCAGCGCCTGGAATTCCGAGTTCCGGGCCAGTTTCGCGGTGCCCAGTGCCGAGTCGCCCTCGACGATGAAGAGTTCGCTGCGGTCGACGTCGTCACTGCGGCAGTCCGCGAGCTTGGCCGGCAACGAGGAGGACTCCAGCGCCGTCTTCCGCCGCTGCGCCTCCTTGTGCTGACGGGCGGCGATGCGCGTCCGGGCCGCGGCGACGATCTTCTCCATGACGGCGCGCGCCTGCTGCTTGTCGTCCCGCTTGGTGGAGGTGAGGAACGCCTTGAGTTCCTTGCTCACCACCTGGGCGACGATCCGCGAGGCGGCGGAGGTGCCGAGCACCTCCTTGGTCTGACCCTCGAACTGCGGCTCCGCGAGTCGTACGGTCACGACGGCGGTGAGGCCTTCCATGGCGTCGTCCTTGACGACGTCGTCCTCAGCGACGCGCAGCAGCTTGCTCGACCGCAGCACCTCATTGACCGTCTTGGCGACCGACCGCTCGAAGCCGGAGACGTGGGTGCCGCCCTTGGGCGTCGCGATGATGTTCACGAACGACTTGAGCGTCGCGTCGTAGCCGGTACCCCAGCGCAGCGCGATGTCGACGCCCAGTTCCCGGGTGACCTCGGTGGGGGTCATGTGGCCGCGGTCGTCGAGGACGGGCACGGTCTCCTTGAAGGTGCCCTGGCCGGTCAGCCGGAGCACGTCGCAGACGGCCTTGTCCTGTGCGAGGTACTCACAGAACTCACTGATGCCGCCGTCGTAGCGGAACGTCTCTTCCGTCTTGCCGGCGCCGTCGATGCCCCGCTCGTCACGGACGACCAGGGTCAGGCCGGGCACGAGGAACGCCGTCTGGCGGGCTCGGGCGTGCAGCGTCTCCAGGGAGAGCCTGGCGTCCTTGAGGAAAATCTGCCGGTCGGCCCAGTAGCGCACCCGGGTGCCGGTCTTCGTCTTGGCGATCCGCTTGCCCTTGAGCAGGCCGTTGCCCGGGTCGAAGGGAGCGTCGGGGCCCGATTCGGTGAAGATGCCGGGGACGCCGCGGCGGAAGCTGATCGAGTGCGTCTTGCTGCTGCGGTCCACCTCGACGTCGAGCCGGGCGGAGAGGGCGTTGACGACCGAGGCGCCGACGCCGTGCAGACCGCCGGAGGCCGCGTAGGAGCCGCCGCCGAACTTTCCGCCGGCGTGCAGCTTGGTCATCACGACCTCGACGCCGCTGAGGCCGGTCTTGGGCTCGACGTCCACGGGGATCCCGCGGCCGTTGTCCCTGACCTCCACCGACCCGTCGTCGTGGAGGATCACCTCGATGTGGTCGCAGTAGCCGCCCAGCGCCTCGTCGACAGAGTTGTCGATGATCTCCCACAGGCAGTGCATCAGGCCGCGACTGTCCGTCGAGCCGATGTACATACCGGGGCGCTTCCGGACGGCCTCGAGCCCCTCGAGGACGAGCAGATGCCGCGCGGTGTAGTTGGAACCGTCCCGGTCTGCCCCGGTCAGCACTGCGGTGGACGGCACGGACATCTCGGCGGTCACGCGGTTCGCTCCTCGCTGAATTTCTGGCAGCCCGCATTCCGCGGACTCGGTTGTGGCGGTGTCGCCCGTCAGAGGGTACCGAGGCCTGGTAGAGCCGTTGTGACGCCACCCGTAAGCATGCCCATGGTAGTAGAATTTCGCTCGTACGTTCGATCCCTCGATGGGGTGACGTCCGAGTGACGTGCACATCACGTTCCCTTCGAGGCATGAACCATTTAGGCTCCGGGCACGTCCTCATCAACAACCGGCAAGCCAGCCGGGAGGACACAGATCCAACAACCAACGTGAATCAGACCACCACGCAATACGGCTCATTCGCCGCCACCCGGCAGCACCCGGCCCCCTCCGAGAATTTTTTCGAGGAAAAGGCACGAGCGGGAACGTTTTCGGCCTGGTTGGATGTTGACCCTGGTACGACAGCTCGTCGAGCTAGAGAAGAGGCGACGTGACTACTGTTCTGACACCCGCGAGCCCGCTGACGGCCGCTGACCGCTGCGACCGCTGCGGCGCCCAGGCATACCTGCGCGTCGTCCTGATGTCCGGCGGAGAACTGCTCTTCTGCGCCCACCACGGACGCAAGTTCGAGCCAGAACTCAAGAAGATCGCCGCGGAAATACAGGACGAGACGGAGCGGCTGACCGCTTCTCCGGCGTCCGCGTCCGATGAGGAACGCTGACACTTCGCATCCACGACGAGCGAGCAGCGGCCCAGCGCCGTATCGCGGGCGGTTCCCCGACACCACCGGGGACACCGCCCGCACTCGTACGCGCACACATGCCCGTCAGCCGCCCGTACTCATCACCCGGCCCCGTTTGCGGACACCGCCGGGAGAATCGCCGAGGCGCGCGTATAGACACCGGGACTGCCCGGCCGGCCGCAGCCGGTCCCCCACGACACCAGGCCCACCAGCCGTCCACGCACGACCAGCGGCCCGCCGCTGTCCCCCTGGCAGGCGTCGCGGCCGCCGCGCGGCGCCCCCGCACACAGCATCGTTCGCGCCTTGTACGTACCGTCGGCACCGCCCGGATACGCCCGCGCACAGACCGCATCGGGCAGCACATTCACATGCGCCGCACGCAGCCGTGACGCGTAACTGCCTCCGCCCGTGGTGTCCCCCCAGCCGTAGACCGTGGCCGCATTGCCGGCCCGGTAGGCGCTGTCCTGCCGTCCCGCCATCGGGATGGGCCGGTTCGGAACCGGCTTGCCCAGCGTGAGGACGGCCATGTCACCGTCGTTCGTGTAGCTGTCATAGCGCGGGTTGACCCAGACCTTCGCCGGTTTGAGTTCCTGGCCGCCGCCACCACTGAGCTTGTCGCGGCCGACGACGATCCTCAGGTCCCGCACTTCCCTCCAGGGGACGCCCAGAATCTCCTTGCTCAGACAGTGCGCCGCCGTCACCACCGTCGAGTGCCCGACGAGCACGCCACCACAGAACTGCCCGGAGCGCTGGGTCCCGAAGCGCTCATGGGAGGCCAGTGCCACCGCCCAGGGGCTCTGTGACAGCGCTGCGGGCTTACCGCCGATCACCAACTCGTCCGCAGTCGCCGACACCGGGAGGACGAGGACCAGCGCGAGGGCGCCGAGGGCAGCAGGTGCGGTCGGGCGCATTCCAACTCCTGACTCTGGGACAGTGCGCGCACACCCAGAGTGACCCAAACGGCGGCCCGGCGCACCCCGGACGAGCGCGAGCCCGGCCACTCCAGCTAAGGAGTGACCGGGCTCGTGGCGCTCTTGGAGCGGTCGGACTAGTCGAGGTAGTCGCGCAGCACCTGGGAGCGCGACGGGTGACGCAGCTTCGACATCGTCTTCGACTCGATCTGGCGGATCCGCTCACGCGTGACGCCGTAGACCTTGCCGATCTCGTCCAGCGTCTTGGGCTGGCCGTCGGTGAGGCCGAAGCGCATGGACACGACGCCGGCCTCCCGCTCGGAGAGGGTGTCCAGAACCGAGTGCAGCTGCTCCTGCAGAAGCGTGAAGCTGACCGCGTCGGCCGGGACGACCGCCTCGGAGTCCTCGATGAGGTCACCGAACTCGCTGTCGCCGTCCTCGCCCAGCGGGGTGTGCAGCGAGATCGGCTCGCGGCCGTACTTCTGGACCTCGATGACCTTTTCGGGGGTCATGTCGAGTTCCTTGGCCAGCTCCTCCGGGGTGGGCTCGCGGCCCAGGTCCTGGAGCATCTGGCGCTGGACGCGCGCGAGCTTGTTGATGACCTCGACCATGTGGACGGGGATACGGATCGTACGGGCCTGGTCGGCCATGGCACGGGTGATGGCCTGACGGATCCACCACGTGGCGTAGGTCGAGAACTTGTAGCCCTTGGTGTAGTCGAACTTCTCGACCGCACGGATCAGACCGAGGTTGCCCTCCTGGATCAGGTCCAGGAACAGCATGCCGCGGCCGGTGTACCGCTTGGCCAGGGAGACGACCAGACGGAGGTTGGCCTCCAGGAGGTGGTTCTTCGCCCGGCGGCCGTCCTCGGCGATGATCTCCAGCTCACGCTTGAGCTTCGGTGCGAGCTTGTCGGAGTTCGCCAGCTTGTCCTCGGCGAACAGACCCGCCTCGATGCGCTTGGCGAGCTCCACTTCCTGCTCGGCGTTGAGGAGCGGGACCTTACCGATCTGCTTGAGGTAGTCCTTGACCGGGTCGGCAGTGGCGCCGGCCGCGGCGACCTGCTGCGCCGGGGCGTCGTCCTCGTCGTCGTCGGACAGGACGAAACCGGCGCTCTCCGCGCCCTCGGCGACCTCGGGAGCCTCGCCCTTGCCGGGCGCCGGTGCTTCCTCGGTCACCTCGTCGTCGAGCAGCTCGTCGACGTCCTTCTTGGACGCGGTCTTCTTGGCGGTGGCCTTCTTGGCCGTGGCCTTCTTCGCGACCGTCTTCTTGGCGGTCGCCTTCTTCGCCGCTGCCTTCTTCGCAGGCGCGGACTCGGACTCACCGGCCGACGGGTCCGCCACAGGGGCGGGGGCCGCGGCGGCGGTGGTCTTCTTGACCGTGGCGGCCTTGGCCGCGACGGTCTTGGTGGCGGTGCGCTTCGCCGGACTCTTCGCTGCGACGCTCTTGCGGGTGCGCTTGGGCGCCTCTGCGGCACTGACCATCAGCGTCACACCCTCCTCGTCGAGGATCTGGTTGAGGCTGCGCAGAACGTTCTTCCACTGGGTTGGCGGAATCTGGTCAGCCTCGAAGGCCCGACGCACGTCATCGCCGGCGATCTGCCCATCTGCCTTTCCCCGCTCGATGAGCGCCATCACAGACTCGGACTCGGCGATCTCCGGCGGGAGCGTACGGGATGTGCTGGCCGACACGAACAACCTCTCGGAACGATGGAAACGGCTTCCGACCCCGTCCAGTGTGGATCGGAGCCGACGACCGCCGGTGGGGATGGACCGACGGCGCAGGGGCAACCGGGGAGTTGAACAGCGTCACGAACGCCGCTCGTATTCCCTCCTCGGCTATCACCTCTTAAGTCATCGCGCTTCCCGGAAGAGCGTTACGCCCAAACTGCGTGGCCCGAGTCACACCCCATAACGACCCATTCCCAGTCATATGACATGCAATCCTCCCAAGACCTGTCGCCGGATCCGGTCGAGGACGCGGATCCGGCGATATCTCTGCGTCTCGCCGCGTACGGCGTGCCCTGCCCCGAGGGGTGCGCAGGACACGGGGCCGCGCGGCGCCTACGGTCCGTACACGGCCGGGTACGGGCCTTCAGTGCTCGCGGGGCGCGGGGACCACGTGGTCCACGGGCGTCCCGGAGCCCTGGCCGCCGGCCTCGCCATGGGCGGCGAGGAGCTGGCGCATCGCTGATTCGGCCGCCGTGGCGTCGCCCGAGCCGATGGCGTCGACGACCCGCATGTGCTGGCCCACGGAGGTCTCGACCGGCCGCTCGCAGCCGCCACCGGGGCCGCCGGAGACATGCAGGGCGGCGGAGACGATGCCCGAGAGATGTTCGAGCATGCGGTTGCCGGCGAGCTGCAGCAGCAGCGAGTGGAACTCGGCGTCGGCGCGGGAGAAGGTCATGGTGTCGCCCTGGGCCGCGGAGTGCCCCATGATCTCGACCATGTCGGCCAGCCGCTGCTGGATGTCCTCACGGCCGTGGCCGGCGGCGAGCCGGGCGGCGAGGGGCTCGATCGTCCAGCGCAGCTCGCAGAGCTCACGGCGCTGGTCGTCACGCTGAGGCCCGTAGGCCCGCCATTCGATGATGTCGGGGTCGAGGAGGTTCCAGTCGCTGACCGGGCGCACCCGGGTACCCACGTTCGGGCGAGCGCTGACGAGGCCCTTGGCCTCGAGGACTCGCAGGGACTCACGGACGACGGTGCGGGAGACCTCGAAGCGCTGACCGATCTCCTCGGGGACGAGCGGGCGGTCCGCGCCGAGATCCCCGGAGACGATCATCTGGCCGAGCTGCTGGACGAGTTGGCCGTGCAGGCCGCGGCCGCGGCTGCCGGCGGCGCGACGGCCGACCCGGCCGATGTCGGCCTCGGAGCCGTCCCAGACCTGCGAAACGCGCTCGGCACGGTCATGGCCGGCTGCGTTGTTGGCGTTCGCGGCGTTGGCGGCGTTCGCGTAGGGGTAGCGGTCAAGCTCGCCCGGGCCTGCGAGGCCGGTGTCGCCGGGGCGAGCCGCGGTCATCATGGTGTGCGCAAGGGTACTCACGCATCTTTTGTCGGCGACACCCTGAACACCCTTGAGGTCTTTGGTGAAAAGCACACGAAAGGGTGATCGCCCCCCATCCCCGAATTGACGCTTTATCGGAAAGAAATGCGCTCTCCATGGCGAGTTGTGGACAGCAGCCGCACCAACAGGGCGCCAAAATATATGCCTTACTCGATCAGCAGCAGAAGCCGCGCAGCACGGCGAGGGCATATCCGCAGACCAGGCCTGTTGTCGGCAACAACGGTGCGCCCCCTGCGAGTTGGAGCGTGAGTGGCATCACGAACAGGTGCGTCTTGGTCAATTGCGAAGGGGTGCTTGACGCGGCCGCCGACCGTGGGTCAAACCCTCTGTTGAGGGCCAGGACAGCCCCTGTCGGCAATCCCCATTGCGACGGAACGGAATACATTGAAGGTCAATAATCCAGCCTGAATCCAGCCGTTCGGTGACCCCGTTCAACTGACAGCGGGAACAGGGCACTCGACACGATGCACTCCATAAACGCAATCGCGGAACCCTCGGACGGCGCATCGAAGTCGAGAGGGGGCGGAGGAGGCACCGGATTGCGCGGCGAGCGGACGGCCGCGGGCCGGTCCGGGCAGCTGCCGCCCGCACTGCGGGACGCTAGCGGGGCGGCGCCACGCGCGGAGGGCATCGCGCGGGCGAAGGGGCCGACCGTGGCCGGATGCGAGTCACGGGGCCCGCCGGACGACCCGGCGGCGCGAGGCGCCACACCACTGATGGGGCGTGAGGCCGACCGGGGGCTTCTTGGGGCACGAAGGGACTCACCCGGCCACAGTACTGCTATATGTCCTATTTTCTCGCAATTGAGCAATTGCGACGGACCATCGTGTCACTGCGGGTGAACTTCAGCCCCGCGGTGCCGTGAAGGCTGTGCGGGCTCAGACCTCGGGGCGCAGCATCGGCGGATTGAGCAGCGTGGCCCCACCGGCTCGGAACAACTGTGCGGGACGGCCGCCCTGACGCGTCGTCGTGCCGCCTGTGGGCACCAGGAATCCAGGGGTGCCGGTCACCTTGCGGTGGAAATTACGGGGATCCAGGGCGACGGCCCAGACCGCCTCGTACACCCGGCGCAGCTCACCCACGGTGAACTCCGGCGGGCAGAAGGCGGTGGCGAGCGAGGAGTATTCGATCTTCGATCGGGCGCGCTCCACACCGTCGGCGAGGATCCGGGCGTGATCGAAGGCCAGCGGAGCCGCAAGCTCGCCCTCGCGGGTGGGGGCGTCGTCCTGTTCCAGCAGAGTCTCCACGGGCGCCCAGCGCGCGCTGTGGGCGTCGCCACCGGCGGTGGGCGCGGGCAGGTCGGGGGCGAGTACCAGGTGCGCGACACTGACGACCCGCATTCGGGGGTCCCGTTTGGGGTCGCCGTAGGTGGCGAGCTGTTCGAGGTGTGCGCCGTAGACGGGGGACGGGCCGGCCGGGGACTGGGCGTGCAGACCGGTCTCCTCGGCCAGCTCCCGGGCGGCCGCGGCCTCAAGGTCCTCGTCGCCCCGGACGAATCCGCCGGGCAGGGCCCAGCGGCCCTGGAACGGCGGCTCACCGCGGCGCACGGCCAGCGCGCACAGAGCATGGCGGCGCACGGTGAGCACGACCAGATCGACGGTGACGGCGAAGGGCGGGAAGGCCGACGGGTCGTAGGGAGGCATGGGCGTGATCATAGTCGTCCGCTTGACGATAAACAGGCCCCGGAGCACGTCACGACCCCAGTTGCAGGCCTTCCGCCGCCGTCTCCACCATGCCCATGCCGAGTCTGCTGATCCGCATGCCGAACGGCTGCTCGGCGACGCACAGACCGGTGAGCTGCATCGCGCCGAGCGGGGCGGTCCCGAGCGGCCGTACGGACACCGTTCGGGCAGGGACATCGGGGCGCAGGCCGGCGAGCGTGACGAGTATGTGGACCGCGCCGCCTGCCGCCACGGCAGCGGGACGACAGGCCGCCGGATGGGGTACGGGGATGCCGCCCGCGGTGCGCTGCTCGCCCGCGTACATCTCGGGGAGGCGGTACCCGAAGCTCTCCGCGGCATCGAGCACTCCTTTGATCAGGCTGCCGGCTGCCTGCTCGTGTCCGGCTGCGGCCAGGCCGGCGGCGGCGACCGCCGTCTCGTGGACACGGACCGCGCCGGTGCGGTGGCCGAAGGGGTTGTAGCCGCTCTCCTTGGTGCTCAGCCCGCGCAGGCCCCATCCCGAGTCCATGGCCGGGCCGGCCAGCAGTCCGGCCAGCTGGTCGGTCTGTGCCGCGTCCAGCAGGCCGGGGGCCGACCTCCCGCCACCGAGCAGTCCGGTGTCGAGGAGGTGGGCGGCGGTGGAGCCGAAGTGCGGAACGGGTCGGCCGTCCGAGGTGAGCAGGGTGGCGGGTCTGCCGCCGGCCGGGTCCTCCAGCCAGAAGTCCCTGCGGAAGCGGGTGCGCAGGTCGGCTGCCCAGTCGCGCAGGGCCGCCGCGTCGGAGGGCCGGGAGGCATCGAGGAGATCGGCGCCCAAGAGAGCCGCGCGATGGGCATGGGCCTGGGTTTCGCAGCGGTACGGCCCGCCGGGCCCGGGATCGGGGACGTAGCCGCTGCGGCCCCCGCCCGGTGGGTCGGTGATCCTCCTCAGCCATGTCAGGCAACGCTCCGCGGCGGGCAGCAGCCGCTCCGTCTCGTGCGGGGGCAGGCCCCAGCGGCAGGCCTCCGCGAGCACGGCGGGGAACAGAAGGGTTGCCTCGATGCCGGTACAGCTCGGTGGGGAGTGTGGCCCGGTGTCCCGCAGAGCGCCGGGAATTCGGCCGAAATCCGCTCCTGGCGCGGCTTGTTGGCTACGGGCGAGCGCCCGCAGCGTGCCTGCGGCGAGCCGTGTGCCCAGGGGCAGCAGCATCCGGGCGGTCCACAGTGCCTCGGCCGGTGCAAGACCGCAGCGCCACGGGAATCCGCCGGCGACATATCTGTCCGTGGCGGCGACCGGGTCCCGCATCACCAGGCCGTGGAGATCGTCGAGGCTGCTCGCCATGAGCGCGTCGGCCCGGCGGTCGTCACACTCCAGCCTGGCTGCCGTCCAGGGGCACGGTGGCCGGTCGTTGCGCGTTCGCCGGGCGACCGTTCCCGTGCGTGGTGCGGGGATGCGGGCGTCAGTCGCAGGTCCGTGATGGTCCAAGGGTCCGCCCGGCTCGTACTCCAGTGAGGTGCGCAGTTCGATACCGCGGTGGCCGCCGGGCGGCAGCTCGAGTACCCAGCGCAGCAGGCCCGCCGAGGCGAGCGCGTCCTCGGGCGAGGGCGTCGCGGACGCCACCGCGTGCACACCGGTCGCGGACCAGCGGAGTCCGGCGCCGTGGACGGTGGCCCGCAGTTCGGGGCCCGGGAGACCGACGGCGATGGCTCCGAGCTCCGCGAGGTCCGTGCCCAGCCGGATCTCGACCGCCAGCCGGACGGGCCGGGTGGCGCTGCTGCGGAACGTGATCTGCTCGGTGCCGTCGGCGGATCGCAGCCGCTCCACACGGATCTCGGGGTCCGGCCCCCGCTCGCCGGCCCTACGGATCGTCCCGAGGAACCGTGCCCGGCCGGCGGCGGTCAACCGCCCTTGGACGACGAGCGGTTCGTCGCCCGCGACCCGTAGTTCGCAGCGGGACAGAACCCGTCGGCCGTCGCGGTAGAAGCCGTCCATGCCGCGGCCGGTCAGCTGCCCCGACGCCGGGGACACGGCGAGAGCCGGGAGGGCCACACAGACGAGGGAGGAGTGGACGGGCTGGGGTTGCGGGGCCCGGGGTGACGGCGGGCGCCGCTCTCCGGGGAGCCGGTGGGCCGGCCGGGTAGCGGGGATGATGCCTGGCACGTGATGCGCTCCCTGATGAGGTCGGGGCTTGGTACGCGTTGCTCCACTCGGGTGAACGGCCCGGCCGGCGCGCAGGTCACGCCGGCCGGGCCACGACGGCACGGTCACCGCCGGCTCCGATCGCCGTCCCGGCCGGCCCGGCGCCTGCCGCGCCCGTCGGTCGTACGGACGCCGGGGCCCGTACCGCCGCGCGGGCCCCGGGGGCGGTTGCCCGCCCCGGACCGGCTCGGCCCGGGGCGCTTCGTGGACCGCGGCGTCTTCTTGGCGGCGGGCGCCGGGGCGGCGGGTGCGGCTGCGCTCACCGCCTCTCGGTGCTGCTCGCGCAGGCAGCGGCGCAGGGGCTCCGGATCGAGGCCTTCATTGATGGCACGGTGCAGCAACTGGGCGAAGGTGTAGCCGGGGTCGAGGGCCAAGGCGCAGCTGAGGGCGACGCGCGCCGAGGGCCCGTCCTCGGTGGACCAGCAGACCCAGCCGGCGAGAGTCAGGGGTGCCACCGCGTGTTCGACATAGCCGCCGGCGCAGCGGCGGGCGAGTGCACGCCAGAGCCGAAGGGCCGGCGCGGCGGCGGAACCGTCCATCCACTCCGCTGCCCGGTCGCGGGTAACCCGGTCCTGGAGGCCGAGGATGAGATCGGCTGCCTCGGCATCGGTGATCAGCGCGTCGTCACAGGCGTCCCTGGCCCGGTTGCTGCCCGAGGGGGTGTCCTGACGGAAGCGGTGGATCATGGCGTCGGCCAGGTCGAGGGTGTCCCGGCGGACGGCCGCTGCACCGTCCCGCCGGAGCATGCGCGGAACCAGCGCGCCGGCGGCCCCGTCCAGCGCCTTCTCCTGTGCCACGGCCCGCGGCCCGGTACGGGGCGTGAGCCTGGCCTCCATCTCCTTGAGAGAGCCGCGCACCTGCATTCCCGCGTAGGCGGCGGCCGCGGCCATCACGGACGTGCCCGGCATGACCATGGGTGTGCCGTCCGCGGGACAGCACCGGAAGTCGGGGCAGCAGTACGACCAGAATCGGCCGCCGGAGAGGCACAGGGCTTCGAGAACCGGTACGTCGAGCGTGCCGCAGGCGGTGCGCAGCCGCTGGGCGAGCGGGCGGAGGCGGTCTTTGACGTCCTTGCCGCTCTCCCCCGCCGCCGGCTCCTGGCAGAGGTAGACGATGATCGCCGCGGGACGGGTGTCCCGCTCCTGGCCTGCGGAGATCAGGCACTCGGCGAGCTGGTCGGCGACGTCCGGCCACTGCGCGGTATCGGTCGGGATGCCGATCCTGACCCGGCCGCCGAAGCGTCCCCGTTCGCCGTTCAGCGCGACCATCACGATGCTGTCGTCCGGGTAAAACCCCATCAAATACGGCAGGGCGTCGGCGAGCTCGGCCGGGCCGCGCAAGGTGACCTGCGCATCGGCGGACGGAGCCTTGGGTGCGTCGGAAGGGGCGGAGGCATGGGAGGGGCTGGACGGGAGGGAGGGGGCCGTGGAGGCGGTGAGGTGGGGCGGGGGCGAAAAAACGATGGGGGCGGAGGGATCGGAGGGGGTGGGAGGGCTGGTGGATTCCGCGGGGGCCGGCGGGACGGCGGATTCGGTGGGGGTGACAGGGTCGGTGGGCGTCGTGGGGCCGGATGCTGCGGATGCGCTGGGCGGGTCGGCGGGAGCCTGTGGCTCCGGCGTGCGGGGAGGACGAGGAGAGCTCGAGGGGTTCGGGGCGGCTGGGTCGGCGGCCGCGGGGGTCGAGTGGCTGTCGCCGAGGCGCTTGCTCGGTTCGCTGTGCGGATTCATGGCTCGAAGATCCCGCGGCCGGCCGCTGCGCCGCGACCCCTGTGGATAACTCTCGGGCGGCGAGGTTATCCACAGCTTCGGGCGGGCGTTCGCGCGTTGTCAGTGGCATCGGGTTGCATGGGGGCATGAGCAACGAAGATCTGCGTGCCGCAGCCGACGCCGTCCTGACCCGCCTCGTTGGGGATCCCGGCGGCGAGGCCAGGCTGCGCGAGGATCAGTGGCGGGCCATCGAGGCGCTGGTCGCCGACCATCGCCGCGCGCTGGTCGTCCAGCGCACGGGCTGGGGCAAGTCCGCGGTCTACTTCGTCGCGACGGCGCTGCTGCGCGAGCGCGGCAGCGGACCGACCGTGATCGTCTCCCCGCTGCTCGCGCTGATGCGCAATCAGGTCGAGGCAGCCGCGCGGGCGGGAATCCGTGCCCGCACGATCAACTCCGCCAACACCGAGGAGTGGGACACCGTCCAGGCCGAGGTGGCGGCGGGCGAGGTGGACGTCCTGCTGGTCAGCCCGGAGCGGCTCAACAACCCCGACTTCCGCGATCAGGTGCTGCCCAAGCTCGCGGCGGCCACCGGTCTGCTGGTGGTCGACGAGGCGCACTGCATCTCCGACTGGGGCCATGATTTCCGGCCGGACTACCGGCGGCTGCGCACCATGCTCGCCGATCTCCCGCCCGGCGTGCCCGTGCTCGCCACCACCGCGACGGCCAACGCGCGGGTGACCGCCGATGTCGCCGAACAGCTCGGCACGGGCGAGGGCTCCACCGAGGCACTGGTGCTGCGCGGGCCGCTGGACCGGGAGAGCCTGAGCCTGGGTGTCCTCCCGCTGCCGGACGCCGCGCACCGGCTCGCCTGGCTTGCCGATCATCTGCACGAGCTGCCGGGCTCGGGGATCATCTATACGCTCACCGTTGCCGCCGCCGAGGAGGTCACGGCCTTCTTGCGCCAGCGGGGGCACACGGTCTCCTCGTACACCGGCAAGACGGAGAACGCCGACCGCCAGCAGGCCGAGGACGATCTGCTCGCCAACCGGGTCAAGGCGCTGGTGGCGACCTCGGCGCTGGGCATGGGCTTCGACAAGCCCGACCTGGGTTTCGTGGTGCACATGGGCTCGCCGTCGTCCCCCATCGCCTACTACCAGCAGGTGGGCCGGGCCGGCCGCGGGGTCAAGCACGCCGAGGTGCTGCTGCTGCCCGGGCGGGAGGACGAGGCCATCTGGAAGTACTTCGCCTCGCTGGCTTTTCCGCCCGAGGAGCAGGTGCGGCGGACCCTGGACGTCCTGGCGGCCGCCGGGCGTCCGGTGTCGCTGCCGGCTCTGGAACCACAGGTCGAACTGCGCCGCTCGCGCCTGGAGATCATGCTCAAGGTGCTCGATGTGGACGGCGCCGTGCAGCGCGTCAAGGGCGGCTGGACCTCCACCGGCCGGCCGTGGTCGTACGACGCCGAGCGCTATGCGTGGGTGTCCCGCCAGCGCGAGGCCGAACAACAGGCCATGCGGGAGTACGCCACCACCACGGGCTGCCGGATGGAGTTCCTGCGGCGGCAGTTGGACGACGAGGCGGCCGTGGCGTGCGGCCGCTGCGACAACTGCGCGGGGGCACGGTTCACCGCCGAGGTGTCCGCCGCTGCGCTGGATGCGGCGCGCGGTGAGCTGGGGCGGCCCGGGGTGGAGGTGGAGCCGCGGCGGATGTGGCCGACGGGGCTGCCGGCCGTCGGTGTCGACCTCAAGGGGCGTATCCCGGCAGGTGAGCTGGCGGCGACCGGCCGGGCCCTGGGCCGGCTCTCCGACATCGGGTGGGGCAACCGCCTCCGGCCGATGCTCGCGGCGCAGGCGCCGGACGGCCCGGTCCCCGACGACGTGGCGGCCGCGGTGGTCACCGTGCTCGCCGACTGGGCCAAGGGGCCCGGTGGTTGGGCCTCGGGGGCGGCGGATGCCCCGGCCCGCCCGGTGGGTGTCGTCGCGCTCTCCTCGCGCAGCCGCCCGCAGCTGATCCGGTCCCTGGCCGAGCGGATCGCCACGGTCGGCCGCATGCCGTTCCTGGGCACGGTGACCTCGGTGGACGACGGTGCGGACGGCAGGATTCCGCGCAGCAACAGCGCCCAGCGACTGCGGGCACTGCACGGTTCACTGGGCGTTCCGCCGGAGCTGGCGCAGGCGCTGGCTTCGGCGGCCGGCCCCGTGCTGTTGGTGGACGACTACGCCGATACCGGCTGGACGCTGGCCGTTGCCGCCCGGCTGCTGCGACGGGCGGGGGCAGCGGAGGTGTTTCCGCTGGTCCTCGCCGTGCAGGGCTAGGAACGCACGGCCCGCATCATCCCGACGCGGCGACGGGCAGGGACATTTACCCTTCCCCGGACGATTTGGGTCGTGGGCGGGAATTGCTCGTTGCCGCATGCCGATGCGGCCGCGAGAATTGGAGTTGCTTCCCCGTACCGGCCGTCCGTGGTCAGGCAGGGCCATGCCGTGGTGCGTAGCCGCGCGCGGCCACCGCCCGAGACGCGGACGCGTAGACGATGGGAGGAACGTGTCCTTCGGCTTCGCCCCGCACCCGCAGGTGTCCCCGCCTCCGTCCGCCGACCCCGCCGCCCGGCTGAGCCGGATGCTGGAGCCCGCCGAATGGGCCTCGGCCGGTATCCCGTTGCTGCGCAACCCCCGTGAGGTCGTCACCGGCCTGCACGACCGTCATCGGCCGGTGCCGTCGACGGCCATCGTCGCGGTGCTCGACGCCCATGAGCGGGTGACGGCCAGCGCCTCCTTCACGGAGCTCACGACCGCTCCCGACGGCTGGGAGTTCCGCAATGTCCTGCTGACGCACCTGCGCCGGGTCATCCCGCACGACCTGCGGCTGCGTGCCCCGGTCCGGACCGCCGTGCTGCTCTACTGCCGCGAGGGCGAGCCGCTGTGGACGGAGACGGACGGGGCCTGGATGTGGGGGCTGCGTGACGCCTGCACCCTGCACGGGCTCCGCTGCGGGGCGTACATCACGTTGACCCCGGACCGCTGGCAGGTCCTGGGGGAGGGCCGGGGCGGGCGCCGCCCCAGGGGCTCGCCCTCGAACGAGCCGGTCACGGAGACACGCCGTACAGCAGCCGGGGCCCGGGAGAACCGTCGCACGACGGTGCCTGCGGAGGTGCCGCACCCGGCCGCGAATCTTCCCGTCGCCCGCGGCCGGCCGGTGGCGCGGCGCACGACAGACGGCACCCCGGAAGCCCACAGGCAGACGGCAGCACGCTGAGCGGGCCGGCGGACACACGTCCGGGGTCCGGCTTCCGTCAGGTGGCGGAGGCAAGGCATCCGACCGGGCGCTCCGGCACGCGGGCAGGGCGTCCCACCGGACACCCCGGCACACGCGGCAGGGCGCACCCGCTCAGCATGCCGGTCCCCAGCAGACAGACGGACCGTTCACCCCGTACAGCCGCACCCCTCCCCCACCGAAACGCCGGCCATCCGCACCTGGTCCGGACCTCGTCCGGCAGGGACGCAAGCGAGCCCGACGGCCTCCGGGGCCGACGGGCTGTTGCGAACCGGCAGTGGTCAGGCAGGGGCGCCGAGAACGGTGTTGATCCGCTGCGGGTCACCGCAGACGATCAGCAGCGTTCCGGCACGGGCCATCGCCGCGGGCAGGGCCTGCGCGGTGACCTCGTCCGTACCGCCGTTGACGGCAACGACCACGACGGGCCGTCCGGTGGCACGCCCGGCCCCGGCGTCCGCGTAGAACACATCGTCCGCGGCGTCGTGTTGGGCCCAGTAGGACGCTTCGCCGAAGGACAGTTCATGCGCGGCCCACGGGTGCGTTTCGCCGGTGGTCAGCACCAGGATCTCGCCCGGCGCACGCCCGGAGTCCAGCAGCAGGTCGACGGCCTCGTCGGCGGCATCGACAGCGCCGGCGGCAGGCGCCGGGATCAGCTGGAGCTGTGCTCCCGCGGCGGTGCCGGTCTTGCCGGCGGACGGCTGCGGGGAGCTGGTGCGCTGCGCCGGCGGAGCGGCGACAGGCCCACGCGGCGGGGCAGCAGGTCCGGGCTTGCCCGGACGGACACTGGCCGCGGGAGCGCCACGCGGCGGCGCGGGGCGGGGACCGGGACCAGGAACAGGACGGGGGGTCGGCGCGGTGCGGCCGGCGGCCGCAGTTGCGCGGGGACCCGGGACACTCTCGTGAATCTGAGGCTCCTCGGGGATGAGAGGCATAAAGGGATGTCTATCAAACGTAAGTGCGGAACACGTCATCGGGTACCGAATTGATGTCCGTACCGCTCAGAAATCGAAGCCGAGTTGGCCACCGGCTTCCAGAGCGGCTGCTTCGGGGGTGATGCGCACCTTCTTCAGATGCCGCCAGCGGGGCAGGGCATCCATGTAGGACCACGACACTCGGTGGTGCGGCGTAGGACCGTACTCCTCCAGGGCAATGCGATGGGTCGGCGAGGGGTAGCCTGCGTTGGCCGCGAAGTCGAAGTCGGCGTACACCAGGCCCAGTTCGGCCATCATCGCGTCGCGTCGCACCTTGGCGATCACGGACGCGGCGGCGACCGCGATACAGGACTGGTCGCCCTTGATGACCGTGCGGACCCGCCATGGCGCGCCCAGGTAGTCGTGCTTGCCGTCGAGAATGATCGCGTCCGGCCGGACCGGCAGCGCCTCCAGGGCGCGTACGGCCGCGAGCCTCAGGGCTGCGGTCATGCCCAGTTCGTCGATCTCCTCCGGTGAGGAGTGCCCCAGGGCGTACGACGTGACCCACGAGCCGAGCACATCACACAGTTCGGTGCGGCGCTTGGGGGTCAGAAGCTTGGAATCGGTGAGTCCGTCGGGCGGCCGGCGCAGGCCGGTGATGGCTGCGCAGACGCTGACCGGACCGGCCCACGCTCCGCGCCCGACCTCGTCGATACCTGCAACGATCTTGGCGCCCGTCGTGGCGCGCAATGATCGCTCGACGGAATGGGTGGGGGGCTCGTACGGCATGGCGCCAGCAAGGTTACGCCTATTCGGCCGAGCCGTCCGCACCGGATCCCCACCTGGCGGCAAACGGTGTGGGCAACGCTGTGAGCAGCGCAAGAACGGGACCCTTCGGTTCCGTTACCGAGCGGTATACGCAGAGGCGCGGCGCGGCCGCCACGGGACGCCGCCGCCCTCTCGGCCCGATCCCGGCCGCGGGGGCGAAGTGGCCGCCCGTCACCGCGTGTTGGAGGACATCGACAAGAGGGGCAGCGGACGGACGCGGACCAGGGCACAGCGGGCCAGGGAGAGGAGCGGGCGAGACAACAGTGAGGCAAGGAGGGCAGCGGACGGGGCACAGCGGGCCGGGGCGGCCTGCGGCGGGACGGAGCGACGTGATCAGTCGGCGAGGGCGGGCGTCCAGGACGGGAGCGGTTCGGTGCCGTCCAGCCACGCCTCAGGCGGGTTGCCGCCGCGGCCGGCGGCGACGATGCCGCCGACGATGGCGCAGGTGGTGTCCACATCGCCGCCCGCCTGAGCGGTGGTCCAGAACGCCCGCTCGTAGTTGCCCAGATGCCGGGCCGCGGCCCAGAGGGTGAACGGCACGGTGTCGTGGGCACTGGTGCGCCGCCCGCAGCCCAGGACGGCGGCAACGGTGCCGGAGTCGGCGTAGTCGAGCATGTCCCGGGCGCGGCGCAGCCCGGCTTGTACGGCGCTGCGCGGGATCAGCTCCAGCACACCGTCCAGCAGCTGTTCGGGACCGGTGTCACGGCTCGGGTCGGCCACCAGGGCGGCAGCGGCGGCGACGGCCATGGCGCCGACGACGGCCTCACGGTGCTGGTGGGTGGTGTAGGCGGAGATCTCCGCCTGGTGGGTGGCCTGCTCGGGGTCGTCGGCGTACCAGGCGCCGAGGGGAGCGATGCGCATGGCCGCTCCGTTGCCCCACGAGCCCTGGCCGTTGAAGAGCTCCGACGCCAGCTCGCGCCAGTCGCCGCCCTCGCGGATCAGCCGCAGCATGCGGTTGACGGCCGGGCCGTAGCCACGGTCGAAATCATGGTGGTCGGCGAAGGAGCGCGCGAGGGCGTCCTGGTCGACCCGGCCATGGGCGGTGAGCACGGCCAGGACGGAACAGGCCATCTCGGTGTCGTCGGTCCACTGCCAGGGAGAAGGGGGCAGCGTGCGGCGCTTGAGCGAGGGGTAATGGGCGGGGACGAAGAACTGGGATCCGAGCGCATCACCCACGGAAAGGCCGCGCAGGCTGGCCAGAGCTCGCGCACAGCGGTCTGCGTCACGGTGGTCGGGGTTCATCGCTGTGCACTCTAACCGGTGACGCCGTAAGGCTCGGGTACACACCAGCGCGCGAACGGCCGGTCGAGGGTGTAGCGGCCGTCCGGGCCGAGCAACAGGGTGCGCCACTCCGCGTTGTCCGGATTGGACAGCGACTCGAAGTCGGCCACGGTCCAGTGGAACCAGCGCATACAGAACAGCCGCATGGTGAGACCGTGCGTGACGATGAGGACGTTCGGCGGGTGGTCCGGGTCCTCGAAACTGCGCCAGAGGCTCTCCAGGAACGCCCCGACCCGGTCGTAGACATCCGCACCGGACTCGCCCTGGGCGAAGCGGTAGAAGAAGTGGCCGTAGGCGTCGCGGTAGGCCTTCTGCCGTCGTACGTCGTCGCGGTCCTGCCAGTTTCCCCAGTCCTGCTCGCGCAGCCGGGGCTCCTCGCGCACCCGGACCCTGGCCGGGTCGAGGCCGAGCGCACGAAAGGTCTGATGGGTGCGGCGGTAGGGCGAGACATAGCCGGAGATCCGTTCCGCACCGAACATCTCGCGCAGCGGGCCACCGGCCTCCTTCGCCTGCCGCAGCCCGGCCTCGGTGAGGGCGAGCGCGTGATCGGGCTCCCGCTCGTACACGGTGTCGTCGACATTGCCCGCCGACTCTCCGTGGCGGATGAGGACGATGCGTCGGGGCCGAGCCATGCCGCCAGCCTAAATCTCCTGCTGTGCACCTGCCGTACACCGCAGGAGGGCGCCAGCAGGGCGGTCAGCTCCAGCACCACCCCGGCAATGCCACGGCGGCACGCGGCGAGCAGGCGCCGCCCACAGGACCTGGCGGTGTCGCGTAACGAAATCCGAGCGGACATACTCCCCCCATGTAAACGCAACCTTCGTCGCGTTACGATGAGCGTGACACATCGGTCCGGCTAACGCAAGAGGAGTTGCAATTGTCTGACGAGACGGAGCACGGGAACCGGCGCGAGTCCGGCGATCCCCCGCAGACCCCCGGCACCCGCCGCCCCGGCGGCCGCACGGCCCGCACCCGCGCCGCCGTCCGCGACGCCGTGCTGGCCGGGCTCACCGAGCACGGCTATCCCGGCTTGACCGTCGAATACGTCGCGGAGCACTCCGGCGTGCACAAAACGACGCTCTACCGGCGCTGGAAGGACGTCGAGGGCCTGGTGGCGGACGCCCTCGACCTTGCGGGCGAGGACAGCTGGGTCCCGCCCGACACCGGATCCCTGGAAGGCGATCTGCGTGCGCTGGCACGCGAGGTCGTCGCTTCCTTCACCGACCCGGCGGTGGCCGCATCGGGCTCCGCGATGATCGCCGCCGCCTTCCAGTCGGAGCGGGCGGCCGTGGCGCTGCGTGACTACTACGCAGAGCGGTTCACGCGCTGCGAGGTCCTCGTCGAACGCGCCGTCCGACGCGGCGAATTGCCGGCGGCCCCGGGCACCGTGCCGGCCACGCCGGACGCCACGCCGTCGGCCACCCCCGACACCGCTCCGTCGGACACCGCCCCGCCCGGTCCCGCCTCCCCCGCCGTCCCGGAGAGCGCCATCGACGCCGGCGCGCTCGTCCGTTCCGTCTCCGCTCCGCTCTTCTTCCGCCTTTTCATCACCCGGGAGACGGTGGACGACTCCCACGCCGACCAGGCCGTGGCAGCCACACTGGCCGCCGCCCGCGCCGGGGCGTTCACCACCGGCAGCACCGGCACCGCGCTCGGCACGCCCCCCGGCACATCCGCCGGCGCGGCCCCCTGACCGCGCCGTCCCTCACACCGTCCACGACGGTTCGAGCTGCACCACATCGCCCGCGATCGCCCGGACATCCGCGGCTATCTGGGCCCGCAATGCCAGCCGCTCCACCCGTTCAGGCCGGTACTTCCCCCGCTCGCCGGCCGACTGCCACAGCGACAGCACCAAGAACTCCTCCCCCGGAGCCCGCCCCAGCATCCCCCGCAGCATTCCCGGCGAACCCGCCATCGCGGGGTTCCAGACCTTCTCCTGCATCAGCATGAAGTGCTCCACCCGGTCCGGGCGCACCTGGCAGTGCGCCAGTCGCAGCACATCCACATCGCCGAACGACGGGCGGAATCCCACCTTGACATCAAACTCGTGCTCGAACAGCCGCACTTGGGCGTCCTTGTACGTGCCGGCCTGGGCGGCCGCCAACCGGTCGTGCGAGCGCGCCATGAAGGAGTCGTAAAAGGCCCGGCTCTCCCAGAAGGCCACCAGATGCGCGACGCCCGGCCGCCCCCGGCTCCACCCACCGCCCTGCCCTCGGAATCCCGGCTCACCCAGCAGCCCCGCCCATTTCCGCTGCCCCCGTTCGAACCCTCGACGGTCCACAACGGTGAGGCGAATCCACTTGACCAGCACCGCGCCATCGTACGGCCCAAGAGGGGGGCCGGATCACTGCGCGTCACGTTCCGACCGGCCCGAACTTCCTTACGGGCGCGGGCCGATCGCCGTCAGGACGGCACCGCCACCGCGCCACCGCCTCGTCCGCCCCGGCCGCCCGGGACGCCGGCCTTCCCGGCAGGAGCGCACGGAGCAGGGCGCTTTCCAGCCACCCGAACCCGACGCAAAGCACGGGTGACCAGGGTCAGTTCACTCCGCGCGGGGCCCTCCGGGCGTGGCACGATGGTCAGTCGACGGGAAGTCCCGGGAAGAGGGCCGCGGGCCCGCGTGGGCCTGCGCCACGTCCCCGGGAGATGACGGGAGGGAAGTCCGGTGAACACGTTCAACAAAGGGATCGAGAAGGTCGAGGTAACGCTCCAGTGGGACCCCAGCCCCCTCGGAACGCCGGACAATGACCTCGACATCGTCGCGGCGACCTATACGGCGGACGCGCCGCACGGCGACCCGGCCTATCTGGTGCACTTCGACAGCCGGTCGCCCGACGGGACCATCACCCTCAACCGGGACAGCAGGACCGGCCAGGGCTTCGGCTCCGACGAGATCATGACCCTGGAGCTGGACCGGCTGTCCGACACCTACACCCGGGTGATCGTCGGGGTCGCCATCCAGCAGGGCGAGGGCCGCAAGGTCTTCGGCGACATCCCGAACACGGTCGTACGGATCCGCGAGGGCTACACCGATCTGGCCGAGAACGACTTCGCCGAGGTCGCGGGTGCCACCGCGGCGACGGTGGCCGAATTCACCCGGGACGGGACGGGACAGTGGCGCCTTCGCCCGGCGCTGCGGGGATTCGACACCGACCCGGCCGGGTTCGCCTCACTGATGGGCCGCTGACGGGGAGCGGCGCAGAGACCGGAGCAAGGGCGCGGGCAGGAACCGCGGCACGCACGGGAGCATGCACCGCAGCACGAAGGGGAGGGGACCGGCGCCGGCCGGTCCCCTCCCCTTCGTGCTGCGGCCTGTCCCGGCCCGCGTTCCGCCTCGGCCTGCCTCAGCCCGAGGCGCGGACCCACGCGGAGGGCGAAACCTCCCGCGCGGGCCCGCTCACGCTCAGCTGCAGCCGCTGGTCGACCCGCAGCCCTCGCACAGGTAGCAGCTGCCGGCCCGCTGCATCTTCGTCCCGCAGGAGAAGCACAGCGGCGCGTCGGCATTGATGCCCAGCTGCATCTCGACGAGTTCGGCGTTGGTGTGCGCCTGCTTGGGCGCGGGAACGGCGGCGTCCTCGACGACCTGCACCGCCGGGGTGGACTCGGTCACCGGCTCCGTCCGGCGGGGCGCGGACTGGGCCAGGCCCTCGACGTCCACCTCGTCCTCGGAGGGCTCGTACGAGCCGGTCTCCAGGTGGCGCTGGCGCTCCTCGACGGAGTGGATGCCGAGCGCCGAACGGGTCTCGAAGGGCAGGAAGTCCAGCGCCAGGCGGCGGAAGATGTAGTCGACGATCGACTGCGCCATCCGCACGTCCGGGTCGTCCGTCATGCCGGCCGGCTCGAAGCGCATGTTGGTGAACTTCGAGACGTAGGTCTCCAGCGGCACGCCGTACTGGAGGCCCACGGACACCGCGATGGAGAAGGCGTCCATCATGCCCGCGAGGGTCGAGCCCTGCTTGGACATCTTCAGGAAGACCTCACCGAGACCGTCGTCCGGGTAGGAATTGGCGGTCATGTAGCCCTCGGCGCCGCCGACCGTGAAGGAGGTGGTGATGCCGGGACGGCCCTTGGGGAGGCGCTTGCGCACCGGGCGGTACTCGACGACCTTCTTCTCGGCGACCGGCTCGGCCTTCTTCTCCTCCTCCTTCTTCTTGGCGGAGAGCGGCTGGCCGACCTTGCAGTTGTCGCGGTAGATCGCGAGCGCCTTCAGGCCGAGCTTCCAGCCCTGGAAGTAGACCTCCTCGATCTCCTCGACGGTGGCCGTCTCCGGGACGTTGACCGTCTTGGAGATCGCACCGGAGAGGAAGGGCTGCGCGGCCGCCATCATGCGCACATGGCCCATGGCGGAGATCGAACGCACGCCCATGGCGCAGTCGAAGACCTCGTAGTGCTCGTGCTTGAGGGCGGGGGCGTCGACGACATTGCCGTGCTCGGCGATGTGGGCGACGATCGCCTCGACCTGCTCGGGCAGGTAGCCGAGCCGCTTGAGCGCCTTGGGGACCGTGTTGTTCACGATCTGCATGGAGCCGCCGCCGACCAGCTTCTTGAACTTGACCAGGGCCAGGTCCGGCTCGACGCCCGTGGTGTCGCAGTCCATCATCAGGCCGATGGTGCCGGTCGGGGCCAGCACGGAGGCCTGCGCGTTGCGGAAGCCGTTCTTCTCGCCGAGGCGCAGCACGTCCTGCCAGGCCTCGGTGGCCGCCGCCCACACCGGGGTGTCCAGGTCGTCCATCCGCACCGCGGTGCCGTTGGCGTCGGAGTGCTGCTTCATGACGCGCTTGTGGGCGTCCGCGTTACGGGCGTAGCCGTCGTACGGGCCGACGACCGCGGCCAGCTCGGCGGAGCGCTTGTAGGAGGTGCCCGTCATCAGCGAGGTGATGGCACCGGCCAGCGCGCGGCCGCCGTCGGAGTCGTAGGCGTGGCCGGTGGCCATCAGCAGGGCGCCGAGGTTGGCGTAGCCGATGCCCAGCTGGCGGTAGGCGCGGGTGGTCTCGCCGATCTTCTGGGTGGGGAAGTCGGCGAAGCAGATGGAGATGTCCATCGCGGTGATGACCAGCTCGACGACCTTGGCGAAGCGCTCGGCGTCGAAGGACTGGTTGCCCAGGTCGTCGTCGCGCAGGAACTTCAGGAGGTTGAGCGAGGCGAGGTTGCACGAGGAGTTGTCCAGGTGCATGTACTCGCTGCAGGGGTTGGACGCGGTGATCCGGCCCGACTCCGGCGAGGTGTGCCAGTGGTTGATGGTGTCGTCGTACTGGATGCCGGGGTCGGCGCAGGCCCAGGCGGCATCCGCCATCTTGCGGAAGAGCCCCTTGGCGTCGACCTCCTCGATGACCTCACCGGTCATCCGGCCGCGCAGCCCGAACTTCGAGCCGGACTCGACGGCCTTCATGAACTCGTCGTTGACCCGGACCGAGTTGTTGGCGTTCTGGTACTGGACGGACGTGATGTCGTCGCCGCCCAGGTCCATGTCGAAGCCCGCGTCGCGCAGCGCGCGGACCTTCTCCTCCTCCTTCACCTTGGTCTCGATGAAGGCCTCGACGTCCGGGTGGTCCACGTCCAGGACGACCATCTTGGCCGCACGGCGGGTGGCGCCGCCCGACTTGATCGTTCCGGCGGACGCGTCGGCGCCGCGCATGAAGGAGACCGGGCCGGAGGCGTTGCCGCCGGAGGAGAGCAGCTCCTTGGAGGAGCGGATGCGGGAGAGGTTCAGGCCGGCGCCGGAGCCGCCCTTGAAGATCATCCCCTCTTCCTTGTACCAGTCGAGGATCGACTCCATGGAGTCGTCGACGGAGAGGATGAAGCAGGCGCTGACCTGCTGCGGCTGCTGGGTGCCGACGTTGAACCACACCGGCGAGTTGAAGCTGAAGACCTGGTGGAGCAGGGCGTACGCCAGCTCGTGCTCAAAGATCTCGGCGTCCGCCGGGGAGGCGAAGTAACCGTTCTCCTCGCCGCTCTTGCGGTACGTCTTGACCACGCGGTCGATCAGCTGCTTGAGGCTCGCCTCACGGGTCGGGGACCCCACCGCACCACGGAAGTACTTGCTCGTGACGATATTGACCGCGTTCACCGACCAGAATTCGGGGAACTCGACGCCACGCTGCTCGAAGTTGACCGAGCCGTCGCGCCAGTTGGTCATGACGACGTCACGAGACGCCCACTCCACCTCGTCGTACGGATGCACGCCGGGTGTGGTGTGAATGCGCTCGATACGCAGACCCTTGCTCGCCTTGCTGCCCTTGGCGCGGGAGCCTCGTGCCGGGCCGCTCGTCGTCTCTGTCATGCCGCCTCCCTGTATACGGGCAAACGCCCATATGTGCGCACTCATTCCGTGGCACGGTGTATGTCTTTCCGTACCGGGACGCCCTGCTCTCGCCCCGGTAGAGGTCCTGGATGCGCGCCGAACTCAGTCGGCGGCGGTGGCGGGCACGGGAACGGCCGGGCCGCCGGCCTCCCCGTCGGTCCCGCATTCCGGCCCGGGCGGCCCCTGCTCGCGCTGCTCACGCAGCTCGGCGATGGCCGCCTCGAAGTCCTCGAGTGAATCGAAGGCCCGGTAAACGGACGCGAAGCGCAGGTACGCGACGAGGTCGAGTTCCTGCAGCGGGCCCAGTATGGCGAGCCCGACGTCATGGGTGGAGAGCTCGGCGCTGCCGGTGGCGCGCACCGCCTCCTCGACCCGCTGGCCCAGCTTGGCGAGGGCGTCCTCGGTGACCGGGCGCCCCTGGCACGCCTTGCGCACTCCCGCGATGACCTTGTTGCGACTGAAGGGCTCAGTGACCCCGCTCCGCTTGATCACCATCAGCGACGCCGTCTCGATGGTCGTGAAACGGCGGGAGCAGTCGGGGCACTGGCGGCGCCGGCGGATCGCTGTCCCGTCATCGGTGGTGCGGCTGTCGACGACCCGGCTGTCCGGGTGCCTGCAGAAGGGGCAGTGCATGGCTCCACCCTCCTCACCCTCGATATACGGACGTACGTACGCCAACGAACCCGGCGTACGCCAACAACCTCCGACGGTCCGCGCGGGCCCTTCGGAGCAGCCTCCAGCATAGGCGATTCCCGACCCCCGGAGGGACCAGGGCACCACAACTTCTGGGTGACCGATCGCATCCCACCACTAGATGTGGTGTCGGGGCGCTTACATCTGCCTACCGCGTGTCGTGGCGGCGACGGGCCGGACGGTCGCCCATGAGAGTACGGGAAGCCACCCGGCCGGCGGCGCGGCGGGGCGGAGATGACAGAATCGCCCGGGTCGCGACGACCGGCCGCCGGCCCCCGTCGCGCACCCCTTCACGACCCCCCGCGACCCTTCGCGCGTCGACGGCCCGACGCACCGGAACGGCCGGGACATCCGGGCGCCGGCGCCCTGCCGGGCCGGAATCGCCGCTCGGCCATACACCCAGCCACTCGATCCGGGCAGCCATTCGCCGAATATTTCACTCGAACGTGTGTTTGGCGCAAC
Organism: Streptomyces sp. NPDC047049; assembly: GCF_040643995.1. Lineage (NCBI taxonomy): Bacteria > Bacillati > Actinomycetota > Actinomycetes > Kitasatosporales > Streptomycetaceae > Streptomyces > Streptomyces sp. NPDC047049. The sequence continues at coordinate 76,300 of NZ_JBEYVM010000018.1, read as the reverse complement.
CTTTCGAAAGCAACTACCGTTGGCTAACTAGGGAGAACATTTCGAGAGGGGCCGACGTGACCACCACCGCAGACAGCGCGACCATCACCGCACAGAGCCACTCCCAGAGCCGGTTCGATCCGCAACAGGCACAGCGGCCGCCGATGGACGACGCCACGTCGGACTCCGAAGAGCAGAAGCCGGCCCGTTCGCTGCCCGGCCGGCCCCCAGGGATCCGGGCCGACAGTTCCGGACTCACCGACCGCCAGCGCAGGGTGATCGAGGTGATCCGGGATTCGGTGCAGCGGCGCGGCTACCCGCCGTCCATGCGCGAGATCGGCCAGGCCGTCGGGCTGTCCAGCACCTCGTCCGTCGCCCACCAGCTCATGGCCCTGGAGCGCAAGGGCTTCCTGCGGCGCGACCCGCACCGCCCCCGGGCGTACGAGGTGCGCGGGTCGGACCAGACCACCGCTGCCGCGACGGAGACCGCCGGAAAGCCCGCCGCCTCCTATGTCCCGCTGGTCGGCCGGATCGCCGCCGGTGGCCCGATCCTCGCGGAGGAATCGGTCGAGGATGTTTTCCCGCTCCCCCGCCAGCTCGTCGGCGACGGCGAACTGTTCGTCCTGAAGGTCGTCGGCGACTCCATGATCGAGGCCGCGATCTGCGACGGCGACTGGGTCACGGTCCGCCGCCAGCCGGTCGCCGAGAACGGCGACATCGTGGCCGCCATGCTGGACGGCGAGGCCACCGTCAAGCGCTTCAAGCGCGAGGACGGCCATGTGTGGCTGCTGCCGCACAACTCCGCGTACCAGCCGATCCCCGGCGACGAGGCGACCATTCTCGGCAAGGTGGTGGCGGTGCTGCGCCGCGTCTGACCCACCCCTCACGACCGGGCCCCGGAACCACTGCGCCGGTTCCGGGGCTTGGTTTTGCCGTCTCCGGGTCAGGGAGCGTCCGCTGCCGGCTGTGCCGCTTCGGGTGCGGGCGCCGCCTTTGCCGCCGCGTCGATGGCGGCGAGGGAGCGGCGGACCTGGTTGCGGTCGGTGGTGTACCAGAAGTCGGGCATCGACTTGCGGAGGAAGGAGCCGTACCGGGCCCGCTCCACCCGGGGGTCGAGGACGGCGACCACACCGCGGTCGCCGGTGGCGCGGACCAGACGGCCGGCGCCCTGCGCCATCAGCAGCGCGGCATGAGTGGCGGCGACCGCCATGAAGCCATTGCCGCCGGCCTCCTCCACGGCCTTCTGGCGAGCGCTCATCAGCGGGTCGTCCGGGCGCGGGAACGGCACCCGGTCCATCACCACCAGCTGGCAGTTCGCACCGGGCACATCGACGCCCTGCCACAGGGACAGCGTGCCGAACAGGCAGGTACGGGCGTCGGAGGCGAAGGCCCGGATCAGCTCGCCCAGCGTCTCCTCGCCCTGGAGCAGGATCGGCACGTCCAGCCGGCCACGCAGCTCCTCGGCCGCGGCCTGGGCGGCGCGCATGGAGGAGAAGAGGCCGAGGGTGCGGCCGCCGGCGGCCTCGATCAGCTCGGTGAGTTCGTCGAGCATGTCGGTGCGGCTGCCCTCGCGGCCCGGCTGGGCGAGGTGCTTGGCGACGTAGAGGATGCCCTGCTTCGAGTAGTCGAAGGGGGAGCCGACGTCCAGGCCCTTCCAGGGCGGGACGTCCTCGCCTTCCGTGCCCTCGGGGGCCAGGCCCAGGGAGGCCGCGACCCCGTTGAAGTCGCCGCCCAGCTTGAGGGTGGCGGAGGTGAGGGTCACCGAGCGGTCGTCGAAAAGCTTCTCGCGCAGCAGGCCCGAGACGGACAGCGGGGCCACGCGGAGGGACGCGCCGAAGCGGTCGTGGCGTTCGTACCAGACCACGTCGTACTCGGAGCCGTTGGCGATGCGCTCGGCGACGGCGTGGACGTTCTCCAGCGAGGCGAGGGCCTGCTTGCGGACGGCGTCCTCGTCCTGGACCGACTTGTCCCGCGTCGAGCCGAGCGCCGAGATGACCGTACGGGCCGCGTCCCGCAGTGCCATCAGGCAGTAGCCGAGATCTTCGGGGATCTCTTCGAGGCGGCCGGGCAGGGCCGGCTCCATCAGGCGCTCGAAGGTCTCCGACGCGGTCTGGAGCTGGTCGGCGGCCTTTTCGTTGACGAGCTTGGCGGCCCGGCGGACGGCACGGTTGACCTGGCCGGGGGTGAGCTCGCCGGTGGCGACGCCGGTGACCCGGGAGACCAGCTCATGGGCCTCGTCGATGATCAGGACCTCGTGCTGCGGGAGGACCGGGGCGCCCTCGATCGCGTCGATGGCGAGCAGCGCGTGGTTGGTGACGACGACATCGGCGAGCTTGGCGCGCTCCCGGGCCGCCTCGGCGAAGCACTCCGCGCCGTAGGCGCACTTCGAGGCGCCCAGGCACTCCCGGGAGGAGACCGAGACCTGGCCCCAGGCCCGGTCGGAGACGCCGGGGGTCAGCGCGTCACGGTCGCCGGTCTCGGTCTCGTCCGCCCAGTCGCGCAGCCGCAGCAGGTCCTTGCCGAGCTTGCTGGTCGGCGTCGCCTGCTCGAAGACGTCGAAGAGCCCGTCCTCCTCTTCCTGGGGGACGCCCTCGTGGAGGCGGTGCAGGCACAGGTAATTGGAGCGGCCCTTGAGCATGGCGAACTCGGGACGACGGCGCAGCAGCGGATGCAGCGCCTCGACCGTGCGCGGCAGATCGCGCTCGACGAGCTGGCGCTGCAGCGCCAGGGTGGCCGTGGCGACCACCACTCTCTCGCCGTGCGCGAGCGCCGGCACCAGATAGCCGAGCGACTTTCCGGTGCCGGTGCCGGCCTGCACCAGCAGATGGGCCTGTTCGTCCACGGCCTCGGCGACGGCCTCGGCCATCGCCACCTGGCCGGGGCGCTCGGTGCCGCCGACGGCGGTGACGGCGGCGTGGAGCAGATCGGGGAGAGAGGGCTTCGTCATAGCGTGGCAAGCCTACGCGGGACCACTGACAGCCGGTCCGGTCACGGGTGGTGGAGGGGATTGGGGACGGTGCCGTGCACGGCCGCGTGCGGGCGGTCACGGCGGTCCCGGTAGCCGTCCACATGCAGACGGTTGCGGTTCAGGCACAGCCGCTCGATGCGCGGGGTGAGCAGGTCGAAGGTCTCGTACCGCTCCTTGAGGGCCGGGAAGCGCTCGTGGTGGCGCAGGATCTCTGCCCGTACGAGTGACCAGAACGCGGCCTCGGGGACGTCCAGTTGGTCCGCGCACAGCGGTGCGAGGTAACGGAAGACGCCGACGAACAGGCCGGAGTGGATGAACTGGGTGAGGAAGGAGGGCGGTTCGGTCAGCAGCACCGCCCGTACATCGTCCGGCATGGAGTCGTGTTCGGGGAGCGGCCGGGAGCTGGTGTTGACGTCGTCGACGAAGTCCTTGACCGCGAGACGGGTGGGGACGTCGTGCTCGTCGAAGACGACGATGGCGTTCTCGCCGTGCGGGGAGAAGACGGTGCCGTACCGGTAGAGGAAGTGCAGCAGGGGCGGCAGCAGGGCGGCGAACAGCCGGGCCAGCCAGTCGCCCGGGGCCAGCCCCGAGCGGTGCACCAGCTCGGCGGTCAGGGCGCGGCCCTGGGGATCGGTCTGCAGCAGCGCGGCCAGGGTGCGGGCGCGTTCACCGGGATCCAGATGGCAGCTCACCGGCTCGCGCCAGATGCAGCCCAGCAGCTCCTTGAACTGGTACGGGACGCCGGGGAGCCGGTCGTAGAGGGGGTGCTCGACGGTGACCGAGGCGGTCTCGCCGAGCAGGATGACCCGGGTCTCGTCGCGGAGATAGGGGTCTGCGTCGCGCAGGCCGTGGACCCAGCGGGTGACGGCGGGCGCGGCGAGCGTGCGCTCGGTGGGCAGCCCGCGCCAGACGAGGGTGTTGAGGATGGACAGCGGCAGTTTGACCGTACGGGCCCGGGGGCGGCTGAGGTTGAGGAAGGTACGGATCGACTGCTGCGGCAGGCGGAGGTCGTTGTCAGTGGGCAGCGCGATGATGGATCTGTCGGCGAGCTGCGGGGCGAAGAGCGGGGCGATGGTCTCGTCCCACTGCCAGGGGTGGACGGGGAGGTAGAGGTAGTCGTCGGGGTCGTGGCCCTCGCCGGCGATGGTGCGGGCGAAGGCGTGCCGGGTGGCGGGGGCCAGCTCCTCGCCGTAGAGACGGTCGGGGGTGGCCAGGGTGGGGATACCGCGGTAGTGGGCGATGCTGTGGTGCGCGGCGAGCCAGGGCAGGCGCTGGGGTGTGCGGGCTTCGGGAGCCCAGGTCGCCGCGTCGTGCGCGGAGAAGCCGAGCCGGCCCTTGTTCGCGACGAGCCAGGGGTGGCCGGTCTGGTGGCCTTCGAGGGTGGCGTAGTCCAGCTCGGCGAGGTCGGCGGCGCTGACGGCGGTGGCGTCGAGCCGGGTGTCGGCGGCGAGGGTGGCGGTCAGCTCGCGGACGAGGTGACCGGTGGTGTCGCCGGACAGGCCCAGCACGGTGTCGTGCGCGTGGGTGAGGAAGCGGAAGGGGTCGGCGTCGGGGGTGATCGAATCGGGGTCGACGCGCCAGTGGCCGTAGGCGCCGCGGCGGGCTCTGAAGCGGTAGACCAGGCCGTCGGTGACCGGCAGGCGGTATTGCGGGGTGCCGTCGGGTGCGGTGCCGTCGGCCTCGGGGGTCAGGACTTCCTCGTACGCGAACTCCGCCAGGATCTTGGCGAACAGTCGGCGCGCGGCGTGCTGCCAGGCGCTGTGCGAAGGCTGGGGCTCGGGCGACAAGGCGGGCTCCTCGAAGCGGGACCGCCCCGGCACGTACGGGGGACAACCGGGGCAGCGGGGGTGGACGGCGGACCGGAAGGGGGCCGTCGGCGGACGGCGCCGGGGTCAGAGCAGGTGGCGGTGGGCGCGGTCGCGGACCATCAAGGCAGCGCGTTTTCCGGGCAGTTCGATCTCGTCGCCGTAGCGGAATCCGGCGCTCAGGAAGGCCGCGACGGAGGCGGTGTTGCGCAGATCGGGCTCGGCGAGGACCCGTGCGCACCGCGGCCGGTGGTCGAGTACGAGGTCGGCGACGGCGCGCAGCAGCGTGCCGCCCAGCCCGCGGCCCCGGTCGCCGGCGCCGCCGATGAGCAGATGGATTCCGGTGTCCTCGGGCCGGGCCGGATAGCAGCGGGCGAGGGGGTCCAGATCCGCGCGGTAGATCTCCCAGTAGCTCATCGGGACACCGGCCAGCACCCCCAGGCAGGGCACGCTGCGGCCGTCGCCGTCGAGCTGGGCGCGCAGATGGGCCGCGGTGGTCTCCGGCGGGCCCGCCAGTTCCCAGAAGGCCGCCACCGCCGGATCGTTCATCCAGCCGGTGATCCGGTCGAGATCGCGGGCGAGCCGGACGGGGACGAGCGCGAACGGCCCCGCGGGGGTGTCGGCCGCCCCCCAGCCCGCCGGGTTGTCGAGCAGCGGCCCGGCGGCCGGGGCGTCCGGCGGCGCCTGCGGCCCGCGTCCCCCGGCGAACAGCGCACCGAACTCGGGCGGGAGCTGCAGGTCGAGGGTGTCATCGGAGCTGGAGCCGAGGCCGGAATCGGTGGGTGGCACGGCGACTCTCCTCTCGTGGCCGCGTGCCGCGTGGCTGGTGGGTCGCGGGGCGCCGGGGGCGGGGGCTGAAGGCTGTTGGCGGAGGGTGCGGTGGGCGGCTAGGGGGCGAGGGGGTTGGGCAGGGTGACGTAGACGGACTGGGTTTCGACCGGGCCGACGAGTTCGTCCAGGCCGTGCAGGCGGGTCGCCAGGTTGGCCTTGCAGCGCAGCGTGCGGGCGGCGAGCAGCTGTTCCGGGAGCGGCGAGCGGTGCGCGCGGGGGGCAGCGGCGGCATCGGCGAGGAACCGCCGGAAGGCGGCGAGCAGGATCTCCTCGCGGACCAGGCGCTGGGAGCCGAAGGCGCCGATCAGGCCGAGGACGTTGTTGATGCCGAGGTAGTAGGCGAAGCGTTCGTCGGTGACGTCGTCGGCGACGAAGCTGTCGCCGGCCACGCCGATACCGGGCAGCCGCCGCTCCAGCTCGGCGCGGCGGGAGGTGCGGAAGTAGTAGCCCTGGTTGTCGCGGTAGCGGCCGCCGACCGGCCAGCCGTCGGGGTCCAGCAGCACCACGGTGTTCTGCTGGTGGGCTTCGAGCACGACACCGGCCGTGCCGTCGAGCCACAGCACGGGCCGTACGACTGCTTCCAGGTAGCGCAGGAACCACTCGGTGGCCACGGCTCCCAGGGGGCGGCCGGTGCGCGCGCCGAGCGTGCCGACGAGGTCTTCGAGCCGGGAACGCACGCCCGAGCGGCCGGGCCAGGGCCGCGGGGAGGTGAGGCCGGCGATGCACACGGCGTCGTCGGTGGTGCTGAAGGGGTTGTGCCGGATGACGGCGTCGAGGCCCTGGACGGGTGCCCCCTCGAAGCCGTCGACGGCGAGGTAGGCCGGGTCGCGGACGATGTCGAAGCCGGGGTGGACGGTCTGCCACTGCTCGGCGAGGCCGGTGCGCAGCAGCCGGTGCACCTCGACGCCGCGGGCCAGTTCCTTGCGGAGGTTTTCCCGGCGGGAGTTGGTGATGCGCAGCCCGAGGGAGAGCTTCAGCATGGCGTTCGCGCCGGGGCGGTAGACCGTGCGGACGGAGGAGGTGGGGTGCCAGAGCGGGCCGTGGGCGCCGAGGTCGTGGAGCAGGCCGGCTTCGCGGAGGGCGGCGATGTCGGGACGGTCGGCGAGCTCCCTGGCCTGCCAGGGGTGCACCGGCAGGGGCACGGTGTCGTCGGGGAGCCGGAGGCCGTCCCCGGCGAGGTCCCTGGCCAGCTGCTCGGCCGGTACGGGCTTGCCGCGTTCGGTCCAGGCGGAGTCGGCGGCCAGCACGGAGCGGTGCACGGCCGTCCAGTGGAGCGGGAAGGCGCCGCGGAGTTCGGGCGAATAGGCGCGGGTCTCGGCCTCGGAGAGCCCTTCGCGGCTCTTGGGGGTGGGGTGCAGCGGGTGGCCGAGGAGGAGGGACTGCTCGGCTTCGAGGAAGAGGGCGCCGTGGTCGTCGGCGGGCCGGGCCCGCCGGTCGGTGAGGAAGAGGGCGACGTTGCGTACGGAGTTGGCGACCCGGCCGATGAGTTCGGCGCCGCCGCCGTCCGGTGCCGGGCGGCGCATACCGTCCGAATCCGGCCGCTCGTCGGCGTCCGCCACCCGGTGCTCGCCGCCGTCGGAGGCCCGGCGGTCGCCGTAGGCGGCCTCCCGGCGCAGCAGCGCGGCGAGGGTGACGGCGTCCAGCGGGGCGGCACCGGCCGGGGCGCCGTCGAGGGTGGGGGCGCCCAGGCGGTGCCAGCCCGTGGGCGACCAGTAGCGGACGGGGATGTGCAGGGCGCCCGCGGCGGCGCGCAGGGGGATCGCCACCTCGCCCTCGGCGGGGTGATGAGTGGTGCCGCTCTCCCGGAGCCAGCAGCGCAGCAGGTGCTCGATGCCCGCGGCGTCGGCGGCGATCGCCGGGTCCGGGTGGTCGAGGGGGTCGTGGTCACCGGACACCCGGACGCGGTCGTAGGGGCCGGGGGCGGCCCGGTCCGGTGCCTCGTGGGTCTGCTGGTGGCAGGCGGTGTCGGGGGCGCGCCGTTGCTGGCGGGGTACCGACTCGATGGTGCCCGCGCCCTGGTGGGCGGGGATGCGCTCGGCGGGCTGGCCGCCGTCGGGGCCGGGGCGTTCGTTCATGGGGAGGTGCCTCGCATTGTCGTGGGGGACGAGCCCGTCGGCCCGGGGGTGGTGCGGACCGCCGCCGTGAGGGCGTCGGCGAGGCGGTCGAGGATGGCGTCCGCCTGTTCGTCGGTGATGGTCAGGGGTGGCAGCAGCCGGACGACGGCGGACTGCCTGCCGCCCAGTTCGACGATCAGGCCGCGGTCCAGGCAGGCGTGCTGGACGGCCGCCGCGAGCTGCGGGTCGGCGGGGCGGGCGCCCGTGGCGTCGGCGTCGGCGGTGCGGTCGACGAGCTCGATGCCGAGCATCAGTCCGCGGCCGCGGACGTCGCCGACGCAGTCATGGGCGGCGGCGAGGGAGGTGAGGCGGTCGAGCATCCGGGCGCCGAGCTCCGCGGCGCGCCGGTCGAGGCCGTTCGTGCGGACGTAGGCGAGGGTGGCGGCGCCGGCGGCCATGGCGAGCTGGTTGCCGCGGAAGGTGCCGGCGTGCGCGCCGGGCTGCCAGGCGTCGAGTTCCTCGCGGTAGACGATCACGGCGAGCGGCAGGCTGCCGCCGATCGCCTTCGACAGCACGATCACATCGGGCACGATGCCGCTGTGGTCGACCGCCCAGAAGGCGCCGGTGCGGCCGACGCCGGTCTGGACCTCGTCCACGATCAGCGGGATCCGCCGGTCGGCGGTGATCTCCCGCATCCGCCGCAGCCAGCCGTCCGGCGCGGGGATCACGCCGCCCTCGCCCTGGACGGGTTCCAGGATCATCCCGGCCGGCCGGGGCACGCCGCTCCTTGGGTCGTCGAGCAGGCTCTGGGTCCAGCGCGCGGCGAGCTCGGCGCCGCGCTCGCCGCCGGTCTGGAAGGGGCACCGGTAGTCGTACGGGTAGGGCAGCCGGACCACGCTGGTGTGCTGCGCTCCCCCGGAGGCGGCGAGCGCTTCCGAGGTCATGCCGTGGTAAGCACCGGAGAACGCCATCAGGCCGTCCCGGCCGGTCGCGGTGCGGACGAGTTTGAAGGCGGCCTCCACTGCGTCCGTGCCGGCCGGGCCGCAGAACTGGATGCGCCCCTTTTCGGCCAACTCCCGTGGCAGGGTGGCGAAGAGCTCGGTGGTGAAGGCGTCCTTGACGGGGGTGGCCAGGTCGAGGACGTGCAGCGGTGCGCCGGAGTCGAGGACCGTCCGGATCGCTTCGAGCACCACCGGGTGGTTGTGGCCGAGCGCCAGGGTGCCGGCGCCGGAGAGGCAGTCGAGATAGCGCCTGCCGTCGGCACCCTCGATGGTCAGTCCGCGGGCGCGCACCGGGACGATGGGCAGCGAGCGCGCGTAGGTACGGGCGGCGGACTCGCGCAGGGACTGCCGCCGCAGGATCCCCTCATGGGCCGGCGGCGCTGCCGCCGGCACGGTTTCGGTCAACACCACGGCAGTTGTGTCCTCCTGCTGGTGAGCTGCGGAATGCCGCGCGGGCTGGGGGCAGCCCGGCCGTCCCCCGTACGTACCAACGACGGCGGCGACCCGGGATCACGGTTGTCGGCAAGATCCTTGATGGCGTGGAACCGGGGACCCGAGTACCGCCGTCCCCATCGTCACCGGCATAGTGGGGTGTTGCGCCGGGATCTTGAGGTTCATGACAAAGACCGGACCGGTGCCCACCGAACGAGCCACACCGGCTCGGTCCGAATTCATCAGGGGGAGCTCACCCATGCGATCCATACGTCGGCCAGTCCTGGCCGCCGCCGCCCTCACCGCTGTCGTGGCGCTCACCGCCACCGGCTGCGGGCCCGAGAGCGACAACGCGGACGCCAAGCCCGACCAGTCCGCGGCGCAGGACTCCACGGGCGGGGGTGACTTCAAGATTCCTCAGGACATCCAGGACAAGCTCAAGGAGCACGGCTTCGACCTGGACAAGTGGAAGAACGGCGAGTGGAAGAACTGGAACCGCGACAAGTGGCTCCGGGAGGCCGGGGAGTTCATCAACCCGATCATCAAGGACTTCTGGGACAAGGACAAGATCGACAAGGTCAAGCCGCCCCAGGACCCCAGCAAGCCCGAGGACATCTCGGAGGACCAGGGCAAGACCGACCCCGATCCCGCCGCCGTTCCGGCCCAGGCCGTCAAGACCCCGTACACCTCGACCGCTCCCGGTGTGGGCCTGCTGCTGTTCAGCACCCCCGAGGGCGGGTCGCGCTGCTCGGCCACCGTGGTCAAGGACCCAGCGCACCCCGGTAAGTCCAACCTCGTGTGGACCGCGGCGCACTGTGTGCACGCCGGCAAGAACGGCGGCTGGTACCGCAACATGATGTTCGTGCCGAACTTCAACAGGACCGGCGGCAGCGCCGCGCAGTTGAAGGGCAAGCCCTACGAGGACCGCGTCCCGTCGGGCAAGTGGTGGGCGGACGACATGGCGACGTCGCAGCAGTGGATCAAGGCCGGCGGCGCCGTTCCGGGCGTGCCGATGGCTCCGTACGACTTCGCGCTGATGCATGTGAAGCCCGAGGAGAGCACGGGCGGCAAGTCGCTGGAGGAGGTCGCCGGCGGTGCGTACGCGGTGGACTTCAACGCACCCGCGATGGCCAAGATCCCGAGCCTGACCGCGCAGGGCTACCCCGCCGAGCCGCCGTTCGACGGTGCGGCGCAGCAGCAGTGCACCGACAAGCCGACGCGTCTGTCGATGGACGCCCAGAAGCCGACCATGTACCGGATCGGCTGCACCATGACCGGCGGTTCCTCCGGCGGTCCCTGGTTCGCCAAGGGCAAGGACGGCAAGCCGGAGCTGATCTCCAACATGTCGATGGGGCCGCGCCCGGCCCGCTGGTCCGCCGGTCCCCACCTGGGTCCCGAGGCCAAGAGCATCTTCGACGCCATGAGCAAGAAGTGGGCCACCAAGCAGTAGGCGGGTGAGACGGTTGGCGCCGGGGACGGCGCCGCCCGCACCTCGCGCAGGAGCATGACGAAGGCCTGCCCCCGGTTTCCCCGGGGGCAGGCCTTCGTGCGTGGTGTGGCGCGCGGCGGCTACGCCGCGGGGACGAAGCGCTGGAGTTCGGCGGCCAGCTCCTCGTGGACCCGTGCCTTGAGGACGGTGCCGTCCGCGGTGTGCTCCTCGGAGATGACCTCGCCCTCGGCGTGCGCCCGCGAGACCAGGGCGCCGTGGGTGTACGGCACCAGCACCTCGATCTCGACGCGCGGCCGGGGGAGCTCCTCGTCCAGCAGGGCCAGCAGTTCGTCCAGGCCCTGGCCGGTCCGGGCCGAGACCGCGAGGGCGTGCTTCTCCTGGCGCAGCAGTCGCTGCAGTACCAGCGGGTCGGCCGCGTCGGCCTTGTTGACGACCACGATCTCGGGCACGTCCGTCGCGCCCACGTCGCGGATCACCTCGCGGACCGCGGCCAGCTGCTCCTCGGGCACCGGGTGTGAGCCGTCGACCACGTGCAGGATGAGATCGGACTCGCCGACCTCCTCCATCGTGGAGCGGAACGCCTCGACGAGGTGGTGGGGCAGGTGCCGGACGAAGCCGACGGTGTCGGCGAGGGTGTAGAGCCGCCCGCTGGGCGTCTCGGCCCGCCGGACGGTGGGGTCCAGGGTGGCGAACAGGGCGTTCTCCACCAGCACACCGGCGCCGGTGAGGCGGTTGAGCAGGGAGGACTTGCCGGCGTTGGTGTAGCCGGCGATGGCGACCGAGGGGACCTTGTGGCGCCGGCGCTCCTGGCGCTTGATGTCCCGGCCGGTCTTCATCTCCGCGATCTCCCGGCGCATCTTCGCCATCTTCTCGCGGATCCGCCGCCGGTCCGTCTCGATCTTGGTCTCACCGGGACCACGGGTGGCCATACCGCCGCCCGCCGAACCGGAGCCACCGCCACCCATCTGCCGGGACAGGGACTGGCCCCAGCCGCGGAGCCGGGGAAGCATGTACTGCATCTGCGCCAGCGAGACCTGCGCCTTGCCCTCCCGGGACTTGGCGTGCTGGGCGAAGATGTCGAGGATCAGGGCGGTCCGGTCGACCACCTTGACCTTGACGACGTCCTCGAGGTGGATCAGCTGGCCCGGGGAGAGCTCACCGTCACACACCACGGTGTCCGCCCCGGATTCCAGCACGATGTCGCGCAGCTCCAGCGCCTTGCCCGAGCCGATGTACGTGGCGGGGTCGGGCTTGTCGCGGCGCTGGATGACGCCGTCGAGCACCATGGCGCCCGCGGTCTCGGCGAGGGCGGCGAGCTCGGCGAGGGAGTTCTCGGCCTCCTGGACCGTGCCGGAGGTCCAGACGCCGACGAGCACCACGCGTTCCAGGCGGAGCTGCCGGTACTCGACCTCGGTGACGTCCTCGAGCTCGGTGGAGAGACCCGCCACACGGCGTAGCGCGGCACGGGCCGAACGGTCGTACTGGTCGCCGTCACGCTCCCCGTCGATCTCGTGGCTCCAGGCGACGTCCTCTTCCATCAGGGCGTTGGCCCGAAGGCTCTCGGGGAGGCGCTGCCGGTCCTGCGGAAGGGAAGAAGAGGAGGTCATTTGATCCTTTGTGTCGTCGGTGAGCCCTCGCGGGGACCTGGTGTTCCCGCCGGGACTGTCGGTGGTGCGGCGACCGCCGCGGCGCTGCCGCGGCCGTCGCTGGTGACAACGTCCGAGCGGTCCCGGAGATTCCCGGGCCGGCCGGTGCCGTCCCGACGATATTCCCACGCCACGGGAAGGCCGTCACACGGGTTTCCCGGGGTGTGCGGCGGCTGCCCTGGGCGCGGGGGTCTTGGCGGGCGCCCCGGTGGAGCCGGGGCCGGCGGCGGCCCCCTTGGGCCCGAGGCCGGCGCCCGCCCCCTTGGGGTGCCCGACCTTCGCGACGGCCTTGGGGTGCCCGGGCTTTGCCGCGGGCCCCTTGTGCTGCCACTCCGGATGCCCCGGCACCGGCGGGGTCCGGTCGCCGTAGAGCCAGTCCTGGAAGAAGCCGGTGAGGTCCTGCCCGGCGACCTGGGAGGACAGCTGCACGAAGTCGGCGGTGTCCGCCACGCCGTCGCGGTGCCGCTGGACCCAGGTGCGCTCCAGGCGGTCGAAGGCGGCGGTGCCGATCTTCTGCCGCAGGGCGTACAGGACCAGCGCGCTGCCGTCGTAGACGACGGGGCGGAAGATGCCGATCTTCTGTCCCGGGCGCGGGGCCTTGGGCGCGGCGGGCGGCCCGCCCTCGGCGCGCCAGCCGTCGGACTCCTGGTACGCATGGCGCATACGGGCTTCCAGGGTGGCCCGGCCGTTGCTCCTCTCCTGGGCGTACAGGGCCTCGTACCAGGTGGCATGGGCCTCGTTGAGCCAGACGTCGGACCAGCGGCGCGGGCTGACGCTGTCGCCGAACCACTGGTGGGCCAGCTCGTGCAGCATCACCGACTCCACGTACCAGGCGGGCAGCCGGTCGGTGGTGAACATGGCCTTCTCGAAGAGCGAGAGGGTCTGGGTCTCCAGCTCGAAGCCGGTCCTGGCGCTGGCGATCAGCACCCCGTACGTCTCGAAGGGGAAGGGGCCGATCTTGCGCTCCATCCAGGCGATCTGGGCCGGGGTCTTCGCCAGCCAGGGCGCCAGGGCCCGGCGGTGTGCGGTGGGGACCACATCGCGGACGGGCAGGCCGTGCGGTCCGTGCCGCAGCACCACGCTGGACTTCCCGAGGGAGACCTGCGCCAGTTCGGTGGCCATGGGGTGGGTGGTGCGATAGGTCCAGGTGCGGCGCCCCGCGCGGGCACCGGGGCTCAGGGGCAGCCCGTTGGCGACGGCGGTCAGTTCCTGCGGCGCGGTGATGTGGAAGGTGAAGAGCGCCTTGTCGGAGGGGTGGTCGTTGCAGGGGAAGACGCGGTGCGCGGCGTCCGCCTGGTTGGCCATCGCCAGACCGTCGGAGGTACGGAGCCAGCCGCCGTCCCCCTTGCCGCGGGGCTCGCTGGTGTGCTCGATGGAGATCTTCACCTCCTGGCCGCTCGAGATGTGGAAGGCCGGGGTGAGCACCAGGTCCTCGTCGTGCTGCTGGTGCGCGGCGGGCAGGCCGCCGATCTCCGCGGAGCGTACGGTGCCGCGGGCGAAGTCGAGGTTGACGTGGTCGAGCTCGGTGGTGGCGCGGGCGGTGATCACGGTGGTGGCGTTCAGCGGCCGGTCGTTGTGGCCGGAGTAGTCCAGGGAGATGTCGTAGGAGGTGACGTCGTAGCCGGTGTTGCCGAGCAGGGGGAAGAGCCGGTCGCCGAGGCCCTGGGGCCCCAGGGACGGCGGTACGGCCATACCGAGGGTGGCGAGCGCGGCCAGCCCGAGGGCGGCGGCCCGGCGGCCGGTCCAACGGAGCCGCCCGCGCGGGTCGCAGGGCAGGGCGGGGGCGGAGCGAACGGGGTCGCGTGAAGGGCGGCGCAGGCGAAGGGGCATGCACTACGGCTACCAACGCCGTCCCCTCCCCCGCGGGTGACGGGGCAAACGGCACCCGAACGGGCGGTGGATCGTGCGTCCGTCTTACGCCGCCGGGCGGAGCGGCTTCCGACAGGCCGTCACCTTGTGCTCCCGTCGGCCCCGTTCAGGGACGCAGTGCCGCCGGGCGGGACCGGCCCGCCCGCAACACGTCGAAGACTCCCGGCACTTGGCGCATGGCCCGCATCAGGGACGGCAGCCCGGCGGCGTTCGGCAGATGCAGGGTGTAGGTGTGACGGACCCGCTGTTCGCGCGGGGGTTCGACAGCGGCGGACACCACGGCGGCGCCCTGGGAGGCGATGGCTTCGGTGAGGTCGGCCAGGAGCTGCGGCCGGCTGAAGGCCTCGGCCAGGAGGGTGACGCGGCAGCCGTGGCCCCCCTGTCCGGCACCCCGCCAGCGCACCCCGACCGGCTGCCGGCCGGTGGCCGCCATCCGCGCCACGGCGGGGCACAGGGCGCGGTGGACGGTGACCGTGCCGCCCCGTACGGCGAATCCGGTGACGGTGTCCGGCGGCACCGGGGTGCAGCAGCCCGCCAGCCGGACCGCGGCGCCCGGCAGGTCCGCCACCACGAGGACCGACGCCGCGACCGGGCCCGCTCCGGGCCGGTCGTCGTCCGCGGCCCGGCGGCCGGCCGGGGGCGCCGCGACGGGCCCCTCACCGGCACCGGCCGGGCGGGCGCCGGGCTCCTGCGGCCCGGCCAGCCAGCGGGCGATGGCGAGCCGGGCGGCGGGCGTACGGGCGTGGTCGAGCCATTCGGGCGAGGGGCCGGCCGCGGAGTCCGGGGCCATCAGCAGCTGCAGGCTGTCGCCGTCGTGCAGGACGGTGGAGAGGGTGGCGAGCCGGCCGTTGACGCGGGCGCCGATACAGCAGTGCGCCACCTCGCCGTGCCGTTCGTAGGCGGCGTCCACGCAACTCGCCCCGGCGGGCAGACCGATGGCACCGCCCGGGAGGGCCGGCGAGCCGTCCGACGGGGCGTCGGTGCAGAAGACGGTGATCTCCCGGTCCTGGGCGAGGTCGTCGCGCAGCGAGGTCCAGAACGTGTCCGGGTCGGGGGTGGTGCGCTGCCACTCCAGCAGCCGGGAGAGCCATCCGGGGCGGGTCGGGTCGGCCCGCTCGCCCTCGGGGGCGTCCACGCCGTCCGTGGGGGCGTACGGGTTGCCCAGCGCGATCACCCCGGCCTCGGCGACCCGGTGCATCTGGTGCGTACGGATCAGGGTCTCGGCGATCTCCCCGGAGGGGCCGGCGACCGCCGTGTGCAGCGACTGGTAGAGGTTGAACTTGGGGGCCGCGATGAAGTCCTTGAACTCGGAGACGACCGGGGTGAAGCAGGTGTGCAGCTCGCCGAGGACGGCATAGCAGTCGGCGTCCTCCGCCACCAGCACCAGCAGCCGCCCGAGGTCCGCGCCGGTCAGCTCGCGGCGGGCGAGGCGTACGCGGTGCACCGAGACGAAGTGCCGGGGCCGGACGAGGACTTCGGCGTCGATGCCCGCCTCGGCCAGGACGGTGCGCACCCGCTGCGCGAGGGCGGTGAGCGGGTCGGGCCGGGTGGCGTACTCCATGACCAGGGCCCGGGTGGTGGCGTACTCCTCGGGGTGCAGGATCGCGAAGACGAGGTCCTCCAGCTCGGCCTTGAGCGCCTGCACGCCGAGGCGTTCGGCGAGCGGGATCAGCACGTCGCGGGTCACCTTGGCGATCCGGGCCTGCTTCTCGGGGCGCATCACGCCGAGGGTGCGCATGTTGTGCAGCCGGTCGGCGAGCTTGATGGACATCACCCGGACGTCGTTGCCGGTCGCCACCAGCATCTTGCGGAAGGTCTCCGGTTCGGCGGCCGCGCCGTAGTCGACCTTCTCCAGCTTGGTGACGCCGTCGACCAGGTAGCAGACCTCGGCGCCGAACCGCTCCCGCACCTGATCCAGCGTCACCTCCGTGTCCTCAACGGTGTCGTGGAGCAGGGAGGCGGTCAACGTCGTGGTCTCCGCGCCGAGTTCGGCGAGGATGAGGGTCACCGCGAGCGGATGGGTGATGTACGGCTCGCCGCTCTTGCGCAGTTGGCCGCGGTGCGAGGACTCGGCGAGCAGATAGGCCCGGGTGAGGGTGTCCAGGTCGGCGTCCGGGTGGTGCCCGCGGTGCACCTTGGCGACGTGCTCCAGGGCGTGCGGGAGGCCGTCGCGCGGGGCGGGTCCGAGCAGGGCGGCCCGGCCGATCCGGCGCAGGTCTCTGAGCTCCAGCCGGCGGCGGCCGCGCTTGCGGCCCGCTGCTCCAGGGTTACCAGGGTTTGTGGCCTCTGCGCTCATGGGCACCTCCGGCAGCGTCGACCGGCGGTGGGACGCGTCAGTTGGGGCGTCCGGGCCGGTGCTTGATGCTATCGACCCCATCACGCAGCGCTGTCCACCTCTCGCTCAGAGTGATACGGATCACCCGTTCGAGCGAACCTTTCGGCCGTAGCCGTTCCTCGTGAAAGGTCTGGGCCCCGGACGTCGCAGGGGTCGCGTCAGGCGAGCGCGGCGGTCAGCCAGGCGGGGTCGAAGGTGCCCTCGGCGACGATCTCGGCCGGTCCGGTCATCTCGACCGTGCCGTCGGGCAGCTCGGTGATGGAGAGGCTGCCGCCGAGCACATCCACCGTGTAGGTGGCGGGTGTGCCGGTCTCCGCGGGGGCCGGGCCGTCCCTGCGGGCGGTGGCGACGGCGACCGCACAGGCGCCGGTGCCGCAGGAGCGGGTCTCGCCCGAGCCACGCTCGTGGACCCGCATCGCCACATGGTGCGGCCCGCGGTCGGCGACGAACTCGATGTTCACGCCGTCGGGATAAACCGATGCCGGGCTGAACGGCGGTACGGCCAGCAGGTCGCCGGCGTGGGCCAGGTCCTCGACGAAGACGACGGCGTGCGGATTGCCCATGCTCACGTTCCGGGCCGGCCAGCTCCGGCCGCCGACGGTGACGACGACGCTCTCCTCGAAGAGCTCGGCGCGGCCCATCGAGACCGTGACATCGCCGGTCTTGGCGACGTGGACGCGGCGCACGCCGGCGCGGGTGGCGATGGCGAGGTCACCGGCCTCGACCAGGCCAGCGTGCAGCAGATAGCGCGCGAAGACGCGGACGCCGTTGCCGCACATCTCGGCGATCGAGCCGTCGCCGTTGCGGTAGTCCATGAACCACTCGGCCTCGTCGGCCTGGCCTCGGGCCTCCGGGTGCGCGGCGGAGCGGACGACGCGCAGCACGCCGTCGCCGCCGAGTCCGGCCCGCCGGTCGCAGATCCTGGCGACGGCGGTCGCGGGCAGGTCGAGGCGGCCGTCCGGGTCCGGGACGATCACGAAGTCGTTCTCCGTACCGTGGCCCTTGAGGTAGGCGAGGCGCTGCGTACTGGTCACCCCTGCATCGTACGGGGCCACCGGGAGGATCGGCCTGACGGGGCCGGGTGCGCGCCCGTACACGGCACGCGGGCCCTCCCCGGAGACCCCGCCCCGGTTCAGCGCAGCCGGGCCACGCGCCAGATGGCCAGTGAGGCCGGGACCGCCACCACGAGGGCGTAGAGCAGCACCACGCGCCAGTCCGGACGGCGGCCGGAACCGGGCACCGGGAGCCCGGGCCAGGTATGGCCGACGCGGCGGGCGGCCATCATGCCCCAGCCGGCCGCGCAGCAGCACAGCAGCAGGCCGAGCATCGCGATCATCGCACCGCCGTCGCCGCCGACCTCGAAGGCGAGGGGAAAGGCGAACATCAGCGAGCCGAGGACCGCGAGCGCCACGATCGGCGCCAGCTGCCACAGCCGCAGCCGGCGTGGCGGGCGCAGCTCCCGGAAGGACTCGCCGCCCTCGCCGGGGCGGTCGGCGCCGGAGTCCGGGGCGTCGGAGTCGTCCAGGGTGTCCGGGTCGGGAGCGGCACCGGGCAGGCCGTCCTCGGCGCCCGGACCGTCGTCGGTCAGGGGTGCCGGGTCAGTGCCGCCGTCCGGTTGCTGCGCTCGGTTGCGAGGGCCGGCCTCCATTGCCACGCGCCCTCCCCACTGCAGACTGCACGCCTCGATCGAAGGTCGATGATGACACGCCCTCAGGGGCCCGGATGACGGCCGGAGCGTCCCGATGCCATGACGTGATCAGGCTGTGACCGGTCGTTCGAGCAACGCCAGGGCCTGTCCGGGAAGTTCCGCGCGGTGCTCGGCGGCGCCGCTGAGCCAGTGGACCCGCGGGTCCCGGCGGAACCACGAGTCCTGGCGGCGCGCGAAGCGCTTGGTGGCGCGCACCGTCTCGTCGCGCGCCTCCTGCTCGGTGCACTCCCCCGCGAGCTGGGCCAGCACCTGCTGATAGCCGAGCGCCCGCGAGGCCGTACGGCCCTCCCGCAGCCCCTGGCCCTCCAGCCGGCGCACCTCGTCGACCAGGCCCGCCTCCCACATGCGGTCGACCCGGCGGGCGATCCGCTCGTCGAGCTCGGGGCGCGCGACATCGACACCGATCTGCAGGGTGTCGTAGACCGCTTCGTGGCCGGGGAGGTTCGCGGTGAAGGGGCGGCCGGTGATCTCGATGACCTCCAGGGCGCGCACGATGCGACGGCCGTTGCTCGCCAGGATCGCGCGGCCCGCCTCGGGATCGGCGGCGGCGAGCCGGGCGTGGAGGGGGCCGCTGCCCCGTGCGGCCAGTTCGGCCTCCAGGCGGGCGCGCACCTCCGGGTCAGTGCCGGGGAAGTCCAGGGCGTCGATCGCACCGCGTACATACAGGCCGGAGCCGCCGACGAGGACCGGGGTCCGGCCCTCGGCGAGCAGCCGGTCGATCTCGGCGCGGGCCAGCCGCTGGTACTCGGCGACGCTGGCGGCGCAGGTCACGTCCCAGATGTCCAGGAGGCGGTGCGGGACACCCTGCTGCTCCTCGGGCGTGAGTTTGGCGGTGCCGATGTCCATGCCGCGGTAGAGCTGCATGGAGTCGGCATTGATGACCTCGCCCCCCACGTGCTGTGCGAGCGCGACGCCCAGATCGGACTTTCCGGCCGCGGTGGGACCGACGACGGCGATGACCCGCGGAGCGGGAACGACGGTGTTCACCCCGCCAGTCTCGCAAACATCGCACCCCCGTCCCGAACGAGCGACGTGACGGGCAACCGATGGGGTCGTTGCCTGTTGCGAGGTCCCGAGTGGCCGGTGCGCCTCACCGGCGCCCGCGGGCGGCGCAAGGGACCGTTCCCCGGCGGCACGCGATGTCGCCATCTGAAGAGCGTAGGAGCAGTTATGGGCGTGTTTTCGCGGTTTCGCCGCCGTAAGTCCGAAGCGTCGACGGAGGAGCCCGCCGCCGCGGCGGTGACGGCCGGGGCGGAGCAGCCGGCGGAGATGGAGGAGGCGGCGGAGGAGCCGGCGGCGCCGGTCGTTCCGGCGGCCGCGGAGGCTGCCGGTGCCGCCGGGGAGGCCGGGGAGGCCGGGGAGGCCGCGGACTCCTGCGCGGAGGACTCCCGCGCGGACGAGGGCGACGCCGCGGCACCCGGGCCGTCGGCCCCGGAAGCGTCCGGAGGGGCTGTGGCCGGAACGGCAGCCGGCGACGGGCCGCAGGCGGAGAAGTCCGGCGAGAAGTCCGGCGAGAAAACCGGCGAGAGCGCCGGAATCCCCCGGCAGCAGTCGGCCGAGGCCGCCGCGGACAGCGAGAGCGCACGGCAGAAGTAGCCCGCCGTGCACACCGTGCTCTCCGTACGGAGCCCGACGGCCGCGGGGCGGAGCGCCCCGCGGCCGTCGCCGTACCCGCCCTCGGTACCGCGCTACGACCAGGACGCCACGAAGTAGCCCACGCCGTACGGGGCCTCCTCGCCCAGCAGCCGGCCGCTCAGGCCGGCGTCCTCGGCCGCACCCGCCAGCACCTGCCAGCAGGCCCGTCCGGACGCCTGGAGGGCGGCGGCCGGCTCCTCGTCCAGGGCGGCCAGCGCCTCGGTGTCGGCGGTGCCCAGAGCGCGGGCCGTGGCGGCGTCGAAGGCCTCGGCCCGCTCGTCGAAGTAGCCGGGCGCCTTCACCGTCCGGCAGGCGCTGCCGTCACCCATCACCAGCAGGGCCACCCGGGGCGCCCAGGCCGCGATCTCCCGGCCCGCCGACAGCGCACGCTCGCGCGGCAGCGACTCGGCCACCCCCAGCCCCTCCACGGGTGCGCCGGCCCGTTCCGTACGCGACAGCAGCCAGGCGCCGACCGCCAGCGACGGCGGGAGTTCGCGCTCCGGCACGGTCTCCGCGGCGCCCAGCCGCACCTCCAGATCCACCCCGAAGCCGCGGAAGGAGCCGGGGGCGCCCTGCGGATACGGGCCCCGGCCGGCCTCGTCGGACGGGCCGAGGACGACCAGCCGGTCGGGGCGGGCCGCGGCGAGCACGCCGATCGCGTCCAGGCAGGCGGCGCGCAGCGCATCGAGTTCGGACGCCGCCCCGGCGGCCACCTCCGGGACGAGGAGCGGCGGGCAGGGGCAGACAGCGGCGGCTACGAGCATGCCACGCAGCGTAACGCCCCTGCTGCGGGCCGGTCAGGGCGCCCTGACCGGCGGCGTGCACGCGGCCGGGCGGTCGCTGCCGGTCAGTCGCAGCCGCAGCCGGCGGCGGGCGCCGGGCCCGGCGCCGGGGCCCCGATGGTGGGCAGGCCCAGCAGCACGCCCTGGGGCTTCTGCGCCGGCGCGGCGTTGCGCTTCTCCCAGGCGTCACCGGCGCGGGTACGGCGGACCGCCTTGGCCGGGCCCTCCGCCAGGAGGTGGTGCGGGGCGGCGTAGGTGACCTCGACGGTCACCGTGTCGCCGGGGCGGACCATCTCGTCGGGGCGGGTGAAGTGCACCAGACGGTTGTCGGGGGCGCGGCCGGACAGGCGGTGGGTCGCCTCGTCCTTGCGGCCCTCGCCCTCGGCGACCAGGACCTCCAGGGTCCGGCCGACCTGCTTCTTGTTCTCCTCCCAGGAGATCTCCTCCTGGAGGGCGACCAGGCGCTCGTAGCGCTCCTGAACCACGGCCTTGGGGATCTGCCCCTCCATGTCGGCCGCCGGGGTACCGGGGCGCTTGGAGTACTGGAAGGTGAATGCCTGGGCGAAACGGGACTCGCGGACCGTGTGCAGGGTCTGCTCGAAGTCCTCCTCGGTCTCGCCGGGGAAGCCGACGATGATGTCCGTGGAAATGGCGGCGTCCGGCATGGCGGCGCGCACCTTCTCGATGATGCCGAGGAAGCGCTCCTGGCGGTACGAGCGGCGCATCGCCTTGAGCACGGTGTCCGAGCCGGACTGCAGCGGCATGTGGAGCTGCGGCATGACATTGGGCGTCTCGGCCATGGCGGCGATGACGTCGTCGGTGAAGTCGCGGGGGTGCGGGGAGGTGAAGCGCACCCGCTCCAGGCCCTCGATCCGCCCGCAGGCGCGCAGCAGCTTGCTGAAGGCCTCGCGGTCGCCGATGTCGGAGCCGTAGGCGTTGACGTTCTGGCCGAGCAGGGTGATCTCGCTGACGCCCTCGGCGACCAGCGCCTCGATCTCGGCGAGGATGTCGCCGGGCCGGCGGTCCTTCTCCTTGCCGCGGAGCGCCGGGACGATACAGAACGTACAGGTGTTGTTGCAGCCCACCGAGATCGAGACCCAGGCCGCGTACGCGCTCTCGCGCCGGGTGGGCAGGGTCGAGGGAAACGCCTCCAGCGATTCGGCGATCTCGACCTGCGCCTCTTCCTGGATGCGGGCACGCTCCAGCAGCACCGGCAGTTTGCCGATGTTGTGTGTCCCGAAGACCACATCGACCCAGGGGGCCTTCTTGACGATGGTGTCGCGGTCCTTCTGGGCCAGGCAGCCGCCCACGGCGATCTGCATGCCGGGGCGCGCGGCCTTCTTCGGGGCGAGCTGGCCGAGGTTGCCGTAGAGCCGGTTGTCGGCGTTCTCCCGCACGGCGCAGGTATTGAAGACCACCACGTCGGCGCCGTCGCCGTCCTTGGGCGCGGGGACGTATCCGGCCTCTTCCAGCAGGCCCGACAACCGCTCGGAGTCGTGGACGTTCATCTGGCACCCGTAGGTGCGGATCTCGTAACTCTTGTTCACGCCCACTGCCTGGCTCCGGTCGCTGCTGGTCATGCAATAAGGGTAGGCGGTACGGGAAGTACCTCCCGCCGCGGAGTCTTCGGGCCGGATCCGGCAGCCCCCGGTGTGCCGCGCCGCGCGCGGCCCGCCTCACAGGGACAGCACGATGGCGGCGCCGACACCGCCCGCCACCAGCGCGAAGGCCGCACTGCCGAAGCCGCCGTGCCCCCAGCGGAAGGGGCGGTCGAGCGCGAAGCGGCCGGGTCCGGTGGCCGCGACGGCCAGCGCGACGACGGCGATGGTCAGGGGATATTCGATACCGCCGGTCTGCTCCCAGAGCCCCTTGGGCGCCGACACGGCCATGGCGTTGATCATCACTCCGATGAGTGCGGCGGCCGCGAGGGGCGTGAGCAGCCCGACGGCGAGGCCGAGGCCGCCGAGGAATTCCGAGACTCCGGCGAGGCAGGCGAAGAACTCGCCCGGGCGGTAACCGAGGGCGGCGAAGCCCTTGCCGGTGGCGGCGAGGCCGTGGCCGCCGAAGATCCCGAAGAGTTTCTGGGCGCCGTGTCCGGCCAGGATCAGTCCCACGGTCAGACGCAGGAGGAGCAGGCCGAGGTCGGCGGCGAGCGGCGGTGAGCGGAGGGTGCCGGGCCGGGCGTGGGCATCGGCCGGCGGCTCGGTGTCCGGTTTCAGCGGTTTCATGGGGGACTCGCTTCCCGCACCGGCGCGTCATGGCCGCGGTGTCGGACACCGGCGCCGGTGCGCTCAGGGTGGACGGGATCGAGTGGGTGCGCGCCGGTCGGCGCGCGGTGAGGGACGTGCCAGGTCCCCGCTACGTCGAGAGGTCGGGAGGATGAAACCTCCACCATCGATCGTGCTACGCGAAGCGCCGTCTGCAAAGGGCGGTCGCGCACCGGGGCGCCTCCGCCTCCCGTGCCTCCCGCCGAGAGGCCCTGCCCCTCCCTTTCCGGCCGCGGTACTGGCAGGATCCCGCCCATGGTCACAGCTTTCTCCCGCACCGGCCGCCGGGCCTTCCAGGCGGCGGTCGCGGCACTGGTCGCCCTCGGACTGGGGCTGTGGTGGCTGCTGGCGATGGGCGGTGAGCCCACGCCCCGTGGGTCGCTTACGCTGGCGACGGGCGTGCCGACCGGCGTGTACGCACGGTACGGGGAGCTACTGAAGCAGGATCTGGCCCACGACCTGCCGGACGTCGATCTGCGGCTGGCCCGTACCGAGGGCTCCATCGACAATCTGCGGCAGCTGGTCTCCGGGCGCGCGGACTTCGCCATCGCGACGGCCGACGCGGTCGCCACCTACGAGGTCAGGGGCGAGCCGGGCGCGGACCGGCTGCGGGCGTGCGCCCGGCTGTACGACGACTACATGCAGCTGGTGGTGCCGAAGAAGTCCGCGGTGCGCTCGACGAAGGATCTGCGGGGGATGCGGGTGGGGGTGGGGACCGACGACTCCGGGGTCCAGCTGGTGACCCGGCGGCTGGTGGAGGCGGCCGGGCTGGACTTCCACGAGGACATCGAGCCGGTGCGGGTCGGCATCGACCAGATGCCCAAGCTGCTGGAGCAGCACAAGCTGGATGCCTTCTTCTGGTCCGGCGGCCTGCCGACGACGGCCGTGCAGCGCCTGGCACAGCGCTTCCCGGTGCGGCTGGTCCAGCTCGGTGATCTCAGCCCGGCGCTGCACCGGCAGGGGGAGCGGACCCGCTACTACCGGGCGGCGGTGCTGCCCGCCGACGCCTACCCCCTGGCCCAGGACGGGCAGGCGGTGAAGACGATCGCGGTGGCGAATCTGCTGGTCACGACCGACCGTGAGGATCCGGTGATGGCCCAGGGCATCACCCGTACGGTCATCGGCAGCCGGGACTCGATCGGGCGCCAGGTCCATGCCGCGCAGAAGGTGGATCTGCGGACGGCGGTGTTCACCGATCCGCTGGAGCTCCACGAGGGCGCGCGGCGCTATTACCTGTCCCAGAAGCCGTGAGCCGGAGGCGCCGAGCGGAAGCACGGGGGCCGGGGCACCGGGCCGGATGCGCCGGGCTCACCGCGTCCGCGAACGGGCCGGGGCCCGCACCGGACGGACCGGTGCGGGCCCCGGCCACGGGACGCGGGAGCGTCAGGCGCCGACGATGTTCTCCGCCTGCGGACCCTTCGGGCCCTGGGTCACGTCGAAGGTGACCTTCTGGCCCTCGAGGAGCTCACGGAAGCCCTGCGCGTTGATGTTCGAGTAGTGGGCGAAGACGTCGGGGCCGCCGCCGTCCTGCTCGATGAAGCCGAAGCCCTTTTCCGAGTTGAACCACTTGACGGTGCCGGAAGCCATGTTTTTCTCCTTCATGGGGCAAGCCGGAGACCACACTGCGCGGCCTCCTTGTCGCCGAGATGATTGCCCCACACCGGCACAGGTCCGGAAACAAGGAACGCCCGGGGCATCCAGCCTCCGGGCGCGCACAAAGTTCATCATGGGTACCACAACTGCAACGCCGTTCACGGTAGCACAGGTGCCGGGCAGGCCCCGGGGACCGCGCCCGCCGCCCGGCAGGCCGTGCCCGCCGTCCCGCGTCCCGTACGCGCCGGCCCGTCACGGGCCCGGTCACGGAGCGGTGCGCGGCACGGTGACCGTGACCTTCAGCCCGTGCGGCGGGTGCGGGGCGTAGGTGATGGTCGCGCCGCCCGCGGTGAGCAGGGCGCGGGTGATCGAGAGGCCGAGCCCGGAGCCGGAGACGTTTTGGTGGCGGCCGCTGCGCCAGAAGCGGTCGCCGATGCGGGCCAGCTCGTCATCGGTCAGGCCGGGGCCGCGGTCGGCGACGGTGACCTGGACGCGCTCGCCCGCCGCCGCGACGCCGACGGTGACCGGCCGGCCTTCCGGGGTGAACTTCAGGGCGTTGTCGACGACGGCGTCCAGGGCGCTGGACAGCGCGACCGGGTCGGCCCAGCCGGTGACGGCGCGCTGGCCTTCGTAGGAGAGGAGGACGCCCTTGTCGTCGGCCAGCGGGCGCCAGGAGTCGACGCGTTCGGCGGCCAGCGCCGCGACATCGGTGAGCTGGAGGTCGGCGGCGGTGTGTTCGGCGA
Organism: Streptomyces sp. NPDC047049; assembly: GCF_040643995.1. Taxonomy (NCBI): domain Bacteria; kingdom Bacillati; phylum Actinomycetota; class Actinomycetes; order Kitasatosporales; family Streptomycetaceae; genus Streptomyces; species Streptomyces sp. NPDC047049. The sequence continues at coordinate 51,202 of NZ_JBEYVM010000018.1, read as the reverse complement.
GCGCCAGGTCGAGCAGATCGTCCAGGACGCGGGCCAGCCGCTTGCCCTCGGTGCGGACCGAGGCGATCTCCGCGTTGCCGTCGGGGAGTTCGAGGGCCAGCAGCTCGATGCGCAGCAGCAGCGCGGACAGCGGGTTGCGCAGCTGGTGGGAGGCGTCCGCGACGAAGGCGCGCTGCTGCTCCAGGACGTCCTCGACGTGGTCGGCCATCTCGTTGAACGAGCGGGCCAGCCGGCGCAGTTCGGGCGGTCCGGCGGTGGCCGCCACACGGGCGTTCATCCGGCCGGTGGCGATGTCGTGGCTGGCCGTGTCCAGGACGCGCACCGGCCGCAGCACCCAGCCGGTGAGGCGGAAGGCCGCGGCAACGGCGACGAGCATGGCCGCGCACTCCCCGGCCGCGATCAGCAGCCAGCTGCGCAGGACGCCGGCGCGCAGGTGCCCGGTGGGCGAGTCGGTCATCACGACGGCGACCACATCGCCGTCGCGGATCACCGGTGAGGCGACCGGGATGCGTCCGGTGTCGTCCCAGGGCCAGATCTGGTGCGGATCATGGCTGCGACGGCCGGCCAGCGCCTCGCGGAAGGCCTGGGCGCCCTCGCCGTCGCGGGGCACCGGCATACCGGCCGGGGCGGCGGCCATCGGGGTGTGATCGCGGTAGAAGACGCCGGCCCGGATCCCGTAGAGGCCGTAGTAGCGCGCGAGCTCGGTACGGAGGGTGGCCAGCCGCTCGTCCTCCTCCGGGGTCTTGTCGTCGGTGTCCGTGGCGGGGCGGGCGGTGACGAACTGGGCGAGGGAGGCGAAGCGCGCGGCGTCGTCGATCCGGTCGACGACCACTCGCTGCTGCTCCACACCGGCCGTGATGACGCCCAGCGGGATGCCCAGCGCGAGCAGCACACCGGCCATGAGGACGATGAGGAGAGGGAGGAGTCGGGCGCGCACCTGAGCGCGGCGGCCTTCAGGAGGCCGGGGAGGCGGGCAGCCGCCGCCCCGCGCCGGCGGCCGGGACGACCAGGCGGTAGCCGACGCCGCGCACCGTCTCGATCAGGGCGGGCATCCGCAACTTGGCGCGGAGCGAGGCGATATGGACCTCCAGGGTCCGGCCGGTGCCCTCCCAGCTCGTGCGCCACACCTCGCTGATGATCTGTTCCCGGCGGAAGACCACACCGGGCCGCTGGGCGAGCAGCGCCAGCAGGTCGAACTCCTTGCGGGTGAGCGGGACCGCGGCGCCGTCCACGGACACCTGGCGGGTGGGGAGTTCGACGGTGACCGCGCCCAGATACAGCGCCTCGCCGGGGACGCCCTCGTCGGCGGGCTGCTCCGCGCCGCCGGGCGTGTTGCGCCGGCTCACCGCATGGATACGGGCCAGCAGCTCACCGGTGTCGTACGGCTTGACGACATAGTCGTCGGCGCCGAGGTTGAGGCCGTGGATGCGGGAGCGCACATCGGACCGCGCGGTGACCATGATGACGGGGGTGGCGCAGATCTTGCGGATCCGGCCGCACACCTCGAAGCCGTCCTGGTCGGGCAGCCCGAGGTCGAGCAGCACCACCGCGAACGGCTCCGCATGGGCGGGCAGCAGGGCCTTGAGCGCCTCCTCGCCGTTGCGTGCGTGGACGACGGACAGGCCGTGCCTGGCCAGCACCGCGGACAGGGCCGCGGCGACATGATCGTCGTCCTCGACCAGCAGCAGTCTCATGTGGGCCTCCTCCCGGGGTGCGTGTGTACGGGCCACAGGGCATCTACGGCGATCCGAGGCGTGCGCGTCAAGAGGAGGCCACCTCCTGGCCGCCATCCGTTACCCAGCCGGTACGCCGGCCGGGCCGGGCCGCCGTCACCCCGCGCGAACCCCGCTTGACGCAGAGTGTCCGTTTGCGGCCGGATCGTTATCCTCAAGTTCCCCTCAGAAGTAATGACGCTGGTCGCAGGGCGTCATTACTGTCCTCCCAACCGAGGAGGACGGAGCTACACGCCGATGAGCGAAGTATCGGTGACCAAGAACGCCGAGGGTCCCGCGCCGGCAGCGGACCGGCTGGTCGTGCTGGACAACGTGAACAAGCACTTCGGCGCGCTGCACGTGCTCCAGGACATCGACCTGACGATCCACCGCGGCGAGGTCGTCGTCGTGATCGGGCCTTCGGGCTCGGGCAAGTCGACGCTCTGCCGCACGATCAACCGCCTGGAGACCATAGACAGCGGCAGCATCACGATCGACGGGAAGCCGTTGCCGCAGGAGGGACGGGAGCTGGCCCGGCTGCGCGCCGACGTGGGCATGGTCTTCCAGTCCTTCAATCTCTTCGCGCACAAGACGGTGCTCGAGAACGTGATGCTGGGGCAGACCAAGGTCCGCAAAACGGACAAGGCCGACGCCATGGCGAAGGCCCGTACCCTGCTCGACCGGGTCGGCGTCGGCACCCAGGCGGACAAGTACCCCGCACAGCTCTCCGGCGGTCAGCAGCAGCGGGTGGCGATCGCCCGGGCGCTGGCGATGGACCCGAAGGTGATGCTGTTCGACGAGCCGACGTCCGCGCTCGACCCGGAAATGATCAACGAGGTGCTGGACGTGATGCAGCAGCTCGCCCGGGACGGCATGACGATGATCGTGGTCACCCATGAGATGGGGTTCGCGCGCTCCGCGGCGAACCGGGTCGTCTTCATGGCGGACGGCCGCATCGTCGAAGAGGCCGAGCCGAACCAGTTCTTCAACAACCCGCGCAGCGACCGCGCCAAGGACTTCCTGTCGAAGATCCTCCACCACTGAGGCCGCAGTCGGGCCACCGTCATTGCCAACACTTGCTGAACCAAAGGATGTTCACCATGAGGATTCGTCAGACGGCTGCGGCCGGTGCGGTGGTGCTCGCGCTGGCGGCCACGGCTACTGCGTGCGGCGGGGAGAAGGGCACGGCGGGCGACAAGCCGGCCGGCGGAGAGGTCTACAGCGGCACTTACAAGGTCGCCTCGGCCCCGAAGACCGACTCCCCGGTGCTGAAGAAGGCCCAGAAGGCCAAGAAGATCGTCATCGGCGTGAAGGCCGACCAGCCGTTCCTGGGCTTCAAGGACACCGCCGGCAAATACTCCGGCTTCGACATCGAGATCGCCAAGATGGTCGCCGCCGACCTGGGCTTCTCCGAGAAGCAGATCGAGTACAAGACGATCGACTCCAACGTCCGTGAGACGACCATCTCCCGCGGCCAGGTCGACTACTACGTCGGTACCTACACGATCAACGACGAGCGCAAGAAGCAGGTCGGCTTCGCGGGCCCGTACTACACGGCCGGCGCGGACCTCCTGGTGCGCAGGGACGACAAGTCCATCACCGGCCCGGAATCCCTCAAGGGCAAGAAGGTCTGCTCGATCGTCGGCTCGACTCCGCTGCAGGAGATCAAGAAGCCGAAGTACGGCGCGGACACCAGCGAGCAGTCGAAGTACTCGGACTGCGTCAAGAACCTCGTGGACGGCCAGGTGCAGGCGGTCACCACCGACGACGCGATCCTGCAGGGCTACGCGGCACAGCGCCCCAGCCAGCTCCGGGTCGTCGGCAAGCCGTTCACCAAGGAGCCCTACGGCGTCGGTATGCGCAAGGACGACAAGGCCCTGCGCACCGCCATCACCGAGGCGCTGGAGAACCACATCAAGAACGGCGACTACGAGAAGGCCTACAAGGCCACGCTCGGCAAGTCGGGTTCGCCCTTCAAGGCCCCCCAGACCCCGCTTCCGCGCGACTGAGGCACCCCGCCCACCGGACCGCGCCGCCCCGTACGCCCGCCGCGGCGGGTGTACGGGGCGCGGTGTCTTCCGCGCCGCCCCCCTTTGATCCCCATCCCGCCGTCGACCCGACCGCTACCGCGGAGACCCCATGAACGTACTCCTCGATTACCTGCCCGAGTTCCGGGACGGGTTCCTCGGAACCCTGGCGATCACCGCGTCCAGCGCGCTGCTCGCCCTGGTCCTCGGCGTTGCCATAGCCGGCTTCCGGGTGTCTCCGGTCCCGCCGCTGCGCGCCTTCGGCACGGCCTGGGTCACGGTGCTGCGCAACACCCCGCTGACGCTGCTCTTCCTGGTCGCGTTCTTCGTCGTCCCTCAGGTGCTCTTCCGCGGCGCCAGCCCGTACGTCCTGGCCACCCTGGCCCTCGGCTTCTACACCTCCTCCTTCGTCTGCGAGGCGGTGCGGTCCGGCATCAACACCGTGCCGCTGGGCCAGGCGGAGGCCGCGCGCAGCATCGGCATGACGTTCTCCCAGACGCTGCGCGAGATAGTGCTCCCCCAGGCCACGCGCACCGTGCTGGCACCGCTCAGCAGCATCTTCATCGCGCTGACGAAGAACTCCGCCATCGCCGGAGCGTTCGGGTACGGCGAGCTGTTCAACCTCTCCAAGCTGCTCAACGACAAGGGGTACGCGATCGCCTGGATCTTCCTGTGGACGGCGCTCGCCTACCTCGTCATCACCTTCGCCATCAGCGGCACCTTCCGGGTGCTGGAGCGCCGGATGGGGGTCGTGCGGTGAACGGGCGCGGGAGGCCGGACGGGACGACGTGGGTGCCGCGCGCAGGCGGGGCGGAAACTAGTGAGGTAAGGGCATGAGCGGCGCCAGCGTTCTCTACGACGTACCCGGGCCGAAGGCAAGGACACGCAACCGCATCTACGGCGTCTGCGGTGCGCTCGCGATGCTGGGACTGCTCGTGTTCGCCGTGGTCCGGCTCAACACCAAGGGGCAGCTCGAACCCGAGGTGTGGAACATCTTCAACAACGCCGGAGTGCGGACCAACATCCGCGACGGCGTCCTGACGACACTGCAGGTCTTCGCGGTCGCGGCGGTGCTGTCGCTGGTCCTGGGCGTGCTGCTCGCGGTGGCGCGGCTGTCGGACCACAAGCCGGTCCGCTGGCTGGCGACCGGCTTCATCGAGCTCTTCCGCGCCGTCCCGCTGCTGATCACGATCTACGCGCTGTGGGTGGCGCTGCTGACCAACCGCGAAGCCCTCGGCCTCGGCGACGACGGGCCGCAGTTCTGGGCACTGGTCATCGGGCTGACGGTCTACAACGGCTCGGTCCAGGCCGAGGTGCTCCGGGCCGGCGTCAACGCCGTCCCCGCGGGACAGCGTGAGGCCGCCTACGCACTCGGTATGACCAAGACCCAGGTCATGACGACGGTGCTGCTCCCGCAGGCCGTCCGTGCGATGCTCCCGACGATCATCAGCCAGCTCGTGGTGACCCTGAAGGACACCTCGCTGGGCTACATCATCACCTTCGAGGAACTGCTCTTCACCGCCCGCCAGATGAGCACCAACATCCTCGTCAACGGCAATGACACCTATGTGCCGTTCATCATCGTGACCGGTGCCATCTACGTCGCGATGTGCCTGGCACTGTCCTCCCTCGCCAACTGGATCGAGCGGCGCGGCAGCCGGGCCAGGACCGGCATCAAGGTGGCCGCGGCCGGCGAGCCGGTGGCGGCCGGCGACGCGATGGAGGTGGCCGACGCGGTACCGGACAAGCCGGCGGCCCCGCAGGACTGAGCTGCGGCCGCCGCGCCCCCGCGCCGTCCTGACGGCGCGCCGGCCCCGCGCGGCTGAGAGGAGACCGTCCGGAGGCGGTGGCACCGCTGCCACCGCCTCCGTCACTTGACGCGAGCGGCCGCAGTGGGTTGCATACTCTGTGTGATCACGCACCGGGCTCCAACTGCCAGTTTCCGCCTGTCCCGTACGTACCAGCGGCCCCGGGGAGCTGCGCCGTGGACCCGGTGATCGTGGTCGGCGCCGGCCCGGTCGGCCTCTCCCTCTCCCTCGCCCTCGCCCGCCTCGGCGTGCCGAGCGTCGTCCTCGACGAGACCACCGGCCAGGAGGACACCCGGCCCGCCCGCACCGCCGTGCTCCACCAGGACACCGCCGCCTTCGTCGGCCGGCTCGGCTGTGCCGACACCCTGGAGAGCGACGGCACCCGGTGGACGGCCTGGCGCACGATGCGCCGCCGGCGCCTGCTGGAACGCATCGCCTTCGCCTCACCGGCCCCGGACGGCGCCGCCCCCGCCACCGCCGTTTCCCCGGTCCATCTGCCGCAGCATGCCCTCACCCGCGCGCTGCGCGCCGCACTCGCCCGCGAAAAGCTCGCCGAGATCGTCACCGGCAGCCGGCTCGCCGGTCTCGAACAGGACGAGCAGGGCGTCAGCGCCCACACCCGCGGCACCAACGGGACGTGGTGGCGCGGGAGTTACCTGGTCGGCTGCGACGGCCCCCGCTCGACCGTCCGCAAGCTGCTGGACATCCGCTTCCCGGGCCGTACGGCGGTGGAACGGCACGCGGTCGCCGCGCTGCGCTGCGAGCTCCCCTGGCCCGGCGAGGCGCTGCTGCACCGTTCGCCGCCCCGGCACGGCGGCGGACCGGGCAGCGAGGTGTCCGCCCGCCCGCTGCCCGACGGCATCTGGCGGCTGGACTGGCTGCTGCCACCGGGGCGCGAACTGGTCACACCGGACGCCCTGGTCGCCCGGATCCGCGACTCGCTGGCCGGCTGGACCACCGACCCCCCGGCAGACGTGGACGGCGCAACCGGCGCGGACGGCGGCGCGGCGCCCGCACGGGGGCGCGGCCACGGCCGGCTGGTCCCGCCGTACGAACTCCTCGACACCGGGGTGCACACCGTCCACCACCGGCTGGCCCGGCGCTGGCGCCAAGACCGTGCGTTCCTCGCCGGGGACGCCGCCCATCTGCTGGGCGCCCTCGGCACCCAGGGCCTGGACGAGGGGCTGCGGGACGCCGAAAACCTCGCCTGGAAGCTGGGCCTGGCCTGGCATCACGGCGCCGGTGAGGTACTGCTCGACAGCTACCAGGCCGAGCGCCGGGGCGCGGTCGCGGCCCGGCTGCGCGCCGCGGACCAGGCGCTGCCGCTGCTGCGCGACGGCCGCTCGGCCCGCTGGCGGACCGTGCTCCCGGGTGCGGTGCGCGGCCGCAGCACCCTGCTCACCGATGGTCATCTGAGCCGCGGCCCGCTGGGCGCGCCGCCGGTGTACGCCCGCACCCCGCTCGCGCCGCCCGTGACCGGCCCCGTCGTCGAGACGCTTCCCGGCGCGGCCGTCACGGATGTGCCGGTGACCGCGTCCGACGGCTCGGTGGTCCGGCTGCGCGACCGGCTCGGGCAGGGTCTTCTGGTGGTGCTGGTGGCACCCGGTACCGGTGTCTGGGACCGGCGGCACTGGCAGTCGGCGGGTCTGATGCCCCGGTTGGCCGAGGCGGTCGACGCGCTGCCGATGGCCGCCGAGATCCTGGTCACCGAGGCCTACCCGGGTGCGGCCGCGCACACCGTGCTGCTCGTACGGCCGGACGGACATCTGGTTACCACGCTGTCGGGGGTCCGCCCGGCCGAGATGGCCGCCTGTGCGGACGCGGTACGGGGCAGGGCGTACGGGCAGGACGCGGAGCCGGGGCGGGCCCGGCGGCCCGGGGGAACCGGCGACTTGGGGGTGGCCCGGGACGGCGGAGCCGGGCAGGGGGGAGACGGGGCGGGAGAGCCCGGCGAGGGTGCAGCCGGGGAGGGTTCAGCCGGGGCGAGTGGTGCCGGGGAGGGTGGTGCCGGGAAGGGTGAGCACGGGGCGGACGGAGCCGCGGAGAGCCGGACTTCCGCGGTTGACCCTGCGCGAACGTCCATGCTTCACTTCGAGGATGACTGATCACAGCTCGCGATTCTGGCGGAGGGTCCATCTCGACCTGCTCCGCTATGCGGGCTGCATGTGTCGTCCGTCCTGTTGATCCGCAGCTCCTTCCCCGCGCGGCCGCCTGCCCCCTCCCGGCAGCCGCGCCTCTTCGCGATCACCCAGGACGGTTTCCGTGCCCGACGTACGTACCCCTGCGCGCCCGCGTGCCACCGGCCATGACGGTGGGCCCAGCGCCCGTGAACTTCTCGACTTCGCCCACCGCACCGCCGCGGACCCGGAGCTCATCGCTTCGCTCCCGCTCGACCCCGAAGGCCGTACCTGGATCCGGCTGGACGGGCCGGGCGGCAGCGAGGCCTGGCTGATCGGCTGGCCGCCCGGCACCGGTACCGGCTGGCACGACCACGGCGGCTCGCACGGCGCCTTCGCGACGGCCGCCGGCGAGCTGACGGAACAGTCGCTCACCGCTCAGCTCCCCACCGAGGGCTGGAAGACGCTGGAGCTCGCCGACGACGTGGACCGGGAGCGCAAGCTCAGCGGCGGCCGCGGCCGGGCGTTCGGCCCGCACCATGTCCACCAGGTGCTCAACCTGTCCCCCCGGAACCACGCGGTGTCGGTACACGCCTACTACCCGCCGCTGCCGTTGATGCGCCGCTACAGCCGCACCGGGCCACTGCTGCGGCTCGAAGCGGTCGAGCAGCCCGAGGAGTGGACATGAGCGCGGTCGACGAGCTGCTGGCCCGTGCCCGGCGCGAGCTGGGGCACCGGGTGGGTCCGCGGGAGGCCGCCGCCGTCCAGGAGGCCGGCGGGCTGCTGGTGGACATCCGCTACGCAAAGCTGAGGGAGCGCGACGGCCTCATCCCGCGCGCGCTGATCGTGGAGCGCAACGAGCTGGAGTGGCGGCTCGACCCGACGGGCGAGCACCGCGCCCCGGAAGCGACCCATCACGCCCTGCCGGTCGTGGTCGTCTGCAACGAGGGCTACGCCTCGAGCCTCGCGGCACTCTCCCTGCGCGAGCTGGGCCTGCACCGGGCGACCGACCTGGAGGGCGGGTTCCAGGCTTGGCGGGGGGCCGGGTTGCCGGTGGGGTGAGACGGGGGGGGCGAGGGGGCTGTGGCTCCTTCGCCGCCTTTCTCGCTCCCCCGCCCCTCCCCTTCCCTCCCCCACCCCATGGCCTCGGCTTGTTCTGCTCATGTGTCCGGCAGACAGTGCTCCTCCAGGAGTGCCGGGTCCTCGCCTTCTTCCTCCAGGGCCTGCCTGACCACCCGGAGGGCGAACCCTTCGGGGTACCCCTTGCGGGCCAGCATTCCGGCCAGACGGCGCAGGCGCTTCTCGCGGTCCAGGCCTCGGGTGGAGCGCAGTTTGCGGTCGACCAGCTCGCGGGCGGTGGCCTCCTCCTGTTCGGAGTCGAGGCGGCCGACGGCCACATCGATGAGGGCGGAGTCCACACCCTTGGTGCGCAGTTCACGGGCCAGGGCGCGGCGGGCCAGGCCGCGCCCGTGATGGCGGGACTCCACCCAGGCGTCGGCGAAGGCCGCGTCATCGATCAGTCCGACGTCCTCGAAGCGGGAGAGGACTTCCTCCGCCGCCTCCTCGGGGATGCCCCGCTGGTGCAGGGCGTCCCCGAGCTGCTTGCGCGTACGAGGGCTCCCGGTGAGCAGGCGCAGGCAGATCGCCCGTGCCTGCTCCTCAGGTGTACGCGGTGGTCCCGACCCGGCCCTCGACGCCTCGGGCCCACCGCTGCTCTCCCGGCCATGACGGCCCTTGCGCCCCTGACGGGTCTCGGCGTCGCCGGCAGCGGTGCTGGTGTCGTCCTCGCTGCCCGGCCATTCCGTTCGCCGCGTCATGGCGGGCTAGCTCTTGGCCGCGGCGGCCTTGGAACCCTTGGCACCCTTGGCCGCCGGTGCCGGAGCTGCGACCGCCGGTTCGCCCGCCGCCACCGCGGCGTCCGCGCCGGGCTCCGCCGCCGGGTCCTGCGGCTGCACGCCGATGCCGAGCTTTTCCTTGATCTTCTTCTCGATCTCGTTGGCGAGATCCGGGTTGTCCTTGAGGAAGTTACGGGCGTTTTCCTTGCCCTGGCCGAGCTGGTCGCCTTCGTAGGTGTACCAAGCGCCGGACTTGCGGATGAAGCCGTGCTCCACGCCCATGTCGATCAGGCCGCCCTCACGGCTGATGCCCTGGCCGTAGAGGATGTCGAACTCGGCCTGCTTGAAGGGCGGGGAGACCTTGTTCTTGACGACCTTGACGCGGGTGCGGTTGCCGACCGCGTCCGTGCCGTCCTTGAGGGTTTCGATGCGGCGGATGTCGAGACGCACCGAGGCGTAGAACTTCAGCGCACGTCCACCGGTGGTGGTCTCCGGCGAGCCGAACATCACGCCGATCTTCTCGCGGAGCTGGTTGATGAAGATCGCGGTGGTCTTGGACTGGTTGAGCGCGCTGGTGATCTTGCGCAGCGCCTGGCTCATCAGCCGGGCCTGGAGGCCGACGTGGGAGTCGCCCATCTCACCCTCGATCTCGGCCCGCGGCACCAGGGCGGCGACGGAGTCGATCACGATGAGGTCGAGTGCGCCGGAGCGGACCAGCATGTCCGTGATCTCCAGGGCCTGCTCGCCGTTGTCCGGCTGGGACAGGATGAGGGAGTCGGTGTCCACGCCGAGCTTCTTGGCGTACTCGGGGTCAAGGGCGTGCTCGGCGTCGATGAACGCGACGGAGCCGCCGGCCTTCTGGGCGTTCGCGACGGCGTGCAGGGTCAGGGTCGTCTTACCGGAGGACTCCGGGCCGTAGACCTCGATGACGCGGCCGCGGGGGAGGCCGCCGACGCCGAGCGCGACGTCGAGCGCGGTGGATCCGGTGGGGATGACCTCGATGGGCTCCTTCGACCGCTCCCCCATGCGCATCACGGCGCCCTTGCCGAATTGCCGTTCAATCTGTGCGAGCGCGGCGTCCAGCGCCTTCTCGCGGTCGGTGCCTGCCATGGGTTCCACCCGATTTGCTTGAGTCGATCGCTTCACGTCCATGACGCTAACGCCTGCCACTGACAATGCGCCCGGACCCGGCTCCGGCCTGTGGATAACTCCCCGGAAAAGCCCGAGGACACAGGCCGGATCTCCCATGAGAATGGATGTTCGATTTTGGTGTCAAGCGGTACCGGCGCGCGTCGTCGACGGGTTGCCGGACCGGCACCGGCGCTCCACTCCCGGCCGCGCGCCGCAGCCCCCGAGGCCTCCCGGCCGTGAGCAGCAGCCCGACCGCCCATGGCCTCCCGGCCGCGCGCGGTGCGCAGTGCGCCCCGGGGCCCGGCCCCGCACGGGTCAGCGGACGCCTTCGCCGTCCTCCCGGACACCGCCGTCCGCCTTCCGGTCCTCCAGCGGGGCCGAGGGCTGCTCGTCGTGCAGGGTCCGCCGGAAGCGGGCCAGCACGCCGGCACCGCGCCGGCGCCTGCCGTGGACCCGCAGGTCGTCGGTGACCTCGTACCGCTTGACGTACGCACCGAGGAACGCCTGCAGCGTCGCCGTGGCCGGGATCGCGATCAGTGCGCCCACCGCGCCCATCAGGGCCGTGCCGGCGACGACCGAGCCGAAGGCGACGGCGGGGTGGATGTCCACGGTCTTGGCGGTGATCCGCGGCTGCAGGAGGTAGTTCTCGAACTGCTGGTAGGTCACGACGAACCCGAAGACCCACAGGGCGTACCAGGGGTCGACGGTGAACGCGATCAGGATGGGCAGGGCGCCCGCGAGGTAGGTGCCTATGGTCGGGATGAACTGGGAGACCAGCCCCACCCAGATGGCCAGTGCCGGGGCGTAGGGCACCTCCAGGACCTGCAGCAGGACGTAGTGCGTGCCACCGGAGATCAGCGCCATCAGGCCGCGGGAGTAGAGGTAACCGCCGGTCTTGGCGACGGCGATCTCCCAGGCGCGCAGCACCTCCGTCTGGCGGTGCGGCGGGAGCACGGAGCACAGGGCGCGCCGCAGCCGGGGGCCGTCGGCGGCGAAGTAGAACGAGAACAGGGCCACCGTCAGCAGGTTGAACAGGCTGCCCAGCACCGTCGCGGAGACGGCCAGGACGTTGTTGGCACTGTCCTGGACGTACTTCTGCAGCCAGTCGGACTTCAGCAGGTTGTTCTGCACCTCGACCCGCGAGAGGTGGGTGTGCAGGGTGCTGTTGATCCAGCTGATGACGGAGTCCAGATACTGCGGGAACTCCTCCACCATGTTGGCTATCTGGCCGGCCAGCATGGAGCCCAGGAGCGCGAAGAACCCGGCCGCGGCGACGAGGATGCTCACGAACACCAGGCCCGTGGCCAGTCCGCGCCGCATGCCCCGGGCCGCCATCCAGTCGACGGCCGGTTCGACGGCCAGCGCGAGGAAGAACGCGATCAGCACATTCAGCAGCAGGGTGATCAGCTGGTGGAATCCCCAGGTGGCGAGCTGGAAACAGGCCACCAGAGCGAGCGCCAGCACCATGGCACGCGGCAGCCAGCGCGGCATCCGCGCATCGGACCGGTCCTCGGACCGGCCTTCGGGGCGTGGGATGTCGTTGCTGATGATCTCATCTGACTCGGGCACGGAGCCAAGTGTCGCGCACCGCTGCGGCACCCCGGGGCCCAGCCCGTGCCTCAGCCCCGCGGCGCCCGGCCGCCGGGCTCGCTCGTTCCCAGGTCAGAGCCTCGCGCCCGGCCCTTCTCAGCGCTTTTCGGGCGGCACGTCCATCACCGAGCAGACCACCCGCCACACCTCTTTGGCGCTCCACCCCGCGTCCAGCGCCTCATGAACGGTCCGGCCGCCGAGGTCCGCCATCACATGATCGCGCGCGAAGGAGTCGGCATACGCCGCACCGAAGTGCTCCGCCATCCGCTGCCAGAAGATCGTCAACCGCATGAGTTCCGCTCCGTACCCGCTGTGACCCGTGGCCGCCGCGTGTTCTGCCCGCACGCCTTCGCATGCCCCGCACGCCCGCGCGGGGATATACGCAGAGTAAGGCCCAGCGCGGGATGTCCGGGCGCGAACCCGGACCCGGCCCCGGGCCGGCAAGCCCCGGGACCCCCGGCCGAGGAATCCCGAGGTGCGAGAAAAGTCACCGCATTCTCGAATTCCGGCCCCGGGGAGAAGGCCGCTTTCGCGCCTCCCTGATAATCCGGACGGACCCTTCGAGTCTTTCCCGGCCGCCGGGAAGAGGTGCCCGCGCACGCGGGTGGGGGCCGGACTCCGAAGTCCGGCCCCCACTCGCAGGACAAGCATGTCGTGCCATGAATTCACCAGCGATACCACCGGCCGCGCTTACCCCCGGCACCCGCGGAACGCAGCACGAACCCCAGCAGCCACACGGCGAGCACGATGACCGCCACGATCCACAGGGCCTTCAAGGCGAATCCGGCACCGAAGAGAAGAAGCGCGAGAAGAAGTACGAGAAGCAGGGGGACCATAATCATCAACCTCCGAGGCATCGTGTGAGGCATCGTGTGCCCCGCGGAATTCCCCCCCAACCTCCCGAACTTATGTGTTTCTTAGCCGGTTCCCGGGGCATCAGGAATTGTTCCTCTGAAAGATCCATTTCGTCGGCGGCCCGGAGCCCGGAGGCCCTAAAGGTGCCAGCTGAGGGTCCCGCTCCGGGAGGACAGCACCACGAGCAGCAGGAGGTCGAGGACGCCAAACGCCAGGCCCAGATAGGCGCGGAGAAGGCGGACGGTTCCCCGGCAGAGGGCCGCGGCACCGAAGAACAGCGCGCACGGGCCGAGCACGATGTTGAACGCCAGGGCCCCCAGCAGACCGCAGACGAACGCGGCGACGGCCATCCGGTCGGCCTGGGGGTGCGGTCCGGTCCTGACGGGGATCCGGGCGGAGGTCATCGGCCGCCCCCCTTCGCCGCCTTACGGCGTTCCTTGGCGAAGAAGACCACCAGCCAGGCCACGATGGCGAGGGCGGCGACAACGGTGACGGGCACGGGGACGTGCCCCGCGGTCCCCATCAGCACACCGAAGAGGAAGAGCGCTACGACCAGGAAGAGCATGATGCACCTTTCCCGTGGGTGGGACGGCAAGGAAGCGGCGAGCCCTCACGGGGCTTCAACTGCGCCTTTGCGGTGCCGCTTTGGCCCGCGTACCCGGACCGGCCGCATCTCACCGGGTCGGTTCCGGACGATCCGCGGCAGCACCACTCCCGGACCCGATCGCACCGGGCACAGGATGTCGGGTCCGGCGGCCCGGCCGCTTCCTAACGTGAGTGCCGAAAGGGAAGGAGACCGAGGTGCTGGAGCGGCTGAACCAGGCCATGGAACACATCGAGTCGCAGCTCGACCGGGAGATCGACGTGGCCCGTCTCGCGCACATGGCGGTGACGTCGGAGTACCACTTCCGCCGGCTGTTCTCGGCGCTGGCGGGCATCCCGCTGTCGGAGTACATCCGGCGCCGGCGGCTGACCGTGGCGGGCGCCGAGGTGCTCGCCGGTGAGCGGACACTGCTGGACGTCGCGATGCGCTACGGCTACGGCTCGGGAGAGGCCTTTGCCCGGGCGTTCCGCGGTATGCACGGGGTCGGCCCGGGTGAGGCCCGGCGGACCGGTGCGGCGCTGCGCTCCCAGCCTCGGATGTCCTTCCGTCTCATCGTGGAGGGGAGCAGCAGCATGCGATACCGGATCGTGGAGAAGGAAGGGTTCCGTGTGGTCGGCAAGAAGGCCCGCGTCCCGCTGGTGCACGTGGGGGTCAACCCGGCGATCGCCGAGTTCATCCGGGGCATCGGCCCCGAGACGTTGCAGCGCCTCACGGCGCTGTCCGACCAGGAGCCGGAGGGAATCATCGCGGTGAGCGACCAGCTCGATGCGAGCCGGGCGGAGGGGTCCGAACTGGACTACTACCACGGCGTGGTGACCTGCGCCGAGGTGCCCGGGGACATGGATGCCCTCCCCGTCCCGGCGGGGATGTGGGCCGTCTTCGAGAGCTCCGGCCCGTTCCCGCAGGCGCTGCAGTTCCTGTGGCGGGACGTGTTCACCCAGTGGTTCCCGTCGAACCCGTACCGGAGCAGGCAGGGGCCGGAGATCCTGCGCACCCGCCTTTCACCGGACGGGGCGCAGGCGGAGGCGGAGCTGTGGATCCCGGTGGAGCGGTCCGCCGCCTGAGCGGTGCCACGGCGGCACGACAGCACGGCACCACGGCACGGCGGTCCGGGAACGAGCCCGGGCCGCCGTGCCGCGCCGAACTCCCGCGCACCCGGGAGCCCCACCGCCCTACGGTTTGCCGAACCAGTCGACGCACAACACCAAGGAGTCATCCAGGGGTTCCGCGGCGCGGAACTCGGACAGGTGACGGAGCACGGCGCGGGGCACGGTGGCGGCGGGCAGCAGCATGCTGGCGTGCAGGGCGCGGGCCAGGGCTCGCTGGGCGTACGCCTCCCCCTGGGGCGAGAGCGCCGCGTACACCCCGTCGCTGACGATGAGGAGCCGGTCTCCGGGCAGGACCTCGAACTCCTTCGCCACGTACTGGGTCTCCTCGAACATGCCGAGCGGCATCTGCGGGTCGAGGTCGATGAGTTCGACCGTCTTCCCCCGCATCCGCCACAGCTGCGGCGATCCCGCGTCCACCGCCTGCACCCGCCCGGTCATGAGGTCGAACCGCAGCAGCAGGCTGGAGACGTACACGCTGCCGCGGTACTGGGCGTAGAGGGCCTGATCGGCCAGTGCCGCCTGGTCCGCGATGCCGATGCCGGCCCGGCGCGCGTTGCGCAGCGCGTTGACGGCGAGGTGGGTGAGCAGCGACGCGTTGACGCCCGTGCCCATGCCGTCGGTGACGGAGAGGGTCAGCTCGTGGGCGTCCGAGGCCCAGTCGTAGTTGTCGCCGTGGATGGCATAGGCCGGCTCCAACTGGGCCCCGATGGCGTACTCGGCGGCGGAACAGGCCCGGGCCGGCAGCAGCTGCCACTGCATCTCGGCGGCCAGCGTGAGCCGGCTGATGCGCCGGGCCCGCTGGTAGACATCGGTGTCGCGCTCGGCCACCAGGAGTTCGTGGCCGAGCAGTTCCGCCGCGTACACCAGGTCGTCGACGGTGCGCGGGACGGACCGCTCGACGGGCAGCCGCACGGTGAGGATGCCGGTGCGCTCCCCGCGGACCGACACCGGCAGGTGGTGTTCGACCACCTCGCCCTGCCGGACCTGCCGGCGGGGCTCCTGGCTCCCGAACACCCTGCCCTCGACGCTGTTCGCCACCGGGATCGACGCGCCCGGCATGGCCGGCGCACCGAAGGGGGTGAGCGCCGTTGCCCCGTAGTCGGCGAGCAACAACTGCACACAGAGGGCTCCGTACGATTCGGTGAGGACCGCACGGAGCGTGTCCACCAGAGCGTGCGGGGCCGATGCCCGCAGTGCTCGTTCCACATCACAGCGTTGAGTCACGGTCTCTCAGGCATTCTTCGTCCACGGACGACGCAAAGGCGGGGGCTGGCTGGGGACCGCGCCGGATGACAGAGTGATCGGGTGTCCCGTTTCACTGGTTCGCCGCCTGCCCGCGAGCGCGCGGGCGCGGGCGCCCTCACCGCCTCCGGGCCGCCGGGCAGGGCCCCGGCCCGAAGAGACGCGGCAGCGCGCGCACGGGTGTCCGCCGCGGTTCTCGGGCACAGGGAATCGGCGGCCGTCGCCCACCGTGCGGCGGGACGCAGAGCGTTCCACGCGGCGGCCTCCTCCCCCCTTCGCAGATGAGGGTGACGGCCCACGCGTCGTCGGCGGCCACGCTCGTGTGTCTGACAGCACGTAGCGGGTCTCAGGCCGCTTCTCGTCCCCAAGCCGCGCCGGGCGCGGCCGTCTTGCCAGGTATCGGGAACAGATTGTTGCCTTATGGCGAATGTTGTCAAACGGCAACTATGAATTCTATCCTTGGCGGTGCCGCACCCCGAGGACCTGTCCACTCACGAAGCGTCAGCCCCCTACAGCGAGGTTCATCGTGCTGTCCCAGCCCCATGGCGGCCGGCCCCTGCGTATCGGCACACGACAGGAGCGGGGGGCGGTGATCCTCACCGTCGCCGGGCCGTTCGACCTGGACACCGTCGCGCCGCTCGACGCCACCTTGCAGCAACTGGCGCAGGACGGCGCCGGCCCGGTCGTCATCGATCTGTCGGACGTCTCGTTCGCGGATTCGACGACGGTCAACGTCCTGATCCAGGCGCACGAGGCGCTGGGCCCGGCGCTGCGCCTCGCGGCCCCCTCCGCCGTTCTGGAACGGCTCTTCACGCTCACCGGACTCGACACGGTGCTGCCGCTGTACGGGTCCGTCCGCGTGGCGCTCGACGCCTGAACCTCAGCTCCGTTCGGAACCGACGGCGGCGACGGCGACGGCCAGCTCGCCCAACGCCGCGACCAGCGCGCCCCGTTCGTCCGTCGGCATCCGGCGCAGCACCGCCGCCATCCGGTCCACCCGGGTCGCCCGGAAGCGCTCCAGGAACGCCTCGCCCTCAGGGCTCAGCCGCAGTCCGATCTCGCGCCGGTCGGCGGCCGCCGGGCGGCGGAGCAGCAGGCCGGCGGACTCCAGTGCGGCACAGACCCGGCTGGCGCGCGGCAGCCCCAGCCCCACGGCGGCGGCCACCGTGGTCAGGTTCCGCCCGGGACACACCGAGACGACGGACAGCACTCTCAGGCCGCCCGGGGAGAGCCGCGGTTCCACCGGGTCGGCCGCGTCCCGCATCAGGGCGGTGATCGCCTCACCGGCGGCGGCCAGTTGTTCCGCGGCCTGGCGCAGGGTCTTCGCCGTCCCTTCGGCGCTGTGGCGTTGCATGGACGCATCCCGTTCCCACGGTCCGACGACAGATGCGGTGCGCCCTGCGGGCAGGGCTCGGCGGCGCCCGAGGAGCGGTGGCAGGCGCACGGTCCCTGTGCCCTGCCCGCTTCTCCCGGGATCACCCGGCCCGGACACGTCAGCGGCCCGGTGCCGGGGCCGTCCTCAGCGTGCGAGAGCGGCCTGCACGATCTTGCCGCCGCCGGGCCGGGGTCTGACGGTGACCTCGCGGGCCAGGGCGCACACCACGGGCCACCCGAAGCCGCCGTCGCGGCCGGTCAGGTCGGGACTGCGCTCCGTCGGGCGAGCGGGACTGGCGTCCTCGACGCATATCCGGATGGTGTCCTGCTCGGCGGTGAGCCGCAGCGCCGTGACGGCACCCGCGTGGCGCAGCGCGTTGGTGACGAGTTCGGACACCAGCAGGAGCAGGTTCTGGGTGGTCCGGGCAGGGGGCGGCGGATGGAGCAGGCCGGCGAAGCTCCTGGCGAAGTCGCGGGCATCTGCCGCCGTTCGGGGACTGCAAAGGTCCCGGGCGGGCGGAGTTGAGGGGTCGTCCGTCGCAAGAGGATGGTGCACAAGCTTTCACCCCGGTCAGTGGAACGCCTCGTTCGGCTGGTGTGCAGCAAGCGTCATCAGGTGTTCGTGAGGCGTGTACCCAGCAGAACCCTTGCGGAACGGGGAACTTGGCGTGCCGGTGGGCGGCGCGGCCGGACACCCGGGGACGCGAGTGGGCGGCTGCGCCCGGCCCCCCGGCGGCCGGTGGGAGCAGCAGGGGCCGGGCCGGTCAGGTCTGTGCCTGTGCCCCCGCCCGCGAGGTGTCCCGCCGGGCCCGGCGGACGGCAAGGGCGAGGGTGTCGTCGGAGTGCAGGATGACGGTGTGCATGTCCTCCGCCACGGCGCCGGGGATCTCGTCCACCGGCCGGCGGGCGTGGGCCCGGGCGCTCTTGACCAATCGCGCCTCGCCCTCGATGGGGTCGCGCCGGCTCTCGGTCAGGCCGTCGGTGTAGAGCACCAGGAGGTCGCCCTCGTGCAGGGTTTCACGCCGTACGGCCTCGCTGCCCGGCAGCGGGAACCCGATGCCCCGGCCGCGGACCTCCAGATAGTCGGAGGTTCCGTCGGCCCGCAACAGCAGGGCCGGCGGATGACTGCCGTTGGCCAGGCGGAGTTCACCGGTGTCGGGATGGATACGGGCGAGCAGCACCGTCGCCATGATCTCGGGGTCGAACGGGGCCAGGATGTCGTGGGTACGGGCGACGATGGATTCGAGCGGGTGGCCTTCGAGCGCCAGGGTGCGCACGGCGTGGGTGACGTTGAGCGCGCTGCGGGTACTGCGCACACCGTGTCCCAGCGCATCGACGACGGTGATGTGCACGGTGCCGTCGGGCAGGCTGAGCCAGTCGTAGAAGTCGCCCCCCGTGGGCGCATCGGTGCCGGCCGGCTCGTAGTGGACGGCGAACTCCAGGCCCTCCACGCCGATCGGCGAGGGACGCAGCGCGTCCTCCAGCTCCCGCAGGGTCTGGCCGTGGGCCCGCCGCAGCTGTTCGTCCCGCTCCTCCAGCTGGACGTAGAGGGCGAGCACCCCGCTGTTGGTCTCGGCGAGTTCGTCCTTGAGGCGGTGCAGCTCGGTGGAGAGGGTGTCCGCCCGGGAGAGGGCCGCGGCGAGATCACCTTCGAGCGCCGCGATCCGTGCCTCGTACGCCTCGGCGGTCGCCGCCCCGCGCGTCCCTGCCTGGCCTGGCACCGTGCCGGGCGCGGCGGCAAGGGGGGCGGGCCCGTCCTGCCCCTCGCCGAGGGGCAGGTGCCAGGCGACCTGGCCATCGGGCGTGGCCTGGCCCGGCAGCGGCAGGTCGGCCCAGTCCGGCGGGGCCGGCGTCGGTGCGGCGTGCAGCGTGACGGCCAGCAGGGCGGTGCCGCCCGGAGCGGTCCGCTCGGCGGCTTCGAGGCGGACGGGGCCGCCGGCGCGCAGGGCGGCGCCGGCCACCTGTGCGACGGAGCGCACCAGGCGCCCTCCGGTCCGGGAGGGAAGCCGGTGCGCTTCGCAGATCCGCCGTACGGCGCTGCGGAGGGCCGGCAGGTCGTGGAAGGTATGGGGGGTCACGGAAGTCTCTGACGGGGACGGGCGGCGAGCACGGTCGCATCGTCGCGGGGGAGGCGGTGACTGTGGACGAGGGACGCGGCGAGCAGGGACGGGGGCAGGCGGCGCACGAAGGCCGAGGGTGCCTGCGCCCAGCGGTGGTCGACGCCGTCGGAGTGGAGCAGTACGGTGCCGCCGGGCGGTACGGGGAAGGCCCGCACCTGCGGTGGCGTCATGTTCAGTCCGGCGATTCCCGGCTGACCGCTGAGCCGTTGCCCCGGGCCGAGCGCGGTCAGCGTCACGACGCGTACGTTGCCGACGCCGCAGTACTCCGCCCGTTCGGGGTGCAGGCGCAGCAGGCCGACGGCCGCCCCGCGGGTGCGGCGCAGCGCCCGGTGCAGGCCGGTGAGGATTTCGGGCAGGGGCGCGTCCGGTCCCCGGTGGAAGGACCGCAGCGCCACCTGGGCGGCCTCGGCGGCGTGCGGTCCGTGGCCGAGGCCGTCCACGACGAGTGCGGTGCGCGCGGAGTCGTGATCGGCGAGGGCGCACCCGTCGCCGCTGGTCTGTTCACGCTCTGCCGGTACGCAGATGGCACCTGCTTCCTGGTCGGCCGACGCGGTCTCGTCGGGGGCGGTGAGGCGGGCGCTGACGAGGGTTCCGTCCCCCGGCGCCGTACGGATGGTGAGGGTGGTGGCTATCCGCTTCACGGCTCCCAGGCCGGCGCCGAGGGTGGTGCCGGTGGAGTAGCCGTCGGTGAGGCACTGGTGCAGTTCGCCGATGCCGGGGCCGTGGTCCGCGGCGACGATCTCCATGCCGCCGCCGAGAGGCAGGGACTGGATGAACAGCGCACCGTTGGTCGCATGATTGGCCAGATTGCTGGCCAGTTCCGAGGCGATGACCGCGGCCCGGTCGGGCAGCGCTCCCGGCAGCGCGCACTGCCCGGCGACCGCCCGGGCGGTTTCGGCGGCCAGATGCACGGCGCTGTAGTGGTCCACGGCGATGTGTGCCGTCGGCCGGGGGCAGGGGAGCGTCAACGACTCGCCCATCGCGTGACGATCACGGTCGTGCCCTGTCCCGGAGCCGAGTGGAGTTCGAAGTCGTTCATCAGCCGCCGGGCGCCGCCCAGACCGTGGCCGAGCCCGGCGCCGGTGGTGAAGCCGTCGGTCAGTGCGGCGCCGACGTCCGCGATGCCGGGACCGTCATCGGTGATCGTCAGCCGGACTCCGGCGGTGTCGGGAGACATCAGGCAGTCGATGGTCACGGTGCCCCCTCCGCCGTGGATGTAGGCATTGCGTGCCAGCTCACTGGCGGCGGTGACCACCCGTGTCTGGTCGACGATGCTGAAACCGGCCTGCACGGTGGCCGCCCGTACGGCGTGGCGGACGGTCAGCAGGTCTTCTTCGGTCCGCACCTGGTGCACCGATGTGCTGCCCTCCGCGCCGGGGACGTGTCGAGCGGCCGTGGCGAGGCCCACCGCGTGATCACTATTCCGTGCCGAACTCACGCAGCACCCCTTCGGAAGGCTGCAGGCTCTGATGCCATCCCAGCGCGGCCATGCCGTGCTCGGCGTTCAGTGCCGTTTCCACCCCGGTCAGCTGCAGCCCCAGCTCGACCAGGGTGATGGCGACCGGCGGCCGCATCCCGGCGACGATCACCCGGGCACCCAGCAGGCGTGCCATGGTGGTCAGCTCCATCAAAGTACGGGCCACGAAGGAATCGACGATTTCCAGCCGGGAAATGTCGATGAGGACCCCGCGCGCCCGGTCACCGGTGATGCGCGCGGTGAGCTCTTCGGTGAACGCCACGGCCGTCTTGTCGTCGAGCTCGTTGAGGAGCCCGGTGACCAGGACGTCGCCCAGCCGCAGAATCGGCACACCGGCCGAGGCGGGAACATTCACCGCTGCGCCAGGGGGGCGGACTTCGACGGAGCGGCGTCGGTGAGTTTCACGGCTTCTCCCAGGGCGTCGGCCAGGGTGGCCCGGGTCATGATCGTCGACAGGTCGATGCCGAGCTGGGCGATGGTCTGGGCGATCGGCGGCCGGATGCCGCTGATGATGCAGTCCGCTCCCATGAGACGCACCGCGTTGACCGTGTGCATCAGATGCTGGGCGACGGCGGTGTCGACGGTGGGGACGCCGGTGATGTCGATGATGGCGACCAGCGCCTCGTGCTCCTGGATGGCCTGGAGCACGTTCTCCATCACCACCTGGGTGCGTGCGGTGTCGAGCGTGCCGATCAGCGGGACGGCCAGCACCTGGCGCCACAGCCTGACGACCGGGGTGGACACCTCCAGCAGCTGCTGGCTCTGCCGGCGGATGATCTCTTCCCGGCCCTCCACGAAGATCTCGAAGGTGAGTGCCCCGGCGCTGTCCAGGAGGCGGTTGATCAGCACCGCACTGTGGAAAAGGCCCTCACCGTCACGGGTGTGCCGCTGAACGGCCTTCAGCAGGGCCTCCTTCAGCGACATCACGGCCAGCGACGTCGCGGTGGGCGAGACGCCCCGGCGGGCGCGCCGCAGGGAGATCTCGGACACGGCTTGATGGATCTCCTCGTGGGAGGTGACCACGTGTTCCACCGGCAGACCGCGGTCCAGGCCGGAGAGCAGGGCGCCGAGCAGGGCATCGGCCTCCTCGCCGAGCTCCGCCTCGCTCACCTCCCCGTCCAGCGTCGGCTGCGCCAGCTGCAACTCCACCCAACGGTCCGAGATCTCATCGGCCTCTTCGCGCAGCACGCTCACGACGCGCTCGCGTGCGGCAACCTCAGCGGATCCCAACTCATCGTCCTTTCGGTCGGCCGGCCCTGGTGGCTGCCTCGGGCCGGTTCGCCCTGCGGTTGCGGCGGGCCGGTCCGCACACCGATAACAGTTGTCGCCCGGCAAATGTTAGCGAGCACGATCAAGGGCCGGTACCCGCGGGCGCGCTCTTCACCCACCGGCGGCCGCGAGCGGCCGGGCAGCCGAATCCTTGCGGTCGGCCCTCCCGGGGCGCCGGCGACCTCCTGTCCAGGCACGACGCCGGTCACCGCAGTGCCTGACGGCCGGCCGCGCTCCCGCACAGGGACAGTAATGATCTCCGTTCAGCAGTGACCGTCGCCGACCCAGTCAAGACACAGCACCAAGGCGTCATCCAAGGACTCCGCCTCACGGTAATCGGCCACATCACGCAGGACCTCACGGGGCACCATGGCGGCCGGCAGCAGACTCGTGGCGTGAATGGCGCGCGAGAGCGCGTGCTCGGCGTACGTCTCCCCCCGCGGCGAAAGCGTCTCGTACACGCCGTCGCTGACGAAGATCAGGCGGTCTCCCGGGGCGAGGGTGAACTCCTGCGGGGTGTAGTGGGACTCCTCGAACATGCCCAGGGGCAGCTGGGCGTCGAGAGCGATGCGCTCGACCGACTTCCCCCGCATCCGCCACATCTGCGGCGAGCCCGCGTCGATGGCTTCCACCCGGCCCGTCGCGAGCTCGACGCGCAGCAGCAGCGTGGACACATGGGCCGCGCCCCCGTAGTGGTCGTGGACGGCCTGGTCGGCCAGTGCCGCCTGGTCCGCGAGTCCGACACCGGCCCGACGGGCGTTGCGCAGGGCGTTGACGGCGAGGTTGGTGAGGAGCGAGGCTTCGATGCCCTCACCCATCCCGTTGGTGACGGTGAAGGTCAGCTCGTCGGCGTCCACGGCCCAGTCGAAGTTGTCACCGTGCACGGCGTACGCGGGCTCCAGCTGCGCCCCGAGGGCGAACCGCGCGTCGCGGTACGCGCGGGCGGGCAGCAGCTGCCACTGCATCTCGGCGGCCAGGGTGAGGCGGCTGACCCTGCGGGCCCGCTGGTAGACGTCCGTGTCGCGCTCGGCGACCAGGATCTCGCGCCCGAGCAGGTCCGCCACGTACCGGAGGTCGTCGACGACCTCCGGTGTGGAGCCCTCGTGCGGGAGCCGCACCGTCAGGATGCCGATACGGTCGCCACGCACCGTCACCGGCAGATGGTGCTCGACGGCGTCCCCGTGCGCCACCTGCTGCTCCCGGGGTTCCTGACTGCCCAGCGCCCGCCCCTCCGGGCTGCCGAAGACGGACAGCGAGCCCGCACCGCCCCCCGAGCCGTCGCACGATCTGAGCACCGTCCCGCCGTAGTCCGTCAGCAGCAGCCGCACCGCGGTGGCCCGGTAGGCGGTGGTGAGGACGTCGCGCAGGGCGTCGACCAGGGCATGCGGCGCCGCGGCGCGCAGTGCCGTCTCCACTTCGAGGCGTTGGGTCATGGTTTCGCGGACACCCTTCGTCCAGGTCCAAGGGCAGGGTCGGTCTGACAAGGGCACGCACAGGGTGACAGAGTGTTCGTGTGTCCCGTTTCACCGGTCGGCCCCATTCCCACGAGCGCGCGAGCGCGGCGGCGCTTGCCGCGGCCGAGTTGCTCGAGGTGCTGTGGGGCCGCGGGCAGGAAGCGGCACGCTCGGCGGAGGTCTCGCTGTCCCAGCTGCGCGCGCTGCTGGTGATCGAGCGCCGCGAGGGCACCAATCTGCGCACCCTCGCCGAAGCGCTCGGCTCGCGTCCGCCGGCGGTCAGCAGGCTCTGCGACCGCCTGGAGGCCATGGGCCTCGCGGAGCGGGGGCCCAGCGCGACCAGCCGGCGGGAGGTCGAGCTGCGGCTGAGCCTGCGCGGCCGGGTGCTGCTGGAGCAGTACCGCGTGGCCCGCAGCCGGGAGGTCACGGCCACCCTCGACCGTATGGAACCGGCCGATGTCGCCCGGCTCGCGGCGGGCCTGGAGGCCTTCCACGCGGCGTCCGCCCGGCTCGCGGCGGACCGGGACGACGCGGCGCCCCGGGACGGCGACGTCGCGGACAGCGCCTAGGGCCTGTCCGCAAAGTCCCGCCTGGCTCGCGACGCCTGGCACCGCCGGGGAACGACCTGCACGCCCGGCACGCGGCGGACCGCCTGCGCGGTGCCTCCCGCAGCCCGCGGCCGGCCCGGGGCCGGCGGGCGCCGCCGCAAGATCCGTCAACCGCATGCCTTCAGTATCCCGCCTGGGAGGGTGGCGGTGCGCGAGCCGGTGTGGACGGGGGATTTCCGCCCTACGGTCAGGCCATGGCCGACAACGCAACTCCCCCTTCGACCCCTCTCGCGCGCGGCGAGCGCTTCGTCTGGCTGACCGCGCGGGTGCTCGAACAGCGGCTTTTCGCGTACCACTTCCTCGGCGGCGGGGCCGACCCGGTCGAGACCGCGCTCGCCGCGTACCGCAATGACGACGACGGCTTCGGCCACGCGCTGGAGCCCGACCTCCGCGGCCCGGTCAGCCAGCCGCTGCACACCGCCCACGCCCTGCACGTCCTCGATCTGATCGGGCGCTGTGACGGCCGCCAGGTGGAGCGCATCTGCCGCTATCTGACGAAGATCTCCACCCCGGAGGGCGCGCTGCCCGCGGTGCACCCCTCGCAGCGCGGCTATCCGGCCGCCCCCTGGATCCCGGTGGTCGACGACCCGCCGAGCGCGCTGCTGGCCACCGGCCCCGTGGTGGGGGTGCTGCACCGCAACGAGGTCTGGCACGCCTGGCTCTTCCGCGCCACGGACTACTGCTGGGCGACCGTGGAGTCCCTGACCCGGACCCATCCGTACGAGGTCGAGGCGGCGGTGGCCTTCCTGGACGGCGCCCCGGACCGGCCGCGGGCCGCCGCGGCGGCGCAGCGCCTCGGCCGGCTCGTACGGGAACAGCAGCTGGTGCTGCTGGACCCGGAGCGGGCCGCGGACGTCCCGGTGGCGCCCGGGTACGCCCCCGGGGAGCATCACCTGGCGTACGACTTCGCGCCCACGCCCGGCTCGCTGGCGCGCGACTGGTTCACCGACGAGGAGATGGACCGGGCGCTGGACCACCTCGGCGCGCTCCAGCAGGAGGACGGCGGCTGGCCGGTCAACTGGCGGGCGTGGGCGCCCGGGACGGCCCTGGAGAGCCGCCCGATGGTGACGCTCAAGGCGCTGCTGACCCTGCGGGCCTACGGGCGCCGCCTCCTGTGAGCGCTCCCCTCCCCGGGCCCGTCCGCCGGCGGTGACGGCCGCGGCGACGCCGGCGGGACGGCCCGGGAGACCCCGCTCCGCGGCGGGCGGCGCGGCGCGCGACAGCCGCGTTGTCAGTGGTCCGGTGCACGATGGAGGACATGGCCAAGGCAGCGCTCGACTCCTTCTCGCCCGCGACCCGCGGCTGGTTCGCCGGGGCGTTCAGCGCGCCCACTGCCGCGCAGGAAGGGGCCTGGCGGGCGATCGGCGCGGGCTCCGATGTCCTGGTGGTGGCGCCCACGGGCTCCGGCAAGACCCTCGCCGCCTTCCTGGCGTCCCTGGACGCCCTGGCGAGCACTCCCCCGCCCGCCGAGCCGAAGAAGCGCTGCCGGGTGCTGTACGTCTCCCCGATGAAGGCGCTGGCCGTCGATGTCGAGCGCAATCTGCGCAGTCCGCTGACGGGCATCCGGCAGGAGTCGGTCCGCCTCGGGCTGCCGGAGCCCGACCTCAGGGTCGCCATCCGTTCCGGCGACACCCCGCCCGCCGAGCGCCGCGCGATCGCCCACCGCCCGCCGGACATCCTCATCACCACCCCCGAGTCGCTGTTCCTGATGCTGACGTCCTCGGCACGGGAGGCACTGGCCGGCGTCGAGACGGTGATCGTGGACGAGGTCCATGCGGTGGCCGGCACCAAGCGCGGGGCGCATCTGGCGCTGTCCCTGGAGCGGCTGGACGAACTCCTGGACCACCCGGCCCGCCGGATCGGGCTGTCCGCGACGGTGCGGCCGGTGGAGGAGGTGGCGCGCTATCTGTCGCCGCGGCGCCGGGTGGAGATCGTCCAGCCGCCGTCCGGGAAGCGTTTCGACCTGTCGGTGGTCGTCCCGGTGGAGGACATGGGCGAGCTGGGCGGCTCACCGGTCCAGGAGGACGGCACCGGCGAGAAGCCGTCCATCTGGCCACAGGTCGAGGAGAAGATCGCCGATCTCGTCCAGGCCCACCGCTCCACGATCGTCTTCGCCAACTCCCGCCGGCTGGCGGAGCGGCTGTGCAACCGCCTCAACGAGATCGCCTACGAGCGGCGGACCGGCGAGGCGCTGCCCGAGCACCACTCCCCCGCCGAGCTGATGGCCGAGGCCGGGGCGGCGAAGGGCGCCCCGGCGCTGCTGGCCCGCGCCCACCACGGCTCGGTGTCCAAGGAGCAGCGCGCCCAGGTGGAGGAGGACCTGAAGGCCGGCCGGCTGCCCGCCGTGGTCGCCACCTCCAGTCTGGAGCTGGGCATCGACATGGGCGCGGTCGATCTGGTCGTCCAGGTGGAGTCGCCGCCGTCGGTCGCCTCCGGGCTGCAGCGGGTCGGCCGGGCCGGGCACCAGGTCGGCGCGGTCTCGACGGGCGTCGTCTTCCCCAAGTACCGCGGCGATCTGGTGCAGGCCGCCGTGGTCACCGAGCGGATGCGCTCGGGGGCCATCGAGGCGCTGCGGGTGCCGGCCAATCCGCTGGACGTCCTCGCCCAGCAGCTCGTCGCCATGGCCGCGATGGACACCTGGGACGTCGAGGAGCTGCTGGCCGTCGTCCGGCGGGCGGCCCCGTTCGCCGGGCTTCCCGAGTCGGCGTTCACCGCCGTGCTGGACATGCTCGCCGGCCGCTATCCCTCCGACGCCTTCGCCGAGCTGCGGCCGCGCCTGGTGTGGGACCGCGTCGCGCAGACCGTCACGGGCCGCCCCGGCGCCCAGCGGCTGGCCGTCACCTCCGGCGGCACGATCCCCGACCGCGGCCTGTTCGGGGTGTTCCTGGCGGGCGGCGACTCCGGCAAGGGGGGTGGCGGGCGACGGGTGGGAGAGCTCGACGAGGAGATGGTCTACGAGTCCCGCGTCGGCGATGTCTTCACGCTCGGCACGACGTCCTGGCGCATCGAGGACATCACCCGCGACCGGGTACTGGTCACCCCCGCCCCCGGTGTACCGGGACGGCTGCCCTTCTGGAAGGGCGACCAGCTGGGCCGCCCGCTCGAACTCGGCCGTGCGCTCGGCGCGTTCCTCCGCGAACTCGGCGCGCTCGGGCCGGAGGACGCCCGGACCCGGCTGTCCGCCACCGGGCTGGACGACTGGGCGGCGTCCAATGTGCTGAGCTATCTCGCCGAGCAGAAACAGGCCTGCGGCCACGTCCCCGACGACCGCACGATCGTCGTGGAGCGCTTCCGTGACGAGCTCGGCGACTGGCGGGTGGTCGTCCACTCCCCCTTCGGCGCCCAGGTACACGCCCCGTGGGCGCTGGCCCTCGGCGCCCGCCTCGCCGAGCGCTACGGCATGGACGCCCAGGTGATGCATGCCGACGACGGCATCGTGCTGCGGCTGCCGGACGCCGATCTGCTGGGCCTCGACCTCCTGGACGGCGACGGCGCCTTCGATCCGGCCGCCGGTCCGGGCCCGGCCGCGCGCGGCACGGAGTACGACCCCGAGCAGTCCCCCGTGGGGGCGGCCGATGTCGCCTTCGAGCACGGCGAGGTCGACCAGATCGTCACCGACCAGGTGGGCGGCTCCGCGCTGTTCGCCTCCCGGTTCAGGGAGTGCGCCGCCCGCGCGCTGCTGCTGCCCCGGCGCAGCCCCGGCAAGCGCACCCCGCTGTGGCAGCAGCGCCAGCGCGCCGCCCAGCTCCTCCAGGTGGCGAGCGAGTTCGGGTCCTTCCCGATCGTGCTGGAGGCCGTCCGCGAGTGCCTGCAGGACGTCTTCGACGTACCGGGCCTGGCGGAGCTGATGGGGGACATCGAGGCGCGCCGGGTCCGGCTGGTGGAGGTCACCACCCCCGAGCCGTCCCCGTTCGCCCGCTCGCTGCTGTTCGGCTATGTCGCCCAGTTCCTGTACGAGGGCGACTCCCCGCTCGCCGAGCGCCGCGCCGCCGCCCTCTCCCTGGACTCCCGGCTGCTGGCCGAGCTGCTGGGCCAGGCCGAGCTGCGCGAGCTGCTGGATGCCGAGGTGCTGGCCGGGCTGGAGCGCGAGCTGCAGTGGCTCACGGACGACCGGCGGATCAAGGACGTCGAGGGCGTCGCCGACGTCCTGCGGCTGCTGGGGCCGCTGACCGACGCCGAGCTGGCCGAGCGCGGCGCCGATCCGGCCTGGCCCCGGGAGCTGGCCGCCGCCCGCCGGGCCATTACGGTGCGGATCGCCGGGGCCGAGCACTGGGCCGCCGTCGAAGACGCCGGCCGGCTCCGCGACGCCCTGGGCACCGCCCTGCCGGTCGGCGTCCCGGAGTCGTTCACGGAACCGGTCAAGGACCCGCTGGGCGATCTGCTGTCCCGCTACGCCCGCACCCACGGCCCGTTCACCTCCGAGCAGGCCGCCGCCCGCTTCGGCCTCGGCACCGCCGTCACCGACGGCGCGCTGCATCTCCTCGCCGCGGCCGGCCGGGTCGTCCAGGGGGAGTTCCACCCCGCGGGCATCGGCCAGGAGTGGTGCGACGCCCAGGTGCTGCGCAGGCTGCGCCGCCGCTCGCTCGCCGCGCTGCGCGAGGAGCTGGAACCGGTGCCGCCCGCCGCGCTCGCCGCCTTCCTCCCCCAGTGGCAGCACCTCGGCCCGCCCCGGCCGGCGCCGGTGAGCGGGGTGCCGGCACCGCTCGCCGACGCGTCGCACGGCCTGCGCGGGATCGACGGTCTGGTGCGCGCCGTCGAGCAGCTGCAGGGCGCCCCCGTGCCCGCCTCCGCCCTGGAGAAGCTGGTGCTGCCCTCCCGCGTCGGCGGTTACACCCCCGCCCTGCTGGACGAACTCACCGCCACCGGCGAGGTGGTGTGGTCCGGCGCCGGAGCGCTGCCCGGCAAGGACGGCTGGATCTGCCTCCATCTCGCCGACTCCGCCCCGCTCCTGCTCCCGCAGCCCCTCCCGCTGGAACTGACCGCGCTGCACGAGTCGTTGCTGACCGCCCTCGCCCCCGGATACGGGCTGTTCTTCCGCCAGCTCGCCGACCAGGTCCGCGCCACCACCCACCCCGAGGCCACCGACTCCCAACTGGCCGACGCCCTGTGGGACCTGGCCTGGTCGGGCCGGCTGACCAATGACACCCTGGCCCCGCTGCGCGCCCTCCTCGGCTCGGGCCGTACGGCAGGATCGACCGCGCACCGCGCCCGCCGGGCCGTCCCCCGGGGCAGATGGGGGCACCCCGGGACGGAGTTCGGGGGAGGCTCGCTGACCGCGGCCGCGGGCCGCGGCGGCCGCCGCACCGCCTCCCGCTCCGGCCCGCCGACGGTGGGCGGCCGCTGGTCACTGCTGCCCGCCCCCGAACCGGACCCCACCCACCGCGCCCACGCCCTGGCCCGTACGCTCCTGGACCGCCACGGCATCGTCACCCGCGGCGCGGTCGCCGCCGAGGGGGTCGAAGGCGGTTTCTCCGCCGCGTATCGCGTACTGGCCGCCTTCGAGGAGTCCGGCCAGGCCCGCCGCGGCTATGTCGTGGAGGGGCTGGGCGCCGCCCAGTTCGCGATGGACGGCGCGGTGGACCGGCTGCGCGCGGTCAGCACCCAGCGCGAGCGCACCGCCGATGACGCGCTGCCGGACGGCGGCCCGGCGCAGTCCCGGCGCGGCGGACCGCAGCGCGCGCTCGTACTGGCCGCCGCCGACCCGGCGAATGCCTACGGCGCCGCCCTGTCCTGGCCCGAGCCGCCCGAGGGCTCGACCCACAAGCCCGGCCGCAAGGCGGGTGCCCTCGTCGTCCTCGTCGACGGGGAGCTGACGCTCTACCTGGAGCGCGGCGGCAAGACCCTGCTCGTCTGGCCGCTCGGCCACGACCCGGCCCCGGCCACCACGGACCCCCGCCTGCGGCTCGCCGTCGAGGCGCTTACGGATGCCGCCCGCGCCGGCGCCCTGGGCACCCTCACCACCGAGCGCATCAACGGCACCTCGGCGCTCACCTCGCCCTACGCCCCCGCCCTGGAGTCCGCCGGCTTCCACCCGACCCCGAGGGGGCTGCGGCTGCGGGGGTGACGGGAAGCGGCAGCCACACTCCCGCTCCGGGAGCCCCGCCCGCGCACGCCCGCGCGGCATGATGGTGACATGCCCGAAGGTGACACCGTCTGGCGCCTGGCCCGGCGGCTCGGCGACGCGCTGGCCGGCCACCGGCTGACCCGCTGCGACCTGCGGGTCCCCCGGCTCGCGACGGTGGATCTGACCGGCCGCGAGGTGCTGGACGTGCGCTCCCGCGGCAAGCACCTCCTCACCCGCTTCGAGGGCGGCCTCACCCTGCACTCCCATCTGCGGATGGACGGCGCATGGAAGATCTACGCCCCGGCCGAGCGCTGGCACGGCGGCCCCGCTCATCAGATCAGGGCGGTCCTCGGCACCGCGGAACACACCGCCGTCGGCTACCGCCTCCCCGTCCTCGATCTGCTGCGCACCGCCGACGAGTCCCGGATCGTCGGCCACCTGGGACCCGATCTCCTCGGCCCCGACTGGGACCCGGAGCGCGCCCTCGGCCGGCTGCTCGCCGCCCCCGGGCGCCCGCTCGGCGAGGCCCTGCTCGACCAGCGCAATCTCGCCGGTATCGGCAATGTCTACAAGTGCGAGCTGTGCTTCCTGCTGCGCGCCTCCCCCTGGCTCCCCGTCGGCCGGCTGCCCCGTCCCGAGCGCCTGCCCGCCCTCGCCAAAAAGCTCCTGGAGGCCAACAAAGACCGCCCCGCCCGCACCACCACCCCCTGGGGCCACCGCCCGCCCCCCTTCGGGAGCAGCGGGCGCGGCCGCCCCGACCGCCGGCTGTGGGTCTACGGCCGGGCCGGCCGCCCCTGCCTGCGCTGCGGAACCGGGATCCGCACCGCCGGCCAGGACCCCGCCGGCCAGACCCCCGCCACCGAGGAGCGCGTCACCTACTGGTGCCCCGCCTGCCAGCCCGGCCGGCCGCCCGCCCGGCCCACGGACTGAGCCGAACCGCATCGCGCCCGCACCAATTGACGCACCGTCAGATCCCTCCCTGCCCTCGCCCCATGCCCTTCACGGCGTACGGCCTCACGGGCCGCACCGCGATCGTCACCGGCGCGGCCGGGGGCACCTCCCACGCCCTCGGGCAGTGGGGGAGGTATCGGCCGTGCCACCGCCGCCCTCCTCGCCGAGGCCGGGGCCACCGTCCACTGCGCCGATCCCGACGACCGCGGCGTCCGGGCGACCGCGGCGGCGATCACCGCGGCAGGCGGCTCGGCGCACGCCCACCGCCTCGACGTCACCCGGCGCGACGAGATCGCCGCGGTCGTCGACACCGCCCGCGGCACCACCGGCCGCCTCGACGTGATGGCGAACATCGCCGGGATCATGTACTCCTCCCCCGTCCTGGAGACCGAGGACGCGGAGCTGGACCGGGTCTGGAACACCAACTTCAAGGGCGTGCTCCACGGCTGCCAGGAGGCGGCCCGCGCCATGATCGCCACCGCCACCCCGGCTCCCTCGTGATCATGGCCTCCGGCCCGATCGACACCGGCGCGCCCGGTCTGCTCTGCTACGGCGCCGCCGAGGCAGCCGTCGTCCAGCTCACCAGGACCCTGGCCACGGAGGTGGGCAGGCACGGCATCCGCGTCAATGCCGTCGCCCCGGGGTGGGTCCGTACGGCGATGACCGAGCGGCACACCGACCGGGCGCAGCAGCAGGCGGAGGGGCCGATGATCCGGATGTCGCCCCTGGGGAGGGTGGGAGAGCCGGAGGACATCGCCCCCACCGTGCTGCACCTGGCGTCGGATGCCTCGTCGTTCATGACCGGCCAGATCCTCCGCCCGAACGGCGGCGTCGCCATGCCGTGGTGACCACCGTCCCCCACGCCGCCCGCGCCCCGCGCAACCTCCTGACCACCCGGCCCAGGGCGCGCCGTGGGCCGCCGGGCCGGTCCGCCCGCGGAACGCAGTGCACCGGCAGCAGACTGAGCCCCCAGCCGCCCAGCGCCACGACCCCCTCGACCACCCCCGCCGACTGCGGCCACACCACCAGCCGGAGCGCCGCCCACCACCACAGGACCCCGACCACGGCCCCGGATATCCAGCGCCCGGGCACGGCCCGCGGGCGCCGGCCGGCCGACGCACGGGCCGCGACATCACGCCACCCCATGGCTGCCTCCTCCGGCCGACGCTAGACGGGTCCCGCCGCCCGGCGGGAGAGCGCACCGGGGCATTTCCGGCGCGCGTCCCGCCCCACAAGCCCCGCGACGGACCTCGATGCGGCACGGCCCGGAACGGTCACCGCAGCCCCGCACGACACACCACGGCACGCCAGCCCCGAGCCGCAGCCCCACGGCAAACGCCGCAACATCCCAGCGGGCCCTCCGCGGCCCGTCAGTGCGCCTCGGCCTGGAACATCCAGTGGTGCTTCTCCAGGTCGGCGGTCAGCCCGATCAGGATGTCCTGGCTGACCGGGTCCGGGTCCGCGGTGGCGACGATCCGCTCGCGCATCCGGCCGATGACCGCGCCGAGCCCGTTCACCATCGCCCGCACCACATCGCCGTCCTTGATCCAGCCATCCGTGATCTCACTGATGCCACTGGTCTTGGCGACGGTGACGGCCCGCCCGTCGGGGGGCACCCCGATCGCGGACGCCCGCTCGGCCACCGTGTCGGCATGCTGCCGGGCACTGGTGACCACGTCGTCGAGCTGCAGGTGTACGGAGCGGAAGCGGGGCCCGACGACGTTCCAGTGCACCTGCTTCGCCACGAGGGACAGGTCCACCAGGTCGACGAGCGCTCCCTGCAGGGCGGTCCCGACCACTTTGCGGTTCTTGTCGGACAGCGTGCTCTTGACGACAGACATCCAGATACTCCTGATTCAGGCGATATATCCGATGTCGCCATCGTATAAATGAATCGCCCGTTCCGAGCTGCCCGGACAGCCCGTACGGGCCCCTCCCCGGGCGCCGCACCCGCCCCGCACGCCCGCCCGCACCCGGGCAGCACGGAGCCCCGGCGGGCTGCTGCCCACCGGGGCTCCGGTACGTACGAACAGGGGTGTCAGGCCGCGACGACATCCACGACGTCGGCCGGGGACTTGATGGTCACGCGCTCCTCCGGCACACCGGCCAGGGACGTGACGGACACCGAATTGAGCTTCGGCCGCACCGGTGCGGGCACCGGGTCGCTCGCGGCCGCGGACGCTGCCAGCTCGGCGAGTGCCAGCTCATCGCTGACCTCCCGCATGAGCTCGGACATGCGCACGTCCAGCGCGTCACAGATCGATGAGAGCAGTTCGGAGGAAGCCTCCTTCTGCCCCCTCTCCACCTCGGACAAATAGCCGAGCGATACCCGGGCGGAGGAAGAGACCTCGCGCAGGGTTCGGCCCTGGCGCTGACGCTGTCGGCGCAGCACGTCACCCAGCAGGCGACGAAGCAGAATCATCGCTGGCTCCCTCCTCGGACCTCGGATCCGGATCCTTCTCGCCCCACCGTACCGCCTCGGGCTGGAGGCGTGCGGGGTGCAAGTACGTGTTCACTCAGGGCTGCAAACATCCATTCCCCCCGTGTTGTTCCGTATCCTGTGCCCGCGTATTTTCTGTCAGTTCGCTCAACAGCATTGCGAGCACGGCATGAATGGTGTCCTGGCGGATCCGCTCCCGGTCGCCCTCCAGCGCCAGCCGCCGCACCCGCCCGGCGCCGTCCGGCCCCTGTACCGCCACGAAAACGGTGCCCACCGGATATCCGTCCTGCGGATCCGGGCCGGCCACCCCCGTCGTGGCGATGCCCCAGTCGGCACCCAGCACCCGCCGCACACCGCGCGCCATCTGCCGCGCGACCTCCCCGTCCACCGCGCCGCAGGCGGCCAGCAGGGCGGCGTCCACCCCCAGCAGCTCCCGCTTGAGGTCGGTGGCGTACGCCGTGACCGAGCCGCGGACCACCCGCGAGGCCCCGGGGACAGCGGTCAGCGCGCCCGCCACCAGGCCGCCGGTCAGCGATTCGGCCACCGCCAGGCTCTGACCGCGCCCGGCGAGCAGTTCCAGCGCCCCGGCCGCGGCAGAACCCGGCCCGCTCACCTCGCCGCGTCCCGCTCGGCCCGCTCGGCGCGCTCCCGGACCAGTCCGGCCCGGCGCAGCACCACGGCCTGCCGGATGTAGTCGAACCCGGTGACCACGGTCAGCGCGACGGCCACCGCCATCACCCACCAGCGGAAGGTCGCCAGCGGGCCGGTCAGCACCAGGACGTACATGCCCACCGCGGTGCCCTGTGCCAATGTCTTGATTTTGCCGCCGCGACTGGCCGGAATCACTCCATGCTTGATCACCCAGAACCGCATCAGGGTGATGCCGAGCTCCCGGAAGAGGATCACGCCGGTCACCCACCACGACAGATCACCCAGCACCGACAGGCAGATCAGCGCCGCACCCATGATCGCCTTGTCCGCGATCGGGTCCGCGATCTTGCCGAAGTCGGTGACCAGGTTGTACGTGCGCGCCAGATGCCCGTCGAAGACGTCAGTGATCATGGCGACGGCGAAGGCGGCCCAGGCGAACACCCGCCAGACGGGATCGGTGCCGTTGTCGTGCATCAGCAGCACCACGAAGGCCGGGACCAGCACCAGCCGCAGCATCGTCAGAAGGTTGGCGATGTTCCACAGCCCGGCCTGCCGGACGACCGGCGCCGTGCGCGGGCCACCAGCTGCGGAAGCCGGGACTCCGCTCATCTGGCCGCCTCCTCGGTACACCCCGTGCCCTCCACCGACAGCACCTCCGCGACGAGGTCCACGCCCTCGCTCGCCACCACCTTTGCTTCGACCATACGACCGGGCGCCAGCTCCTGGTCGGTCGAGAGCAGGGTGACGCCGTCGGTCTCCGGCGCCTGGTGCGCGGCCCGCCCGACGATGCCGTCCTCGTCGTCGGTCCGGTCGACCAGCACCCGCAGCGTCTCGCCGATCCGCTCCTCGGCGCGCTGCGCGGTCAGCTCCTCGGCCAGCCGCGAGACCCGCGCCAGCCGCTCGGCGACCACGTCCGGATCGACCTTGTCCTCGTACGAGGCGGCCTCGGTGCCGTCCTCGTCGGAGTAGCCGAAGACGCCGATGGCGTCGAGCCGCGCCTCGGTGAGGAAGCGCTCCAGCTCCACGAGGTCGCTCTCGCTCTCCCCGGGGAAGCCGACGATGAAGTTGGAGCGGGCACCGGCCTGCGGCGCCTTCGTACGGATCGTCTCCAGCAGCTCCAGGAAGCTGTCGGTGCCGCCGAAGCGCCGCATGGAACGCAGCACCCCGGGCGCCGAGTGCTGGAAGGACAGATCGAAGTACGGCGCCACCTTGTCGGTGCCGGTCAGCACATCGATCAGCCCCGGCCGCATCTCGGCCGGCTGCAGGTAGCTGACCCGGATCCGCTCGATGCCGTCGACCGCCGCCAGCTCCGGCAGCAGCGTCTCCAGCAGCCGGATGTCACCGAGGTCCTTGCCGTAGGAGGTGTTGTTCTCGGAGACCAGCATGATCTCCTTGACGCCCTCCCCGGCCAGCCAGCGCGTCTCACCGAGCACATCGGAGGGACGGCGCGAGATGAAGGAGCCGCGGAAGGACGGGATGGCGCAGAACGAGCAGCGCCGGTCGCAGCCGGAGGCCAGTTTCACCGAGGCCACGGGGCTGCTGCCGAGCCGGCGGCGCAGCGGCGCACGCGGCCCGGAGGCGGGGGCGATGCCCTCCGGCAGGTCCTCGGGCGGGGCCGCCGGCGGCTCGTCCTGGGCGTGGCCGGGCAGCGCGACACCGGCGGAGCCCTGCCGCTCGGCCGGGCTGATCGGCAGCAGCTTGCGGCGGTCGCGCGGGGTGTGGGCGGCGTGGATGCCACCGTTCAGGATGGTCTGCAGGCGGTCGGAGATGCTGCTGTAGTCGTCGAAGCCGAGCACACCGTCGGCCTCGGGCAGCGCCTCGGCGAGCTCCTTGCCGTAGCGCTCGGCCATGCAGCCGACGGCCACCACGGCCTGGGTTCTGCCGTGATCCTTCAGATCGTTGGCTTCCAGCAGGGCGTCGACGGAGTCCTTCTTGGCGGCCTCGACGAAACCACAGGTATTGACGACGGCGACATCGGCATCGGCGGCTTCCTCGACGAGGTCCCAGCCGTCCGCTGCCAGGCGGCCTGCGAGCTCCTCCGAGTCCACCTCGTTACGGGCGCAGCCAAGAGTGACAAGGGCGACGGTACGGCGTTCGGGCATAGGCCTCAGCCTACTTTGTCCCCGCCACCCCCTTGGCGCGCAGGTCTCCGCCGCCCGTTCCGGGAGCCCGGCGCGGGCGGCGGCCGCCCACCGGGCGCGGGCGGCGGGCACTCACCGGGAGGGCGCTCAGCCCGCCTGGGGGTCCCCCGGCGTATAGCTCAGCCGCTCCACCGTGCCCTTGTCGCCGACCTTCTTGACCTCCTTGCCGTTGACGTACAGCTGTACGGCTCCGGCGTTGCCGAGGACCAGGTCGATGCGTTCCTTGTCGGTGATGGTCTTGGACTCGCCCTTCTTGAGCAGGCCGTCCTCCAGGAGCTTGCCGTTGGCGTCCTTGGCGGAGACCCAGCTCTGGCCGTCACGGGCGGTCACCTTGATCGTGACCTTGTCCTTCGGCAGTCCGGCGACGGCGCTGTCGGAGGGGTCGGGCGTGACGGGCGGCTTGATGGTCGAGGGATGGCGGGTGGGCGCCGGCGCCGGCTTGGCGTTGGCGTCGCCGCCCGCGATCGGGCCGCTGTCGCGCTTGCCGCCGTCCGTGAAGAGCGTGAAGCCCATGAAACCGACCACCGCGACGATCGCCGCAACCATCGCCGCGGTCCAGTTGGGGCGGCGCGGCTCGGAACGGATCCGCTCGGCTTCGTAGAGCGGTGCGGCGGGGGTCGGCGCGGGCCGTCCGCCGTGCTCGGCGTCGAACTGGTCGATCAGCGGTCCGGGATCGAGACAGACCGCGCGGGCGAGCGCCCGGATGTGCCCCCGGGCGTAGACATCGCCGCCACAGCGGGAGAAGTCGTCCTGCTCGATCGCCTGCACGAGGGGGATGCGCACCCGTGTCGTCGCACTGACCTCTTCGACGGTCAGTCCCGCTCCGATACGGGCCTTCTGGAGGGCAGCGCCGACGGAAGGCCGGTCTGCTTCGGGGGAGTTGCCGATGGACACGGGGGCGCCTTTCGAGCGTGTAGCCACCTGCTGGAGGTTCAGTCTAGGGGTGGAGCGAAAGGGTCGGGCAAGCGGGAGAGCGGGGTTTTACGCCATCGGAACGCCGTCGGCGGTGCCCTGGGGCTTGATGGTGAAGCATCGTTCCCTCGTCTCCCTCAACTTGACGTATCGGCAGGCGAAACGGTTGCCTTCTTCTCTCGTATGCGGGACCCGGATGTCTGTGCTACTCGGTAGCCTCCCCCCGGATCACCGCCAGCACTCCATCCAATTCATCGGGCTTCACCAGAACGTCGCGGGCCTTGGAGCCCTCGCTCGGCCCGACGATATTGCGCGACTCCATGAGGTCCATCAGCCGGCCGGCCTTGGCAAAGCCCACCCGCAGCTTGCGCTGAAGCATCGACGTCGACCCGAACTGCGTGGAAACCACCAGCTCAGCGGCCTGGCACAGCAGATCGAGGTCATCGCCGATGTCCTCGTCGATCTCCTTCTTCTTCGCCGTGCCGACGGTGACGTCGTCGCGGAAGACCGGCGCCATCTGGTCCTTGCAGTGCTGGACCACGGCCGCGACCTCGGCCTCGGTCACGAACGCGCCCTGCATACGGACCGGCTTGTTGGCACCCATCGGCAGGAACAGCCCGTCGCCCTTGCCGATCAGCTTCTCGGCGCCCGGCTGGTCGAGGATGACCCGGCTGTCGGCGAGCGAGGAGGTGGCGAACGCGAGCCGGGAGGGCACATTGGCCTTGATCAGGCCGGTGACCACATCGACGGACGGCCGCTGGGTGGCGAGCACCAGGTGGATGCCTGCCGCGCGGGCGAGCTGGGTGATGCGGACGATCGAGTCCTCCACATCGCGCGGCGCGACCATCATCAGGTCCGCCAGCTCGTCGACGATCACCAGCAGGTACGGGTAGGGCGCCAGCTCGCGCTCGCTGCCCTCGGGGGAGCTGATCTTGCCGCTGCGCACCGCCTCGTTGAAGTCGTCGATGTGCCGGAAGCCGTACGCCGCGAGATCGTCGTAGCGCAGGTCCATCTCGCGCACCACCCACTGCAGCGCCTCGGCGGCGCGCTTGGGGTTGGTGATGATCGGCGTGATCAGGTGCGGGATGCCCTCGTACGCGGTCAGCTCGACGCGCTTGGGGTCGACCAGCACCATCCGGACGTCCTCCGGCGTGGCCCGCACCATGACCGAGGTGATCAGGCAATTGATGCAGGAGGACTTGCCGGAGCCGGTGGCACCGGCCACCAGGACGTGCGGCATCTTGGTCATGTTGGCCATGACATAGCCGCCCTCGACGTCCTTGCCGAGCGCCACCAGCATCGGATGTTCGTCGCCCGCGGCATCGGCCAGCCGCAGCACATCGCCGAGGTTGACCATCTCGCGGTCGGTATTGGGGATCTCGATGCCGACCGCGGATTTGCCGGGAATCGGGCTGATGATCCGGACGTCGGGGCTGGCCACGGCGTAGGCGATGTTCTTGGCCAGCGCGGTGATCTTCTCGACCTTGACGGCCGGGCCGAGCTCGACCTCGTAGCGGGTGACCGTCGGGCCGCGGGTGAACCCGGTGACCGCCGCGTCGACCTTGAACTCCTGGAAGACCGTGGTCAGTGCGGTCACTATGGCGTCGTTGGCGGCGCTGCGGGTCTTGCCGGGCCCGCCGCGCGCGAGCAGGTCCAGCGAGGGCAGCGAGTAGGTGATGTCTCCGGACAGCTGAAGCTGCTCGGCCCGCGCCGGCAGCTCGCCGGACGGCTCCGGCGGCGCCTTGGTGAAGTCCGGCACGGCCGGGGTGTCCTCGGCCGCGGACGGCTTCGGCTCCGCGCCGCGGGCCGGCGGCACCGTGCCGCTCTCCCCCCCGGTGTCCTCGCCGTCGTGCCCGTGGCGCTCCCCGGAGATGCTGCTGCTGAGCCCGGCGACGAGCGGGGAGGGCTGGACACCGTGCAGCACCGCACCGTCCAGCGCGGCGGCGGCCGCCGCGGCCACATCCACGGCGTCCATCGGCCGGTCCGCCGCCGGCTGTACCGAGCCCCGGCGCGGGCGGCGGCGCTGGGCCAGGGCCGCTTCCTCTATCGCCTCCGGGCCGCTCGCGGCCGGTGCGGCGGCCCCGCGGCGCGGTGTGCGGGCGGGCTGGTCGCGCCACTCCTCCGCGTAGTCCTCGGCCTCGTCGAAGTACTCCTCGGGTTCGTCCGGTTGCACCACTCCCAGCCGGACGCCGAGCGCCCGCAGCCGCTGCGGGATGGCGTTCACCGGCGTCGCGGTGACCACCAGCAGCCCGAAGACGGTCAGCAGCGCCAGCAGCGCCACGGCCAGGGTCTGTCCGACGGTGAAGATCAGCGGCTTGGACGCGGTCCACCCCAGATAGCCGCCGGCGTCCTGTATGGCGGCCAGACCGTCGTCCCGGCCCGGCGAGCCACAGGCCATGGCGACCTGTCCCAGGACACCGACGACCAGCGCGGACAGCCCGATGACGATCCTGCCGTTGGCCTCCGGCCGCTCGGGGTGCCGGATGAGGCGGATCGCGATACCGCCGAGCAGTATCGGCACGACCAGATCGAGCCGCCCGAACGCCCCGGTCACCAGCAGCTCGACGAGGTCACCGACCGGACCGCTGAGGTTCGACCACGTACCGGCCGCGATGACCAGCGCCAGGCCGAGCAGCAGCAGCGCCAGCCCGTCCTTGCGGTGCGCGGGATCGAGATTCTTCGCGCCGCGGCCCATACCGCGGAACACCGCCCCGATGGCGTGCGCCAGCCCCAGCCAGCAGGCACGGACGAGGCGGTAGACGCCGCCGGTGGGTGACGGCGCCGGCTTGGGAGCCGCCTTCTTGGCCGGAGCCCGCTTGGCCGGAGCCTTTTTGGCCGGTGCCTTCTTCGCGGCCGCGGTCTTCCTGGCCGGCGGCTTGGCAGGCGCCTTCTTCGCGGCGGTCTTCTTGGCGGCGGTCTTCTTGGCGGCGCCCGCGGTCCGTCCGGCGCGCTGCTTGGAGGGTCCCGCCGTGCTCTGGGTTCCCTTGCCGGACGTACGTGAGGCCATGGCGACGAGATTACAGGCGAACGCGGGCCTCACACGAGCGCACAGCGCTTCACCCGAACGTGTCGCGCGCCCGCCTCATGAAAGGGCGTCAGTCACCCCGCGACGCTGCCCGCTCCCGGCTCCAGGGCATCCAGAGCCCGGCGCAGACCCGTCAGTTTGCGTTCCAGATGGGCGGCCGTGGCGACCGCCGCAGCATCTGCCGTCTCGTCCAGCTGTTTGGACAGCGCCTCGGCCTGTTCCTCGACCGCGGCCAGCCGCGCGGAGAGCTCGGCGAGCAGCCCCGCCGACTCCCGCGCCTCGTCGGCGCTCGGCCGCCCGCCCTCCAGCTGCAGCCTCAGCAGGGAGGCCTGCTCACGCAGTTGGCAGTTCTTCATGTAGAGCTCGACGAACACCGAGACCTTGGCGCGCAGCACCCAGGGGTCGAACGGCTTGGAGATGTAGTCCACCGCGCCGGCCGCATAGCCGCGGAAGGTGTGGTGCGGGCCGTGGTTGATGGCCGTGAGGAAGATGATCGGGATGTCGCGGGTCCGCTCGCGCCGCTTGATGTGCGCGGCGGTCTCGAAGCCGTCCATCCCCGGCATCTGCACATCGAGCAGAATCACCGCGAAATCGTCCGTGAGCAGTGCTTTGAGCGCTTCCTCCCCGGACGATGCCCGCACCAGTGTCTGATCGAGCGCAGAGAGGATCGCCTCCAGCGCCAGCAGATTCTCCGGCCGGTCATCGACCAGGAGGATCTTGGCCTTCTGCACCATGGCCCGTCCTCCTCGCCCCGGCATGGAACCGGACGCCGCCCCAGGGGACGACTCCGTCACGCCGCCCGTCCTTGTGCCGGTCATGGTAGCTGCACCCCGCCTGTCGCCACACCCTGTCACCGCGATGTCACTGTGCACGTAGCAGAAACGCAGACAGAGACCAGAAGGTTCCCCGAATCCTGCGCTTCCACACGTCCACGGCGACACTGAGTCAACACGCGATGATCCTCTTACGCCTCCATACTGGACGTTCCCTCACTCCGCGCGCATCCATTGCTCCATGACCGACAACAGATGATCGGTATCCACCGGCTTGGTCACATAGTCGGAGGCTCCGGAATCGATGCTCTTCTCCCGGTCACCCTTCATCGCCTTCGCGGTCAGCGCGATGATGGGCATTCCGGCGAACTGCGGCATCCGGCGGATCGCCGCCGTGGTCGCATAGCCGTCCATCTCCGGCATCATGATGTCCATCAGGACCAGCACGATGTCGTCGTGCTGCTCCAGCACCTCGATGCCCTCGCGCCCGTTCTCCGCGTACAGCACCGAAAGCCCGTGCTGCTCCAGGACGCTGGTGAGCGCGAAGACATTGCGGATGTCGTCATCGACGATCAGCACCTTCTCGCCGTGGAAACCACCCTCGAAAGCGGGATCCACCAAGTCCTGGCCGTTGCCGATCCAGGGCTCCTCGGCGGGCTGCTGCGCGACCGGCTGCGGCGGCGCCTCGGGCGCCTGGGGAGCCTGCGGGGCTTGGGGAGCCTGCGGCGGCGCCGCGGACGGCTGCTGCCGTCCCGGCAGCTCGAAGCGGCGCGCAGAGCCCGAAACCGCCCGGCGGCGGCGCCGGTTGAGGCTGCCCCCGGAGTCCAGCTCGCGGCCCTGCTGCTCTTCGGCCTCCAGGCGCCCGACCTCCGTCTCCCGCGCCTCCGCGTCCATCGCGATCCCGCCGGCCACCAGCTGCGGATAGCCCTGCGGCGGCAGTCCGCCCGGGTTGTGCGGGAGGTAGAGCGTGAACGTGGAGCCGCGGTTGGGCTCGCTCGCGGCATGGATCTCGCCGCCCAGCAGCCGGGCGATCTCCCGGCTGATGGACAGCCCCAGGCCCGTGCCGCCGTACTTGCGGCTGGTCGTGCCGTCCGCCTGCTTGAACGCCTCGAAAATGACCCGCATCTTGCTCGACGCGATGCCGATGCCGGTGTCGGTCACCGAGAAGGCGATCATGTCCGCATCCGGGTCACGCAGCGAACCGTGCTCCAGCAGCTGCTCGCGGATGGCCACCGGGACATCCGCCCCGGCCGGCCGGATCACCAGCTCGACGGCGCCGCTGTCGGTGAACTTCACCGCGTTGGACAGCAGATTGCGCAGCACCTGCAGCAGCCGCTGCTCGTCGGTGTGCAGGGTGGCCGGCAGCTCCGGGGAGACCCGTACGGAGAAGTCGAGACCCTTCTCCGCGGTCAGCGGCCGGAACGTGGCCTCCACGTAGTCCACGAGCTGGACCAGCGCGATCCGGGTCGGGCTGACGTCCATCTTTCCGGCCTCGACCTTGGACAGGTCCAGGATGTCGTTGATCAGCTGCAGCAGGTCGCTGCCGGCGCCATGGATGGTTTCGGCGAATTCGACCTGCTTCGGGGAGAGGTTCCCCTCGGCGTTGTCGGCCAGCAACTTGGCCAGAATCAGCAGAGAGTTCAGCGGCGTCCGCAGCTCGTGCGACATGTTCGCCAGGAACTCCGACTTGTAGCGCATCGAGACCGCAAGCTGCTCGGCGCGCTCCTCCAGGACCTGCCGCGCCTCCTCGATCTCGGTGTTCTTCACCTCGATGTCGCGGTTCTGCGCGCGCAGCTGCTCGGCCTTCTCCTCCAGCTCGGAGTTGGACAGCTCCAGCGCCTTCTGCCGGCTCTCCAGCTCGCCCGAGCGCTCCTTGAGCTGCTCGGTCAGCTCCTGCGACTGCTTGAGCAGCACCTCGGTCTTGGTGTTCACCGAGATGGTGTTGACGCTGGTCGCGATCATCTCGGCGATCTGGCTGAGGAAGTCTTTCTGGATCTGGGTGAACGGCT
The DNA here is from genome assembly GCF_040643995.1 of Streptomyces sp. NPDC047049. Classification (NCBI taxonomy): domain Bacteria; kingdom Bacillati; phylum Actinomycetota; class Actinomycetes; order Kitasatosporales; family Streptomycetaceae; genus Streptomyces; species Streptomyces sp. NPDC047049. Next base: position 7,904 of record NZ_JBEYVM010000018.1, on the reverse strand, counting down.
GGAAGGACGCCAGCTCGATCACGCCGAGCACCTTGTCCTCGAAGAGCACCGGCAGCACGATCACATTCGCCGGCGGCGCCTCGCCCAGCCCGGAGGCGATCTTGAGATAGCCGGACGGGACGTTCTCCACCAGGATGGTGCGCCCCTCCTCCGCGGCCGTGCCGATCAGCGTCTCACCCGGCCGGAAGGTCGTCGGCATCCCGCCCATGGCATAGCCGTACGAGCCCATCAGCCGCAGCTCGTACGCGCCCGCCTCGCCGCCGTCCGCGCCGATCTCCTGGCTGTCGGGCTGCGCGGCGAGGAAGAACGCGCCGTGCTGGGCGGAGACCGCGGGCGAGAGCTCGCTCATGATGAGCGTCGCGACGTCCTTGAGGTCGCGACGGCCCTGCATCAGACCGGAGATCCGGGCCAGGTTGCCCTTGAGCCAGTCCTGTTCCTCGTTGGCGAGGGTGGTCTCGCGGAGCGTGGAGATCATCGTGTTGACGTTGTCCTGGAGCTCCAGGATCTCGCCGGCCGCGTCCACGTCGATGCGGACGTTGTGATCGCCGAGGGTGACCGCCGCGGCGACCGCGGCGATGGCCCGCACCTGACGGGTCAGGTTCCCGGCCATCTCGTTCACCGACTCGGTCAGGTCCCGCCAGGTGCCGGCCACGCCCCGCACCTGCGCCTGACCGCCCAGCTGGCCTTCCGTACCCACCTCACGGGCCACTCTGGTGACCTGCTCGGCGAAGGACGACAGCTGGTCGACCATCGTGTTGATGGTGGTCTTCAGCGCCAGGATCTCGCCGCGCGCATCAATGTCGATCTTCTTGGTCAGATCGCCCTTGGCGATGGCGGTGGTGACCATGGCGATGTTGCGGACCTGGCCGGTCAGGTTGTTGGCCATCGAGTTCACGGACTCGGTGAGGTCCTTCCACGTACCGGCGACGCCGGGGACGCGGGCCTGACCGCCCAGGATGCCGTCGGTGCCCACCTCACGGGCCACCCGGGTGACCTCGTCGGCGAACGACGACAGCGTGGTGACCATCGTGTTGACCGTGTCGGCGAGCTGCGCGACCTCGCCGCGCGCCTCGACCGTGACCTTCTTGGTGAGGTCTCCGTTGGCGACCGCCGCCGAGACCTGGGAGATGTTGCGCACCTGGATGGTCAGGTTGTTGGCCATCAGGTTCACGTTGTCGCTGAGGTCCAGCCAGATACCGGTCGCGCCCGGCACCCGTGCCTGGCCGCCCAACTGGCCCTCGGTGCCCACCTCACGGGCCACCCGGGTCACCTGCTCGGCGAACGACGACAGCTGGTCGACCATCGTGTTGACGGTCGTGACCAGTTCCAGGATCTCGCCCTTGGCGTCGACGGTGATCTTCTTGGACAGATCACCGCGGGCCACCGCGGTCGTCACCTCGGCGATGTTGCGCACCTGCGAGGTCAGGTTGTTCGCCATGAAGTTGACGGACTGGGTGAGGTCCTTCCACGTACCGCTGACGCCCTGCACCTCGGCCTGGCCGCCCAGGATGCCCTCGGTGCCCACCTCGCGGGCGACCCGGGTGACCTGCTCCGCGAACGAGGAGAGCTGGTCGACCATGGTGTTCAGGGTGTTCTTCAGCTCCAGGATCTCGCCCCGGGCATCCACGTCGATCTTCTGCGACAGGTCACCGCGGGCGACCGCCGTGGCGACCTGGGCGATGTTGCGGACCTGGGCCGTCAGGTTGCCGGCCATGCCGTTCACCGAGTCGGTCAGATCGCGCCAGACGCCCGCGACGCCCGGCACCTGCGCCTGGCCGCCCAGCCTGCCGTCCGTACCGACCTCCCGGGCGACCCGGGTGACCTGCTCGGCGAAGGCGGAGAGCTGGTCGACCATCGTGTTGATGGTGTTCTTCAGCTCCAGGATCTCGCCGCGCGCGTCCACGTCGATCTTCTGCGACAGATCGCCACGCGCGACCGCCGTCGTCACCTGCGCGATCTGCCGCACCTGAGAAGTCAGGTTCCCCGCCATGAAGTTGACGGAGTCGGTCAGCTCCTTCCAGGTGCCGCTGACGCCGTCCACCCGGGCCTGGCCGCCCAGCCGGCCCTCCGTGCCCACGTCCCTGGCCATCCGGGTGACCTGGTCGGCGAACGACGAGAGCTGATCCACCATGGTGTTCACGGTGTTCTTCAGCTGCAGCATCTCGCCGGAGACGTCGACGGTGACCTTCTGCGACAGATCACCGTTGGCCACCGCGGTCGTCACCTGGGCGATGTTGCGCACCTGCCCGGTCAGGTTGCGGAAGGCGGTGTTCACGGAGTCCGTGAGGTCCTTCCACGTCCCGGCCGCCCCGGGCACCGCGGCCTGGCCGCCCAGCTCACCCTCGACACCGATCTCCCGCGCAACGCGCGTCACTTCGGCGCCGAACGACGACAGCTGGCCCACCATCGTGTTGACGGTGTTCTTCAACTCCAGCATTTCACCGGCCACATCGACGGTGACCGTCTGCGACAGATCACCGTTGGCGACCGCCGTCGTCACCTGCGCGATGTCCCGCACCTGCGCCGTCAGGTTGCGGAAGGCGGTGTTCACCGAGTCGGTGAGGTCCTTCCACGTCCCGGCCGCGCCCGGCACCTGCGCCTGACCGCCCAGCTGCCCCTCGGCACCGACCTCGTTCGCCACCCGCGTCACTTCGTCCGCGAAGGTCCGCAGCGTCTCGGTCATGGTGTTGATCGTGTCGGCCAGCTGCGCGACCTCGCCGCGTGCACTGACCGTGACCTTCTGCGACAGATCGCCATTGGCGACGGCAGTGGTGACCTGCGCGATCCCGCGCACCTGAGCGGTGAGGTTGCCGGCCATGAGATTGACCGAGTCGGTGAGGTCCTTCCACACCCCGGCCACGCCGGGGACCTGCGCCTGACCACCGAGCTCGCCCTCGGTGCCCACCTCACGGGCGACCCGCGTCACCTCGGAGGCGAACGAGGAGAGCTGGTCGACCATCGTGTTGACGGTGTTCTTCAGCTCCAGCATCTCGCCGGAGACATGGACGGTCACCTTGCGCGACAGATCACCCTTGGCCACCGCCGTGGTGACGAGAGCAATGTCACGGACCTGCGCCGTCAGCCGGGACGCCATGGTGTTGACGGATTCCGTCAGGTCCTTCCACGAACCCGACATTCCGCGCACCCGCGCCTGGCCGCCGAGCTTGCCCTCCGTACCGACCTCACTGGCCACTCTGGTGACCTCGTCGGTGAACGCGGAGAGCTGGTCCACCAGCCCGTTGACGGTCCGGCCGACCTTCAGGAATTCACCCCGCAGAGGGTGCTCCGAAGAGCTGTCCGAACTGCGCGACCGCAGATCCATCCGCTGTTCCAGGTCGCCCTCGGACACCGCTGACAGCACCCGTCCCACCTCGGAGACGGGCCGTACGAGGTCGTCGACCAGGGCATTCGAGGCGTCGATCGCCGCGGCCCAGGAGCCCTCGGCGGCGCCGGCCTCCAGCCGCTCCGTGAGTTTTCCCTCACGGCCGACGACCCGGCGCACCCGCGTCAGCTCGCCCGTCAGATGCAGATTGCGATCCGCGACCTCGTTGAAAACCGCCGCGATCTCCGACATGACGCCGTCGCCGGAAACCGTGAGCCGCTTGCGGAAGTTCCCGTCCCGCATCGCGACCAACGCGACCAACAGCCGATTCAGCGCAGCCGTATCCACCTCGGTCGTCCCGTTGTTCCGGGATCGTCCGCCTTTCGCGCGCGTGCTTGCGCCCCGCGCCGCTGCGCCAGACTCCACCGTGTCCCTCCCGCAAGGGTCGACCGTTCTACCCGGGCTTTCTCTTGATACGTGCCCAGTGTTTCACCATGGCCCAACCAGGCCATAACAGTTCGGCAGCATCGCACACCGTCCCGGGGCACGATTGGGGCGGAAACACACGTGACCGGCATCCTCGGGTGCGGCGAAGGTAAGTAACCTGGCATACGGCTGTCCACCGTCCGGCCATCGAGCACGGGCAGTGGTGGACGCACCACAGGTTTATTCGGAGGGCGCCGCAAGTATGGGGGAGCAGATCACCGACACACGCATGAGGAGACCAGTGATCACCGCGCGGGCCGCCGCAACCTTCGAGCCGGTCGGGCGCTCGGTCGCCACTGCCCGTGCATTCGTCCGCGACACCCTCCAGGGCTGGGGCTGCGCCGACATCGTCGACGACGCCGTGGTGCTGACCAGCGAGCTGGTCACCAACGCCGTGGTGCACGCCGGCACCGCCGCCGATGTGCTGTGCCTGCGCAACGACGACGGCGTACGGATTTCCGTCGCCGACCGCTACCCCGAGCGCGAGATCCCGCTCCAGAACGCCGGCCAGATCGTCGTCCACCCGGACCGCGAGGGCGGCCGCGGCCTGCTGCTGTGCGGCGCGCTCGCCACCCGTTGGGGCGTCGAGTACACCGCCGCACAAAAGCACGTATGGTTCCAGCTCGACCTCCCCCAGCGCCCGGCCGGCACCCGTTCCGCCGGCCCCGCCCTCCCGGTGGCCGCCCTCCCGGTCGCCGAGACCCGCGTCCGGGTCGCGGTGATCCAGATCGACCGCGGCGGCTGCATCAGCTTCTGGAACGAGGACGCCCAGGACCTCTTCGCCTACGACCCCGAGCAGGTCATCGGCAAGCCGCTCACCGACTTCGCCGCCTGGCCGCACACCCCGGGAACCGGCACGGGCATCGTCGAGGCCCTGCAGCTCTCCCGCTGGGAGGGCTCCTACGGCATCCGGGGCTCGGACGGCCGGGTCGTCCCCGTCTACGCCTCCCACCTGCGCGTCCGCGACGCCGACGGCGAGGCCTCCACGGTCTGCCTCCTGGTACGCGACCACGAGCGCGCCATCCTGCAGAGCCCCCAGCGCACCCCCGCCCCGGACGCCGCCTCCCAGGCCGGCCCTTCGGAGGGACGCCTCGCCGACCCGTTCGAGGTCTTCATCGGCTCACCGGCCCCCGACGACCTCGACGGCCTGCTCCAGCGCACCGTCGAGCGGGCCCGCGACATGCTCGACGGCGACGCCGCCTACCTCCTCCTGGCCACCGACGACGAGACCGAACTCGAGGTCCGCGCCTCCACGGGCCTGCCCTCCGCCCGCCAGCGGTTCGCCCGCGTCCCCGTCGAGGCCGGCTCCGGACGCTACGGCTCCGCCCGGATGCCCGCCGTCCACGAAGACCTCACCGCGGTCCCCGGCGCCGTCCCCCTCCTCAGCGGTACGGGCATGCGCTCGGTCGTCACCGTCCCGCTCAAGGTCGAGGGCCGGCTGACCGGCTCGCTCGGCGTCGCCGCGGAGGGTGCCGGCCGCTACACGAACGAGGAGGCGCTGCGCCTCCAGTTCGCCGCCGACCGCATCGCCCTCGCCGTCGAACGCGCCCGCCTCACCGAGCTGGAAAAACTCCGCCGCGGCTCCCTCTCCTTCCTCGTCGAGGCCTCCGACCTGCTGGCCGGCACCCTCGACCGGGACCAGACCCTGGCCCTGATGGCGCAGATGACGGTCCCCACCCTCGCCACGTGGTGCGCCGTCTACACCGTCGCCGACCAGACGTCCGAGCCCGAGCTGTCCTATGTGCTGCACGAGGACGAGGACCGGATCGACGGCCTCAAGACGCTGCTGATGAAGGTCGACCCGCCCGAGCCGGTCCCCACCCCCGGTGCCCGTGTCTGGACCGCCCCCGGCGACGCCGCGCACGACGCCGCCCTGCGCACCTCCATGCGCAGCCTGGGCCTGGGCAACGCCGCCCGGCCCTCCACCGGCCCCGGCGCCACCCTCGCCACCGCCTCCGCGGTGGGCGGCGAGACCGTCGTCCTCCCCCTCGTCGCGCGCAACCGCGTCATCGGCATGCTGACCCTGGGCAAGCCCACCGAGGAGCACTTCCGCCAGGAAATCCTCGAACTCGCCGAAGACCTCTCCCGGCGGGCCGCGCTCGCCCTGGACAACGCGCGTCTCTACTCCGAGCGCACGGCCATCAGCCAGTCCCTGCAGCGCAGCCTGCTGCCCCCTGAGCAGCCCGCGATCCCCGGCGTGGAGGTCGAGGTCATCTACCGGGCGGCCGGCGAGGGCAACGAGGTCGGCGGCGACTTCTACGACATCTTCCCGATCCGCGACGGCGCCTACGGCTTCGCCATCGGTGACGTCTGCGGTACGGGCCCCGAAGCGGCCGCCGTCACGGGCCTGGCCCGGCACGCGCTGCGCCTGCTCGCCCGCGAGGGCTTCGGCGGCCCCGCCGTCCTGGAACGCCTCAACGCCGCCATCCTCGACGAGGGCGCCCGCAGCCGCTTCCTGACGCTCCTTTACGGCGAACTCTGGCCCCAGGCCGACGGCAGCGCCGTCCTCAAGGTCGTCTGCGCCGGCCACCCCCTGCCGCTGCGTCTCCGCCAGGACGGCACCGTCGAGCCGGCCGCCGAACCCCAGCCGCTCCTCGGCGTCATGGACGATCTGGAGCTCTACGAACAGAACGTCAGCCTCGACCCCGGCGATGTCCTGCTGTGCGTCACCGACGGCGTCACCGAGCGCCGCGAGGGCACCCGCATGCTCGGCGACGACGGCCTCACCGACCTCCTGACCACCTGTACGGGACTGACGGCAGGCGCCGTCGCCGCCCGCGTGCTGCGCGCCGTGGAGCGCTTCGCCGCCGAACCCGCCTCCGACGACATGGCCATCCTCGCCATGCGCATCCCCGAGGCCCCGGCGGACTGACCCCCGGGGAGCGGCCGAGGCCCCTCACTCACGGCCCCCGGCCGCTCCCCCGCCTCCAACCGCCGCCCACGACACGGCTCATAACTCCCCTGTGCGGGCTGATACGACATCACCGAGCCGTCAACGATCCGACAATGGACCGGCATACGACAAAGGCCCCCGCCGAATGGCGGGGGCCTTTCTCCTCTGGAGCCCCAATACGGAATCGAACCGTAGACCTTCTCCTTACCATGGAGACGCTCTGCCGACTGAGCTATTGGGGCGCGGCAACGGGATAGATATTACCCCAACTCCGCGCCGTCTTCTAATCGTCGACCGCCCGGTCCACCGATATCCGACTAAAAGGCCGGCTGCAGCAGCCCGCCGAGCGCATTGCACGCACCGACCATCTTGTGGAGCTCCCGCCGCGACATCCCCGCGTGCACGGGCAACGCCAGCGTCTCGTCCACCGCCCGCTCGGTCTCCGGCAGAAAGACATCCCGCCGCAGCCCCGGCATCCGGTACACCGGCGCCAGCACGGGCACCTTGCACGCCACGCCCTTGGCCCGCAGCGCCCGCGCGAACGCGTCCCGGTCCGGCCGCCCGTTGCCGGGCACCCGCACCACATACTGCTCGTAGGTGTGCCCCGCCGCCGACGTGGGCGTCCGGACCCCACTGAGCCTGCCGTCCAGGTACGACGCGTGGGCCCGCCGCAGTTCGGCGCCCTCCGGGTCGGCCCCGGGCTCGTTCTCCACGAGCACCAACAGACCGCGTCGCTGACCCACTTCACGGATCCACCCGGTGTCCGCCTGCCGACCGAACCGGTGAATCGCCACGACCGCGGCCGTCTGGCTGGTCACCACATCCGACACCGCGGCCGGGTCCAGGCAGTAACTGTCGCCGTCCACATCGGCGAACACCGGCACCGCGCCCAACTCCAGCACGGCCCGGGCCACCTCGGCGTTGCCGTACGCCGGCACCACGACCTCATCCCCAGCACTGACACCGGCCGACTTGAGCGCTCCTACTGTCCGCATGAAACGGATCCTGCTCAGGTCAGATGAACGTCGAGTTACGCCCACCACCCGAAAATCAGAACAAAAAAGCTCCGGTCCCTGAACCACGAGGGTTCAGGGACCGGAGCTGAAGAATTGTTCGGCGGCGTCCTACTCTCCCACAGGGTCCCCCCTGCAGTACCATCGGCGCTGAAAGGCTTAGCTTCCGGGTTCGGAATGTAACCGGGCG